>RRBB01000140.1:0-29474 GCA_006543605.1 Rhodococcus sp. WS4
CTGGATCGACGCATGGAACGACGACCCAAAACCCTTCGTGTGGACCAAAACCGCAGACGAAATCCTGGACAACCTCGCCAACTACTGCACGCGAATTAATCAACTGAACAACGACTCAGGACACTAGTGTGGTAGTTGTAAATTTGGATTTGTAACTCTGGATTCGTCCTGTCATGACGGTGGTAGTAACGCCCGTAAACGTTCAAGATCACCCGCAATAGAATCGACAACTACTCGTGGATCTGCGCTCGCTCTGTCGGCTCGCGATATCATCGCAACGGCACTGTCGGCCATTTGTTCTGCAATAGAGACAATTTCGGGTTCGTGACCGGGTTCGTACCACCATGCGACCCAATTGCACATACCGATGATTTGCAGTGCGGCAACCCTGGGATCGATGTCACGAAACCACCCTCCATCAATACCCTCCGTGATCACTCTCACCAGAGCCGACAAGGCAGCCCTACGACCACGCAAGAATTGCTCCGCCAGTTCAGGAGGAAGCACCGATTCTGATCGGTCGAGCATTCGGAATCGAGTTCGGTTGGCAGCGCGGTCAAGGACCCAGGAACGCGTGAAATTGCGCACGCGGTCGGGCGGTGTCCCCTTCTCGTTCGCAATCTCCTCGACGCTCTCGACGCTCCGTATCGTCATCTCCGATACGAGCTTTGCAAGGATCTCTTCTTTGCTCTTGACGTAGTAGTAGAGGTTCTGCCTACTCAGGCCGACGGCGTCGGCAATATCCTGAGGCGTAGTGCCAGCGTAACCACGCTCGGCGAATAGCCGAGCCGCCTGCTCGAAGATGGCACTCTCGAGAGTTTCGCGACGCGCACCGGATGATCGGGAGGTGTTGGTGTTCGGGCTCTGTTGGTCATCCGGAGATAGGTTCTTGTTCATTTCGCCAGCATAACCACGTTCAGCGATACCATTGGGCACTGGTCACTCTCCCGCCGAAGTGGCGCCTGTTACGACGGACTCAGCGGCTTGCCGGCGGAGCAGCCGACGATCAATCTTTCCGATTTCGCTCGCGCGTGGCAGCGCGTCGAGCCATACGAGATGTTCCGGCCACTTGTATTTGGCGACTCCGAGCGAATCCAGATGCCTACGAACTTCCTCCAGGCTGACTTCCCCTGCAGGGCCGGTGAGAAACGCGCATGCGCGTTCGCCGAGTCTGACGTCGGGCACTGGCACCAAAACAGCTTCGTCGATATCTGGATGGGACATCAGCAGCAACTCGACTTCTGCGGTGCTGATCTTTTCGCCGCCCCTGCTGATCATGTCTTTGATCCGGCCTGCGATGGTGAGGCAGCGAACCCCATCGATAATCCTCTCGCACACGAGATCTCCACTGCGGTAGAAACCGTCCGCAGTGAACGCGTCGCGATTGTGATCGGGCGCGTTAAGGTATCCACGGATGGTGTACGGCCCTCGCGCACACAGCTCGCCCACCTCCTCCGGGCCTACTTCGTCTTCGGTCCCCGGATAGAAGATGCGAATCTCGTCGAATTCGCTGATCGGTACCCCGACGCCCGCAAGTCGCGCGGATCGCGGATAGTTCAACGGCGTTGTCGCGCAGAGCCCTTCGCCCATCCCGAAGACCTGTCCCGCCCAGATTCCTCGAGCCTCCAGGGCGCGGAAGTGGTCCTCGGACACCTTGGTACCGCTGAAGAGTGCACGCTTGAGATGCTTGGCATCTCCCATTCGCCGATCATGAACGGCTTCGTAAGCGAACGGGCCGACAAAGGCGTCCGTCGCTCGACCGTCGGTCAGCGTCCAGAAAAGACTGTCCAGGGTGGGGCTTCCGAGAACGAGAGCGGCTCCCACACTGTGTGGGCCGTGTAACCCGATCACGATGCCAGCATTGTGCACAATGGGTCCTGCATACGAGACCCGAGTCTCGCAAGTCCATTCTCGTGCAGCGGCGAAGTCGGTGGCATAGGTCCAGTAGCTAGCCTGCAGACACGGAATCACTTTGGGAATACCTGTGGTTCCTCCCGACAGTTGATAGGCGGCCACGGACTGTGGACCCATCGCCTCTTGGATAGAGGTGATCATCTGCCGGGCCAGCGCCGGGTCGACTTCGCTGCCGAGGTCATCGAAGCTGACTGTGCCCGCTCCACGCTCGCCCTCACAGGTAATGATCATGCGTTCTCGATCACTCCCGGCGGACTCGGCCAACGCGAGCTCGACGAGGTCGAACTTGGGATTGTCTGCCGGCACCAGGTGAGCGATCGCCGCAGTCTGTCGACCGATCTCAGAGATCTCGTGATGTCGATGGATCGGCAAGGTGCAGACTGGCACGAGCCCGGCTTTCAGGAGTGCGTACCACGCGACGACTGTGCTCGGACGATTGTGGAGCTGGAGCAGCACTCGCCCCCCTACAGGTAGACCCAGCTCGACAAGTCCAGCTGCGCGGCGATCGGTCACCGCGTCGAGTTCGGCAAATGTCAGAGTTCCGCTCTCACTGACCAGTGCTGGCCGTTCGGGCCACTCCAGGGCGACGGTATGCAAGTGTTCCGCGATCGTGCCTGGTTTCCACACCCCCTTCCGGAGGTAATCGACCTCGATTTCCTGCGGGTACAACACGACGCCCACGCCCGAATCGTCGAGATTTGTCACGGTGATCCTTTCAGCAGATGGCACGCAGTGTCCGGTTTCTGTGGTGCCTGTCATCAGAGCTGCGTCTCGTACATGTCGATGACCGCTTTGTTAGCACTCCTGAAGTCGGGGTATCGGATGCGGCCCGTTCGCATGAAGTACTCGAGAGCGAATTTGACCGGATCGTCGATTTTTCGTGAAGGCAGGCCTTCGTACCAGGAGATGCTGCGGAGAGCGGCGGCCTGAAAGCCGGATGCGATGGGCTTGCGCCTTGTCTCGAATGCGCGCAAACCTTCCGCGACATCCCAATCCGCCTGTTGCATTGCTTCCATAAGGTAAACGGCGTCGCGCATGGCAAACCTTGTACCGGAACCGATGGAGGGGTGAACAGTGTGGAGGGCATCGCCGATGAGAACGAGGTTGCGATGCGTCCAGTTGGCGCAGCTGACGAATTTCGCTTGGAACCACGGCGAGTGGTTGCTGAGAAGCTCGGCGCCATCGAGGTAGTCCGTGAACAGTTCCTGGCAGACGGCACGCGACTCTGCCTCTGTCTTGTCCGCGAATCCAAACGCATCGAATGTGTCTTGACCCACTTCGACTGTAAAGTTGCTGAGGTCGGGTGCGAAGGTCGATGCATGGCTCATCACCACGCCATGGTCGGTGTCCTGCAAAATAATCGAGGGGTTGAAGAACTTCGACGTCCCGTACCAAGCAAGCCAATTTTCGGTCAGGACGACGGATGGTTCGAAAACGTCAGCGAATCGCTCTCGGGTCCGGCTGTTCACCCCGTCTGCGCCGACAACAAGGTCCCATTTTGCCATTTCGGATTCCGACAGTTCCTCCGCGACGTCATGCTGAACGTCCACGCCGGCTTCGATCGCTGCGCCTTCAAGCACTCCGATCAGTGACCAGCGTGCGTTCAGATGGGCGGGATCGACGGTGACGGAGACGGTTTGGCCGTTCAGTGCGATATCCATCGCCTCGTGGCTCGAATTGCCCTCGAGGCTCGCCAGCACATCGGGAGCTGCCGGCCGGAGGGCATCGATTGCACTCTGAGAGAAGGCGACTCCCCAGCCGTAGGTGACTCCTTTAGGGTTCTGCTCCCGCACCAGCACCTGAGCATCGGGCATGGCACGCTGGGCCATCAGCGCGAAGAACAGACCCGCAGGGCCCCCGCCCAGTATCAGAATGCGCTTCAACGGTTCATCTCCTTGTGATTCCAGATGCGCGCGGCATGCGCAACGCGGCTTCCCAGTGAATGTGCCGTAGCGAGGTCACTGTCGAGGATTCCTTCGATTCCTTGATCCGTGTTCGTCTGCGCCATAGCGCCGATATAGCTACCGAGCCTATTGAGATTCTCGTCGGATTTGTAGCTCGCGTTGTTGCCGTCCAGCAGCCCAAGACCAACCCAAATCATGCCGTGCTGCATTGCAAAAAGGTTGAGCTGCACAAGCGTGTTGAGCTTGTCGCCGCTGTAACCACCGGAGCTGGTGAAACCTGCCGCCAATCGTCCTTGCCAGCGCTGCGCGGCCCACAATCCGGACGTTCTCTCCATGAACGATTTGAAGCTTGACGAAGCGCTACCCATGTACGTAGGGCTACCGAATATCATTGCGTCACAGCCGTCCAGAAGTTCCGGGGCAGCTGCAACGTCGTCCGCGAAGTACAGCCGCGCGGTCACCTCGTCTACCGATGCGGCTCCTTCCCCGACGGCCCGAGCCAGGGCCGCGGTATGCCCGTATCCACTGTCGTACACGATGCCCACATGAGCCATTTACATGTCCTCTCATTTAAGTGCGTTGCCGTGCTGCGGGTCGAGATTGAAATGACCGGCCACCCGGTTTCGAGAGACACCGCTATGCACCCATTTGACAGTATTGTCTAAAATTTGTCCCAATGCAAGAGTGGAAGGTGACGGACCGAACCATCGGTGACCGCATCGTGTTCGATCGCCAGAAGGAGCTGCAATGCCAATCGCACCAACGACGTTTGTTCACGAGGTGTCAGTGATCGCCCGCACTCATCTAGCGGACGACGTCGTCGAATTGGCCCTTCGATCAACGGACAAAACACCGCTGCCACAATGGGAACCGGGAGCGCACATAGACCTCGTCATGGAACCCGGACTGGTCCGCCAGTACTCGCTATGCGGCGACCCCACCGATCCTCTGACCTACCGGATAGCGATCCGTCGGGAACACGACGGCCGCGGCGGCTCCGTCCGCGCACATCAATTGAACGTCGATGACGTAACCACCATTCGCGGGCCGCGTAACCATTTCTCCCTATACGACAGTTCTGCTTACGTTTTCGTGGCAGGTGGAATCGGCATCACCCCGATCATTCCGATGATTCGACGTGCCGACGCCAACAGGCTCCCGTGGCGTTTGCACTACATGGGGCGCAGCAGATCCTCAATGCCGTACCTATCAGAATTGGCCGAACTCGATCGGGGCCGAGGTAACGTCCATATTTTGCCATCCTCGGAATTCGGGCGAGCTCGGATCGAGCATCTTTTAACCCCAACGGACGTAGGCTCGACGGTGTACTCATGTGGCCCGGGCACACTCCTTCACGCAGTCGAAGATGCATCAAAGACAATCGGATTATGCTGCTATACTGAACGATTCACTGCACAGGTGAACGATGACGTGGTTGACGTACCATTCGTTGCAAGGTTGGCTGCGTCAGGAATCGATCTCCTCGTTCCAGCCGATCGCACGTTGCTCGACATTCTGATCGATGCCGATATCGATGTCTCGACCTCATGCGAAGAGGGAACGTGCGGCAGTTGCGAAGTTCCGGTCATCGACGGGGTACCCGATCATCGCGACACCGTTCTCACCGCAGAAGAACGGGCATCCTGCGACCTAATACTGGTCTGTGTTTCCCGCTCACGAACGCCCATGATTGTCCTGGATCTGTAGCCGGCCATTGCCAAGGCCGGCCATCGACAAGAAAGATTCGATGGCCGGCCCTATTCGTACGCTCAATGCACCTGACCCGGCCGCGGTGACTAAACCTCCGCGCTGAACACCACTGGCAGCGATTCCGTTGTGAGCAGCTTCCCCGCGACCACCTTCTCCTGGCACTCTTCGGTGAGTTGCAGGTCTGGCAGGCGCTCGAGAACCCGACTGACAGTGACACGAATCTCGGCTCGTGCGAGATGCTGCCCGAGGCACACGTGACTGCCACCACCGAACGCTATATGTGCGTTCCGACGCCGATCGAGATGAAACTCTTCAGGGTCCTCGAATCGTCGTGGATCACGATTGGCAGCGGCAAGATCGAGGAGAATTCTGCTCCCCTGCTCAATGCGTTCGTCGGCGATTGTCGTGTCCTGGACTACGGTTCGCGCAAAGTACTGCAGTGGCGTGTTGAGCCGCAAGCTTTCGTCGACAGCCCTCGTCATTGCCTTCTGGTTGTCGTCTGCCGACGTGACCGCCTGGCGTACATCTTCTCGCGTGAGGATATCGTGCAAGAGCGCCGCGATGCCTGAGCCAGTCGAATGATGACCACCAAGGAGATAAGCCAGCATCAAACTCGAGACTCCGTCCGAGTCGATCGGCATGCCTTCTACTGTTCCCGAGGCGAGGTCAGAGAGGAAATCTTGGCGCGGGTGGCTTCGCCGACTTGCAAGCTGCGATTCTACAAAATCCCCGAAAGCTTCCATTTCCACAGAAAATTCGCTCGTTCCGATCGATGAATACAATCGCGCCGCGACATCCCGGGCCGCCAACGACTCATCATGATCCAACCCCACAACTCGTCCAATCACGATGGACGGTAAAGGCTCGGCCAGCTCGCGCACCAGGTCGGCCGATCCTCGCGACGCGAAGTTGTCTATCAAGAAGTCCGCGATCTCCAGAATAGTTGGCTCGAAAGCGCGAACGGCTCGGACCGTCAACGGCGGTTCCATGATCTTGCGCCACACAGCATGTTGGGGATCATCAAATTCCATCGCGGCCGCTCGTGGTGTTCCAGTCGGTGGAATGAAGACACCGTCCGCTGACGAGAAGATCGTCGGCGCAGACAATGCCTCCCGCACCTCGTCGTACCGTGTAACCACGTCGAATCCGCCGTGACGGTCACTGTGGGCGACGGGACACCGTTCTCTCATCTGCGTGTGGCGAGCTCGAAATTCTCGAGCACCCAAAGTCGAATCGTTGTGATCAAAATCTGCAAAGGTCCGGTCCCGCTCGTTCACGCCGGTCTCCTCGTTTACTGATGGCATGTATGACCTCCTGGATCGAAGTTATGAAAGAACGGTGTCTCGATGGATATCAGTCGATCGTTCGGCGCAGGCGTAGTAACGGAATTGCCTGCGCCCGAACACGATCCTCCTGATAATTACGCCTTGGAATTTCGGGCTTCTTGCACACCATCGTCGACGAGCTGCTCGGGAAAGGCATCCGCTGCCGGAAGACGAATTCCCGCAACGAGAAGTGCGCCACCGAACAGAGGGATCGCGAAGGCGACGAAGAGTGCCGATGGCGTCCAATCTCTGTCGATCAGCAGACCCGCGACGATCGGAGAGGTGATTGCGCCGATTCGGCCGAGCGCTGATGCCCAGCCGATCGCGGTGGCCCGAACCGAGGCGGGGTAGCAGTCGGGAGCCAGAGCGTAAAGTCCAGTGGCGCTGGTATTTACGAATGCACCCAAAGCGACCGTCACAATCAGTGCCAGAGTCAAGTTTCCGATTACTGTGCTCATGGCGAGGAATGACATCGCAGCTCCGACCAGCGCGCCGACGGTAAGGATACGACTACGTACGGTGATGGCAAGCACGCTGAAGACGAGAATTGCTGCGGCACCGCCAATATTGAGAAGAACGCCGCCGCTGATGCCCTGCTGCGCTGAGAAGCCACTTTGCTGAAGTAGCTTCGGCGTCCAACTCGCCGCAAAGTAGAAGGCAGCCATCATGAAGAAGAAGGCACCTCCGAGCAGCATCGAACGAACCCCATTGGCGCCGGTGAAGATTGCAGTACGCACTCCCGGCGCTTCTCGTCCGACCACGGCGGGAAGCTCGGCAATCGCGCCAAGGTTCATCTTGGGAAGAATCCGATTGATTTTTTCGAGTGCGCCCGCCGGACGTCGTACCAGCAGGTAGTCGATCGACTCCGGCATGCGCAAGTACACAACGATCAGCAGTATCAAGGTAAGCACCGCTCCGGCCACGAAACTTGCCCTCCAACCGTACGAGGCCGTGAGCAGAGTTGCGGCTATACCCCCGAGCACGCCACCTAGCGGTAGGCCCATCGTGTACAGCGCAATCATCGTACTGCGCCGGCTTCGCGGTGAGAATTCCGCGGTGATGACGGGAAGGCTGGCCACCAGCCCACCGATACCCAATCCGGTGAGAAGTCGAACTAGGCCCAGCTGAAGATAATTTGCTGAGATCGAGGCGAAGCCCATACTTATTGCAACCAGAAGCAGGCATGCGAGTGTGAGTGGCCGGCGACCTATGCGGTCTGCGAGCGGTGCGAGAAATGCCGATCCCAATGCCATACCGATCAAGGCACTGCTGAGCAGAATCCCCGTCTGAGACCCACTCAGACCCCACTCGCTCGCTATCTCCGGCGCGGCGAAGGCCATCAACAACAAGTCGTATCCCTCGGATAACACGATGGCGAGACAGAGTCCTACAACCATGACTTGATATCGGCTCATCGGTCGACTGTCAATCGATTCCCGAATGGACATTCTGAGTCCTATCTCCAGTGGTTGCAACGAGATGCGGCCTTGAGGTCGAGAGCGCTCCACATCGGACAGTCGTCCAGGAGTGAACATTCCGGAGTTGCTGCGAGTTGCAACATCTGGGTACGTCACCCAGCCACCCCGTCAACCGGTGTGGCATCTCATCGCTGTTAACTACCCTGACGCGAAGGCGCCAGGCATATGAGACTAGCGTCACGTTTTCAAATATGTCAAGAATCCGACTCGATTGTCTATTTACCCCGGTGCTCCCTCAGGCTCCACTGTCTCAACAACGCGGTTTCGGAACAGGCAGGCCTCGTAGCAATCGTTGGTGGCTGGACCCTCTTCGACGACAGTCGATAGCGAATTGGTGATCGCGGCGCCATCGCGTGTGTTCAACATTGCTGATGTGGCACCACATCGTGGCGTCCCGAATGTCGAGGTCCTCGCCACCATCGCATGCGATGGACAAGCCTAGGAATTGCAGCCAAGGCGAGGGCCTGTTCGAACGAGATCCGGACGCAGCCGCGCCCCCGAAGGGCGCAACCGCGACCGCCCTGCGCGAGATCGAAATGACGGTCTGTGACGTCACTGGATTCTCTCGATGCCCGAACACTGGGGCAATGGCACACGAAGCTCGTTCCACTGATCGGAAGGGACTGCCCCGGCTCTGGTTGACACCTGATGCGATGAAGGGGCGGGGCCTCCGCTCCTCGAGGGTTCCCGGCGAATGCTGGGAGTACTCACTTCCGAACGAAAAGGGAGGCCCCTGATGAGTGAGTATGACGGAAAACAGTTCGTCGGGATCGATCTGCACCGGCAACGATCGGTGATCGTCCGCCAGTCCGACACCGGCGAGCAGCTCTCGGCGGTACGGATCGTCAACGACCCGGTCGCGTTGGGGTTGCAGATCGAGCAGGCCGGCCCACACCCCGGGGTGCTCGAGGCGACCTACGGCTGGTACTGGGCGGTCGACGCCCTGCGAGCGGCGGGTGCGGACGTACACCTCGCACACCCACTGGGGGTCAAGGGATTCCGATATCGACGCGTGAAGAACGACGTGCGTGATGCCGGTGATCTGGCGGATCTGCTGCGGATGAACCGGTTGCCCGAGGCGTGGATCGCCCCACCGCAGACCCGCGAGCTGCGGGAACTGGTGCGATATCGAGCAAAACTGGTCGCGCTGCGGTCCGGGCTCAAGGCGCAGGTGCACTCCGTGCTCGCCAAGGCGGGAGTCCTGATCCCGGTGTCGGACCTGTTCGGGGTCACCGGCCGCCAGAAGCTGACGCGGGTGCCGCTCGGGGACGCGTACGCGCGTCGGGTGATCTCGTTGCTCGAGCTGATCGACGACCTCGACGCGCATGAGACACGGTTCACCGCCCGGATCGCCACCGAGCTGCGTGGCGACCGCGGGTATGCGGCGATCCAGGCGCTGCCCGGCATCGGACCCACCCTGGCCGCGGTGTTCGTCGCCGAGATCGGGGATGTGCACCGGTTCACCGACCCCGCTCACCTGTGCTCCTGGGCCGGTCTGACCCCCAAACACCACGAATCGGACACGGTGGTACACCGCGGGCACATCACGAAGCAGGGCAGCAAACTGGTGCGCTGGGCGGCCGTCGAGGCCATCCAACGGCATCCCGCCGGCACGAAGATCTCGACCGATCGCAAACGGATCGAGGCCCGCCGCGGCCGAAACATCGCCAAGATCGCCGCGGCCCGCAAACTGCTCACCCTCGTCTACTACGGGCTGCGCGACGGAGAGATCCGCGCCGTGGCCCACCAGAAGGCGGTGGCGTGAGCACCCCGGACGCAACACGCGCGCGGCCGTGCACAGGTCTGACCCCCGTGCCTACGGCGTGGTCGCCCACCTGATTGACCCCGTGTGTTGCCAGCGCACCGCTCCATGCCCGCACCGCCGGGCGAAGGGATGACCGGCAGCCGAGGAAGCTCGGCCCTGCCCAACCCCACACGCATCACACTGGAGACGTTGCACCACAACCACATAACGAAACCGAATCGCGTCGTTGGTCCTCGACCTGTTCTCGGGCTCATTCCAGTCTGCGCCGGGCCGGGCCACCGTCAAGACCATTCGTCCTCGCGCACGCTGCGGGCGCTGTGTCTTGACCCCCGGCCCTCACCCAGCGCTGCCCACATGGAGCCGAAACCACGTAAAACGCGACCCTTGACAAGGCCCCGCTCCTTCAGGGATGACCCGTGAGGGATCCACCCGCACGGTGAAAGGATGATCGGCATGCCGAAGCCATATCCGGAAGAGTTCCGCCGCGACGTCGTCGCCGTGGCCCGCAAACGCGAAGCCCCGCTGGAGCAGATCGCGAAAGATTCGGGATCTCCGAGACCTGCCTGAAGAACTGGCTGCGCAAGGCCGACATCGAGGACGGCACCCGACCCGGCCTCACACGGAACGAATCCGACGAACTCCGCGAGGCCCGCAAACGTATCCGGCTGCTCGAACAGGAGGCGGAGGTGATGCGCCGGGCGGTGGCCTACCTATCGAGGGATGTCAACCCAAAATGATGTTCCCGCTGGTCCGTGACCTTGCCGCCGACGGTATCCCCGTCGCGGTGACCTGCCGGGTGCTGGGATTCTCCCGGCAAGCGTTCTACAAGTGGATCACCGATCCCGTGTCCCGACGGGATTGGGACGATGCCCATCTGATCAACGCCGCACTCGATATCCACGCCGGCGATCCGGAATTCGGATACCGGTTCATCGCCGACGAACTACCCGCCCACGGCATCGTCGCCGGCGAGAACCGCGTCCACCGGCTGTGTTCGCAGCAGCGGATCTTCTCGGTGTTCGCGAAGAAGCGCGGACTTCATCGCCGATCCGGGCCGCCGGTCCATGACGACCTGGTCAGGCGGCAGTTCAGCGCCCAGCGGCCCGACCGGTTGTGGTTGACCGACATCACCGAGCACTGGACCGATGAGGGCAAGCTCTACCTATTAGCTGCCGCCCGGCCGTCCCGGACCCGCCTTGGGGCGGACGTTCGCGTACGGGATCCTGGCCGGGGACTCGAGTCATCGTCCGGGGTTGTCCGGTGGTTGTTCCGTCTTCGAGCGGGATGACGCGTCAGTAGGGTGTGCCCATGACCCCGGACTGCGCGATCTGCGACAAACACCGCAATGTCGGTCCGCTGGTGGGGCCGAGGATCTTCCAGAACGATCTCCTGGTTGTCACGCATCGGCCTGCCCTGTCGAAGGGAGCGCCGACAGTTCCCGGCTATCTGTTTGTCGAGACGCGACGGCATGTCGCGAACCTGCAATCACTGCATGAATCCGAGGTGCGGGCCGTTGCCCACGCCGCGTGGTGCGCGGCGCGGGCACTTGAGTCCGAGTTGTCCCCGCAGTTCGTGTTCTCCGCCCTTGCCGGACGCAGCGTGTCGCACTTTCATCAGCACATTTTCGTGCGCCCGGTGGGGACCCCGGATGCGACAGAATGGAACGACGTCGACTCATGGGCGGATGCCCCACGAGTCGACGCCGCCGAACTCGAACAGCTTTGCACCAAGCTCGCGACGTACTTCACCGCCTGAGCTGGCCGTACCGGGCGATGTAGTGCCACACCTTTTTCAGGTCCTGCGGGTCGAAGGATGCACTCCGTGCCAGGCCGAGGATGGCTGGAGTGAGTACGCCATCGTGTGCGATGTCGCGGGCCAGGTCGACGATGCGCGGCCCTCGGAAATCGGGGTGGTGGGCGATCTCCTCGACGTTCACCGTGTACCCGTCGTGCCACAGCACCGGGCATGGGAGCGACTGGGCGATCCCGTCGAAAGGTGTGCCGCGGTAGCTCGGGTCGAAGAACGAGAGCCTCAACGTCCGACGCAATGTCGATGGGTCCGTGGACGTGTGCCTCGATGTAGTCGTCGAGTGGATCGTCGAATTCAACCGCCGCTGCGGCATCCATCAAGTTCATCGCCTCTGCGGTGCCGAACAGGTCGGGCTCGAAGACGCTGTCGGGGAAGCAGAAAGTGGTGCGATCGAGCGTGTGCTCTGCCAGCAGGAGTACGAGGAGCCGAAACGAGGTGATCCTCCGTAAGGGTTGGCGCGGTAGTTCAGAGATCCGTACTTCGGTCGCTCCGCCGGCTCGTGCTCGTCGTAGGCGCCACCCAAGATGCGGCTTTCCCACTTCCACCTGTTGCCGCCGGGGTGGGCGGTCAGGCCGCCGTTGCCGGTCCGGGTCGCGAACTGTGACAGGTACGCGCCTCGGTCCGCGATCGCCTTCAGTGTCGAACCGCCGGTGAACGGGAGGTCGGGATGAAAGTGCACGGTTACACGGAGTGCCCGATTGAGTGGGACGCCCTCGGCGAGGCCGGGCACATGCGCGATGGCGGCGGAACCAGGTGAGGAATCGGCAGGCACGCATCCATTATCTGACTTCTCTCCCCACAGTCGTCCGCAAGCCGAACCCTCACCGGGCGTTCCGATTGTCGTGCCATGACTGAAACTCGCTGACCTGCGAAGTCCCGTAGATGTGGTCCGGTGAAGAATCCCGAACTGGGGCCGTCAAATGGTGCAGAACGTGCTCCCAACCGCGACGAGTACCGGAATCCGCTAGCAACTCGCGGGTTCCACACGTAACTCATGGAATCCAGCAGTTACGAGTGAAATCCTGCGCGATCCTCAACGTCCGGCGCCCAACGTCGTGACCAGCTGAGATCGGTCGATACCTCGCGCAGTGACCTGAACGAACCTGCGCACACTCCGGTACCGGTCCAGTCCTTCCGTTAGGGGACCTGCCGTCTCTGCAGGTCAACGCTTCATTCTGCGGGATCGGTCGCCGGTCGGACGAATCGTCATCACTCCGCCGCCCGGGTGTCGGCGGCCCGTACCCTTGCTCCATGTCCGCTGATCCAGGCAGCATCTGCGCCGACGGCCACCAGGCGCTGCCGAACCTGGCCGTACAGGATGCTTCGACGGATCCCCACATCATCACAGCCGCGGCGCGCACCGGAACGGACATCGAGCTGCGGATTCACACGTCCATTGCACCGTTCGACGTCGCGGCCGAGCGGTGGTTCCCCGCGGCGGCCGGGTTCGCCGTCACGGTCATCGTGCACACCGTCGACGCGCAGACGGGCCGGCCACGGTATCTGCCGTCCACGGAGGCTGCCGAGTGGGCGCGGGCGATCTTCTCAGCCGTCGACTCCGCGCACGGATACTTCCTCGGCGCCGTCGATCCAGGCACCGGCAGCCATCGGCGCGGGCAGCTCGCATACCGCCTCTACCTCGACACCGACCGTCAGGCGATTCCCGTTCCTCGGCAGGTGGTCACCTGTCCGCATTACCAACTATCGGCCATCGACGGCAGAGCCGAGATCACCATTCCCACGACGGCCTGACCCGGCAGGCCGGCCGGGAGCTGGACCACGGTCTGCGGGCGCTGCTTCCTTCGCTGTCCGATCTGCACGCCCTCCGAAGGGCGCGACCTTGAAGTCACGTCCACGCTGCTCGCTCATGCGGTTCCTCCATCCGTCTCGATCCGATCCCCTGCCAAAGACAGCTGGTCGCCGATGCCCCACAAAGTGAGGACGACGCCCTGGGGCGGAATCGAGACGGTTGATCCACTCGGGGAGGGCTGCTGCACGTGGATACAGTTGTGCCACAAGCTCATTGCCACTTCTGAGGCCGACCACGACAGACCTCAGGAATCTCCCGGGTGGGAGCGCGGCGACCACACTACCAGCGCACCGAAGCCCGGGGCAGGGGACGGGTCATTTCTGCACCCCCTTTGCCGCTCCTCCGCGGCCAGCCGGGCGAGTATGGCATCCATGTCATCGCGGGTGCCGCGCATCCACACCCGAACCGAGCGGGCGGCGTTGCCAAGCGTGGCAGGGTCGCTCTTGCGCGGACGGAAGCATTTCGGCCTATCCGGGCTACGCGGAAACCTCACCGCAATCGCCCGACTGACCACGAAGTGGCCGATCGTTTGGGCTCGCCAGCAACTTATCTGAGCCGGGCTTTCGAAGAGCTCGGCACCGCCGACCACCCATCCGCCTTGCGCCGCGCCATCGAACTCGGTCTTATCAACTGAGCACTTCCGACCGTCGTGCCCGAGAGGAGATCCTGATCGACACGGAGAAGCCGACCTTCACGGTGCTCGAGTGCGCTGGCCGGCAGCGACCCGGGACGTCCGCTGAGAAGAATGGAGACTCGCCCCGTTCCGGCCGAGGAAATCGACAACTGCTCCATCTTGCGAAGTGTCTGGCGGGCGACGGCGTCGGCGCTGTCGAAGAGCCTGACCCCGGGCGGAAGAGCAGAAGCGATCTCATCTGCGACGAGTGGATAGTGCGTGCACCCGAGCACCGCGGCTTCGACATCGCCGGGTGTTGACGCTACGGCTTCGACTATGGCAGCAGAGATCGCCGGCTTGTCACCGCGATCGATCGCATGGGCGAGTCCGCGGCACGCCACAGACGTCACTGTGCATCCAGCAGCGAACTCATCGATCAACCGGGCCTGGTACGCGCTGGCCGCGGTTGTCTCCGTCGCCCACACAGCGATTCGTTCATACGCGGCCGCGGCGGGTTTGATGGCGGGGACGGTACCCACTACCGGCACTCGATCGCCCAGATGTGCACGGACGTGCGCCAGCGCGGTGACACTCGCTGTGTTGCACGGCAGAACCAGGATCTGTGCGCCCATGGCGACCGCACGCTGGGATGTGTCGAGGACACGCTCGATCACCCAGCGGCCGGATTTCGGACCCCACGGCGCACCAGCGGGATCCATCATCAGAAGTAGATCGAGCTCCGGGCGCAGCTCGCGCAGACATGCCGATGTCTTCAGCAGCCCAATTCCGGAATCGATGAGCCCGACCGTCATTCGCAGCCGCCCCGGACACCGCTCCAGAGCGCTACTGCGATGGGCGAGAGGCAGGCGTGCCAGCCATATGCCGCGACTCCGGTCAGGATCGCCTCGTCGAGCCCCCTACGGGCAGTTGTCCCGTGATGACGAACCATGAGCTCGCAGGCGGACGCGAATATGCGTGGCGATTTCCGGGTGGTGGCGGCGCGTTCATCAGTGAGGGGCGGAGCAGGAGCGGCGACAATGACGGGCGGCTTCATCGCCTGTTCTCCTCCTGCAGATCGGTTTCGTCCTCCGTAGACACCATCTCACACATTCTGTATTCTGTATACAGAACATACCCTCGAACGTAGTGGCCCCTGACACAGATCCTGATGGGTTTGGCAGGGCGTCGGCGTCGACTGATCGCCTGTGGCCACCGATAAGGAATGTGCAAAGTGAAAGAAAAAGTAGTCGTCGCTGCTGTGCAGATGGACATTTCGCTGCTCGATGCGAGCAAGAACCTGGAGCGGATCCGGGCCGCGGTCGAGACCGCGAAGCGGGAGCAGAACGCTGACCTGGTCGTGTTCCCCGAACTCGCGAACATCGGGTACATCAAGGGCCGCGACAAGCAGTTCGGCGGCCAGTACATGAAGTGCGCCGACAAGATCCCCGGAGAGTTCACCGAAGCCCTGGGAGAGATCGCGGACCAACACGACGTCTACATCATCGCCGGAATGGCGGAGGCCCATCCGACGATTCCCGCCACGCTGTACAACTCCGCCGTGCTGATCGATCCGTCCGGCCGACTCGGGGGAGTTCACCGCAAGGCCCACATTCCGGGCTATGAAAAGCACTACTTCATCCCCGCGAACACGAACGGAGTGTTCGAGACGGACCTGGGCACCATCGGAATCGGCGTCTGCTACGACAACCAATTTGCCGAGCTGACGAGGACTTACGCCCTCAAGGGCGCCGAGATCCTGGTGATGCTGTGGAACATGCCGAACTTCTCGAATGACGGGACAATCCTGCACAACCTCACCTCGGTACGTGCGTTCGAGAACAGGATGTTCGCCGTCTCCTGCAACAGGATCGGCGAGAACAACGACATCGACTTCTTCGGATACAGCGCAATTTCCAATCCCGTGGGCGAGCTCATCGCCTCCGCCCAGGGCGAAGACACCATCATCTACGGAGTCCTCGAGCGCGGCCGGCTCATCGAAGAACGCGCTCAGATGACCATCTTCCGCGACCGCCGGCCCGACCTGTACGACGCGCTGGTCCAGCCACTCTGAGACTGCGACGACAGGACCACGATCGGGCCCGGGACGTCCGTGATCCGGCCGTCCCGCTTCCGGTCGAACGGCGAGGGGGTGCACCACTCATCGTGTGGCGCACCCCCTCGCGTTCAGCTCCCGCCGGTCGCGGGCGAGCTGGAACCAAAATCAGGGCCGAAACTGCCTGCGCCGCAGGGCTTCACGCGGCGAGGCGGACCTCGAGGAGGGACAATCCGGTTGCCACATGACTGCAGGTCAGTCCCGCCGCGGACGCCGCGTCACCCGCTTTGACTGCCTGATAGATCTTGACGTGTTCGGCGTACGACGCGGCAATACGTGCGGAGTCACTCAGATAGAGACGGACATACCGCTCACTCATTGCATAGAGCGATCTGGCCGACCCGAAGGACTTCGGCATGTTGGCGATCTGGTAGATGCCCTCATGGAATGTGCGGTCCAGATTGCGGAACTCCTCGGCGTCGCCCGTTTCGAGCAACAGTTCGGTCTTGTCCAGGATCCGTGCAACCTCACCGAGCTCTTCCGACGCCGAAGCTGCGTTCTGTGCGGCCGCACCGGCGAGCGCCGACTCCAGCGCCTCGCGGCCACAGTAGACGTCACGAGCATCGATGAGAGACAACGAAGTGACGACAACCCGGCGATGCGCAGCGCCTTGGAGGAAGCCTTCGGCAATCAGTCGCGCGAGGGCCTCGCGGAGAGGAATGCGGCTGATGCCGATCCTTCCGGCGAGCTCTTCCTGGTCGATCCGCGTACCCGGTGCAAGTTCTCCGGAGATGATCCAGTCGCGAACCTGCGCATACGCCCAGTCCTGTTTACGCCAGCCGATCTCAGGGCTCAGTGTTCGCTTCTCGGCCATCATTCCCCTCATTCATCGATGCACTCAAGTGTACCGGACATGTACGCTGTATACAGAATAAACTAAGCGTCCCCGGACGACGAGCCTCTGAGAGAAAGCAGGTGGAACCCGATGGCCGTGGTTTCAATGATGGCCGACATCGGAGAGAGCTTCGGGAAGTACCGAATGGGCGATGACGAGTCGCTGCTCGAAGTCATCTCTGATGCGAATGTCGCTTGCGGATTCCACGCCGGCGATCCGATGGTGATGGACGCGACGGTTCGTGCCTGCAAGGCGCAAGGGGTCTCGGTCGGCGCGCACCCCGGGTTTCGGGACCTCCAGGGCTTCGGCCGACGAGCGATCACGATGTCTCCGGAGGAGATCAGAACCGATGTGCTGTACCAGCTGGGGGCGTTGAAGGCCTTCGCCACGGCACAAGGTGTACCGCTGGCTCACGTGACGGTCCACGGGAAGATGGACAACATCGCAGGCGTCGACGACACGTATGCCGCTGCGATCGTCGACGCCGTCCGGTCGTTCGATCCGACAGTCATCCTGACGGTCCAGGCCGGCGCGCTCGAGCGCGCCGGCCGGAAGGCCGGTCTGCGACTCGCTTACACGTTCATGGCGGACCGCTCGTACGGCAGTGACGGTCAGCCGGTGAGCCGTGATCATCCGAACGCGCTGCTGCACGATCCGGAACTGGTCGCTGACCGCGCACTGCGGGCTGCGGTCGACGGGACCATCGACTCCATCGACGGCACACCGATCTCCATGCCCTGCGACGTGATCCTGGTCCACGGAGACAACGCCGAGTCCGTGACAAGCGCTCGCGAAGTTCATCGCCGCATCACCGGTGCAGGAATCAAGATCCTCCCCATCGCCGAGGTCCTCGAGTCCCGCGGTCGATGACCTGACCACCGCGGACACGTAATCGGCCGGGCGTAGCGAGATATCCGTGGCGGATCTCGCTACGCCCGGCCACGGGTCCCACGCGGCTATCCCCGCGCCCGGGCTGCATCGATCTGTTGCGATGCAGCCCGCACGGCTGTGCACGGCGATCCGGGATCGCGCACTGAGGATGGTCGATCACATCGAATGCCGTCGCGACCGAGTGCAAGTGCTGCATCCAGAACCCATACCGGCCGTCCGCCACTCACACAGATTGGAAACGAAAACTCTTGAGCACCAGTTTGATCCGCCCCCACGGTCAGTACGTTGCAGCGGTCGTCCACGGCGAGACCGTCGTATCGGCCGGAATGACACCGCGCAGCGACGAGAAGTTGGTGGCCGCGGGAAGGGTCGAGAACGATGCCAGCACGCCGGGGACCATCGATGTCCCGACGGCCGCCGAACTCGCCGGCCATGCGGTGACGCGTGCGGTGCGGGCCTGTGAGGAGGTGTTGCCGGAAGGTGCCACCTTGGTGCGGCCCGTCTCGATGACCGTCTTCGTCCGGTGTGACGGTGACTTCACCTCGCACAGCGCGGTCGCAGACGGGGCGTCGAAGGTTTTGGACGAGCGCTTCGGCTCACTCCCCGTACGCGCCGCGGTCGGGGTCATTTCGCTGCCGGGAGGCGCGCCGGTCGAGGTGCAACTGACACTGTCCTGGGCGGCAAACTAGCCCGGCACGTCCTCGTCGAGTCGAGGAATGGACACCCGGTGGGCGACTCAGGTTCTGGGCCGCCCACCGGTTTTCACTGTTCGGTCGGTGTGACCGGGTCGAATCGGATCCGGAGGCCGGGTCGTGCCTGGGCGAGCACATCCGCGTCGGCTTCCAGGACGACACCGATCACCGGATAGCCGCCCGTCGCGGGGTGGTCGGAGAGAAAAACGATCGGCTCGCCCGAGGGCGGGATCTCGATCGATCCACGCACCATCCCCTCGCTGGGAAGAGCGATCGAGCCGATGGTGAGTGGGTCACCGGTCAGTCGCGCGGCCACCCGATCGGTGCGGTCGCTCACCTGCCACCACTGGGACACCAGGCGTCGACGATCCGACGCATCGAACAGATCGTGCCGCGGGCCCCAGTGCATCCGCAGGACCGCGCCGGTGTCGGGAATCCTGCTGAGCGCCAGTTCAGTCGGAAGATCTGGACATCGATCCGGCCGGCCCAGTGCGAACTGCTGACCTGCCGCCATGCCCGAGCCGATGCCACCCAGTGCGTCGTTGGACGCCGACCCCAGGAACTGGGGGGCCTCCACTCCCCCGGCCACGGCCACGTAGGTACGGATTCCGTGCACCGGGCGGCCGAGCTCGAGCCGTGCCCCTGCAGGGAGGAGCATCCTGGCCGTATCCGGTACGACCCGCCCGTCGATGTGGACCGACACCGGTGCCCCCGTCACTGCCACCACTCGGTCGCTCGAGAGGGTGATCGAGAATCCACCGAGCAGCACTTCGAAGCAGGCTGCGTTCTCCGGGTTGCCGACGAGGCGGTTGGCCAATGTGAAGCTGCAGACATCGGCAGCGCCGGAGGGCGATACGCCGACATGCATGTGTCCTGTCCGGCCGAGGTCTTGCACGCTCGCGCCTGGTGACACGGCATTCACTGTCACGGTGGCGGCACCATTTCTGTGGGTCATCGCTGCGTTTCCTCGAAGACGATCCGATCGCCGAGCCCGAATCGGTTCGGTGGTGTCGCAGTGATGTCCCAGAGATCGATCTCCGCCGTTCCCAGCTGGTTCCAGCCGCTCGGCATGGCCCCGGGGTAGATCGCAGTTTGCAGGTTGGCGATCGCCACGGAACCGGCCGGAACTTTCGGCCGAGGGTTGGTCCGGCGAGGGAGCCGCAACTGTTCCGGCAGCCCAGTCAGGTACGCGAACCCCGGGGCGAAGCCGAAGAAGGCAACCGAGTACACCGCACCGCTGTGCAGTGCAATCACCTGCTGCCTGGACAGGCCCGCCTCGGCGGCGATTGCGTCGAGGTCCGGGCCGTCGTAGACGATGGGCACCACCACGGTGCGCCCGCCCACGAGCTCGTCGGTGCCCGCGCTCGAAGCGGCGACATGAAGGCGCAGGTGATCTCGCAGTGCTGTCATGTCCGACGGTGAATGTGCGACGACCAGAACTGTGACGGCAGCCGGAACGACGTCTCGTATCAACTGCGCACAGGGTCCGATTTCGATGGCCGCGGCGAGTGCCGCCGAGTGCCCTTCCGAGCATTCGACGAGCCATGCGCGCTCACCCGCGCGCAGGATACGTGGCCGTTCCGGCATGCCGTTCACGCTATCGGGCTCCTACAACCTGCACGCCATCGAGGTAGACGGCGGCGACGTTTCGAAGGTCGGAGATGGTGGTCGTGGGATCACCGGTGACCACGAGCAGGTCCGCACGCGCCCTCGGGGCCAGGACGCCGAGATCGCGCAGCTTCAGGTAGTCGGCCGGTGCGGCGGTCGCCGCGTTCAGTGCGTCGACCTCACTGAAGCCGGCCTGCACCAGCAGTTCGGGCTCGAGAGCGAAATCGCCGAACGCCGTCAGCTTCCAACCTGCGTCGGAGCCGGTGACGATTCGAACGCCGGCGGCGTGCACCTGGCCGGCTCCACGCAGGTAGTCGGCGGTCTTGAGCTTCTGCTCCTCGAGCTCGTACGGGTCGAGTACGCCGCGTTCGGCGAGATCGATGTATCGGTAGTTCACGCCCAGAGTGGAGCCGAAGGCCGTGCCGGCCTCGCGTGCCATCTCGAGGATGTCCGCCGGAGGTGCAGCGACGCTCGATCCGTCCTCCTCCATGAACGCCAGATGTTCGACGCCGTCGGAGCCGGCGGTGATCGCTCGACGCACCCCCTCGCCCGACAGGGCGTGAGTGGTGACGACGCGATCACGCCGGTGGGCTGCCTCGACCACGGCAGCGACGAAGTCCTCCGTCAGAGTGGTCTCGTGCGGGACGGTCCCGACCGTGCCACCACCGGATCCGACGATCTTCACGCCGAACGCGCCCAGGGCGAGGCTTCGATTCATCCGGTCCACGGCATCGGCGGAGGAACCGCTGCCACCGCCGAAGAAGTGCATGTGCCCCTTGGATTCGGTGATCGGCGGCCCGACCCGCAGCAGACGTGGCGATGCGGAGGGATCGGGCTCGAATCCCAGAAAGTCCTCGTGCGAACCGAGATCACGAACGGTGGTCACTCCCGCGGCGAGGTGCGCGGCCAGGTTGACCGCCGCGGTGGCGTGCCGGTCCGTGACGTCGCGGGCAGCGGCGTCATCGGGAGGGGTGCCGTCGCCGGGCAGGGTTGAGTGGACATGGCAGTCGATCAGTCCGGGCAGCACGGTGGCACCCGCGTAGTCGTCGACCTCGGCGCCGGGGTACTTCTGGGTCAGCTCGTCAGATCGTCCCACAGCCTCGATGACGCCGTCGACCATCACGACCGCGGTGCGCTCCGGGCCGTCGAAGAGACGATGCCCGTCGAAGAGACGATCAGCAATCACGATGCGTGTTGTCACGTGAATCTCCTTCATAAATCGTGCTTCTCAACTGGATGAAGCTGTTCAACCGAGCCCGTTGACGGGATCGGTTGCCAGCGAAAGGGTGTCCTTGACCATCGCGAGGGCGGCGCCCAGTGGACTCGAGCGGCCGCCGGAGACAGTGATGTCGCCGGCCTCTCCGCACCCGAAGGTGACGGCCTTCTCGGGGCCGGCCAGTGCGCCGAAGGGCGGTTCGGATCGGGGGAACTCACGGAGTGTGACGACCACTCGACCGGGGGCGTCGCTACTGGCCGATCCGACCTGACGCAAGACCGCCCCACGCGCGTCGGCCTCGGCGGCGCGGGCGGCGGTATCGCCGGTGATCGGCTCCGTCTCGACATCGCACGCGCTGACGTCCCATCCCCACAGCAGCCCCGCCAGCAAGCGAGTCTTGGTGGCCGTGTCCGCGCCGGACAGATCTGCGGCCGGATCAGCTTCCGCGATGCCGCGGGACTGCGCTACCGCGACCGCGTCGGCCAGTGTCGTGCCCTCGCCCAGGCGATCGAGCACGAAACTCGCAGTTCCGTTCAGGCAGCCACGGACCTCCCGGACGTCGAAACCGCGCAGTGCGGTCCGCGCGACGTCGCCGGCGGGCAGCGCGGCGCCTGTCGCGCCGGAAATACGAACCCCCCGCCCCTTCCTCACCGCCGCGTTGTGCAATTGCGCCCATCCCGACAGCAGTGGGGACTTCGTCGCTGTCACCAGGTGCGCATCGTGCTCGATCGCGGTGAGCCCGTCCGCGAGGGCCTCCGCGGCGCCGCCCGGATCCGAGGGAACCGCCTGCGCGACCACACGCGGGGAGGATTCGTGCAGCAGGTCTTCGAGCGGTGTGCGCTCGGCCCACAATTCGCGTGCCGGCGGCTTGTCGCCGGGACTGACGATCGCCTGCCGATGCCGACCTCGAACGGCGACGACGTACGGATCTACGTGATAGCGATCTCGAAACTCGGCGCGGCGGGCGTGGAGGACCGCGGTGTAGCTCTGCGCAACAGGGCCGTATCCGATCACAACGATCGGCACCGGTAGTGGCCTTGCATTCATTCGGGCGCCCCCTCTCCTTCATCGGGTTTTCAGCTTCGGTAGACAGAATGACACCGCACATTTATTCTGTATACAGAACACAGTAGCTCACAACCCGCATGGTGGTGATCCAAGCCACATCGACAACGGCGTCCGAGCGGGCGAGATCCGCACAAGATCCCCCACCGAAAATGGCACGGCGTCAGATGCGGTGCGTTCTACATCACGAAAGGAAACACCTTGTCTCCCACGACATCTCCCGATTCCATCGCGAGACTTCAGCTTCCCGAGATGACCGAGCTCATCGGCATGTCGGTGCGTGACGCGGAACGTCAGCTCGAAGCCGCCCAGGCTCCCGGCGACATCCTCGACGCGACGTACGCGGACACCCACCGGTTCCCGCCGCCGGAGTGGACGATTCCGACGTTCACCGAAGCTGCTACCGGCCACGGCATGACCTACACGCCGTACCGGGGCGATCGGGGTGTGCGTGACGCGGTCGCACACAACGTGCAGACCCACCTCGGCGTCCCCACCAGCGGCGCCGCCACAGTCATGCTCACCCCAGGAACGCAGGGTGCACTGTTCACCGCGCTGGCAGCGATCCTCTCGCCGGGTGACGTCGTGATTCTCGCCGACCCCGACTACCTGTCCACCGAGCGCATGCTGCGCTACTTCGGAGCCGAGGTGGTTCGAGTCCCGCTGGTGTGGCCGGAATCGTCCGGCCCGCTCGGCAACCGCGCCCGTCCGTCACTCGACCTGGACGTGCTGGACAAACTCGCCACCGAGCACAAGCCAAAGCTGTTGATCTTCTCGCACCCGAACAATCCCACCGGCGCGATCTACGGCAAGGACACCATCGACGGCATCGCGGCCGCCGCTCAGCGCCACAACTTCCAGGTCATAGCCGACGAACTCTACAGCCGACTCGTGTACGACGGCGAGGAGTTCTATCACCTGGCCGCGGTCGACGGTATGGCCGAACGCACGGTGACACTGCTCGGACCGTCAAAGACCGAATCCCTCTCCGGCTACCGACTTGGTGTCGCCGTCGCCCCGAAAACTCTGCTCGGCGCCATGGAGGACGTTCAATCGTGCACCGCCCTGCGCGCTCCCGCGTACGCACAGCACCTCCTCGCGCCCTGGATCGCCGAGGACCAGCAGTTCCTCACCGACCGCATCAAGGAATACCAGGCCCTGCGCGACACCACCGTCGAGAAGATCAACGCCAGCGGCGTGATGAGCGTCGAGGCCAGCTTCGGCAGCGCCTACGTGTTCCCGAAAGTCCTCACCGGAACGCCCGACCAGGAACTCGCACTCGCCCTGAAGAAGCAGGCCAGCATCGTCGTCAATCCCGGCTACCAATCCGGCCCCCGCGGACTCGGCCACATGCGACTGTGCTTCGCCCAGGACGAAGCCGCGTGGGATGCCGCGCTCGACCGCATCATCGACGTGGTCCGCTCCTTCGTCTGAGGCAACACCCACGCCGCACCCATTCGTTGCCGCACCCATTCGTTGCCGCACCCATTCGTTGCCGCACCCATTCGTTGCCGCACCCATTCGTTGCCGCACCCATTCGTTGCCGCACCCATTCGTTGCCGCACCCGCGCCTACCGCGCGGGTGCGGCAGCCAGTCCAGAAATCGACAGGACACACGCACGACACACCCCCGCATACTCGATCAGTGACGATCGAGGACCCCCGCGTCGACCGGCGAAGGCCGATCGCGACGTCACGAGAGGCTCCCCGTTGACTACGCAAGAAACATTCAAGGGCACACCGTCCGCGGACCAGAAAACACTGCGCAAGGTCACAGTCGCTGGATCCGTCGGCGTCTTCGTCGAATTCTTCGACTACGGCATCTACGGCTTCCTGGCCTCGACCATCGCTCACGTCTTCTTCCCGGCCGCCGATCCGACAGCAGGCCTGCTTCTGACCTTCGTCGCTTTCGGTCTGCCATTCTTCGTGCGCCCACTCGGCGGAGTGATCTGGGGCTACCTGGGCGACAAAATCGGTCGCCAGCGCGTCCTGGTGTACATCCTGACACTGATCACCGTGGCCACCACCGCCATCGGCC
Organism: Rhodococcus sp. WS4; assembly: GCA_006543605.1. GTDB lineage: Bacteria > Actinomycetota > Actinomycetes > Mycobacteriales > Mycobacteriaceae > Rhodococcus_F. The sequence continues at coordinate 24,787 of RRBB01000140.1, forward strand.
TACTGCCGAGCTACGCCACGATCGGCATCCTCGCCCCCATCCTGCTATTCGCCTGTCGTCTCGCCCAGGGATTCTCGGCCGGCGGCGAATCTGCCGGCGCGATGTCCTTCGTCGCCGAATACGCACCCGAAGGACGCCGTGGACGGCTGACCTCATGGGCTCAGCTCGCGTCCTATGGCTCGTTGCTCGCCGCGACCCTCGTCGGAACTGCGCTCGCAGAGACCCTGACCACCGAGCAGCTACAGAGCTGGGGATGGCGTATCCCGTTCCTTCTGGCGCTCCCGTTTGGTGGTATCGGCTTGTACATTCGCACCAAGCTCGAAGACAGCCCAGAGTTCAAGAAGATGAAAAGCGCGAGCGGAACCGCCAAAAACCCGCTCCGCGAGGCCCTGGCCTCCCCGGAGCACCGTCGAGCGATCCTGCTCGCCATCACCATCCCGGTGCTGAACGGCTCCGGCTACTACGTGCTGTTCACCTACATGCCCACCTACCTCAACAAAACATTGAACTTCAGTATCAGCGCCGGATTTGCCGTCACCGGGTGCGCGCTGCTCGTCGTCATGACAGCGATCCCGCTGGCGGGACGCCTGTCCGACAGGCTCGGACGTAAGAAGGTCATGATCGGCTCCGCCGTCTCGGTCATCGTCCTCGGATTGCCCTGCTACTGGCTCATGACCCTCGGCTCGATTCCAGTCGCCATCCTGGGCGCTGGACTCCTGGCACTGCCATTCGCCGGCCACACGGGTGTGGTCCATGTCTTGCTCGTCGAACTGTTCCCGACCCGACTCCGCTACACCGCATACTCGTTCGGTTACAACATCTCCACCGCCGTCTTCGGTGGTGCCGCTCCACTGCTGCTGACTTATCTGATCGCCGAAACCGGCAACAATGCGGTCCCCGCTATCTACATGGTTCTCACAGCTCTCATCACAGCAATCGCGGTAGGAACTGCGAAAGAAACTGCCCACACGCCGCTGGTAGAGAGGTAGCGCTTGTCCACCGCGACCAGCACCGAAAAAACCACATTCGTTCCATCACAGACCGCCGGCACCATCGGCATCTTCGACGCCGGCATCGGCGGTCTCCCCCTCGCCGACCTCATTCGGCGGCGAGCACCCCAACACCGGATCGTGTACCTCGGAGATGCCGCGCGACGGCCCTACGGCCCACAACCGGCCGCAAACGTTTCCCGCTATGTCGCCGAAGCCGAACGGTTCTTCGCCGATCACGGGTGCGACGTGTGGGTGATCGCCTGCAACACCGCAAGCGTCGTCGCCGAAAACAGCGTCGAGCGCGCGATTCCCGTGATCGACATGATGACCGCCATCCAAGTGGCTGTTCGCAACGCCCCCGACGGCCCAGTCGGAGTCATGGCGACGGCGGGCACTGTAGCCAGTGGGGTGATCCCACGTGTACTCACTGACCGCCAGGTGTATCAACTCGCGACAGAAGAGCTGCTGCGTCTGGCCGAGGAAGGCATCACCGACGAACGCATCAACCCATTGATCGCCGAAGCGATGACGTACTTGCGTGCCCGACGCTGCACCAGTGCGGTACTCGCCTGCACCGATTTCACCTGCATCCTCGACCCGTTGCGGGGTGCCGCGGGGATGTGCCACCTCATCGACCCCCTCGACGCCGCAGCCGACCTCGCCCTCACCCATGTTGCAGAAGCAGCCAACCTCTCACACCCGCTCGAAGGGGATCTACTGTACCTGACAGGTGAACACCCCGTCGACGTCGTCCAGTATGCCGCCGAGACCTACGGCCTGGACCTCCCGGCGATCACATACGTCACCTTGCCCTGACCAATTATCCGTAAAGAGGACGCCCCGATGACCGCACGAAACAACATTCCCCCGTTCCACCTCGCGATACCGGTCCACGACATCGACGCCGCCCGACACTTCTACGGCGAAGTGCTCGGATTCGCCGAGGGACGCTCGGACACGAAGTGGATCGACTGGAATTTCGCCGGTCATCAGGTGGTCACTCACCAGGTCGACGAAAGCGGACCGATGTCGGAGCCTGCTGGCGTGGCCGGCACCAACCCGGTTGACGGCCACGATGTTCCGGTACCCCACTTCGGCCTGGTGCACTCCGTCGAAGACTTCACAGCACTGGCCGAGAAACTCAAGACCCTGCACATCGAGTTCGTGATCGAACCGTACGTCCGCTTCCACGGCGAACCCGGTGAGCAGTGGACCATGTTCTTCCTCGATCCATCAGGAAACGCACTGGAGTTCAAAGCGTTCGCGGATCCTACGCAACTGTTCGCGAGCTAGCCCACCGGAAACCGGCATGTATCGCCACATTCGATACCAGGACAGCTCGTCCCCGCCGAGATCACCACGCTTAGGAAAACGAGCTCGGGCTGATTCATAGGTGCCTAGTTTGATTTCAGACCTCCACACGACGGCGGGCAAGCTCGCCGACCTGCGTAACCGTCAGGCCGAGGCACAGCACCCGAGCGGTGAAGCCGCGGTCGAGAAGGTCCACGCCAAGGGCAAGCTCACCGCCCGCGAACGCGTCACCGCCCTGCTCGACGACGGCGGCTTCGTCGAACTCGACGCCGCTCGCCACTTCCTCCCAGACCCTCGTACATCCGGGGGCCGCCAGAGCGTCCCTTTGCAAATCCAGCACCTGATCGGTGCCACTACACGATCCCGCTGTCCGACGTCGGCATCCTCATCACCGATGCCGGGCTCGAGCGCGCCGCCCAGGAAGCTCTCGCCGACCACGTCGGGCGACCTCGTAGTGACACGGGAAAACCGGGAAGGAATCGTCGATGACCGTGCGTGACGATCAGGATGCGCGGGAGGCAGGCCCCCGGCTCCGGATGCGCAAGACCCGAACCACCCTCGCGGACGGCCGCGAACTGATCTACTTCGACGACTCCGAGCCGTACGTGTCGGGAAACGCCACCCGCGAACTGGTGGATTCGCGTCCGCTGCCGCCCGCAGTGTCGCAGTCGCAGATGCACTTCGACGTGCTCACCGGGTACTGGTGGCGCACTGAAAACATGGACCACTGCCCCGCCCCACATGCCGTTCCCACGCGCCTGCCACCCACCCCAACGGGTCGGGTTCGTCCGATACCTCCCGATCCGGCCTGACCGCCCAGAAGCGCAGTCAGCGCCTTTCGCGCGGGTGTCCGGAAGTCCGCGCGCCGCCACGGCTAAAGGCCGTCGCGCGACCGCCGGTTCGGGCAAACAAGCGCATCGGTCCACCACTGGTCGATTGCGCCAGGATCCCGCTCACCGGAGCACAGCACACGCTGAGAGCGACCCGGCCCCACCCAAGCGAGAGCAGCGGGGTCCGCATCGCCGGGCCGGCCGTGGACTCCTTCCGTTGGATCGAGGCCCGCCTGAGGAATATTCGGAAGAAACGAAAGGTGTTACGATGTTTTCGAAAGGGAGGTTGACGATGATGGCAAGAGCGCTCGAGCAGCACACGTTTCTGCCGCACGCGTCCGACGAGTTGGCGTCGGTATCCAGCTTCCTCGCTGCACATGAAGCCCGGCACGGAAACACTGTCGAGCCTCGCTACATGCTGGCCGGCGCCGACGAGCACGATGTGGTGGTGGTTCCCCGTGAGGTGCACGAAGTCCTCAAGCACGTCGTCGATGCACTGCAGGCGGGGCGCGCGGTCACCGTGGCTCCGCAGACCACCAAGCTGACCACCCAGCAGGCGGCCGACGTGCTGGGGGTGAGCCGTCCGACGGTCAAGCGTCTGATCGAGGTCGGAGACCTGCGTGCGGAGAAGATCGGCACGCGCCACCGACTGCTGCTGCGTGACGTGCTCGATTACCAACGTGAGCGCAGGGCCCGTCAGTACGAAGCCTTGGCGCAGACCTCGGTCGAGCTGTCCGACGAGGACGATCCAGCCGTAGTACAGGAGCAGCTGCGCCGAGCCCGTAAAGTCGTCGCACAGCGCCGACGAGCAGCCCGCGGCTGAGATACTCCGCGGATGTTTGCAGCGGTCCTCGATACCTGTGTTCTGTGGCCGAGCCTTCAGCGAGACTTCCTGCTGTCGCTCGCCGTGGAGGGCCTCTACCGTCCACTGTGGTCCGATGCCGTCCTCGACGAACTCGAATACCACGAGGCACTGAAGTTGATCGAGCGCGGATCGGCTCCCGCCGATGCGGAGCCAGCGGCAAAGAAGCTGATCACGACGATGAACCGGGCTTTCGATGACTCGATGGTCAAGGGTTGGGAACCGCTGGAAGGAACGTACGGGCTACCCGATGTCGACGACGAACATGTGGTCGCCGCAGCTGTCATCGGCGGTGCGGGCGCCATTGTCACCGACAATCTGAAGCATTTTCCGAGAGCCCTTGTGCCAGCAGCGATTCACGTAGTATCGGCGGCGGCATTCGCTGCCGACACCGCAGCGGTGTCCCCGTCCCGGGCTCTGGCGGCCGTTGAGACGATCTCCGCGCGCTTCCACAACCCACCGCTGGAGGTCCCCGAGATCCTCCAGCTTCTCCGGACTCGCTACGGGATGGACGATGCCGTCGAGATAATGCGTGGCACCTAGCCGGAGTTTCCCCGCTGTCTCGCGCCTGGGTGGCGTTTGTGCTGGCCAGTAGGGATTTTGGGGTGGTGTAGCTGTATTACCTAACTGTCGCCTCGGATCATCGGGTGGGGGCGTAGCGGTCGAGTGCGAACACCTCGTAGAGGCGGTGTT
>RRBB01000141.1:0-29331 GCA_006543605.1 Rhodococcus sp. WS4
GACCCTGGGAGCGGACATACCCCGAGACTAACCCGCGTCGGCGGGCGCCGTCTCCTGTGCGGACGTCGCGGATGCCTCGCTCTTCGCGCGGCGCAGACGCTTCAGCACCCGGCGGGCCTCCGCGTCCGTGGACACGGCGGGCGGCGAACCCTCCAGCGGCTTCCTGGCCGTTTCGGAGATGAGCAGCACCGCGACACCACCGACGACCGCCGCGACCATCATGTACATCGGTGCGACGAGGTCGCTACCGGTCGCGTCCTGCAGCGCCGTGAGCACCAGGGGCGTGGTGCCACCGAAGATCGACACCGCCAGGTTGTATCCGATCGCCAGGCCGCCGTAGCGGATTCCGGTGGGGAACAACGCGGGGAGGACCGATGGGAAGACGCCCACGAAGAGCAGCAGGAGCCCACCGAGGATCGCGAGACCGAGGAAGACGGTGAAGTAGTTGCCGACCCCGATCAGCAGGTACGCGGGCAGCGACAGAGCGAAGAATCCGACGAAACCGGCCAGCAGCAACGGTTTACGGCCGACCCGGTCGGACAGTTTCCCGACGAAGCTGATGCCCACCATCATGATCAGCATCACGACGATCATGAGGACGAGGCCGTGCGACTCGTCGTAGCCGAGCGTGTTCGACAGGTACGTCGGCATGTAGCTGAGCAGGCCGTAGTGCGCGATGTTGTAGGTGGCGACCAGGATGACGCACAGCACCAGCGGACGCCAGTTCTCCACCAGCGTCTCGCGCAGTTTACGTCCCGTGGATTCGTCTGCGAGCGAACGCTCTTCGGCCTGCTCCATCTGCTGGAACGCTGGTGTCTCCTCGAGTCGCAACCGCAGGTAGAGGCCGATCAGGCCCAGCGGGCCGGCGAGCAGGAACGGAATTCGCCACGCCCAGTCGACGAGCGCGTCCGCGCTGACGACGCTGCTGATGATGGTGACCAGGCCCGCGGCCGCGACATACCCGGCGAGGGTTCCGAACTCGAGGAAGCTCGCGAAGAAGCCGCGGCGCTTGTCCGGCGCGTACTCGGCGACGAACGTGCTGGCGCCGCCGTATTCGCCGCCCGTCGAGAATCCCTGAACGAGCCGGAACAGCACCAGCAGTACCGGCGCCGCGAGCCCGATGGAGCCGTAACTCGGGATCAGACCGATAGCGAAAGTGCTTCCCGCCATCAGGATGATCGTGGTGGCGAGCACCTTCTTGCGGCCGATCCGGTCGCCGAGCGGGCCGAAGAACAGACCCCCGAGCGGGCGGACGATGAAGGCCGCGGCGAAGATCGCGAACGTCGACAGGAGCTGTGCGGTACCGCTGGCCTCGGGAAAGAAGACCTTGCCGATGGTGGTCGCCAGGTAGGCGTACACGCCGAAGTCGAACCACTCCATGGCGTTACCTAGCATGGTGGCCTTGACGGCCCGTTTGACGGAGGCCTCGTCGGTGACTGTGACATCAGGTGATTCGGCCACCTCGGCCGAGGTGATCGAGTGGTCTGGTGCATTCATGTCGTGCGCTCCCCAGCGCAGTTATCACCCGCGCGGGGCACGTACCTGATGCACGCATCTTTTCGTCGCCCGCACGGCGATTGCTGGTCGGGTTCGGCACCCACGGCCCTTCGGCGCGATGCGGCCCCCGCCGATCGGCTCTGGCTCGTGGCTCGGTCCCGCCCCACCGTCCGGGGTGCGGGACTACCAGCTGTAAGAGCGATTACCGTAGCAAAGGATACGGGGGCTTGTCGGCCCGAGCCTCAGAACGCGCGGGCGTACTGAGCCGGAATCTCCGGCGTCACCTGGGCATTCAGTACTCGTGCGGCTTTTCGCGGCCAGTACGGGTCGCGCAGGAGTTCGCGCCCGAGGAACACGGCGACGGCTTCTCCCGAGTCCACGATCCGCTCGGCCTGCTCCGGTTCGGTGATGAGCCCGACCGCGGCCGCCGGGACCGTGGTCTCGTTCTGGATGCGACGGGCGAACGGAACCTGGTATCCGGGTTCCACGGGGATCCGTGCGGACGCGACGCCGCCGCTGGAGACGTCGACGAGGTCGACACCGAGGTCGGCCAGCGCCTGCACGAGGGTGACGGTCTGGTCCGGCGTCCAGCTGCCGGCGTCGAGACCGGGTTCCTCGGACAACCAGTCGGTGGCCGACACCCGGACGAAGACGGGCAACTCGGCCGGCCACACACCGCGCACCGCCTCGACGACCTCGAGCAGGAGCCGGATGCGGCCCGCGAAGCTGCCGCCGTACTCGTCGGTGCGGTGATTGCTCAGCGGTGAGAGGAACTGGTGGAGCAGATAGCCGTGTGCCGCATGGATTTCCACCACCTTGGAGCCGGCCCGCGACGCCCTCTCGGCAGCGGCGGCGAAATCCGCGACCACCTTCCGGATGTCTTCGGCCGTCGCCGCTGCGGGCGGGGTGTGATCGCCGAATCCGATCGCGCTCGGGGCCACCGTCTGCCACGACAGCCGGTCGTCGCCGGCGAGGCTTCCGCCGCCGTGCCACGGGACGTGCGCGGACCCCTTCCGTCCGGCATGACCGAGCTGGATGCCCGGCACCGCGCCGAAGTACTCGATCTGCGCGTTGATCTCCGCGAAGGCCTGGGTCTGGGTGTCGTTCCAGATGCCGAGGTCGGCCGGGCTGATGCGGCCCTCCGGGCTGACGGCCGTCGCCTCGGTGAGGATCAGTCCGGCACCGCCGATGGCGCGGGTCACCAGGTGCGTCCGGTGCCAGTCGCCCGGGACTCCCACGTCCCGGCCCGTCACGTCGGCCGAGTACTGGCACATCGGCGCCATCCACACCCGGTTGGGGACGGTGACTCCACGGAAGGTGATGGGCTCGAACAACACGCTCACTGCAGCACTCCTGCCTCTGATGGTCTCGACCAGTCGCAACCTGCGCGGGGGACCGAATCATTCCCGGTCGTTCCCGCTCCGCGGTGGACAGGCCCCGGTATATAGGCTGTCTTCATGACTGCAGTGACTTCCACCTCGTCGGCCGGTGCCACGGTGGACACCCGTGAAGCCGTCCACGCAGCGGCCCGTCGCGCCCGCACCGCGTCGCGGGTCCTCGCGCTGCTCACCACCGCGCAGAAGGACGCGGCGCTCCACGCGGCGGCTGACGCCGTCCTCGCCGCCTCGGCCGACATCCTCGCCGCCAACGCCGCCGACATCGAGGCGGCCCGGGCGTCGGGCACCGAGGACTCCCTCCTCGACCGGCTGCGGTTGACGCCGGAACGGATCGAGGGAATCGCATCCGGTCTGCGGCAGGTGGCCGGTCTGCCCGACCCGGTCGGTGAAGTGGTGCGCGGCTCCACGCTCCCCAACGGTCTCGAACTCCGTCAGCTGCGCGTTCCTCTCGGCGTCGTGGGCATGGTGTACGAGGCCCGGCCCAACGTCACCGTCGACGCGTTCGGGCTGGCACTCAAGTCGGGCAACGCCGCCCTGCTGCGCGGCTCCTCGTCCGCGGCGAAGTCGAACGCGGCCCTCGTCGCGGCGCTGCGAACGTCGCTGGCGGCGCAGGACCTGCCGGAGGACGCGGTGCAGTTGCTGCCGAGCGAGGATCGCTCCAGCGTGACGCACCTGATCCAGGCCCGCGGGCTGGTGGACGTCGTCATTCCCCGCGGCGGCGCCGGCCTGATCAGCGCCGTCGTCCGCGACGCGACCGTCCCGACCATCGAGACGGGTGTCGGGAACTGCCACGTGTACGTGCACGCCGCCGCGGATCTCGAGATGGCCGAGCGGATCCTGCTCAATTCCAAGACCCGACGGCCGAGCGTCTGCAACACCGCCGAGACGGTGCTGATCGACGCCGCGATCGCCGAGACGGCCGTCCGGAAGCTGCTGCAGGCCCTCCAGATGCACAGTGTGACGGTCCACGGAGATCTGCCCGGGCTGGTGCCCGCGACCGATTCGGACTGGTCGGAGGAGTACCTCACCCTGGATGTGGCGCTCAAGGTGGTCGACGACCTGAATGCCGCGGTCGAGCACATCGACAAGTACGGAACCGGTCACACCGAGGCGATCGTGACGTCGGACCTCGCGGCCGCCCGCGAGTTCACCGCCCGGGTCGACGCGGCCGCCGTCATGGTCAACGCCTCCACCGCCTTCACGGACGGTGAGCAGTTCGGATTCGGCGCCGAGATCGGGATCTCCACGCAGAAACTGCACGCGCGCGGTCCGATGGGTCTTCCCGAACTGACCTCCACCAAGTGGATCGTGTGGGGAGACGGGCACACCCGCCCGGTCTAGACCCCGTCGTCCAAGCCCCTCTGCCCGTACACCCTCTCTGCCCGTACACCCTTCTGAAAGGAGCGAGCGTGGATCGCGCACTGCCCACCACGACGCCGTTCTTCACGAGCGTCGACGACGTCATCGCTCGGCTCGCCGAAACCGGGTACCTGTCCGACAAGGGCACCGCTACCGCGGTGTTCCTCGCCGACCGGCTCGGAAAGCCCCTGCTCATCGAGGGTCCCGCCGGAGTCGGCAAGACCGAACTCGCCCGCGCCGTGGCCGAGACGACCGGTGCCGAACTGGTGCGGTTGCAGTGCTACGAGGGCGTCGACGAGGCCCGCGCACTGTACGAGTGGAACCACGCGAAGCAGATCCTGCGCATCCAGGCGGGCAGTGACCACAGCTGGGACGCGACCAAGGCGGACGTCTTCTCCGAGGAGTTCCTGCTGTCGCGGCCCCTGCTGACGGCCATCCGGCGTGAGGATCCGACGGTCCTGCTCATCGACGAGACCGACAAGGCCGACGTCGAGATCGAGGGGCTGCTCCTCGAGGTGCTCAGCGATTTCGCGGTCACCGTCCCCGAACTCGGCACCATCACGGCCACCCGCAAGCCGTTCGTCGTCCTCACCTCGAACGCCACCCGGGAACTGTCGGAGGCCCTCAAGCGCCGCTGCCTCTTCCTGCATCTCGACTTCCCCGACGCCGAGCTCGAGCGGCGGATCCTCGCGAGCCGCGTGCCGGAACTTCCCGAGGCGGTGGCCGAGCAGCTGGTCAGGACGATCCGCGTGCTGCGCGGCATGCAGTTGAAGAAGCTGCCGTCGGTGGCCGAGACCATCGACTGGGGCCGCACGCTCCTGGCGCTCGGGCTCGACACCCTCGACGACGACGCCGTGCGCGCGACGATGGGTGTCGTCCTCAAACACCAATCCGACCAGCTGCGGGCTGCTGCCGAGCTGCGACTGAACTGAAGGACTCCCCATGGCTGCTGGTGGTCCACTCGCGTCCCGGTCGAAGCCGGGCGGTCCCGCGGCGCCGCACGGCCTGCCGGGGCATCTCGTCGACTTCGTCGAGGCGTTGCGGCGGCGCGGCATCATGGTCGGACCGTCCGAGACGGTCGACGCCGGACATGTCATGGCCGTCCTCGATCTGCTCGACCGGGAATCGCTGCGCGAGGGTCTCGCGTGCGCGCTGTTGCGGCGGCCCACCCACCGGCCCACGTTCGACGCGTTGTTCGAACTCTGGTTCCCGGCGGCGGTCGGAAGCCGGTCGGACGGGGCGATCGACACGAGCCTGCCGCGGAACGCGAAAGGTGATATCGACTACGAGGCGCTGCGCGAGCTGATCGTCGAGCTGCTCACCGACGGGTCGCCGGAGGCGATCGAACTCACCGAGCTCCTCACCGCGCAGATGGTCGAGGAACTCGGGCAGTACCAGTCGGCGAACGGTCCGTCGTTCTCGGCGTACCAGGCGTTGCGCGACGTGGCGCCGGAAGCCCTGCTGAAGAAGATCCTCGACGGGCTGCTCGGCAATCAGCAGGACGGCGAAGCGCGAACCACGGAAAGCTACGAATCCGAGGTGGCCAAGCGCACCGCCGCCCAGCGGATCGCCGATTTCCGCAAGATGATCGAGAAGGAGACGCGGCGACGGTCCGCCGAGAACGTCGGCAAGGAACGGGTGGCGGCGTACGGCGTGCCGCGGCTGGCCGAGGAAGTCGACTTCCTGCGCGCGTCCGACGCCGAACTGACCGCGCTGAAACGCAACGTCACCCCGCTCGCCCGGCTGCTCGCGAGCCGCTTGGCCGTGCGGCGCAGCCGCAACCGGGCCGGTTCGATCGACCTGCGCCGCACCCTGCGCAAGTCGATGTCCACCGGGGGGGTGCCCATCGACCTCGTCCAGCGCAAGCCCCGGCGGGCACGGCCCGAACTCGTCGTGATGTGCGACGTGTCGGGTTCGGTGGCCGGATTCAGCCACTTCACCCTGCTTCTCGTCCATGCGCTGCGGGAACAGTTCTCGCGGGTGCGGGTATTCGCATTCATCGACACCACCGACGAGGTCACCCGGTTCTTCGACACGGGCGCCGACCTCGGCAGCGCCATGTCCCGGATGATCCGGGAAGCCGATCTGGTCGGCTACGACGGTCACTCCGACTACGGCAACGCGTTCGGGGTGTTCGCCGAACGGTTCACCGAGAGCATCACGTCGCGTTCGTCGCTGCTGGTGCTCGGCGACGGTCGCAACAACTACCGGGACCCGAACCTCGAGGCCCTCGCCCGACTCGTGTCGGTGGCGAAACACGCACACTGGCTCAACCCGGAGCCCCGCGGCCAGTGGGGATCGGGGGACTCGGCGGCCAAGGTGTACAACGAGGTCATCAGCATGCACGAATGCCGATCCGCACAGCAGCTGGCGTCGGTGGTCGCCGGATTGCTGCCGGTGTGAGCACGTAAGCTCGACACTCGTGGAACAGGGAGCAGCGGGCGCACGTCGGCGCCGATTGGGAGTCATGGGCGGCACCTTCGACCCCATTCATCACGGTCACCTGGTGGCGGCCAGCGAGGTGGCAGACCGATTCAGCCTCGACGAGGTCGTCTTCGTGCCCACCGGCAGGCCGTGGCAGAAACAGGGCAAGGGCGTCAGCCCCGCCGAGGACCGCTACCTGATGACGGTCATCGCCACCGCGTCGAATCCGCGATTCTCGGTCAGCCGGGTGGACGTCGACCGCGAGAAGGTCACCTACACCGTCGACACTCTGCGGGATCTGCGCAGCTTCCACCCGGACGCCGAGCTGTACTTCATTACCGGTGCGGACGCCCTGGCGAGTATCCTGTCCTGGCAGGACTGGGAGGAACTGTTCTCGCTGGCGAAGTTCGTCGGGGTGTCACGTCCGGGATTCGATCTCAACACCGAACATCTGGCCGGTCATCTGGACGCGTTGCCCGAGGACGCGGTCACGTTGATCGAGATCCCGGCTCTGGCGATCTCCTCGACGGAATGTCGGCGGCGCGCCAGTCGCCATCGTCCTGTGTGGTACCTCGTGCCGGACGGTGTGGTCCAGTACATCTCCAAACGGAACCTGTATCGGCCACCGGACTCCGAGCGCCTCGACGGCGCGACGACGATGTCCGAACCGGCCCCGGACAAGACCAAGAGTTAGTCAGTACTTTTCGAACGAACTGGGAGAACATCGCGTGAGCGCAACGACCGAAGCCATCGAGATGGCACGCATCGCGGCAGTGGCTGCCGACGAGAAGCTGGCCTCCGATGTGGTGGTGCTCGATGTTTCCGAGCAGCTGGTCATCACCGACTGCTTCGTCATCGCCTCCGCGCCCAACGAGCGCCAGGTGAATGCGATCGTCGAGAACATCGAGGATCGTCTGCGTGAGGCAGGTCACAAGCCGGTGCGGCGTGAGGGCACCCGCGAAGGCCGTTGGGCACTGCTCGATTTCGTGGACGTGGTCATCCATGTCCAGCACAACGAGGAACGTAACTTCTACGCACTCGACCGACTGTGGAAGGACTGCCCGACCGTGCCCGTCGAGGGTCTCGGGCAGCACGGTCCGGCCGACACGAACGGTGTGGGCGCCCCCGAGGCCGAGGAGTCCGAACTGTGACGGATGCTCCCCGTGCCCCGCGGCGGCTGATACTGCTCCGCCACGGACAGACCGAGTACAACGCCGACAACCGCATGCAGGGCCAGCTCGACACCGAACTGTCGGAGCTGGGGCGGTCGCAGGCTCGCGCCGCCGCATCCGCGCTGGTCGGTCGCAGGCCGATCTCGATCGTGTCCTCCGATCTGCGCCGCGCGTACGACACCGCCGTCGAGGTCGGTGACAACGCCGGACTGCCGGTGCAGATCGACGAGCGACTCCGCGAGACGCATCTCGGTGACTGGCAGGGGCTCACACATCTCGACGTCGACGCACGCGCACCCGGCGCCCGCGCCACGTGGCGGGGCGACGCGACCTGGGCGCCGCCCGGCGGGGAGAGCCGCCTCGACGTCGCGCGGCGCAGCAAGCCGGTGGTCGCGGAACTCGTCGAGAAGCACGAGGACTGGGCCGAGAAGCCGGTTGTCCTGGTCGCTCACGGCGGATTGATCGCCGCGCTGACCTCCGCCCTGCTGGATCTGCCCGTCGACCGCTGGCCGGTGCTGGGCGGACTGGGCAACACGAGTTGGGTTCAGCTGAGCGCGTACGGAAGCCCCGATTCGCTCAACTGGCGTCTCGACGTGTGGAACGCGTCTGCGAGTGTGGCCAGTGACGTCCTCTGAGGTGGGCGCCGGTTCCGGGGAACGCCCCGTCCTGCTCGTGCTCGCCGATTCGCTGTCGTACTACGGACCCAAGGGCGGTCTCCCGTCCGACCACCCCGACATCTGGCCCAATATCGTTGCACGTCAACTCGGTTGGGACGTAGAACTGGTGGCGCGGATCGGCTGGACCAGCCGCGACGTGTGGTGGGCGTTGACGCAGGACCCGCGCGTGTGGTCCGCGGTTCCCCGGGCCGGCGCCGTCGTGTTCGCCGTCGGCGGCATGGATTCGCTTCCGTCTCCGCTTCCGACAGCACTGCGGGAGCAATTGCGCTACGTCCGTCCACCCGCGCTGCGGCGCGTCGTGCGGACCGGGTACCAGTGGCTTCAGCCCCGGCTGTCGCCGCTGGGGTGGCCGGTGGCGTTGCCCCCGCGCCTCAGCGTCGAATACCTGGAGAGTTCACGGGCGGCGCTCGAGTACATGCGCCCCGAACTGCCCGTCATCGGCACCCTGCCGTCCGTGCATCGCAGCGAGGCGTACGGCAAGGTTCATGCGGGCCGCCCCGGCGCCGTGGCCGCGATCACCGCCTGGTCGGAGGAGAAGAACGTGCCCCTCGTCGATCTCGCGGAGGCGGTGCGCGCCAACGTCTTCAGCGAACACGGTAATCCGGACGGCATCCACTGGGGCTGGGACGGACACACGGAGGTCGCCGCGGCCATGCTGACCGCCCTCCGCGCGGCGGGTGTCGCGCCGGAGGTCGCCGGGGACGCGGTTCCGGCCGACCCGGTGTCGAGCGGAGCCGAGTAGTCCGATGCCCGTCGTCGTCGTCACCGATTCTTCGGCATCCATCCTGCCGGAACTCGTCGAGCAGTACGGGATCCTGGTGGTCCCGCTCCACGTCCTCAGCGGCGGAAAGGATTTCCGGGAGGGGATCGACGAGCTCCCCGAGGAACTTGCCGGCGTCACCACGTCGGGGGCCTCGCCGAGCGAGCTGTCCGAGGCCTACACTGCGGCACTGGAACTCAGTGACGGCGCCGGAGTTCTCGCCGTCCACATCTCGCGGCAACTGTCCGGCACCTGGGAGGCCGGCCGGCAAGCGGCGCAGGAGTTCGACGGCCGCGTGCGGATCGTCGATTCCCAGTCCGCCGGAATGGGTTTGGGGTACCCGGTGCTGGAGGCGGCGCGGCTGGCGCAGGACGGTGCCGACCTCGAGACGGTGTACCGGCGGGCGGTCGACGTCGCGAGCCGCGGGCGTTGCCTGATCGTCGTGGACCGGCTCGACCAGTTGCGTCGCGGGGGGCGGATCGGTACAGCCGCCGCGCTGCTCGGGACCGCGCTGGCGATGAAACCGGTCCTGCACCTCGTGGACGGCCGGCTGGTTCTGAAGGAGAAGACGAGGACCTCGACCAAGGCGATGGCCAGAATGGTCGACGCCGCGGTGGAGCAGGCGGGTCTGGACAGGACAGCCGTCGCTGTGCATCACATGCACGCCCCGCGGCGGGCCGAAGCGGTCGCGCAGCAACTGAAAGACCGGATTCCGCAGGTCAGCGATATCGTCGTTACCGATTTCAGCTCGGTGATCGGAGCCCACGTCGGGGCGGGTGCCATCGGCATCGTGCTGTGCCCGGAGCCCGTTCTGCACCACGACGACCACGATTCATCCACAACTTCGCACTGATCCACAGGCCGATTCGAAACGCCCGGTCACCCGGGCATCGCGGTGGGCGGGCCACTCTACTGTCGCGTCATGGGCATCAGGGAAGAGCGCTCGAGAGGCCGGACCCGTCTCGCGTTCCTCACGTCGGGGGAAGGCGAGGCCTTTCCTCCGGCCACGCCGGCGGCGCCGGAATGGCTGGCCGAACCCGGCGAGACCGACCTCGACGGCGACACGACGTGGTCGGCCGAACACCGCCGGGGTGTCTTCTCGCTGCCCGACCGGTGGCGTGACGCCCGGTTGGATCCCGGACGACCCGGGGCGATCGTACTGATCGTGGTGGGAGTTCTCGTCGCGACGATCACCGTGGTGGGCGTGCGTAGCGATAGGCCGGAGACGCAGGCCGTTCCGTCGCTGCCCGCGGCGGGGGCGCAGTCCCCGGTCCCGGCATCCGAATCACCGACACCGGCCGCCGCGGCGCAGCCGGCGCCGGCTGAAGAAATCGTCGTCAGCGTCGTCGGACTGGTGGTCTCGGCCGGGCTGGTCCGTCTTTCACCGGGCTCGCGAGTCGCGGACGCGCTCGCCGCAGCCGGGGGAGTGCGCGACGGCGCCGACACGCTCGGATTGAATCTGGCACAACGACTGTCGGACGGCGATCAGGTACTCGTGGGAGTCGCGACCACACAAGCGCCCCCGAGCGCGGTGGGCGGCACGTCCACCGGGGCCTCGGCGGAGGCGGGCGGTGCGACCGCCACGGCCGGTGGGCTGGTGAACCTCAACACGGCGACGGCGACGGAACTCGACGCACTGCCCGGCGTCGGCCCCGTCACGGCGGCGGCGATCGTCGCGTGGCGCACGACCAACGGCACGTTCACCGACATTTCCCAACTGGGGGAGGTGGACGGGATCGGGCCGGTGCGGCTCGAGAAGCTGCGCGGCCAGGTCACGCTCTGATGCCAGAGAGCGAACCCCGGCTCCTCGATCTGCGGCTCGTCCCGCTCGCCGGGATGTGTTGGGTGGCAACACTGGTCGGCATTCTCGGCGGATCCCGGACGGCATGGGTGTTCGTGGGCGCACTGTCGGGAGCGGGGGTTCTCCTCGCCGCCGGATGCACCCTGCTCGGGAAACGGCGGTGGACGGCGGGAACGCTGGCGGTCCTGCTGTTCGGATCCTGCTGTGGTGGCGGCGTGGCCTGGCGGGTGCAGAACGTGGAACGGCACCCGTTGACCGAACTCGCGCGGAACGACACGTGGGTGACGCTGGTCGTGACCCCGGTCGACGACCCCCGGCCGATCGCGGGCTTCGGACGGCGCGTCGTCGTGAACGCGGACCTCGTCGAGATCCGCCGGGCCACCGAAACCGTCCGCTCGGGCGGCGCGGTGGTTCTGCTCGCCCCGGCGGAGGGGTGGCTCGGGCTGCTGCCGGGTCAGGACGTGGTTCTGCGGGGGCAGTTGAGCCCGCCGCTGCACCGGGACCTGAGCCTGGCCACCGTCCGGGTGTCGGGGCCGCCCACCGGGGTCGGTCCCGCGCCCCCCGCATCAGCGGTGGGCCGGCGCCCTGCGTGCACGGTTCGCCGCGGCCGCCGCCGTCCTCCCCGAGGGTGAAGCCGGGCTTCTGCCGGGGCTGGTGGTCGGCGACACCTCGGCGCTGCCTCCGGAGCTGAAGGAAGATTTCACCGCGACCGGATTGACGCACCTCACCGCGGTGTCGGGGGCGAACGTCAGCATCCTGCTGGGCGCGGTCCTGCTCCTGGTGCGAGCGGTGGGGCTCGGTCCCCGCGCCGGCGCCGTGCTCGCCGCAGCGGCCCTGATCGCCTTCGTGGTGATCGCGCGACCGTCCCCCAGCGTGCTGCGCGCCGCAGCGATGGGTGCGGTAGCACTGCTGGCGCTCGTGACCGGGCGACGGAAACAGGCGATGCCCGCGCTCGCCGGGGGTGTCATCGCCCTGGTGGCATGGTCACCGGCACTGGCGGTGGACTTCGGATTCGCCCTCTCTGTGACCGCCACCGCGGCATTGATCGTGATCGCGCCGGTGTGGGTGGACCGACTAGTGGGCTGTGGGTGGCCGCGGGCGGTGGCCGAGATCGTGGCGGTGACCGTCGCGGCCTTCGTGGTGACCGCGCCGATCGTGGCCGCGATGGCCGGGACCGTCAGCCTCGTGTCGATCTGCGCGAACATGCTGGTCGCCCCCGTGATCGGAGTGATCACCGTGGTGGGGGCGGTGGCCGCGCTCGTCGCCGCGGTCAGCGTGCCCGCCGCGGCCGTGGCGGTGCGCCTGGCGCAGTGGCCGCTGTGGTGGCTGGTGACCGTGGCCGAACGGGGAGCGCGGATTCCCGGCGCGTCGATACCGGTGCCGTCCGGGCCTGCCGGTGCCGCGGTCGTCCTCGGCGCTGTGCTCGCGATCGGCGTGGCGCTCCGCAGTCGCCGTTCCCGACTGGTGCTCGCCGGAATCGCCCTCGGTGTGCTGGTCCTGTGGGCGCCCGTCTGGCCGTCGTCACTGGGTCGGCTCGAGTGAGCGCTGTCGAATCCGGGCAACCTCCGTAGAACTCGAGGAAAGGAGCGAACCATGCAGGTGGGTTTCAAGCTGATGGCCGAGACTTACGATCCGCGGGAGATCGTGCGGCAGGCGGTGGAAGCCGAACGTGCCGGCTTCGACTTCGTCGAGGTGAGCGATCACTATCACCCCTGGCTCCACAGTCACGGCCATTCGGGGTTCGTGTGGTCGATGCTGGCGGCGGCCGCAGCCCGCACCAGCAGGATCGGTCTGGCCACCGGAGTCACCTGCCCGTTCGTCCGGTACCACCCCGCGATCATCGCGCAGGCCGCGGCCACCACCGCCGTTCTCAGCGAGGGCCGGTTCACCCTCGGGCTGGGCTCGGGAGAACGGCTGAACGAGCACGTCGTCGGTGGCGGTTGGCCATCGGTGACCATCCGGCACCAGATGCTCCGTGAGGCGATCGACATCATCCGCCTGCTGTGGTCGGGCGGCTACCACTCCTACGAGGGCAGGCACCTCACACTCGACGACGCACGCGTCTTCGATCTCCCCGACGTGCCGCCCACGATCGCGGTCGCGGCCGGCGGCACGGAGGCCGTCGGGATCGCCGCGGAACTCGGCGACGGACTGTTCGCCACCGAACCCGACCCGGATCTGGTGAAGGCCTACGCCGGGGCCGGCGGGTCGGGACCGCGGTACGGGGAAGTGCCGCTCGCATGGGCGCGGGACGAGGAATCCGCGGTCGAATCGGCGCACCGGCTGTTCCGGTTCGGGTTGACCGGGTGGAAGGTTCAGGCGGAGCTGCCGAATCCGATCAACTTCGAGGCGGCGGCGTCCTCGATCCGCACCGAGGACGTCCGGGACGCCATGGCCTGCGGGCCGGACGTCCGGCGGCACCTCGAGGTGGCAGGCACATTTGTGGACGCCGGGTTCGATCATCTGGCGCTGATCGATGCGGGACCGGACGTGGATGGATTCTTCGAGTTCTTCGCCAACGAGCTGAACGAGCCGCTGCGGGAGCTGACGACATCGTGATGACCGCTGTGCCACTGGGCTTTTCGCTGACATCGACCCGGTGAGGAGAAGCAGGGAGGAGCCACATCTGTATCGTTTCGACTTCGATTCCCGATGTGTGTATGCGACACCGAAACACCGACTACCATCCGGTGGCAGATGTAGCGGTGAACGGTCTTGGAACGCACCCGCATTGGAGGGCGAGAGGAATGTCGGAATCGGAGCGGACAGATCTCGATGTGGACGAAGAACTGGACGCCGTCCAGGTCCGGAGAGCGCAGCGCGTCGTCGCTGCGCAGTCGCTCGACGCCGCCGACTGCCGCATGCTCCTGTCGATGCTGGGTATCGCGGGTAACCCCGATGCGCCGGAGGCGGACTGACCGGTCAGGTCACCTTGCGGTGATGATGGGCGACGATTTCCTGCGCCACCGTCGCGAGTTTGACGTTCATGTCCTGCGAGGTGGTGCGGAGAATCTCCATCGCCTGGGTCTCGGAAATGTTGTGGAACGCCATCAGCAGGCCCACGGCCTTCCCGATCTCACGATTGCTGGCGAGGCCGGCGCGCAGCGTTTCGGCCTCGACGTGCTCGTGTACGGCCGCCAGCGCTACCGCCGCGAACGAGGCGAGCATGATGCCCTGCTCGACGGACGTGGTGGTCAGGGCTCCCGGGGTGTCGGAGAACAGATCGAGCGCTCCGACCTTCCGTCCCAGGATGACGAGGCGGAATCCGGCAGCCCCGCGCACCGGCGTGTGGGCCAGAACCCGCTGCGACAGCCGCGGCCACTGCGATCCGGCCGCGAGGTCCGTTTCGAACTGGGGTGTGTCGCTGACGATGGCGTCGACGCAGGGCCCCTCGTTCTCGATGCGCTCGAACTCGTCGACGCGGGCGGCGACCTCGTCACTGGCGGCAGCCGTCACGTAGCGCGACCCCTCCCGGAGCATCAGGCTGGCGTGTGCACAGCCCTCGACGAGGAGCGGCGCGGCGTCGCAGATGGCTTGATGGACGTGCCCGAAATCCTGACCTGCGTAGAGGAGATCCGCGAGGGTCGCGAATGTCGCGGCCGACTTGCCGATGGCCTGGACGCGCGTCGGATCGGGCACTCTGTCTTGCATCGCGTCCTCCCGCAATCGGGCTTGCACCCGGCTCTGTGATTCAGTCTGCCAGAGCGGGAGGTCGCCGCCGGGCCGCGCGACGGAATTCGCGATCTTCCGCCGGGAGCGGTCGCCTCGGCGGAAGATGACGAGATGGTGACGCCCGCCGAGAGCCCACTCGTGACCATTGCCCAGGGGACTCTGCGGGGCACCCGCCTCGGCGGAGTGCTGTCGTGGAAGGGCATTCCCTACGCCGCTCCACCGGTCGGCGAATGGAGGCTGCGCTCACCCCGCGCGCCCGAACCGTTCACCGAGGTGTGCGACTGTTCCCGGTTCGGCCCGATCGCACCGCAGAACGAGCACGGGCCGCTGCCCATCGACCCCGGACTGTCCCTCGACGAGGACTGCCTGTCCGTGAACGTCTTCGTCCCGGCGACGGGGTCGGATCGACCGCGGCCCGTGATGGTGTGGATTCACGGCGGCGCGTACTACCTCGGTTCGTCCGGGCAGCGCATGTTCGACCCCACCCATCTGGTCGAACGTGGGGACGTGGTGGTGGTGACGCTCAACTACCGCCTCGGTGCGCTGGGATTCCTGGACTTCTCCTCGTTCTCGACCGAGCGACATCCGTTCGACACGAACCTCGGCCTGCGTGACCAGATCGCGGCACTGACCTGGGTCCGCGACAACATTGCGGCGTTCGGCGGCGACCCGGACGACGTGACGCTGTTCGGTGAATCCGCCGGCGGCGGCGCCGTCACGACCCTGATGACATCCCCGCGCGCGGAGGGGCTGTTCCACCGTGCGATCGCCGAGAGCTCACCCGCCACCTCGGTGTACGGCAGAGAACGTGCGGCGAGCATCGCCGAGTCCTTTCTCGAGTTGCTCGACATCGCACCGTCCGACGCGGGACGTCTGCGCGATCTCCCCGCCGACGTGCTGACGAAGGCATGCGTGGAACTCGTCCAGCAGGTGCCCGCGCGTGTGCCCGGCACCCTCGCGGTTGCCCCCACCGTCGACGGGGACGTGGTCCCGCACTACCCCGTGGCGGCCTTCCGGAAAGGTCTCGCGCACCGGATCCCCCTGCTGATCGGGACGAACAAGGACGAGGCGTCGATGTTCCGGCTGATGAAGTCGCCCCTGATGCCGATCACCCCGGACGCCGTCCATCAGATGTTCGTGGCGATCGCCGCCGACCATCCCGACCTTCCCGCCGACGAGGAGCAGGAGGTGGCGGCGGCGTATCCCGACTACCCGAAGAAACGCTCTGCCATGGAGATCTCGCGGGACGCCGCCTTCCGGATGCCGACGCTGTGGATTGCGGAGGCACACAGCCGTGTCGCGCCGACGTGGCTGTATCGCTTCGACTACGCCACCCCCTTCCTGCGCGCCGCGCGGATCGGTGCCACCCACGGCACCGAGGTGCCGTACGTCTTCGGGAACTTCGGCGTCGTCCCGCGTGACCCCACGTTCAAGCTCGGGGGACACCGAACCGCAGGGCACGTGTCGGAACGGATCCAGCGGCGATGGGTGTCCTTCGCGGTCGAACGCACCCCGGACGGAACGGACGCGGAGGTCGGCTGGCCCCGGTACGACGAAGCGGATCGCACGACGCTGCTGATCGGGAAGTCCGACGCCGTCGTCGCAGACCCGGACCGGGAACTCCGCCGGGCGTGGGGTGAGGAGGTCATCGGTTTCACGTGAGCCGGAGGTCCTCGGTTTCGTCTCGGCGGAACGGGGGATACCTGCTGAATGAGTCCTGCAGCAACGGAATCGGGTCGCGACCTCACCGTGGGGGTCGAAGAGGAGTTCTTCCTCGTCGACGAGTCCGGACACCTTTCCGGGGCAGGGCCCGACGTGGTCGCGGAGGCCGGCCACGACATCCGCGGGCTCCAGCGTGAGCTCGCCAGGTGCCAGATCGAGACGGCGACCGGTGTGTGCCACACGGGGGAGGAATTGCACGAGGAACTGCGCAGCCTGCGGCGCCGGCTGATGAAGGCGGCCGCCGGCCGCGACCTGTCGCTGCTGCCGAGCGGTACGCCGCCGATGACCGAGGGTGTGCCTCCGGCGATCACCCCGAGCCCGCGGTACGAGGAGATGGCCCGCCACTTCGGGTCGATCGTGGACACGGTGACCACGTGCGGCTGTCACGTGCACGTGGGGATCCCGAGCCGTGAGATCGGTGTCCGGGTGAGCAACCAGGTGCGCAGTTGGCTGCCGGTGCTGCTTGCCCTCGCGGGAAACTCGCCGTTCCACGGTGGGCACGACACGGGCTATCACAGCTGGCGGCACATCCTGTGGTCGCGCTGGCCGTCGGCGGGACCGCCCCCGCATTTCGATTCCGCCGACGAGTACGAGTCGATCGTCGGCGCGATGATCGGATCCGGCGCCGCCATGGACCGCGGAATGATCTACTGGCACGTCCGTCTCTCCGACAAGCAACCCACTATCGAGGTCAGGATCGCGGACGTCGCCATGACCGCGGCGCACGCGGCGCTGTACGCGGTGGTGGTGAAGGGACTGGTCGGGTGGGCGCTGCGATCGGTGGAGGACGGTCTCACCGTGCCCTGGCTGCGCGTCGAACTGCTCCGCGCGCAACTGTGGCGGGCGGCCCGCGACGGACTCGACGGGGAATGCACGAGTCCCGCCGCGGACCGGTCGCTGCCGATCCGGCGACAGCTGGAACTGCTGAACGAGTGTATAGCCCCCTGCCTGGGCGCAAGCGATCGCGCCTTCCTCGAATCGGGACTCGATTCCGTCCTGCGAGAGGGGACGGGCGCCGAGAGGCAACGCGCCGAGTTCGAACGCGACGGCACTCTGGCGTCGGTGGTGGGGCTCCTGACGCGAGAGGTGGTCAGCTGAGCAGCGGCAGGGAGCGGAGATAGCCGGGATGCAGCAGCTCGACGGAGTGTGGCCCCGTGAACAGGGCGCCCGCGCTGGAATCGGGTCCGGCGCGGAGCGGACCGGGGTCGTCGATCAACGCCTCCATGGTCGCGGTGTCGACGAGGACGAGGTCGATGCGCAGCTCGACGGGGTGGTACAGCGCGAGGATCACCGGTTCGGGATGGTGGGCGGCGGCGCGTCGCATCACCTGCAGCGCGGGGTCGGTGGCCAGGGCGAGCACGGTGACCTCGGCGAACGACGCGAGCCCGTCCGCGACCTCGTGGCCGGCGACGCTGCGCCACGTCCGCCCGTACAGGGTCAGCGCGTCGGTGTGGTGCCGCTGATCGTCGACGGTCCGCACCGTGCCGCGTGGCAGGTCGAGCAGGGTCCGCCACTGCGCTTCGAAGAACTCGGTCGCGGCGTCGAAGTCGGTTCTGTTCACGGCGGCGTTCCGGCTCCCGTTCGGTGTGGGTTCGAGGGGGCTGCCGCCACGGGCGAACACGGTCTCGGTGTGCCCGGACACCGAGCAGCGGACCACTAGTTGTACCGACCACCGGATGAGCAGTCCGTCGCGGCAGGTGTACCGGAACCCGAGCTCGTACCGTTGCCCCGCCGCCCGATCGTCGTCGAGGTCGATCGTGTGCGCGTACTCCTCGCGGGCGACGCAGTCCACCCCGGTATCCGCGGTCATGTGATCGAGTGTCCACCGATCGCGCAGTGTCCGGGCGGCGATGGCGATAGTCGGTTCCGGGGTGTCGGCGAACGTGCCTACGTGGCACGATCTTCGCGTGAGCACTCCAACTCAGCTCGAACAGCTCCATCTCGTCCTCGGTGACGAGGAGTTCCTCGTCGAACGCGCGGTGGCGCAGGTCATCGGCCAGGTCCGTGCGACAGCGGACGTGGCGGCGGGCGCGGAGCTTCCCGTCAACCGGCTGCGGGCGGGTGATGCGGGGGCGCCGGAACTCGCCGAACTGCTCAGTCCCTCCCTGTTCGCCGAAGACCGGGTGGTGGTGCTCGAGGCCGCAGCCGAGGCGGGCAAGGACGCGGTGGCACTGGTCCTCGACGCTGCCGGAGATCCACCGCCGGGTGTCGTCCTCGTCGTCCTCCACTCGGGCGGCGGACGCGCGAAGGCGATGACCGGGGCGTTGGAAAAGCTCGGCGCCGTGG
This sequence comes from Rhodococcus sp. WS4, assembly GCA_006543605.1. Classification (GTDB taxonomy): domain Bacteria; phylum Actinomycetota; class Actinomycetes; order Mycobacteriales; family Mycobacteriaceae; genus Rhodococcus_F. The sequence continues at coordinate 18,768 of RRBB01000141.1, forward strand.
TCCACCCGTGCGCCAAACTGAAGTCCGGCGACATCATCGGCTTCATCCGCGGCGAGTTCCGCACACTGGGGGTCCGGGTGTCGCCGGAAGTGGTGCAGAGCGTGTTCGAAGGGGTGGGTTCGAATCTCCGCGAGCTGGCCGCGGCGTGCTCGCAGCTCACAGCAGACACCGGCGGCAAGATCGACGTCGCGGCCGTGCAGCGGTACTACTCGGGCAAGGCCGAGGTCAGCGGATTCGACGTCGCGGACAAGGCCGTCGCCGGCGACACCGCGGGTGCGATCGAGGCGCTGCGCTGGGCGATGCTGCGCGGTGTGCCGCACGTGCTGCTGGCGGACGCGCTCGCCGACGCGGTGCACTCGATCGCCCGGGTGGCCCCGGCCGGACGGGGAGACCCGTTCCGGATGGCGTCGGAACTGGGTATGCCGCCCTGGAAGATCAAGAAGGCGCAGGCCCTCGCGAAGGGGTGGACACCGACCTCGGTGGGGGAGGCGCTGCGGATCGTCGCCACGCTCAACGCCGACGTCAAAGGCGCCGCCGCCGACGCGGACTACGCCGTGGAGAGTGCCGTGGGACGCGTCTCCCGGTTACGTCAGATCTGACTCGAAACACGACAACAGCCGCTCGATCCTAGGATCGAGCGGCTGTTGGAGAGCCTACGACGGAAGAACCGTCAGATCTTGTTGGCAGCCTGCGCGAGAGCAGACTTCTTGTTGGCAGCCTGGTTGGCGTGAATGACGCCCTTGCTGGCTGCCTTGTCGAGCTTGCGGCTGGTGGCGACGAGGAGCTCGTTGGCCTTGTCCTTGTCACCGGCCGCCGCAGCCTCGCGGAACGAGCGGATCGCCGTGCGCAGCGAGGACTTCACCGACTGGTTACGGAGTCGGGCCGCCTCGTTGGTACGGATCCGCTTCACCTGGGACTTGATGTTGGCCACGCGTAAAATCCTGTCGTCTTAAGCTGGTTACGGTCGAGAAAGCTCTGGGCGCACACATATGCACCGACAGGCGAGATTACCAGTGATCGGTGTCCGATCTCAAACCGGCGCCGGGACGCGCCGACAAATCCTGCGGCTGCGCTGCTGAACGGGTGTGCATGTAGCAGCATGTCTGGGATGACGCCCCCAGCATCGAAGTCGTCAACAGTAGCGAAATCGTCGGCAACCTCGAAAGCCCCCGTCCGAAAATCGGGGGGAAGCACGCAGGCGGGTGCGAAGGCATCGGGAACCCAGCCCCGGACGCGGGTGACCGCGCGGCCGCGCAAGCCCGCACCCCCCGCTCACGTGTTCGACGGTTACACCGACGTCGGCCGCTACGGGCTGGCGTTCGACGAGATGTTCGACCGCGACGGCACCGTCCGCCCGCCGTACAAGGGCGTGTTCAAGGCGCTCGAGCCGGCGGACCGGGCCGACCTCGCCGCCCGATCCGACGCCCTCGGCAGGGCGTTCATCGACCAGGGCGTGACGTTCTCGCTGTCCGGTCAGGAACGGCCGTTCCCGCTCGATCTCGTGCCGCGGGTCGTCGCCGCAGCGGAATGGACGCGCCTCGAGAAGGGCATCAAACAGCGCGTGCATGCGCTCGAGATGTTCCTCGCCGACGTCTACGGGGAACAGCGCATCCTGCGTGACCACGTGCTGCCGAAGCGGTTGGTCACGTCGTGCGAGCACTTCCACCGGGAGGCCGCGGGGATCGTCCCGCCGAACGGTGTGCGGATCCACGTCGCCGGGATCGACCTCGTCCGCGACGAGAACGGGGTGTTCCGCGTCCTCGAGGACAACCTGCGTTCCCCGTCCGGGGTGTCGTACGTCATGGAGAACCGTCGCACGATGGCACGGGTCTTCCCCGACCTGTTCATGTCGCACCGCGTGCGGTCCGTCGGTGACTACGCCTCCCACCTGCTGCGGGCGCTGCGCGCGTCGGCTGCCCTGAACGAAGCCGATCCGACCGTCGTCGTGCTGACACCCGGCGTCGCGAACTCCGCGTACTTCGAGCATTCGCTGCTCGCACGCCAGATGGGCGTCGAGCTGGTCGAGGGCCGCGACCTCTTCTGCCGCGACAACATGGTCTACATGCGCACGACTGAAGGGGAGCGGCAGGTCGACGTCATCTACCGCCGCATCGACGACGACTACCTCGACCCCATGCACTTCCGGCCGGACTCGGTGCTGGGAGTGGCCGGTGTGCTCAATGCGGCGAGGGCGGGCAACGTCGTCATCTCGAGTGCCGTCGGCAACGGAGTCGGCGACGACAAACTCGTCTACACGTACGTCCCGCAGATCATCGACTACTACCTCGGCGAGAAGCCGCTGCTCGCGAACGTCGACACGTTCCGGTGCTGGTTGGACGAGGAGTGCGAGGAGGTCCTGGACCGGGTCGATGAACTGGTGATCAAACCGGTGGAGGGCTCCGGCGGCTACGGCATCGTCTTCGGCCCCGACGCGTCACCGAAGGAACTGAACACGATCACCCGGAAGATCAAGGCCGACCCCCGCGGGTGGATCGCCCAGCCGGTCGTCCAGCTGTCCACGGTGCCGACCAAGGTCGGGGACGAACTGGTTCCCCGGCACGTCGACCTGCGGCCCTTCGCCGTCAACGACGGCGACGACGTGTGGGTGCTGCCGGGCGGCCTCACCCGGGTGGCCCTGCCCGAGGGATCGCTCGTCGTGAACTCCAGCCAGGGCGGCGGCAGCAAGGACACGTGGGTGCTGGCGAGCAGGAGCTCCGACGAGGAACGGGAACTCGCCGGCGAGGAGCTCGTGGCCGAGCCGGCGCAGTCGGCGGAGGCCGAGCAGGGGCCCGAGCTCAGCACGACCCAGCTACAGCAGCAGCAACAACAGCAGCAGCAACACGGCAGGGGAGGTGATCGCTGATGCTGGCGAGGAACGCGGAATCACTGTACTGGATCGGCCGGTACGTGGAGCGGGCCGACGACATGGCCCGGATTCTCGACGTCGCCGTGCACCAGTTGCTCGACGATGCCTCGGTGGACCCGGACCGCACGTCCCGGTTGCTGCTGCGGGTGCTCGGCATCGAAGCGCCCGACACCCAGCTCGACGTCCGGTCGGTGACGGAACTGGTGGCGTTCAGCCGCAACCAGGTGGGCTCGATCATCGACTCGCTCGCCAGCGCCCGGGAGAACGCCCGGGGTGCCCGCGAGGTCACGTCCAGCGAGATGTGGGAGTGCCTCAACACCACGTACAACGGGCTCGCGGAACGGGAGCGGGCGTCCAAGCGTCTCGGGCCGCACGAATTCTTCCGGTACGTGGAGGAACGGGCGGCGATGTTCGCGGGTCTGGCCGACTCGACCATGAGCCGCGACGACGGGTACCGCTTCCTGCTGCTGGGCCGCTCGATCGAACGCGTCGACATGCTTGCGCGGATGTTGCTGTCCCGTGCGGGCGACCGCCCGTCCTCGCCGGCGTGGGTGACGGTGCTGCGCTCCGCCGGAGCCCACGACACCTACCTGCGTACGTACCGCGGCGCGCTGGACGCCAACCGTGTGGTCGAGTTCATCCTGCTGGACCGCCTGTTCCCGCGGTCGGTGTTCCACGCCATCCGGCAGGCGGAACAGTGCCTCGCCGAACTCGACCACCAGCCCGACAGCCGCGTCGGCCCCCGGGCCGAGGCGCAGCGCCTCCTGGGCCGGGCGCGGAGCGAACTCGAGTTCCTGCCGCCCGGAGTGCTCCTCGAAGACCTCCAGGACAGGCTGGCGGGGTTACAGGAAACCTGCCGGGAGCTGGGAGAAGCCATAGCGCTGCAGTATTTTCACGCCGCGCCGTGGGTGGCGTGGACCGATGCACGGGCAGTCGGCGGCGACGCCGTCGTGGAGGGAGAGTTGTGAGCTGGCGTATGAGAGTCGTGCACACCACCGGGTATGCCTACGACGCACCGGTCACGTCGTCGTACAACGAGGCCCGTCTCACCCCCCGCGGTGACGGCAGGCAGACGGTGATCCTGAACCGTGTGGAGACGACGCCGGCGACGCGGTCGTACCGCTACACCGACTACTGGGGCACCGCCGTCACCGCGTTCGATCTCCATGCGCCGCACAAGGAACTCGAGGTCACCGGACTGTCCGTGGTGGAGACCGAACCGTTCTGGGAGCCGGAGGAGAAGGCGGACTGGGACGAGCTGGCCAGTGCGCCGCTCACGGACCGGTTCAACGAACAGTTGAGCAACACCACCTTCGTTCCGCGGAACCGCAAACTGGACAGCATCGCCCGGGACCTGCGCAAGGGCCGCACCCCCGACGAAGCCGTCGTCGCGGCCGCGGACTGGGTGCATCAGGAGATGGACTACGTCCCGGGGACGACCGGCGTCCACACGTCCGCGGTCGAAGCCTGGGCCGAGCGGCAGGGCGTGTGCCAGGACTATGCGCACCTGACGCTGGTGCTGCTGCGCAGCATGGGAATTCCGAGCCGCTACGTGTCCGGCTATCTGCATCCGAAACCCGATGCGGCAGTGGACGACACGGTGGCAGGCGAAAGTCACGCATGGGTGGAGGCGTGGACCGGCGCCTGGTGGGGATACGACCCCACCAACGCCGTGGCGGTCAACGAACAGCACGTGTCGGTGGGCATCGGGCGTGACTACGCGGACGTTCCGCCGCTCAAGGGCATCTTCTCCGGGGGCCGGGCAACCGATCTCGAAGTCGTCGTGGAGATCACACGTCTGGCGTAAAGTGCCACGTAGATCTGTGGAAAGCATGACTAACGATCCATTTCGACGAAGGTGGGTTCAATGTCTCCAACCGCACAGGAATACGTAGAAGTCGAACCGATCTCGGATCTCAAGAAATACGTAGCAGAGGCGATCGGTACGTTCGTACTGGTCTTCGCGGCGGTGGGTACGGCAGTCTTCGCCGGAGCCAAGGTCGGGAACCTCGGTGTGGCACTGGCATTCGGACTGACACTCCTCTTCCTCGTCTACGCCATCGGCCCCATCTCGGGCTGCCACGTCAACCCGGCCGTCACCGTCGGACACCTCGCGCTCGGCCGGTTGTCGGTCGTGAAGGCCGGGCTGTACGTCGTCGCCCAGATCATCGGTGGTCTCGTCGCCGGCGTGGTGATCTACGCGATCGCGCAGAGCCTGCCGTCCTACAACCGGGCCGCCGACGGTCTCGGCGCCAACGGCTGGGGCGCCCACAGCCCGTCGGCGATCAAGGGTCCGCTCGGCGGGGTCATCGAGAACGGTTACGGCATCGGTGCGGCGATGATCGTCGAAATCCTCCTCACCGCGCTGCTGGTGTTCGTGGTCCTCGCCTCCACCGACCAGATCTCCGACGTCCCCCTGGCCGGCGTCTCCATCGGATTCACGCTCGCCGTGATCCACCTCGCGTCGATCCCGATCGACAACACGTCCGTCAACCCTGCCCGCAGCCTCGCCGTCGCGCCCTACCAGAACGGCGCGCTCGCTCAGGTGTGGTTGTTCATCGTCTTCCCGTTGATCGGTGGCGCGGTGGGAGCGCTGGCCTACCGGTCGCTGTTCGGCCGGTACGACCGACTGCAGAGCTGAGCCTCGACTGACCCTCCTGAGGGCCGGGATTCTCGCGTGCACGCTGCTCGCACTCACCGGGGCGGTCCCCGTGACCGCGACCGCCGAGGACGCGGCGAGGCCGAACTATGTCGCCCTCGGCGACTCCCGGGCCTCCGGGCCGCTCATCGAGGTCTCCGCGCACCGGGACCTGTGTCTGCGGTCGCCGGACCTGAACTATCCGGCGGAGCTCGGACAGCTGATCGGCGCCGCCACCGTCACCGACGTCACGTGTTCCGCCGCCAAACCCGCCCACGTGATCACCACCCCGCAATTCGTGGGGACTCACTTCGCTCCGCCGCAGATCGACGCGCTCCGTGCGGACACCGACGTCGTGACGCTGAGTATCGGCGGCGGCGGCTCGAACCACCTGCCCGTGTCGCTGCGCTGCGGCACGATCGCTCCGGGATCCGACGCCGGCTGCCGCGACGACCCCCGGGCCGAGCAACTCGCGGTCGAAGGGATCGCGACGATGGCGCCGCAGGTCGATGCCGTGGTCGCCGCGATCGTCGCGAAGGCGCCGCACGCCGAGGTGTACCTGATCGGGCACGGCGGTTCCGTCGGGCGACGCGGGTGCTGGCCCGAACTGCCGGTGTCCGACGCCGACGCGGTCTGGCTCGCGCGGTACTTCGAACGGTTCAACCAGATCTACGTCGACGCCGCCGCCAGGTACGGAGTCCACTACATCGACATCGCGAAGGCCGCCGTGGACGGCGGGCACGACGCCTGCGCACAGACGGGACAGCGGTGGTTCGAGGGGATTCTGCCGCAGTCACCCGCGGAACCGGTGCACCCGAACGCGCTGGCGATGACCGCGATCGCCGAGATGGTCGCCGACGACCTGCGACGGTGACCCGTCAGTAAAATGTATGACGGCGACCCGTCAGTGCCAGCTGAAGTCTGCCCGCAGACGACTCGCGACGACGTCGAATGTGTCGCGGTCCATGACGGCGCCCTCGCGGCGGATCCCCGCCTCCGGGACGTCCAGCACCCGATCGAGACGGATCCAGCTCGGACGGCCCTCCGCATCCCAGGCGCCCGAGCCGACCGCGATCCAGTCGCGGTCGCCGTCGTGCTTGCTCTGCGAGGACAGCATCAACCCGAGCAGCGTGTCGCTGTCGCGCCCCACGACGAGCACGGGCCGGTCCTTGCCCTGGCTCGGATCCTCTTCGTACGCCACCCACGTCCAGACGATCTCGCCCGGATCCGCGCGGCCGTCGAGGTCGGGGGAGTACTCGACTTTCCGGGCCCGATGGGCCGTCGGCGCGGAGTTGGCGGTGACCGGACGGCCCGGGGCGGGCTTCGGCGCGGAGGCCGCCGACCCGGTGAGCACACCGGCCGCGCGGTCCAGTGCGCCGGACTTCTGCAGCTGCGCCAGAAGCTGCGGGCCCTTGTCCCGTGCAAGTCGGCCCAACGTCTTCCCGATGCTGCTCCACGTGCTCGCCATGGCCGCCGAGCTTAGTGCGTTGATGCCGCAGCAGCCGCAACGCGGTGGCTTGGATATCCTGACAGGTGACAGTGGCCCGGAACCGGGCCGGTGCCGGTCCAGGTAAGGGGTCCCCCATCAGCAGCTTCGCCGACAAGACGTTCACGGATCCTGCCCGGATCCGGAATTTCTGCATCATCGCGCACATCGATCACGGCAAGTCGACGCTGGCCGACCGCATGCTGCAGCTCACCGGCGTGGTCGAGGAGCGGCAGATGCGTGCCCAGTACCTCGACCGCATGGACATCGAGCGCGAGCGCGGAATCACGATCAAGGCGCAGAACGTCCGGCTCCCGTGGAAGGTGGGCGACGACGAGTACGTCATCCACCTCATCGACACTCCGGGTCACGTCGACTTCACCTACGAGGTCTCCCGCGCACTCGAGGCGTGCGAGGGTGCGGTCCTGCTGGTGGATGCCGCGCAGGGCATCGAGGCGCAGACTCTCGCCAACCTGTACCTGGCGATGGAGAAGGACCTCACCATCATCCCGGTACTCAACAAGATCGACCTACCTGCCGCCGACCCCGACCGGTACGCCGAGGAGATCGCGCACATCACCGGATGCGAACCGGGTGACGTGCTGCGCGTGTCCGGCAAGACGGGCATGGGCGTGAAGGAACTGCTCGACGAGGTCGTGAAGCAGGTCCCCGCTCCCGTCGGCGACCCCGACGGTCCGGCGCGCGCCATGATCTTCGACTCGGTGTACGACGCCTACCGCGGAGTCGTCACCTACGTCCGTGTCGTGGACGGCCGGATCTCGCCGCGCGAGAAGATCACCATGATGTCGACGGGCACCACGCACGATCTGATCGAGGTCGGCATCATCTCGCCCGAACCGAAAGCCAGTATCGGCCTCGGCGTCGGCGAGGTGGGGTACCTCATCACCGGTGTGAAGGACGTGCGCCAGTCGCGGGTCGGTGACACGGTCACCGCAGCGCGGGGCGGTGCGACGGAACCCCTCGTCGGCTACCGCGACCCCAAGCCGATGGTCTATTCCGGGCTCTACCCGCTCGACGGTTCGGACTACCCGGTGCTGCGCGACGCCCTCGACAAGTTGCGCCTCAACGACGCCGCTCTCGCCTACGAGCCGGAGACGTCGGTGGCGCTCGGATTCGGTTTCCGGTGCGGATTCCTCGGACTGCTGCACATGGAGATCACCCGCGACCGGCTCGAGCGGGAGTTCGGGCTCGAACTGATCTCGACCTCGCCGAACGTGGTGTACCGGGTGGTGATGGAGGACGGCTCCGAGCACGTCGTCACCAACCCCTCGTACTGGCCGGAGGGCAAGATCCGCGAGGTGTACGAGCCGATGGTCAAGTGCACCGTCATCGCGCCCAGCGAATTCATCGGCGCGATCATGGAACTCTGCCAGAATCGGCGCGGCGAACTCGGCGGCATGGACTACCTGTCCGAGACCCGTGTCGAGCTGCGCTACGAGATGCCCATGGGCGAGATCATGTTCGACTTCTTCGACGCCCTGAAGTCGAGGACCAAGGGTTACGCCAGCCTCGACTACGAGGAGTCCGGCGAGCAGCAGGCCGACCTGGTGAAGGTGGACATCCTGTTGCAGGGCGAGGCCGTCGATGCGTTCTCGTCGATCGTGCACCGCTCCGCCGCCGGCGCGTACGGCGGCCGGATGACGTCGAAGCTGCGCGAGCTCATTCCCCGCCAGCAGTTCGAGGTGCCGATTCAGGCGGCGATCGGATCGAAGATCATCTCCCGTGAGAACATCCGCGCGATCCGCAAGGACGTGCTCGCCAAGTGCTACGGCGGCGACATCAGCCGTAAGCGCAAGCTGCTCGAGAAGCAGAAGGAGGGCAAGAAGCGGATGAAGACCATCGGCCGGGTCGAGGTTCCGCAGGAGGCCTTCGTGGCGGCGTTGTCGTCCGAGGCGGTCGGGGACAAGCCGAAGAAGTAGGGCGCTCGATCCTGTTGTCCGTCGACGTCTGACCGAAAGTAGGTGCGGCCCGTGGCCCTCGAAACCTGGCTCACCCGAACACTGGGGATCGAGGTGCCGATCTTCGGTGCCCCGATGGGCGGACGGGCCGGCGGGACCCTCGTCGGCGAGGTGTCGAAGGCGGGTGGGCTCGGCCTGCTCGGCGCGGCGCGGTACGCCACCCCGGAGTGGGTCGCGAAGGAGACGGCGGTCGCGCGGAGCATCGGCGGGGACGCCTTCGGGATCGGGTTGATGACCTGGGCGCTCGACGACGACGATGCCCTCCTCGACGCCGCGCTGGCCGAGAATCCGCGGGTCGTGTCGCTGTCGTTCGGCGATCCCGCACCCTATGTGGAGCGGGTGCACGCCATCGGGGCGCTGGTGGTGTCGCAGGTGAACACGATCGACGATCTGCGGGTCGTGGAGGCCGCGGGTGTCGACTTCGTCATCGCCCAGGGCGGTGAGGCGGGCGGTCACACCGGCCGGATCGGGACGTTGCCGCTGCTGCAGGAAATCCTCGAGGCCACCGCACTGCCGGTGCTGGCCGCGGGCGGGATCGCGACCGGTCGCGGGCTCGCCGCGGTTCTCGCGGCGGGCGCGGAGGGCGCGATGATCGGGACCGCGTTGCTGGCCAGCCCCGAGACCATCGGACCGGAGTACGCCCGCGGCAAGCTGATCGCGGCGGGCAGCGCCGACACCGTGTACACGTCGGTATTCGACCAGGCGCGCAGCCAGCCGTGGCCCACCCGGTGGGGTGGACGCGCCCTCGGCAACGAATTCACGTCGCGCTGGCACGGCGCGGACGCTCCCGACACCGAACTCGCGTCCGCCTACGACCCCGCGAACCCCGACCTCGGTGTCGTGTACGCCGGGGAAGCGGCGGGTCTCGTCACGTCGGAGCGGCCGGCGGGTGACGTGGTGCGCCGGATCGCGGCCGACGCGGAGCGGTTGCTGCACCGCTTCGCGGAGTAACCCGTAGCGCCGAATCCACCGATATGCGAAGGTTGGCCCGGATCGTCGCCACCAGCAGCCAGTGGGTCGACGCCCTCCTCGAATTCGGCGTCCAGCCCGTCGCGTACCTGTCCGCGGGAGCCATGGGTGACGAGCGCAGGCTGTACCCCTGGGAGTCGGCGGTGGACGGCACGGCGGTGGAACTCGACCGCACGAGCGTCTACATAGATCTCATACTATCTGCCACTCGTGTAGCAGACTGTAGAGGTGTATGTGTGTCACGGCTACCGGTATCACCGTGCGGTGGTGCGGGTTTGGCCGTGTCCCACACCGACGCTTGTGATGCAGGAACATGCTGTTTCGGAGTCACCCCCAACCACGGTGTCGCGGTGGGCAGGCTGCGGCGGACCCGGCGGTGCCGCGGCCGACGCGGTGTCGGACTTTTCTTGTCGCGCGATGGCCGCACCGGCGCATGTTCGGCCGCCCGGACCGCGGGCATCTGCCCACGCCGCCTGGTGGCCTTGTTTCTGCCGAGCAATGCGCGTTTGGCCAGGTTCACCCCGGCCATGTGGTCCCGGTTGCCGCCGACCCGGCAACGTGAACACCACGCGGTGTGGTAACCGCCGGGGCGGGAGAGGGGTTCGTCGCAGCCCGGACACAATGCC
>RRBB01000142.1:0-29236 GCA_006543605.1 Rhodococcus sp. WS4
ACGCACTCTCACCCGCCACCCCTCCGACGCTAGCGGAGTAACCTCGCCCGCATGGCAGTGGTGAAGATCAACGCAATCGAAATCCCCGAGGGCGCGGGCCCCGAACTCGAGAAGCGCTTCGCAGCGCGCGCGCACGCCGTCGAGAACTCTCCCGGCTTCCTCGGATTCCAGCTCCTGCGTCCGGTGAAGGGCGAGAACCGCTACTTCGTCGTCACCCAGTGGGACAGCGAAGAGGCATTCGAGGCGTGGCGCGACGGTCCGGCCAGGGAAGCCCACGCGGGTGAGCGGAAGAAGCCGGTGGCGTCCGGGGCTTCGCTGCTCGAGTTCGAGGTCGTCCTCGACGTCGCGGCGGCGAACAAGAGCTGACAGCCCGGCCGAGCGGGAGGATTGACACGACGGCCTGCCGGGTGCAAAAGTTCGCAGGACAAAGCGATGGTTCGGCAGGAATCCGGTGCAATCCCGGAGCGGTCGCGCCACTGTAAATCGGAGTAGTCCTTCACGGGAACCACCTCGACAGCCAGATACTGCGGCCATCGCCTGGACCTAGGGGACGCGAAATCCCAGGAGGAACTATGGCACTCGCCTACGCACCCGGCTCGTCGGTCGACACGACCCGTCTCGCCGTCATCTCTTTCGCGATCGTTCTGTTCGCGATGCTCGCTCTCTACCTCGTGGGATTCGACCAGGGCGCGATTTCGCGCAGTGGCATGTACATGCACGAACTGATGCATGACGGGCGCCACCTCCTGGGTCTGCCATGCCACTGACCGATTCCTTCACGAAACTCCTCATCCGCGGTCTGCTCGCCGGCCTCATCGCAGGCATCCTGGCCGGTGGCGTCGCGTTCGTCCTCGGTGAGTCGCACATCGACGCGGCCATCGCGATCGAGGAGTCGCACAGCGCCGAGGAAGCGCCGATCCACACGCACGACGCCACCACGGCGGACGAGCCGGCCGGGCACTCGCACGACGAGGAAGATGCGCTGGTCAGCCGCGACGGACAGCGCTTCGGGCTGTTCCTCGCCACGTCCCTCGCGGGGCTCGCGCTCGGCGCGATCTACGCCGTCGTCGCCCATTACGCACGCAGGGTGACCACGCTGTCGGGTCCGGTTCTCGGCCTGACGCTGGCGACTTTGGGCTGGCTGGCCATCGAGGCGGTGCCGTTCTTCAAGTACCCCGCCAACCCGCCGGCGGTCGGGGACCCGGAAACGATCAACCAGCGCACCTGGCTGTGGCTCGCCGCAGTCGTGCTGGGCCTGCTCGCCGTGGTGGCCTCCGTGTACGCGTCGAAAGCAGTCGCGGCGCAGGAGTTCCTGTCGGTGCGGATCGCGGCGCCCGTTCTCGCGTTCCTCGTGGTGGTGACCATCGGATATCTCGTGCTGCCCACCGTCAACGAAGTGGGCGACGACTTCCCCGCAGTGCTGCTGTGGCAGTTCCGCCTGTCGTCGCTCGCGACCCAGGCGACGCTGTGGCTGGTGCTCGGACTGGCCTTCGCGTTCCTCACCGAGCGTGCCACCCGGGCGAAGGCGCCCGCGTCGGCGAACGCCGCCTGACCTGGCGCGGCGTCAGCGGGAGTTGTCCCATCGGGCCGGGTCCGCCTCCAAGGCGGCCCGGTCCCAGCCACCCCGCTCGGCAGCCGCGTCGTACGTGCTGTGCAGGAACTTCAGCAGGGTCGCATCGGGATCGTCTGCGGTGCGCACGGTCTCGTACGGCAGCAGGAATTGCCGGAACTCCTTGCTGTAGAAGGCGCCGTCCGGCCCCACCGGGTAGTCGGTGAAGCCGTCCGGTTCCGGGTATGCGTACGCATAGAACGCGCCCTCGACGCCGCCGCCCGGCCAGAATCCGCAGCTGCTCAGCTCGTGTGAGTAGCCCTCGACCATCACCCAGTCGCCGCAGTTCGGCGCTCCCCCAGGATGAGTCGGCGCGGTCCGTCCGGAGAACCGGGTGCAGGCCAGGTCCAGCGCACCCCAGAAGAAGTGCACGGGGCTGACCTTCCCGATGAAATGGGAACGGAACTCGTGCAGGACGCGGTCAGCCTGGATCAGCTGCCGCCAGAACTGCTGCACCGAATCCCCGTCGTACGAACAGTGCTGGGTGTCCTGCGCGAACGGCACAGCAGGCTCCACCTCGTTGGGCCGGGCCAGGATGGTCGTCGTCACGTCCAGTTCGGCCAGCGTGTCCATCGTTTCCGCGTAGAAATCGGCCACCGATTTCGGCTCGAGGGCAACCGCCCCCGTGGCGCCCTCACTCGTGCGGACCACCAGTTGGTGGTCGGTGAAGTCGAATTCGATGTCGAAACAGCCGGTGCCGTACGGAATTGTCGACGTGGTCAGGCCCCGGGGGCTCACGTACAGCGGCACCTGCCACCAGTGATTGATCAACGGTGCGTGAGCCAGGCGGATCTTCCCGACGATCTGCGTCCACATGTGCAGGGTGTCCCTCGTGGACGTCCAGTCGTCCACCTTCAATGCGGGCCATGCATCCCCGGTTCGTGTCTGCTCGTGCACAGTGCCTCCCTGCCGACGACGTGTATTTCAATCTGCCCCTCGTCCTGGGTGTTGGCAAGCAGGCCGGGTCGGTACCCAGGTAGGGGTCGCGGGCCACTCCCCGGGGTGATGTGCCGCGACATCACCGATACGAGCATGGAGACATGACCACTCAGACGTCTTCTCCGGTCCCGCAAAGTGGACCGCGCCTACTGGCTGCTCGGACTCGCTCTGCTCGCCGGCGTGGTCGAGGCGATCGCCCAGGTGTCCACAGCATTGGAGGGCCCGGACGCCGACGTCGGCAGCCTCACCGGACAACTCTTCGTGCGTGTGGTCGTCTACGGCGCGGTGCTGTTCGTCATGTCCCGCTTCCGCGGTGGCAGGGCATGGGCGCGGAGCACTCTCGCTGTCGGCCTCGGTGTGTTCGGCATCGCGTCGCTGGTGGCGTAGCCGATCGCCTGGGTGCTGGCGGGCAACGACCCGGTGTCCACCCTGTCGGGTCCGACGCTCGACGGCGCGGTGATCGCGACCGCCCGGATCACGCATCTCTTCGCGGTGATCGCCGCACTGGCACTCATGTTCCGGCCCGAGGCGAACCGGTACTTGAACTCCTAATTCACGCGCGCTGTCGTCGCATGTGTCAGGAGCTGTAGGAACACGTCCTTCGGCTGCGCTCCGGAGACGGCGATGCGACGGTTGGCGACGAAGAACGGCACCGCCGACACCTGCAGCGCACGCGCAGTGTCGAGATCGGCCCTGACGGCGTCCGCCGCGGCATCGGACTCGAGCCCGGCGCGCACGGTGCCGGCGTCGAGCCCGGCCCGCGACGCGATGTCGACGAGGGTCTCGCGGTCGTCGATCACGGCTCCTTCACCGAAGTGGGCGCGGAACAGGCCCTCCACCACAGCATCTCGCTTGTCTCCCGCGAGATGGATCAGCCGGTGCGCGTCGAAGGTGTTGGCCGCGATCACCGTGTCGAAGTCGAGACGCAGCCCCTCTTCGGCCGCCGTCTGCGCAACGTGTCCGAACATCTGACGGACCTGCTCCGCCGACATCCCCTTGCTCTCCACGAGGGCGTCCAGCTCGGTGCGCCGCTCCCCCACCGGCGTGTCGGGCGACAGCTGGTACGACCGCCACACCACGTTCACCCGGTCACGCTCCTCGAACTCCGCGAGAGCCGCCAGGAACCGGTGCTTGCCGATGTAGCACCAGGGGCAGGCCACGTCGGACCAGATTTCGATCTCGATGTCGCCGTCGGCGTTCTGCTGTGTCGTCACAGTTCAGTGGAACAGATCGGTGCCGGATTCTGTTCCGTCCCGTTCGGGGGGCGTGTGTCTTGGTTCGCCGCGCTGCATTACCGCACGCAGGATTCGACCGAACGGTACGGTGATGGGATCGGCACGGCGAGAGTAACGTCGTATCGATCGTGCCGCTGAGTGAGGGGCGCTCGTCGCGATGCCCGGACAATCGGCGGCCGATAGTTGCGGAACCCGAACTCCTCCAGGAGTAGCCATGGTTTACGTCTCTTCACCGAGCAAGTCCGTCGAGTCACTCGGAATCGTGCTGATCGCCGTCGGAGTCGTCCTGCTCGCTCTGCTCACCCTCTACCTGGTCGGCTTCGACCAGGGCGCGATCTCCCGAAGCGGCATGTATCTGCACGAATTGATGCACGATGGACGCCATCTCCTGGGAGTTCCCTGTCACTAGTTCCACCACTACGGAGCACGCGATGAACTCTCCCGCAGATTTCGAAGCACAGGCGAACAGGGTCGCGGGGTACGGCCCCGTCCATCACGAAGAGATGGATTCGCCGTACTACCTGTCCAATTCCGCCTTCGACGCGCTGCGGCACGTACTGCACGACGTCGGCGGCCAACCCGCCCTCCCCGTCAAATACGAGGAGAAGGTCGAGGAGGACTGGGAGATGAGCACGTACGTGACGTGCGAATGCCTCGGCTGGCGGGGGGTGTGGAACTCCGAGGAGCGGCGCCGCGCCGAAAACGATCTGGGCGCCACGCTCTACTTCGGACTGCCGTACTACGCGCGGTGGATCACGGTGGCCGCCAAGACACTCATCAACAAGGGTCTGATCACGCCCGACGAACTCTCCGCCAAGATCGACGAGGTGCGCGCCCGGACAGCCGACGGAGGCCGGTCATGACGAAGAAGTTCGAGATCGGCGACCGCGTCACCGTCAAGAACGCGACGTCGATGTTCCACACCCGGACCCAGGCATTCATCCGCGGGCGCACCGGCGTCGTCGTCGAACACCGACCCGAGTGGGTGATCCCCGAGGACGAAGCGTGGGGACGCGTGGACGACGGACGGACCGAACCGTTCTACGTCGTCCGCTTCCAGCAGACCGACCTCTGGCCCCGCTACGGCGGATTCGAGATCGACACTTTGGAAACCGAGTGCTCCGAGCGCTGGCTCGAGCCGGCAGGAGAGGCGGACACATGACGCATTCGCACGACGATCACGCCCCGATCCAGGCCTCGGAGGAGGTCAGCGAATTCGAGATCCTGGAGACCGCCATCCGGGAACTGTCGATCGAACACGGTCTGTTCTCCCGCGAGGATCACCGCCGCTTTTCGGAATGGGCCGAATCGGTGGGGCCGTCGGGTGGTTCGCGATTGGTCGCGAAGGCGTGGGTCGACCCGGATTTCAAGAAGCGACTACTGGCCGATGGCACCGAGACGTGCAAGGAAGTGGGAATCGACTGGCGCGACCCGACCGGGTCGGGCACGCCGAGCGACTACACGTACTTCTACGTGCTGGAGAACACCCCGAAAGTTCACAACGTCATCGTCTGCACGTTGTGTTCGTGCTACCCGCGCCCGGTTCTCGGTATGTCCCCGGACTGGTACCGCACGCCCAATTATCGCCGACGGTTGGTGCGCTGGCCCCGCGAGGTGATCGCGGAGTTCGGCCTCCACTTCCCGTCGGACGTCGAAGTGCGCGTGCATGATTCGAATCAGAAATCGCGGTTCATGGTGATGCCGATGCGCCCCGAGGGCACCGAGGGCTGGAGCGAGGAACAGCTGGCGTCGATCGTCACCCGCGACACCATGATCGGCGTCGCCGTCCCCCAGGTCGACTGGACGGCGACCACACCACCCTCGGACAACGGAGGAGCCGCACGATGATGACGGACAAGGGTTACGACGTCATCCTGAACACGTTGACGCCGGGGACAACTCGCGACGACGTGACGCTACCGGATCTCGATCGCAAGCCGGACCCGTGGGAATCGAGCATGCAGGCCACCGCGGAATGCCTGTCCTGGCGTGGCGCCTGGGACAATCTCGACAGGCGCCACACCGAGGACCAGTTGGGCGAAACCGTCTACCGCGACTTCCCCGTCCGCTCCCGGTCAGTCGTCGCCACCGCTCACGCGTTGATGGACAAGGGCGTCATCAGCGCTGACGAACTCCAGGCGAAGATGGAGGAAGTGCGCGCACGGTTCAACCGGCAGTAGCCGGCTGCACTCAGGATTCGAGTGCCGCGTCCAGCGTGATCTCGACTCCGGTGAGCGCCTTGCTCACCGGGCACGACTCCTTGGCGGCCTGAGCTGCCTTGGCGAAGCCGTCGGCGTCGAGGCCGTCCACCTCGCCGCGAACCGTCAGCTTGATGCCGGTGAGCTTGAAACCCGGGTTGTCCGGTCCGAGTGAGACATCGGCCTTCACCTCGAGGCTCTGCGGGGTTCCGCCGGCCTCCGCGATGAGTGCAGACAGCTGCATCGCGTAGCAGGAGGAATGCGCCGCCGCGATCAGCTCCTCCGGGCTGGTGGTTCCACCCGCCTCCTCGGCCGCCCGCTTGGGGAACGAGACGTCGAAGGTCGCGACGCCGGAACTGGTGAGTTCGACCTGGCCACTTCCCTGTTCGAGCGATCCGTTCCAAGCGGTCCGTGCGGTACGTGTCGGCATGCCACATCCTCTCGTGGTTCTTCGGTTTACGTGTCGAACCTACTCGTACCTGGCCGCCATGCGCAGCGCCCGGGAACGCAGGGCCGCCCGCAGATCATCCGGTGCCAGCACTTCCGCGTCCTCACCGAACGACCACAGAACCCCGCTCGCGTGGGCGTCGTCGCCGAACACCACCTCCAGGAGCACCCGGTCGTCGGCGGCAGGCTGCTCGGATCGGACGTCGAAAACGCGCTCCACCAGATCGTCGCGTCGCTCCCGGCGCACGAGGATGTCGGCGTGCACCGGTGTCCCACGGGCCCGGAATGCGGTGCGGCGGCGCTCCCAGATCGCGGCGAGGTCGATGTCGGCGGATCGCTGGGCGGGTTCGTCGAGTTCGCGAACGTCCTCGATCCGCTCGAGACGGTAGGTCCGGTCGCGACCGGCGTCCGTCGCCACCAGGTACCACCGTCCCGCCGCATGGATGAGGCCCTGCGGGTCGATGACCCGCCAGACGGCATCGTCGCCCCGCGACGCGTAGAGGATGCTCAGCCGCCGCCCCACGAACACTGCCTGCTGGATCAGCCCGAGATGGTCGTCGACCTGTTCGGGGTCGGTCAGCCATGTGCCCTGGGTGACGAACACCCGCTCCGCCACCTTCGTCGCCGCCGCGCGGTGCGCGTCCGGCATCGCCGCCACCACCTTGCGCATCGCCGACGCGAACGCCGGTGCCATGCCCAGCGATTCCGACGTCACCGCCGAACCCGCCGCCAGCAGTGCCTTCGCCTCGTCGACCGTCAGACCGGTGAGGTCGGTGGTGAACCCCGGGAGCAGTTCGAAGCCGCCGTCACGGCCGCGTTCGGCGTACACCGGAATCCCCGCCGTCGACAGGGCGTCGATGTCCCGCAGCACGGTGCGGGGTGACACCTCGAGTTCGCGGGCCAGGGCCGAAGCCGACACGCGCCCGCGGTTGCGGAGCAGGAGTACGAGCGAGAGCAGGCGGTCGGCGCGCATGCGAAAAGTCTGTCAGAAATACACGACAGAAGATGTCATGTATTGCGGCGATAGTTGCCTCATGACGAACACGACAGATCCCCGACCCCTGTACCGCGAAGCCCTCGCCTGGACCACCGGTCTCATCGACACCGTCCGCGAAGACCAACTGACGGCGTCGACCCCGTGCGCCGACTTCGACGTCCGCACCCTGCTCGGTCACCTGGTCGCGACGGTGGACCGCGCCCGAGTGATCGGTGAGGGCGGCGACCCGGGCACCGTTCCGCTGGTCGTCACCGGCATCCCCGGAGACGGCTACGGCGACGCATACCGCTCGGCCACCGAACGCATGTGGCCCCTCTGGACCGACGACGACCGCCTCGACGCGACGGTGACCGCGCCGTGGGGCACGGTGCCCGGCCGAGCCGCGATCTGGGGTTACATCAACGAGACCCTCGTGCACGGCTGGGACCTGGCGATCGCCACCGGCCAACCGTCCGAGACCCGGCCTGAACTGGCCGAGGCGATGCTCGCCGTCGCACGGCACGCGATCCCGGCGGAGACCCGAGGCGGGCACGTGCCGTTCGCGGACGTCGTCGAACCCCTTCCGGCCGCCGGCCCCACCGAACGGCTGGCCAACTGGTCGGGACGCAAGAGCGTCTGACCCTGCGCACACGAACGGGCCGCCGGTGGAAAACCACCGGCGGCCCGTTCGTTCAACTGCTGCCTGGCCTACTCCGTGTCGGCTGCGCCGGACTTGGCCAGGTCGACCGGAACCTCGTCGGGCACCGTGACCGGCTTGGTCTCGCCGCGGAACGTGAACTTCGCGTCCTCGCCCGCGCCTTCGCCATCCCAGTTGTCGACGTCGACGTACACGATCTGACCGGGGCCGACCTCGCCGAAGAGGATCTTCTCCGACAGCTGGTCCTCGATCTCGCGCTGGATGGTGCGACGCAGCGGCCGCGCACCCAGGACCGGATCGAAGCCACGCTTGGCCAGCAACGACTTGGCCTTGTCGGTGACCTCCATCGTCATGTCCTTGTTCTTCAGGGCCACCTCGACGCGCGCGACCATCAGGTCCACCATCTGAACGATCTGCTCGGTGGTGAGCTGGTGGAACACGACGATGTCGTCGATGCGGTTGAGGAACTCGGGACGGAAGTGCTTCTTCAGCTCGTCGTGCACCTTGAGCTTCATCCGCTCGTAGTTCGACTCGTCGCCCTTGCCGGACGTGAAGCCGAGACCCACAGCCTTGGAGATGTCCGAGGTACCGAGGTTCGAGGTGAAGATGAGCACCGTGTTCTTGAAGTCCACGGTCCGGCCCTGACCGTCGGTGAGACGGCCGTCTTCGAGCACCTGCAGGAGGGTGTTGTAGATCTCCTGGTGTGCCTTCTCGATCTCGTCGAACAGGACCACGCTGAACGGCTTGCGGCGCACCTTCTCGGTGAGCTGGCCGCCCTCTTCGTAGCCGACGTAGCCGGGAGGGGCACCGAACAGCCGCGACGCCGTGAAGCGGTCGTGGAACTCACCCATGTCGATCTGGATGAGAGCGTCGTCCTCGCCGAACAGGAAGTTGGCGAGCGACTTGGCCAGCTCGGTCTTACCGACACCGGACGGGCCGGCGAAGATGAACGAACCGGACGGACGCTTCGGGTCCTTCAGGCCGGCGCGGGTACGACGGATGGCCTTGGCGACGGCCTTGACCGCGTCTTCCTGACCGATGATCCGCTTGTGCAGCTCGTCCTCCATGCGGAGCAGACGGGTGGTCTCCTCCTCGGTGAGCTTGAACACGGGGATACCGGTCCAGTTACCCAGGACCTCGGCGATCTGCTCGTCGTCGACCTCGGCGATGACGTCCAGGTCACCGGATCGCCACTGCTTCTCCCGCTCCGCGCGCTGTGCGACGAGGGTCTTCTCCTTGTCGCGCAGGTTCGCGGCCTTCTCAAAGTCCTGCGCGTCGATCGCGGACTCCTTCTCGCGGCGGGCGTCGGCGATCTTGTCGTCGAACTCGCGGAGGTCCGGCGGCGCGGTCATCCGGCGGATGCGCATCCGGGCTCCGGCCTCGTCGATGAGGTCGATGGCCTTGTCCGGCAGGAAGCGGTCGTTGATGTAGCGATCGGCCAGGGTGGCCGCGGCGACGAGAGCACCGTCCGTGATGGACACGCGGTGGTGCGCCTCGTAGCGGTCGCGCAGACCCTTGAGGATCTCGATGGTGTGCTCCACCGTCGGCTCGCCGACCTGCACCGGCTGGAACCGGCGCTCGAGTGCGGCGTCCTTCTCGATGTACTTGCGGTACTCGTCGAGGGTGGTGGCACCGATGGTCTGCAGCTCACCGCGCGCGAGCTTCGGCTTGAGGATCGAGGCCGCGTCGATGGCGCCCTCAGCCGCACCGGCACCCACGAGGGTGTGCAGCTCGTCGATGAACAGAATGATGTCGCCGCGGGTGTTGATCTCCTTGAGGACCTTCTTCAGGCGTTCCTCGAAGTCACCGCGGTAACGGCTGCCGGCCACGAGCGACCCGAGGTCGAGCGTGTACAGCTGCTTGTCCTTGAGCGTCTCGGGGACCTCGCCGTTGACGATGGCCTGAGCGAGACCCTCCACGACAGCGGTCTTACCGACACCGGGCTCGCCGATCAGCACAGGGTTGTTCTTGGTACGGCGCGACAGCACCTGCATGACGCGCTCGATTTCCTTCGAGCGGCCGATGACGGGGTCGAGTTTGCCCTCGAGGGCTGCCTGGGTGAGGTTGCGACCGAACTGGTCGAGCACCAGCGACGTGGACGGGGTGCCCGCCTCGCCGCGCGTGCCGCCGGACTCGGCCGGCTCCTTGCCCTGGTAGCCGGAGAGCAGCTGGATGACCTGCTGACGCACCCGGTTGAGGTCTGCACCGAGCTTGACCAGAACCTGCGCGGCGACGCCTTCACCCTCGCGGATGAGGCCGAGCAGGATGTGCTCCGTACCGATGTAGTTGTGTCCGAGCTGCAGTGCCTCGCGCAGGCTGAGCTCCAGGACTTTCTTGGCACGCGGGGTGAAGGGGATGTGGCCGGACGGGGCCTGCTGGCCCTGGCCGATGATCTCCTCGACCTGGCTGCGCACTCCTTCGAGGGAGATGCCCAACGACTCCAGCGACTTGGCAGCGACACCTTCGCCCTCGTGAATGAGGCCGAGCAGGATGTGCTCCGTACCGATGTAGTTGTGGTTGAGCATCCTGGCTTCTTCTTGAGCCAGGACAACAACGCGCCGTGCGCGATCGGTGAACCTCTCGAACATCGCTCTCCCTCACACTTTCCGACGTGCAGTCACGAGACCGGGTGTCTCGTCCCTGTTCGCCGCGTTTCGCTCCGGCACTACAAGCAGATCGCCAGCGCCTGCTCCGAGGGCAGAAGCCCCGAACCGACGACGGTTCCACGACCCCATCTATTACTGTAGTTGGCTGCCGATCGACCTGCTGCCCCTCCACCCCTTTAGGTGGGGGAGCAGGCCTGCTTACCGTTATTTAACGCCCCAGCTCCGGCAATCGTTTCCCCTTCGCTGTACGCCTGAAGCGAACAGGTCCGGCGACGCCGACTCAGACCACCATTTCGTCGCCGCCGAGGTCGGCTCGAATGGGCACTTCTCTCCAGTTGTCCGCCACCCGGACGTTCCCGGACGGACCGACGTGCCGTCCCGCCTGAGCCAGGTCGGCGAACCCGCTCCCCGAAGGGGACGAGAACTGCGTGTCCGGACAGGGTATGTCGATGAGCTGCGAGTTCGCCACCCTTATGTTTCCGCCGGCGTCGGCGGCGATACCCAGGGGCTTGCTCAGCCCTCCCCCGGTAACCGGCGGCCCGGGCAATTCCGGCCGCGGCGTGCTACCCGGCGACAGGGGCGACGAACCGGCACGGCACGTCGCGGGGATGCTCGGGATCGAGCGCGTTCAGGACGAAACCCGCGGCACGTGCCGAACCCGCCACCGCGACGTGGTCGGAGTAGTCCTGCTCGCACCCGTCCTGGACGACCATGTTCGTGGTGTTCGGTCCCGGCTCGATCCCGCTGGTGTACGGGACGACGAGTTCGTCGTACCGGGTGGCGATGTTCGTGTAGTCGATGCCGGGGACGTAGACGCCGCCCGCGCGCATCCGGTCGATGAACGCGGAACCCTGCAACATTTCGGGGCACGCCCCGCAGACGGGGAACCCGGCCGCCACCTCGTCGTCGATGCCGAGCGACCGCATGAACCGCCCGACGCTGACCTGATCGTTTCCGTACGTACCGTGCCACGGCGGCGCGAGCGACACGATCTTCGCGACCTTGTCTGCACCGCCGAAGAACTTCACGTAGTTGTTCGCCTGCACGGTGCCCTGGGAATGTCCCACCAGGTCGACCTTCGCGGCCCCCGTGCTCGACAGCACTTCATCGACGAATGCGGCGATCTGAGCGGTGCCGGTCTCGATCGGGGTCATCCCGCCGATCGCATCGAGCGGCCACGGCAGGTCGGGGAAGTTTCCGTAGGTGAGGGAATACACGCAGTAGCCCTCATTGGCGAGAAGCGGCGCGTACACCGCCCAGTTGGTCTGGCGTGCGCCACCGGTGCCGTGGACGAGGACCACCGGTTCGGGGTGGGTGTCACTCGGCCGGCAGGACCAGTCGTTCGAACCCGGGGCCGAACCGCCCGGACTACCCAATTCGAGCGGCACACCGGCGAGGAAGGAATCCGGAACCGGATAGACCGGCGCCGCGGACGCCACTCCTGCCCCGGCCCACATCACGAATGCCAGGAACAGAATCCTCGAGACGGACACGAAGCGACGCACAGCTACCCCCGGCCTTACCGATTATCGGATCAGAGCGGGGCGGTAACAGCCCAGGTCGCTTCGCGGAGCGAATCAGAGAATTCTGTTCCCAGCTAACTTTCAGTTCGCCTTGTTGTAGGCGTCGATAATTTCGGCGGAGATACGTCCGCGGGCAGAAACCTTTTTGTTGTTCTTGCGCGCCCATTCACGGATCGCGGCACTCTGCTCGCGATCGACCGAAACTCGGGACTTGGTCGCCGCAGGAGCCGCCACCGTCTTGCCGCGCTTGCGCGAGCTCACCTTGCGGGCGTGGGAAACCCACACGTCGAGCTGCTCGCGCAATTTTGCCGCATTGTCCGAAGAAAGGTCGATCTCGTACTGAACACCGTCGAGTCCGAACTCGACCGTCTCGTCGGCTGACGCCTCTTGATCGACATCGTCGATCAAGGTGACAGTGACCTTCTTAGCCATGGGATGGAATTCCTCTCGAATGAAGCGACGTCTCATCGTCAACGTGAGCTACGACCCGGAGGTAACCATACCCCTGTTCTTCCGAATAGGAATACGAGGAATGGATCGAATTCATCCGTGCGAATTCACTCTGGTGAATCAGCGAGAAGGACGAACAATGGGAAAGAGGATTGTTTCCCGGATTCCCAATCCCGTCAAAGCCATGAGCAGACGATCGATTCCCATTCCGGTACCGGTGGTCGGCGGCATTCCCTGCTCCATTGCGGCGAGGAATTCTTCGTCCAGAACCATCGCCTCGTCGTCTCCGGCCGACGCGAGACGCGCCTGATCGACGAACCGCTCACGCTGGATGACCGGGTCCACCAATTCCGAATAGCCCGTGGCCAACTCGAATCCGCGGATGTACAGATCCCACTTCTCGGTGACCCCCGCCTTGCTGCGGTGGTCTCGGGTCAGCGGTGATGTCTCGACCGGGAAGTCACGGACGAACGTCGGCTCGAACAACTGGTCGCCGCACTGGTGTTCCCACAGTTCCTCGACGAGCTTCCCGTGCCCGTAACCCTTGCCCTTGGGAACCTCGAGGCCCACCTTCTCGGCGAGAGCCAGCAATTCCTCGACCGTCGTATCCGGGGTCACCTCGACACCGATCGCCTGCGACAGCGACGGATACATCTCGAGGGTCTTCCATTCACCACTGAGGTCGTATTGGGTGCCGTCCGCGAGAGTGACGACCTGAGAACCGAAAGCGGCCTGCGCCACTTCCTGGACGAGTTCGCGAATCATGACAGCCGAATGGTCGTACGTGCCGTATGCCTCGTACGTCTCGAGCATCGCGAATTCCGGCGAGTGCGTCGAATCGACGCCCTCGTTACGGAAATTCCGGTTGATCTCGAACACCTTCTCGATACCGCCGACGACGCACCGCTTGAGGAACAACTCCGGTGCGATTCGCAGGTAGAGATCGATGTCGAGCGCATTGGAATGGGTGACGAACGGCCGGGCCGCGGCACCGCCGTGCAATGTCTGCAGCATCGGCGTCTCGACCTCGAGGAACCCGCGGCGCTCGAGCGCGTTCCGGAGTTCGCGAACCACCGCCACACGCTTACGCGCATTCTCCCGTGCCTCGGCGCGCACGATCAGATCGGCGTAACGCTGCCGGACCCGGGACTCCTCGTTCATCTCCTTGTGTGCAACGGGGAGGGGCCGCAGCGACTTGGAGGCGATCTGCCACGAATCGGCCATCACGCTCAGCTCGCCGCGACGAGAGCTGATCACCTCACCGTGCACGAACACGAAGTCGCCGAGGTCGACGTCCGCCTTCCACGACGCGAGCGCATCCTCACCCACCGCGGCGAGACTGATCATCGCCTGCAGCTGGGTGCCGTCACCTTCCTGCAGCGTCGCGAAGCACAACTTGCCCGTGTTCCGCACGAAGATCACCCGGCCGACGACACCGACCTGGTCACCCGTGGCCGTGTCGGGCTCCAGTTCCGGGTACTTGGCCCGGATCTCCGCCAGCGAGTGGGTACGCGCCACCGACACCGGGTACGCCTCGCGTCCCTCCGCGAGGATCCGCTCACGCTTCTCCTGGCGGATCCGAAGCTGCTCGGGGGTGTCGTCGACTGGCTGGGCTGCTACTTCACTCACGGGTCACCAGCCTAATCGACAGCCCCGCGTCCCCCTATTCAGAGGTCAGCGTCCACCGATGGCTCGCCGTCAGCGTCATGCGACGGCTCGCCGTCAGCGTCATGCGACGGCTCTCCGTCAGTGAGCCGAGACGGTGGCCAGCTCCCGCGCGCAGTGCTGCGTGGCGATGAGCGAGCCCAGCAACCCCGCCGCCTTGATCGCCTTGTACCCGCCGACCAGATCGGTCGCCTTGTGCAGCCCCAGCTGCTGCAGGGCCGCCGCGGCGAGACTCGAGGTGTAGCCCTCGGAGCACACGATGATCCACTCGACGTCGTGGTCCACTGCAAGCGCCAGGTGCGCCGAGCTGGTGGGATCGCACCGCCACTCGAGGACGTTGCGTTCGATGGCGAGCGCACCGGGCAACGTTCCCTCGACAGCCCGCTGCGCCTGCGGCCGGATGTCCACGACGATCGCGCCGCGCGCCACGGCCTCGGGCAGTTCGAACGCGTACATGCGGTCGATGCGGGTGCGGGCCTCTTCGAGCATCTGGTCGATGTTCACTTCGAACCGCCCTCGGGGAGATCGGTGAGCTCGGTACGGGTACGGCGCAGTGTGCCGTGATCGGTGACCTCGTAATAGGACATCGCCGACAACGGCGGCGAGTAGGCGTGCACGCTCAACGTGGGCGTCACCACCCCCGCCCCGGGTGCGTCCGGCGCCCGCACCACGTCGTGAACCCAGCCGAGCGGGAAGGATGCCTGATCGCCGGCCTCGAGGACGCGATGACGCAGTTGGTCACCCGCCCAACGGAACTCGGACAACGCGCCACTGAGAACAGTGAGCGCGCCGAAAGAGCCTGCATGGTCGTGCAATTCGGTATTCCGGTCGGGAACCCAGCTGATCAGCCAGACGTCGACGTCGTCGTCCGAGTAGAGGCGGGTCGACCAGCGTTCGTCGGTGGGCCAGCTCTGCGGAAGCAGGATGTCGTGGCGACCGTCGAGGACCTCGGACGCACCCTGATCGGTGATGCGCAGCAGGTCAGCCGGGCGGAGACGGGTGGGTACAGATGCAGAAGAATATGTTGCGAGCACGAGAGAGACTCCCAGAAGTGTGAATTGGTCAAGGCAGCGTTCAGCCTCGACAACACTCCTGAGCACTCGTGCAGAGATTCACGGGGACCATTCTGACACAACTTCCGCGAAGAGGGAACCCGTCACTCGAGCGGGCTGCGGCGAGCCCCTCGACGAGCCTGATTGCGCTCGTAGACGAGGCGCAGCCCTTCCAGCGTGAGGTCCGGCTCGTGCTCGTCCACGGTCTCCGTCTCGGGCATGATCAGCGGCGCACGGTCACCGGTCGCGATCACCACCACGTCGGAACCGGAGAATGCGGGGAGTTCCTTGCGCACGCGACGCACCAGCCCGTCGACGAGTCCGGCGAATCCGAACACCGCACCCGACTGCATGCACTCGACGGTGTTCTTGCCGACGACGGATCGGGGCCGCACCAGTTCGACCTTGCGCAACGCCGCCGACTGCGACGCGAGGGCGTCGGACGAGATTTCGAGGCCGGGCGCGATCGCGCCACCGAGGAACTCGCCCTTCGCGGACACGACGTCGACGCACGTGGACGTCCCGAAGTCGACGACGATGCACGGTGCGTCGTAGAGGTGATGCGCCGCAAGACTGTTCACGATCCGGTCGGCGCCCACCTCCTTGGGGTTGTCGACGAGCAGCGGAACACCGGTTCGCACCCCGGGCTCCACCAGAACGTGCGGCACGTGCCCCCAGTACCGCGTGAGCATCACGCGGATCTCCCGCA
The DNA here is from genome assembly GCA_006543605.1 of Rhodococcus sp. WS4. Taxonomy (GTDB): domain Bacteria; phylum Actinomycetota; class Actinomycetes; order Mycobacteriales; family Mycobacteriaceae; genus Rhodococcus_F. Next base: position 16,068 of record RRBB01000142.1, read on the forward strand.
GCACCGACGGCACCGTCGACAGCGCGGACACACCGGTGATCTGATCGGTGTGCCGGCCGAGAAGACCCCGGAAGATGAGGGCCAGTTCGTCGGCCGTCATCCTCGCGTCGGTGCGCATCCGCCAGTCCTGCACCAACTTCGAGTGTTCACCGGTACCGGTGAACAGTCCGAGAACAATGTTGGTGTTCCGGACGTCGACGGTGAGGAGCATGGATTACACCAGGCTGGATTCGCGCTCGGCGTCGAGCGTCGACAGCATGCGCGGGGTGATCAGACCGGAGCCCTCCGGCGCGTGGGCCGGGTCGGCGCCGAGTTCGACGGGCTTGTTGGCGGCGTCGACGAACACGACACGCGGCTCGTAGTCGCGCACTTCCTGCTCGTTCATGACGCCGTAGGCGATGAGGATGACGAGATCACCGGGCTTGACGAGATGCGCAGCCGCACCGTTGATTCCGATGACGCCGCTCCCCCGCTCGCCGGCGATGACGTACGTCTCGAGCCGCGCGCCGTTGTCGATGTCGACGATGCACACCTGCTCGCCCTCGAGAAGGTCGGCGGCGTCCATCAGATCCTGGTCGACCGTTACCGAACCCACGTAGTGCAGGTCGGCGTGCGTGACGGTGGCGCGATGGATCTTCGACTTCATCATGGTGCGAAACATGTTCCGGTCCTTACTCTTCTAGCGGGAAAGAAGTTCGTCTGTCGCCGACGCGTCCGACGCCTCGGTGTCACGTTCCAGGAATCCGGTGCCGACGGCGACACCGACGTTGTCGATCAAGCGGGTGGTCCCGACCCGGGCGGCGACGAGCAGCCGGCCGTCGCCCCGCTCGGGGGCAGGGCCGAGATCGACGCCCCGCACTTCGAGATAGTCGACGTCGACCTCCGGCGTCGACGCCAGCACCTCGCGCGCGGTGGCCAGGATCGCCTCGCCGCCGCCGGCGGCGGCGTGCGCCCCCGCGATCAGTGCCGCGGACAGCGTCGTCGCCGCGTTCCGCTGCGTCTCGTCGAGGTAGCGGTTCCGCGAGGACAGCGCGAGTCCGTCGTGCTCACGGACGGTGGGCACACCGAAGATCCGGACGTCGAAGTTCAGGTCGGTCACCATCTGCCGGATCAGCGTCAGCTGCTGGTAGTCCTTCTCACCGAAGTACGCGACGTGCGGCGCGGCGATCTGCAGCAGCTTGGCGACCACGGTCAGCATGCCGGCGAAGTGCGTCGGCCTGGACGCGCCCTCGAGTTCGGCGCCGAGCGGTCCGGGATGGATCGTCGTCCGCGGGCCTGCCGGGTACATGGTGGCCGCGGTGGGTACGAACGCCAGCTCGACTCCGGCCTCGCGCAGCAGGTCGAGGTCGGCGTCCAGGGTGCGCGGGTAGGCATCGAGGTCCTCGCCCGCACCGAACTGCAACGGGTTGACGAAGATCGAGACGATCACCACCGCTCCGGCGAGCTTGGCCTGACGGACGAGCTCCAGGTGGCCAGTGTGCAGGGCACCCATCGTCGGCACGAGCGCGACCTGACGGCCGACACCGCGCAGCGCCTTCGAGACCCGCGTCAGAATCTGCGGGTCGTGGTGCACGGTCAGTTCGCCGCGCTTGTATCCGCCTTGCAGATCGCTCACGGAACTCACCTCCGGTCTTCCAGGATGTCGAGCAGTTCGGTTGACGCGCCGGCGCGTTGCGCCGACCTCAGTGAGAGGGCGCGGTAGCCGGCCGCGATCTGCGGATCGACTTCCTCGAGAACCCGCAGGTGGGTGGCCACCGCCTCGGAGTCGCCCCGCGCGACGGGCCCGGTGAGTGCCGACGGCCCGCGCCGCAGGGCGTTGTCGAGTGCCGCCGAGAGCAGCGGCTGGAGAACACGTTCGGCCAGACCGTTGGGCTCGTCGCCGATCAGTTCCTGACCGAGCAGTTCCTGGCCTTCGAGCGCGACCCGCAGAGCGGCCACGGCGTCGACGACGAGCGTCACGAGATGATTGCTGCCGTGCGCGAGAGCGGCGTGATACAGCGGCCGCATGTCCTCGCGGACCCGGACGGGTTCCCCGCCGATCTCGAGGACCAGCGACTGCCCGATCGCGTAGCCGATGTCGTCGGCGGCGGTGACGCCGAAACACGCCGATGCGAGACGCACGGTGTCTTCGTCGTGCCCGGTGAACGTCATCGCCGGGTGGATCGCGAGCGGCACGATGCCCTGCTCGGTGAGCGGATCGAGGATCCCGATGCCGTTCGCGCCGGACGTGTGGGCCACGATGGCGCGGTTCGTCACCGCACGGGTGGAGGCCAGCCCCGCGATCAGCGACGGCAGTTCGGCGTCGGGGACGGCGAGAATGAGCAGTTCGGAGCGGGCCGCGACCTCCGCCACCGGCAGGACCTCGGTCTCGGGGAGCCGGGTGCGTGCCCGGTGACGTGACGTGTCGGAGACAGCCGAGCAGGCGACGACCACGTGACCTGCCCGCTCCAACGCGGCACCGACAGCTGTACCGACCCGGCCGGCGGAGACGATTCCTACCGTCAATCTCGCAGGCGCAGGGCCATTAGTGATCCCGAAAGAGGTCACCTTCGTCCTCTCGTTCGTTCCAGTCCCGCTCGGCGGGTACCAGACGTTCCAGGTGAGGATAGCCCGGGTCGAACGCACCCCGCCATGCGCCGACGGAGTGATATATGCCTCACACCGTGCGGGTTGTCCCGGGCGCGTCGGGCCCTATTCGGCGCGGCGCCGCCGGCCGCCGGTGCCTTGGGCGGACCCCGACGCCGACTGCATGTCGGCCATGATCTCGGCGACGGACCGCCCGTTCGAGTGCGCGCCGGACGGTTCTTCGTCCTCGGACGCCCGGCGGCGTCCCCGGCGGCCCTCGGGCTCGGGTTCCGGTTCCAGCTCGGGCTCGACCTCCAGCTCGGGCTCGACCTCCGGCCCGGGCTCGGGCTTCGGCGCGCGTTCGGGCTTCGGCGCGCGTTCGGGGATTACCTCGGCGACGGGCTCCGGTTCCGGCTCGACCTCGATCTCGGGTTCGACACGGCCGGCGTCGACGGGCTCCACGATCGACGTCTCGGCGGTGACCGGATCGTCGTCCGGATTCGCGAACGGTTGAGCCTGCTGGGCCGCACCGCTCTGATGCCCGGCCCCGGCGGCGTGTCCCGCACCCGGGATGTACAGGCCGGACGCGGCAGGCTGATAGCTGCTGTACGAGCCGCCCGCGAGTTCCTGCACACGCGTCGAATCCGCACGCAGCGCGATCCGTTCGGTCGGCATCGCGCCGTCGAACAGGGCCTCGAGATTCTTGCGGAGCGAGGAGAGCTCGGCACGCAGCGCGGCGAGTTCCTCGGCGTCGGCGCGCACCTCGCTGCGCACCCGCTTCTCCACGGTGAGTTCGTATTCGCGCCGCGCCGAGATCTCCCGCTCGAGCTGCAACTCGTAGACGGTCTGCAGATCGTTGACCTTCGCCTTGTCGAGCGCCGACTCGCGCCGGTACTTCGTCATGGCGATGGCGCCGACCGTGGCAGCCCAGAGTGCCGCCACCAGGCCCACTCTCAGGAGTTGGACGCTGTCGCTGAAGATCAGGAACAGGGACGCGATCACCGCGAGGGCCAGCAACCCCGCAACGATCATCTGGCTCGCGCTGCGCTTGTTGCGGCGCGCAGACTTGAGGCGACCAGGATTCGTCATGGTGCCAGGGTACTTGGCCCACAGGGGTGCGCCGCGCATCCATCGGACCTGCGGCGATCTTTCATGCCCTAATGCGCCGGCTCGTCGGAGGGGTCGTCGGGGGTGCGGCAGCAGTGTTCCAGCCACAGTGCGGCGCCGACGAGCGCCAATGCGGCGACGAGACCCACCCACGCTCCGGGACTGTCCGAGACCGCGGCCCGGAGCACGGAACGTTGCGGAAGCAGGTACAGCAGGAAGCCGCCCCACACACCGGCCGTCGCGGCACCGACGAGCGCGGATGCCTTGGCCAGCGCCGCCACTCGGGCGGCGGTGATCGGGTGCAGCTGACGCGGGCCGTCGCCCACCTGATGATTGCGGACCCGGGATCGCACCATGAACGCGAGAACGACCTCGATCAGCGCGACCGGGTACAGCGACGCCCCGGCGTACACGGGAATGGGCGGAAACGATCCGTAGAACACGCGGACCAGAATCCAGGTGGCGGCGACGGCGAGTGCGGCCAGAAACAGCAGATCCCAGATGCGGGTGGGTTTCATCGTGCCCGTCGGTTCCGGTTTCATCGCGACCGCCGGTTCAGAACCAGTTCCGTCCGGTGCACACCGGCCCGTTCGTCCTCGTCCAGCAGTGCCAGCAGCGCGTCCACCCGGGTGCTCGCCCCGTCGACGGGTAGCACGGCGTCGGGGTCGACATCGAGCCACGGAATCAGCACGAAGGCGCGTTCGTGTGCACGCGGGTGCGGCAGGATCAGATCGGGGTCGTCGCTGCGGACGTCGCCGCACGTGACGACGTCGACGTCGAGCGTGCGCGGACCCCACCGCTCGGTGCGCACCCGGTCGGCGGCGGTCTCGAGTTCCTGCCCGCGCCGCAGCCAGCCGTAGCCGTCGAGTGCGGGGTCGTCGACCACGAGGACCGCGTTGAGGAAGTCCTGCTGCTCGACGCCGCCCCACGGCGCCGTCGAATACACCGCGGAGACGGCCACGACCGAATCACCCAGCCCGTCGACGACGGACTGCAGATGGGCGAGGCTGTCGCCGACGTTGGACCCGATCGACAACACCGCGCGGCTCATGGCCTCGACCTGTGCGCAACCACCGCCACGTCCGCGAAGGTCAGCGGGATCGGCGCGGACGGCTTGTGCAACACCACCTCGGTGCTCCGGACGCGAGGGTCGGTCATCACCCCGTCCGCGATCTCCGCGGCCACGGTCTCGATGAGGTCCCGCGACGGCCCGGCGACGATCGCGGCCGCGCGCTCGGCCAGCCCGCCGTAGTCCAGGGTGTCGGTGAGGTCGTCCGACGCGGCCGCGGCAGCCAGGTCGATCCAGACGGTGATGTCGACGTAGAAGTCCTGACCGTCCCGCTTCTCGTGTTCGAAGACGCCGTGGTTGCCACGAACCTTCAAGCCGCGCAACTCGATTCGATCATTCACGTCCGGCTGCACCCTTTGCCCAGGCCTCGGCCACCGCGATGGCGTCGAGGGAAGCCTGCGCGTCGTGCACGCGCACTCCCCACGCGCCGTGCGTCGCTGCGAGCGCCGACACGACCGCGGTCGCGGTCTCCCGGCCCGCAGGTGGTCGGGGTTCACCGTCGGCATCGGCCAGCAGCGAACCCAGGAACCGTTTGCGGGACGCACCGATCAGGACGGGAAAACCCAGCTCGTTGAACTCGGGCAGCGCCTTCAGCAGCGCCCAGTTGTGGTCGGCGTTCTTCGCGAAACCGAGACCCGGATCCAGCACGAGCGAAGCAGTATCCACCCCCGCCTTTACGGCCAGATCCACCTGCGTCATCAGTTCGTCCCGGACCTCACGGACCACGTCTTCGTAATGGTCCGCAGTGCCGCGGTGGACGTAATCGCTCGCCGAACGCCAGTGCATCAGGATCCACGGGACCCCCGCGTCCGCGACGACCGAGGCCATCGCCGCATCCGCCCGACCGCCGGCGACGTCGTTGATGATCGACGCGCCCGCCTCGATCGCCGCCTCCGCGACGGACGCCCGCATCGTGTCGACACTGACGCAGATGCCCTCGGCCACCAGGTCAGCGATCACCGGCGCGACCCGCCCGGCCTCGACGTCGGGATCGACCCGCGCCGCGCCCGGCCGGGTGGACTCGCCGCCGACGTCGACGATGTCGACGCCGAGACGCTTCAGGTCGAGACCGCGCTGCAGTGCCGCGTCCCGATCGAGGAAGCGTCCACCGTCGGAAAAGGAATCGGTGGTGACGTTCAGGACACCCATCACCACGGTTCGGCCTGGCGAGGGCAGCTCGATCACGGTCACTTCCGCAGAATAAGGTCCAGAGCCTCGGAACGTGAGGCCGCGCTGGACTGGAGCAGACCACGCACCGCGGAGGTGGTGGTACTCGCACCGGGCTTGCGGATTCCCCGCATCGCCATGCACAGGTGCTCGGCCTCGATGACCACGATGGCGCCGCGCGGATCCAGCTTGCGCATCACCGCATCGGCGATCTGGCTGGTCAGACGCTCCTGGACCTGCGGACGCTTGGCGTACAGGTCGACGACGCGGGCCAGCTTCGACAGCCCCGTCACCTTGCCCGTCTTGCCGGGGATGTACCCGACGTGGGCGACCCCGTGGAACGACACGAGATGATGCTCACAGGTGGAGTACAGCGGGATGTCGCGCACCAGCACCAACTCCTGGTGCCCCTCGTCGAACGTCGTGTTCAACACGGTGTCCGGGTCGGTGTAGAGGCCCGCGAAGACCTCGCGGTACGACCGCGCCACGCGGGAGGGCGTATCCCGGAGTCCGGGACGGTCCGGGTCTTCACCGATCGCGATCAGCAGTTCGCGCACCGCCGCCTCGGCACGCGGCTGATCGAACACCCGGCCTGTCTCGAGTGCCACGGGCTCACTACCGAGATGATTCACCGACAACCGAAACTCCTCCAGTACCGGGACCGATCGTCCCGAAGCAACAGCCTAGTGTCGGGCGGATCAGTTCGATCCGTCCGGTCCTTTCCAGGCCTTCGTCTGCGCGTCGTCGTCCCCGGTACCGCGCTGCTCGTGCGGCGGGTTCCACTGGTTCCCCGGACCCTGGTTACCGGGGTACTGACCCTCCGGATTCTGGTTGCCCGGATCGCGGGGCGGCCAGCCCGGAGCAGACCATCCGGCGGGTGCGCCGTAATCCGGACGCGGCTGCGTCATGCCACCCTGCGGCCGGGTCGGCGCCGGCTGCGAGTAGCCGTTGGCGGGCGCCGGCTGCGGGTAGTGCTGCTGCGGGTAGTGCTGCTGCGGCGGAGCCTGCTGCGACTGTTGCTGCGCGAACACCGGTTCGGGCTGCTGGGGCCACGGCTCGCCACGCTCGACCGCGAGTTCCCGCGGCGTCTTGACCGGCGGCTTGTCGGACGGGGTCCGGTGGCCGAAGTCGTTGAACGCCGTGATCCGGGGGCGCTTCTCCACACTGTGGAAGATCTTCTCGAGGTCCTTGCGGGTGAGGGTCTCACGCTCGAGGAGCTCGGTGGCCAGGATGTCCAGCACGTCCCGGTATTCGTTGAGGATGGCCCACGCCTCGGTGTGCGCGGCCTCGATGAGGTTGCGGACCTCTTCGTCGATCTCGCGCGCGACCTCGTGGGAGTAGTCGGACTGCTGACCCATCGAGCGGCCCAGGAACGGGTCGCCACCCTCCTGGCCGTACCGCACCGCACCCAGCCTGGCGCTCATGCCGTACTCGGTGACCATCGACCGGGCGATCTTCGTCGCCATGTCGATGTCGGAGGACGCACCGGTGGTCGGCTCGTGGAACACGAGTTCCTCGGCCGCGCGGCCACCCATCGCCATGACGAGCCGGGCGATCATCTCGGACCGCGTCATCAGCCCCTTGTCGTCCTCGGGCACCGTCATCGCGTGACCGCCGGTGCGGCCGCGGGCGAGGATGGTGACCTTGTAGACGGGCTCGATGTCGGGCATCGCCCACGCGGCGAGCGTGTGCCCGCCCTCGTGGTACGCGGTGATCTTCTTCTCGTGCTCGCTGATGATGCGGCTCTTGCGGCGCGGACCACCGACGACACGGTCGACCGACTCCTCGAGCGCGGCCTCCGTGATGACGGTGCCGTTCTCGCGGGCCGTGAGCAGCGCGGCCTCGTTGATGACGTTGGCCAGATCGGCACCCGACATTCCGACGGTGCGCTTGGCCAGGCCCTCGAGGTCGGCGTGCTGATCGATCGGCTTGCCCTGCGAGTGAACCTTCAGGATGGCGCGACGACCGGCGAGGTCGGGGGCGCCGACCGGGATCTGCCGGTCGAAGCGGCCCGGACGCAGCAGCGCCGGGTCCAGGATGTCAGGGCGGTTGGTGGCGGCGATGAGGATGACGCCGGTCCGGTCACCGAAACCGTCCATCTCGACCAGCAACTGGTTGAGGGTCTGCTCACGCTCGTCGTGACCGCCACCGAGACCGGCACCACGCTGGCGTCCGACCGCGTCGATCTCGTCGACGAAGATGATGCAGGGGCTGTTCTGCTTGGCCTGGTCGAACATGTCACGCACGCGGGACGCGCCCACACCGACGAACATCTCGACGAAGTCCGAACCGGAGATCGTGAAGAACGGGACGCCGGCCTCGCCTGCCACCGCGCGGGCGAGCAGGGTCTTACCGGTTCCGGGCGGCCCGTACAGCAGCACACCGCGCGGGATCTTCGCTCCCAGCGACTGGTAGCGCATCGGGTTCTGCAGGAAGTCCTTGATCTCGTACAGTTCTTCGACGGCCTCGTCCGCACCCGCGACGTCGGCGAACGTAGTCTTCGGCATGTCCTTGTTGAGCTGCTTGGCCTTCGACTTGCCGAAGCCCATGACTCCGCCGCGACCGCCACCCTGCATGCGACTCATCACGAAGAAGAAGATGCCGAGCAGGATCACCATCGGCAGGACGAACAGCAGGATGGACGTGAGCCAGCTCTCCTGCGTGACCGTGGTGTTATAGCTGGCCAGGCCCTTGTCGGAGATCTCGTTGAAGATCTGCTCGGACGCCGCCGCCGGATACTTCGCGAGGATCTCGGTCTTGCCGTCGGTCGCGTCGTTGCCGGCCTTCAGCCACAGGCGCACCTGCTGCTCCCGGTCGTCGATCTGCGCCTTGTCGACGTTGTTCGCGTCGAGCTGCGCGATCGCCACGGAGGTGTCGACACCCTTGAATCCGCGCGTGTCGTTGCCGAAGTAGCTGAAGGCATAGATCACCAGCAGGATGCCGGCAACGATTGCCAGGTTTCGAAACACAGTCTTACGGTTCATACAGGTCGGCCGAGATGGCCGGTCCTTTCGAGAGTGCGGGTCTTCCGGGTGCGCCTTCCGGCTGCCAACCGGACAAACCAGGTTACCGCGAAGGCACCCCGGCAACTCCAGGTAGCAGCCAACCGCCGTTGAAGCGGTCTCTTTTCCTTCAACGCATGCGGTGGCGCATCGGTTCCCTCGGACTCGATCCGAGTCTCGATGTGGGCCAGTTCACCGTGCGGGTGCGACTCTGGGCCAGCCGCCGCCCACCCGCTCGATGTGAGCGGCCAGGGCCAGGATTCTGGCCTCGCCACCGGGCGGCGCCGCGATCTGCACGGCCAGCGGGGTGCCCGAATGAGAGTGCGTACCGACGGGGACACTCGCCGCAGGCCAGCCGACAAGATTCCACAGCGCGCTGAGCGGGGCGTACCGCACGTTGGCCACGATGTTCGACAGCCACGACCGCTCGCTCCACGTCGTCGCAGCGAGCGGCGGCTGCGCGAGAGCGGGCGTGATCACCACGTCGTAGTTCTCGAAGAATTCGCGCAGCGACTCTTCGAGCCTGCCCACCTGCTCCGGACGGACGAATCGGCCCAGCGCTCGGCCCAGCGCGACGTGCCGCCGGGTCCGCGGCTGAAGTTGCCGCCGATCGAGTCCTCTCGCGTCGGCGGCCGTTCCCGCGGTCCAGCGGGCGAGCACGGGGAGCAGGTTGACCGGGTACGGCAACGTCGCCGGTTCGACGTCGTGTCCCGAGCCGGTCAGTTCCGTTCCCGCGCGCACCGCCGCGTCCCGCCACTGCGGGTCCACCGTGGCCAGGAATGTCGGCGACCCTGCCGCCACGGCGATGCGCAGTGGCTCCGATGCGCCGATCCGCGCGAGTTCGGGACGGTCGGCGAGCACGGACAGCATGAGGGCGGCGTCGTCGACGGTCGTGGCGATGGGTCCGTTCTCGGCCATGCCGAACCAGGAGGTGGCCCCGAGTTCGGACGGCACGACACCCCTGCCCGGTTTGATGCCGAACACCCCGCAGTTCGCGGAGGGGATGCGGATCGAACCCAGACCGTCGGTCCCGTGAGCCAGGGGCACCATCCCCGCGGCGACGGCGGCGGCCGCTCCCCCGGACGAGCCCCCGCAGGTCCGGGACGGATTCCACGGGTTGCGGGTGATGTGGCCGGGAGCGTCGGTGGTTCCCCACACCGCCAGTTCGGGGAGGGTCGTCAGGCCCACCACCACCGCTCCCGCCGCCCGCAGTCGCGCGACGACCGGGTGGTCGGAAACCTTCGGTTCGGCGCTGGTCGCGCCCGATCCCTCACGCATCGGCAGTCCGGCCACGGGGATGACGTCCTTGATCGCGACGGGCACTCCTGCCAGCGGAAGTGTGGACAGATCCGGTCGGTGGGAGAGGGCGAGCGCGTCGGCTCGGGCCTGTTCGGCGAGGACGGTGACGAAGGCCTGGATCTTCGGATCACGCTCTTCGATGGCGGCGAGCGCGGCCTCGACGTGCTCCATCGGGCTCGAGACGCCCGAGCGAACCTGCTCGGCGACGACGACGGCTGAGGTGAACGGGGACTCCCCCATCACCCGAGTATATGGTGAAGGGAAGCAGTCATTTCGAGTATTCGTGCTGGATACGGTAGGTCTGCGGGGTTACCATTCGCTTGTCCCTGGATGGGACTCTTCACACCGCTCCAGACAACCTCGATGTGCCCAGAGAACCCGCCCAGTAGAACCCTCGATGTGCAATGACCAGAGGAAACGGGTCGGGCAGAGACGGATCGGCCGCTGGATCGGACTCTGCCAAACGGACCGTCGGAGTCACGAACTCCGAACACGAGAGCAGCGAAGCGACGGTCGCGGCCGGCCCGTCGACGGTCGTTGCTGAGCAAACCGTGTCCGCACGGACGATGCCCGCCGAGCAAACCGCGCCTGCCGAGCAAACCGCGCCCGCCGAACAGACTGCCGCCGCCGAACGAACGGCGCCCGCCGAACAGACCGCTGACGCCGACCGGACCGCGGAGGCGGGTCCGACGGTGACGGCCCGGCAACCGGACACACTGATCACGAAGCCGCCGAGCAACGCGGCTCTCGACGACGTGGAGGTCGGGCAGCAGGTCGACGACTTCGATCTGCTGATGAGTCTGGGCAGCGGCGCGTTCGGCCGGGTGTTTCTGGCGCGCCAGCGGTCGATGCAGCGACTCGTCGCAGTGAAGATCTCGCACGACAAGGGGAACGAGCCGCAGACCCTCGCAAAACTCGACCACAACTACATCGTCCGGGTGTTCGACCAGCGGTTGCTCGAGGACCGCCAACTGCGCCTGCTCTACATGCAGTACCTGCCGGGCGGCACCCTGCTGCGGGTACTGCGCCGCGTCCGCGTCACGCCGGAACGGGACCGGACGGGCAGCCTTCTGCTGGACGTGGTCGACGAGGAGATGCAGGAGAAGGGCGAGATCAGGCCCACCGACTCCAGCGTGCGGGACGAGATCGCATCGCTCACCTGGCCGGAGACGATCGCGTGGCTGGGGCGTCGACTGGCCGACGCCCTCGACTACGCCGGCAAGCGCGGCGTCCTGCACCGCGACATCAAGCCCGCCAACATCCTGCTGACGGCCGAGGGGGTGCCGAAGCTCGCCGATTTCAACATCAGTTTCAGCGACAGCGTCACCGGGGCATCCCCGCTCGCCTACTTCGGCGGGTCTCTGGCCTACATGTCTCCCGAACAACTCGAGGCGTGCCACCGCGAAATGCCGGGGACGGCAGCGGACCTCGACACCCGGAGCGACATCTTCGCGCTGGGCGTGATGCTGTGGGAGCTGATGTGCGGGCGGCGTCCGTTCGAGGACGAGGAAGTCTCGAGTGAGTCGCTCGTGGCACTCGAAGCGATGATGGACCGTCGCAGCCGCGACATCGACCCGGAATTTCTCGACCAGTTGCCCCACGACTGTCCCCCGTCGCTGCGACGGGTGCTCCTGACGTGCTTGGCTCCGAAGCCTGAGGACCGGTGGTCGTCGGGTGCCGAACTGGCCCAGCAGTTCGACCTGTGTCTCAATCCCCGGGCCCGCGACCTCGTCGATCCGCCGCCGAACAGTTGGCGCATGCGGCTGCGGCGCTTCGCGCTTCCGATTCTGGTGTTCGGCATCGCGGTGCCGAATGCTCTCGCCGGTGCCTACAACTACCACCACAACAAGATGCTGATCATCAGCAACCTGACGCCGGAGGCCCAGCACTCGTTCGAGGGAATCCAGTTGGTGATCAATTCGATTGCGTTCCCGTTGGGCGCGATCATGCTGCTCTACTGGTGCCGATACCCGCTGCTCGTACCGCGGGGTCTGCGGAAGGGGAAGTCGTACGACCGCCAGACTCTCGCCCGGGCCCGCACAGACACGTTGCTGCTCGGCGACCGGGTCGTGCTCGTCGTGTTCGGGTTGTGGGTCATCGCGGGCATCGCCTATCCGATCTCCCTGCAGCTCGCGGCGGGGAACGTGCCGCCGGGCGCGTACGTGCACTTCATCGCGTCACTCATCGTGTGCGGTGCCGTGTCGGTGGCGTACCCGTTCTTCGTGGTCGCGTTCTTCGCGGTGCGCTGCATCTACCCCACCCTGCTGCCGCAGGACATCGCCAGCAGCGCCGACGCGCACAAGCTGCGGGGTCTCGACCGCCGGAGCACGCTGTACCTGGCCGTCGCGGCGTCGGTTCCGCTGGCCGGTGTGGCCGGGGTGACGTTCCTGTCGCCCGACGAGATCACCCTGGTGATCATCGCGGTCCGCATCCTGTGCGTCGGCGGCATCTTCGCGTTCGTCGGCGTGTACTGGCTGTTCCGGCAGTTGGAGCAGGACCTGCGGGCGCTGGAGCTCGCCGTGTCCCACGACCCCGTCCGGTGACTGTCGAGCTCAGCCGCCGTAGACGGACGGCTCGAGCGTTCCGATGTACGGCAGGTCGCGGTAGCGCTCGGCGTAGTCGAGGCCGTAGCCGACGACGAATTCGTTGGGAATGTCGAAGCCGACGTTGGCGACGTTGATGTCGACCTTGATGGCGTCGGGCTTGCGCAGCAGCGTGACGACCTCGAGCGACGCCGGGTTACGCGTCGACAGGTTGCGCATCAGCCAGGACAGCGTGAGACCGGAGTCGATGATGTCCTCGACGATCAGCACGTGCCGGCCGGCGATGTCCTTGTCGAGGTCCTTGAGGATCCGCACGACGCCGGAGGACGACGTGGAGGAGCCGTAGGAGCTGACGGCCATGAACTCCATCTGGGTGGGGATGGGGAGGGCCCGCGCGAAGTCGGTCATGAAGAAGAT
>RRBB01000143.1:0-29205 GCA_006543605.1 Rhodococcus sp. WS4
GTGGTCGGCCGGGTCGTGGTGTCGAACCCGGCTCTCGACTACGCGGTGATCGAGTTCGATCCCGGCGAGGTGGTTCCCGTCAACCGGGTCGGCAGCGTCACCATCACGGGGATCGGCGCCCCGGCCGTGAACGCGGAGAGCGCCTCGTGGACCGACGCGTCGAAACTCGGTGACGCGAACGCCAGCACCCGGGACGCGGCCTCCACCCTGTACATCCGCTGGAGCGCCGCGCCGTGACTCGACAATCCACGATGGGTCACCGTGACGCCCTTGGGGGTACCGGTGGAACCGGACGTGTAGATGGCATAGGCGGGGTGGTCGAGGTGCAGCGGCCGCACCCGGTCGGCGTCCGTGATCGGGGTCGTGCTGCCGTCGAGGTCTGCTACATCGACCCAGTGGGCGCCGGCGGGAACTGGGTCCGCCGAGTCGGCGATCACCGTGCGGACCCCGGAGTCCGACAGCATGTGCGCCACGCGCGCAGTGGGGTAACTCGGATCGACGGGCACGAATGCCGCGCCGGAGCGGGCCACCGCCCACAGCGCTACGAAGTACTCGATCGACCGCGGCAGTATCACCGCCACCAGATCCTCGGGCCCGACACCCAAACCAATCAACCTGCGCGCCAACCGAGTTGAACGATCGTCCAGTTCCCGGTAGGTGACGTCGAGGCTGTCCTGCCGCAGTGCAACCGCGTCGGGATTCCCCACTCCCGCATCCAGCAATGTGACCAACGTCACTGGCCGGGCGGCGGGAGGCCCGGCGTAAGGCACCAATGCGGCCTGCTCTTCCTCATTGAGCAAGGAGAGCTCGCCAACTGCCACATCCGGTGCCGCGTCGACGAAGGCCGCCAAGAAGTCCAGGAACCGGGAGTGCTGCCGCCGCAGTTCGTCCTCGCCATACAGGGCTGGATTGGCCTCGAAGTCGACGCGGGTGGCACTCCCGGTTACCGACGGGTAAAGCTTGAGTGACAGGTCGTCGACCGGGCCCGATGACAGCAGAGTGAGCTCGCCGACCACGTCGCCCAACACGATCTCGCTGTGGAACATCATGATGTTGACCGTGGGACCGAAGCTGCCTCGCATCCCGGAACCCCGCAGGTCACGGCGCATATCCTCGTACCGGTACCGCTGATGACGCAGGGCGCCGGTCAGCTCCAGCTGCACGCGCCGCACCAGATCCTCGGTGCCACCGGAGAGCTCCACCTGCACGCGCAGGGGAACGACATTCGACACCATGCCCGTCGAGCGACGCGCGGCGGCGGTGGTGCGCCCCGACACGGGAAAGTTCAGCACGATGTCAGCGTTTCCCGTCATCCGCGCGAGGTAGGCCGCGAACGCTGCCACCACCACGGGAACGTCGGACGAATTCCATTTGCGCGCAAGGATGCCGATCCGGTCTGCGACCACGGTGTCCATCAGGCGGCTGACCCGGCGGGACGGCACAGTGGGGCCGGCCTCCCGATCGGTCAGCCGAGACGGCTCCGGCAGCCCGGCCGTCCGCTCGACCCAGTAGTCCCGATCATTCGCGAACCTGCTGGTCGAGCGGTAATCGGCCTCGCCCTGGTAGAGCTCCCGCAGGCCCAGCGCCTTGGACGGCGGCGGCTCGGTTCCGTTCACCAGGTGCGTGTAGAGCTCGGCCACCCGGTTGGTCAACACCATGGCACCGTGGCCGTCGATCACCAGGTGATGCGCGTATGAAGACCAGTAGTAGTGCTGTTCGCCGAGATGCAGCAGCGTGGCCGTAATCAGTCGGTCGGCCAAGACATTCAGCGGTCGACTGTATTCCGTGCTCATCCACCGGTGCGCCTCGGCGACGGGATCGCCGCATCCGCGCAGGTCACGGTAGACGAGGGCATCCGAGATAGTCTGATCTACCAGCTGGTAAGGCTCGCCCTCGTTTTCGACCAGACGAACAACCGGAGATTCCAGCTCGCGGCTCCCGCGGTCGGTGGCCGCGATCAGGGCGTCGACATCGAGAACCCCACGGATCTCCACGTACTGGGCCACCGTGAGGGGAACATTCGGGTCGAGTTGCTGGGCGAACCAGAGGCCCTGCTGCGCACGCGAAAGCGGGAAGGCGCTCACTTGCGCAATCCCCCCGTCCGCTGCGCATCGCACCGAGCGTTCAACCCCAACAACATCACGATGCCTCCCCGTGCACGCCGGTGAATCCGACGCTCCTCCTACTTTGGGATCTCCAGTGGAGTTCTTTGCGCAGACAATACGGGGCAAACGGTCTGCGTTCCACCCGTGGTGGTCGGCGGAGCGAGTTACCTCACGGTATGGTCTCCTCACCTACCAGACAGGAGCCGATCTGCATGGACGAGAACGTCACGGGCACGTCGGGTAACGACAATCCGGACCCCCGGGACGCGACTCCCCCGGACGACCCTTCCGCCCGGCGCGTACGCAAGCGCACCACTGTTCGCACCAAGGCCTACAAGCGCCGGCGCCGCATCATCGCCGGCGGTTCCGTCGCAGCACTGGTCGTCGTCGCGTTCGGCGCCTGGCTCGGCTACACCGCCCGCGAGGCACAAGCCAACCTCAACGAGGCACGCAATCATGCGCAGCTTGCCAAAGACGCTTTACTTGACGGTAATACAGAAGATGCGCAACGCACGTCCGCCGACGCAGACAAGTACGCCTCCCGCGCCTACGACAACACGCATTCGATCCCCTGGAGCATCGCCTCGGCCATCCCGTGGCTGGGTAGCCCGTTCGAGACGTCGCAGCAGATTTCCGCAGTAGTGCGTGGTCTCACGTCCGAGGTGCTGACGCCCGCGGTGGCCGCCGGGACATCCTTGGCCCCCAACGAGTTGATCGCGACAGGCGGAAAGGTAAACCTGCAGCCGCTACGGGATGCCGCCCCCGTTCTCGACGAGACAGCTGCTGCGGCTACACAATTGAACATCGAGGCACAGGACATCACCGAGCCCTCGTACCTCGACGCGGTTATCAATGCGAGAACCCAACTTCAAGTACAGACCGAAGATCTGTCGAAACTACTCGGTAACACCGCAATTGCCGCCAAGATCGCGCCCACAATGCTGGGTGCAGACGGCCCCCGCAGCTACTTCATGGCCTTCCAAACCAACGCCGAGGCCCGGGGCACCGGTGGCCTGCTGGGTGGGTACGGAATCGTTCGCGCGAATGACGGGGTGACGCGAGTCGACACCCTGGGACGCAACTCCGACCTGGCCATGAACAGTCAGCCACTCGACCTGGGTCCGGAATTCGCCGCCCAGTACGGGCGTAGCCGCCCCACAACCGATTCTCGCAACAGCAACCTCAGCTCGCACTTCCCTTACGCTGCGCAGATCTGGAAGTCACTATGGGCGCAGGATTCGGGTGAACAGGTAGACGGTGCCATCGCCACTGATCCCGTGGCCCTCAGCTACGTCCTCGGCGCCATCGGCCCCGTCACCATGCCGGACGGCGAGGTGATCAACGCCGACAACGTCGTCGAACTCACCGAGTCGACCTCATATGTCCGCTTCGCCGACGACAACAACGCCCGTAAGCAGTATCTGCAGACCGTCGCCGCCCGTGTGATCGACAAGATCACCGGGCAGATCACGTCACCGCAGAAGTTGCTCGACGCACTCGGCCGCGGTGTCAGTGAGCGCCGCATCGCAGTATGGAGCGCCCATGCGGACGAGCAGGCTGTGCTGGCAAGTACCCCTCTCGGGCACACCGTTCCCGACGACTCCACCCCATTCGCCGGTGTCGTCATCAACAACCAAGCCGGCGGCAAACTGGACTACTACCTCACGCGCCAGATCGACTACACGGCGGAAAGCTGTGAGGGTGACACACGACGTTCGACAGTGACAGTTCGACTGACGAACACCGTGCCTGACCCGGACTTTCCCGACTATGTGGCGGGCACCTTCATCAACACCCTGAACGTTCCGAAGGGCACGAATGTGTCTGCAGTATCACTCCTCGCGACCCAGGGCTCTCAACTTCGGAACGTGACCATCGACGGCAAACCGACAATGTTCCTCGCCGGCAAGGAGCTGGGGCATCCGGTGTTCGACACCCTCGTACCTATCCGCCTGGGCGCTACGACCGAAGTGAAGTACGAGCTGATCGAACCCACGGTGCCAGGTGAGGCGAGGGTGCCTGTGCAGCCGTTGGTGGATGCACCGACCGTGTCGGTGAACGTTCCGAACTGTGGCGGCTGATTCGAACGGTGGCGTCTCACACGTCTCACACCGCCGCCATTGCCGTGGCCGTGGCGGCGGGTGGCGCGTTGGGTGCGGCGCTCCGCTACCAGTTGTGGCGGTGGTGGCCCGATGAAACGGGCTCGTTTCCGCTCACCACATTCCTCATCAACGTAGTGGGCTGCTTCATCTTCGGGATATGCGTCGCACGGATCCCGGAGCGCGACAGGGGTGTCGCGACGCTTTTGCGCCCGTTCTTGACGTTCGGCGCTCTGGGCGGGTTCACCACGTTCAGTTTCTATGCGGTACAGGGCGTGACGCTCACGTCGCCGCGCCTGGGGGCGCTGTACCTGGTGGTGACGCCAGTGGTCGCCGTAGGCGCAGCGTTGATTGGCCGACGCGTCGGAAGGCACGCGCAGTGAATGCGGCGACGTCGATCAACTATGTGTGGTGGGTGGCGGCGGGTGGCGCGGCGGGAGCGTTGCTGCATTATCTGGCCGTCGCCGTGGTGGGCCCGCGGGTGGGTGTACGCCGAACGGTGCTGGCGTTGACGATGTGTGCATGTGTCCTTTTAGGCATCGTGGCTGCCTCAGGTCGTGACGGGGACGGCTACGCGTTGGTGGGAATCGGATTTCTCGGCGCGCTCGCCCCCTTCACGGCGCTGGCTGGTCAGGTACTCGGCAGTGAGGGTGAGCAGTCGTCGCGTCGCACTGCGCTGCTAGCGGGGTGGATTCTGGTGGCTGGCGCGTCGATGGCGATTCTGGGCTACATCCTGGCCGATATCGGCAGCATCGCGTTCGAGAAGATTCCGACGCGCCTGCCGTAGCTGATCAGCGCGCACCTGCTCTGCATCAGGCACCTTTCCCATGCAGAGCCGGCGCGCATGAAACTGTGTTTGTCGATTCAGGCCGCATGGATCCCAGCACGGTTATGAGTATTGGTTGCTTGGAAATACGCGGCGCTGAGCGCCTTTCCACGCCCACGCTGTCAGCAGTTACCCTGCAGGAAGGCCTTGACGAACCCCACCGTCTGATACAGGTACGTGTATTCCCACTCGGCCAGGCTGAAGTCGTAATCACGCGGCACGGGCCGCATGATGATCTCGCCGTCGAAGCATTGCGAGAAGATGTACCGCGCCCGAGGCAGGTGGTACCGCCAGCTGATCACCAGCACCCTTTTCCACCCGTGCTGTGCCGCGAGGTCACGGGTGAAGAGTGCCTCGCCTCGGGTGGTACTCGGGACCGGCGGTATGCAGGTGACCGTGAAGCGTGGCTCCTTGGTCGCACAGAATGCGGCCATCTTCTTGTCGCCCCTCCAGTACGGATTAGAAAGCACCACACTCTTCGAAAACCCTTGCCGTGCGAGCTCGATACCGTATTGCTCGCGGCCGTCGTGCTCGCCGCCGAGCACGATGATGGCGTCGACGGGTATCACTGGATCCACCCGCGACTTGGTATAAACGAAGAATCCCACGATGCCCACACCGGCGATGGCGACTGCAAGTGCACTCACCGCACTGACTAGCAATATCGCCGACCTCCGCACCGTTCTCAGCGTATACGGCCACACGGATTCGAGCTGCTCCTACAGCTGCGAACGCTGGGTGCCTTCTCGCCCTACGGCCGCCCAAGCCCACGATAGGTCCACCCAGACTCGCGCCATTGTTGGGGATCGAGACAGTTGCGGCCGTCGATGAGGACCTTCCTGCGGACGGCAGGTTCGAGGTCCGCGGGCTGCAGTTTTCGGAACTCGGGCCACTCCGTCAGTACGAGAACAACGTCGGCGCCCTCGCAGGCATCCAATGCGGTCGTCGCATATCCCAGCGTTGGAAACAATGCCCGCGAGTTGTCCATGGCCTTGGGGTCATACACTGTTACTGCGGCGCCCTGGAGTTGAATTTGGCCGGCGACGTTCAAGGCCGGCGAGTCCCGAACGTCGTCAGAGTCAGGCTTGAACGCGGCACCGAGAACTGCCACACGTGCACCCAGAAGCGAACCGCACGCTTCGCGTGCCAATTCGACCATGCGTGTTCGACGCCGCATATTGATGTTGTCAACCTCGCGAAGGAAGGTGAGAGCCTGGTCTGCGCCCAGCTCACCAGCGCGTGCCATGAAGGCGCGGATGTCTTTGGGGAGACATCCGCCGCCGAACCCGACACCCGCATTGAGAAACCGTCGACCGATTCTGGCATCGTGTCCGATGGCGTCGGCCAGCACAGTCACGTCGGCTCCCGCAGCCTCACACACCTCGGAGATCGCGTTGATGAACGAGATCTTGGTGGCAAGAAAGGCATTTGCCGACGCTTTGACCAGTTCGGCTGTGGCGAGGTCGGTGACCAGGAACGGAATGTCTTCTCCGAGGAGCTGGGCGTATATCTCGCGCGCGATGCTCTCGGCACGGCCGGGACGATCGCGGTCGACCCCGAGCACCATCCGGTCAGGGTGCAAGGTGTCTTGGACAGCAAAACCTTCGCGGAGGAACTCGGGGTTCCATGCCACTTCGAGGTCGCCGCAAGCCGGCGAGAGTTCGCGCGCCCGGGCACCCAGTCGTTCAGCCGTTCCCACGGGAACAGTGGACTTACCGAAGATCACGGCGGGACCGGTTATCAGCGGAGCGAGCGTGTCAATGACGGCGTCGACGTACTTGAGGTCTGCAGCAAATTCACCCTTCTTCTGTGGAGTGCCGACTCCGAGGAAGTGCACATCGGCGAAGGCTACAGCCTCTTCGTACGACGCCGAAAACCGCAATCGGCCCGCCGAGATGTTGCGCTGCAATACCTCTTCGAGCCCGGGCTCGAAGAAGGGAACCTCGCCGGCTTCGAGCTTCGCAAGCTTCGCCGGGTCGACGTCGATGCCCAGTACTTCGTGGCCGAGTTCAGCCATACAGGCGGCATGTGTGGCACCAAGGTAGCCGGTCCCGAACACGGCAATGCGAGTAGTCATTGTGCTCATTTCGGTTCAGTCAATAGACGTCATTATCAAGTGATCCACATGGAATGCCCGGAAGGGCGGTCATCCGGGCAAGCGGATACTGAGCTAGCGGTGCTCTAGTAACTCCAAAAGGTAATGACCATAACCCGATTTCACCAGCTTCTCTGCTCGCACTCGCAATTCGTCATCGGAGATGAACCCCTGACGCCAGGCTACTTCTTCGGGTGCACCGATCTTCAGCCCCTGCCGTTGCTCGATGGTGCGGACGTAGTTCGAGGCTTCGAGCAGTGAATCGAAGGTGCCGGTGTCGAGCCAGGCCGTTCCTCGGGGCAGAACCTCCACATTGAGGCGGTCTTGTTCGAGGTAGGCGCGGTTGACGTCGGTGATCTCGTATTCACCACGGTCCGAAGGTTGGAGGTGCTTCGCGATCTCCACCACGTCGTTGTCGTAGAAGTACAAGCCTGGCACTGCGAAGTTCGATTTAGGGGTCGCCGGCTTCTCTTCAAGCGAGATCGCCCGGCCCCGGTCGTCGAACTCCACGACTCCGTACGCGGATGGGTCGGCGACCCAGTAGGCGAAAACGGAACCACCGTCCAAGTGGTCGAACCTGCCCAGCTGGTGTCCGAGCCCGAAACCGTAGAAGATGTTGTCGCCAAGGACCAGTGCCGCAGAGTCGCTCCCGACATGCTCGGCGCCGAGAACAAAGGCTTGCGCGAGTCCGTTGGGCTCCTGCTGCACGGTATAGCTGAGGTTGACTCCGAACTGAGAACCGTCACCGAGCAGCCGCTGGAACTGCTCGGCGTCGTGCGGGGTGGTGATCACCAGGATGTCGCTGATACCCGCGAGCATCAGGGTGGTGAGCGGGTAATAGATCATCGGCTTGTCGTAGACCGGCACGAGCTGCTTGCTGATACCGATCGTGATCGGATGAAGACGGGTGCCGGAACCCCCGGCAAGGATGATGCCTCTCACGCGGAAATCACCTCCACGCCAGGAGAGGTAGTCGAGATTCGAAGATCGCTAACTGAGGCCATTGATCCACTCCCTCACATCGTCATATTTCGGTAGAGACGTTGTCTCCACGGCCTCCGCCAGGGACGGAGCCGCACTGTCCTTCTCGGAGAGCACGAGTTCCAGTGGTGACCCCGACCGCGATGTCGTCGGCCACTCGACACCTATCTCGGGGTCGAGTGGATTGATTCCATGCTCATGGCCGGGTGCGTAGCCCGATGAACACAGATAGACCACCGTCGAATCATCCTCGAGCGAGAGGAATGCGTGACCCAATCCCTCGGAGAGGTAGATCGCGCGACGATCCACATCGTCGAGTAACACCGAGTCCCACGTTCCGAAGGTGGGCGAGCCTACCCGTATATCGACGACCACATCCAGAACGGCTCCCCTGACGCAGGTCACGTACTTCGCCTGGCCGGGAGGCACATCTGCGAAATGGATGCCCCTGAGGACGCCGGCAGCCGACACCGAGCAGTTTGCCTGCGCGAGGTTCAGCGAATGCCCTACGGCATCCACGAAAGTTGGCTCTCTGAACCATTCGAGGAACACTCCACGGACGTCCCCGAACTGCTTCGGGGTTACCTCCCACGACCCCTCTACCTTCAATTCACGAACATCCACCGTCATGCCCCCTGCGATTGGTATCGGGCCTCGACGGCGTCCTTGCCGTCTTCCCACCACGAACGGTTGCCCTGGTACCAGTCGATTGTGGCTTCCAGTCCTTCACGGAAGTTTGTGAAGCGCGGGTGCCAACCGAGTTCGTCGCGCAGCGTCGACGAGTCGATGGCATACCTCAGGTCATGCCCGGCTCTGTCGGTGACGTGGTCGAAGTCGTCGGGGTCTTTGCCCATCAGCTCCAAGATCATCCGAACGACTGAAAGGTTGTCGAGTTCGCCGTCAGCACCGATGAGATAGGTGCGGCCGATCTCCCCCGATTCGAGGATCCGCCAAACGGCTGAGTTGTGGTCCTCGACGTGGATCCAGTCGCGCACGTTCTTACCCGCGCCGTAGAGCTTGGGACGCACCCCGGCCAGGACGTTGGTGATCTGCCGCGGAATGAACTTCTCGATGTGCTGATATGGCCCGTAGTTGTTGGAACAGTTCGACAACGTCGCCTGCACACCGAACGACCGGACCCAAGCGCGAACGAGCATGTCCGACGCCGCCTTTGTCGACGAGTACGGACTGGAAGGGTTGTACGGCGTGCCCTCGGTAAACTTCGACGGGTCGTCCAGATCGAGGTCACCGTATACCTCGTCTGTTGACACGTGGTGGTATCGCACACCGTGCTCGCGAACAGCTTGCAGCAAGGTGTAAGTGCCGATGACGTTGGTGTGCACGAACGGCCACGGGTCGGCAAGCGAGTTGTCGTTGTGGGACTCTGCCGCAAAGTGCACCACCGCATCGGACTCTGAAACGAGCCCGTTGACCAGATCGGCGTCGGTGATGTCACCTTTGACGAAGTCGACCGAGTCCTGCACCGCCGACAGCGAACTGTGGGACCCCGCGTATGTGAGCGCATCAAGCACCGTCACCTCGACTCCCGGGCGATCGCGTACGGTGGCATTCACAAAGTTCGAGCCGATGAAACCGGCACCACCGGTGACTAATATTCGCACAGTATCCCCTCGATGTTTGGTGAGGTGCCCGCTGAGTTTAGCGAAGCGCCGCGAAATCTGCCGAGGATGAATCCGCTGGCAGAAGTAGTTTACGGCATGCAGTCAGCACTCCTGGGCCCGCATCACGGGGTTGGGCGCGCGGATCAGTTACCGCCGTAATAGGATAATGGGCGTCCCGCCGAACGCCTTTGCGAGGCGGAAGTCCGCGCGTAGCCACGCACGGTTTGGAAACAACAACCGAAGGACAGTCTTCGTGGGAAATTCAGTCGCGATTATTGGCACTCGGGGCTACCCGAGCTACTACGGAGGCTTTGAGACGCTGGTGCGTCAGCTAGCCCCCTATCTCACAAATCACGGGTGGGACGTCACGGTGTACGGCCGTGACGGATCGACAAGCATTGATGACCCGAGTCTTGATCCACGGGTGCACACTGTTGTCACAAAAGGCGTCGAGAGTAAATCCTTAAGCACCCTAACGTATGGCCTCTCTTCGTCGGTACACGCAACTCGACGCCGTCCCGATGTCGCACTTGTAATGAATGTAGCAAACGGATACTGGCTACCTCTACTCAAGGCGCGGGGGATTCCAACCGTTGTAAACGTCGACGGAATTGAGTGGGAACGCGCCAAGTGGGGACGGACCGCAAAGTCCATGTTCAAAAGCGGAGCACACCTCACGGCGAAGTTTGCCGACCATCTTCTCTTCGACTCTCGGGAGATCGCTCGAAGATGGAGTTCAGAATTTAATCGCGATGGAACGTTCATCCCGTACGGAGGCACAGTCCCCGAACCGCTTCTACCAGTCAAAGGACTGTCATCTCGCTCTTATGCTCTTATGGTTGCCCGATTTGTTCCCGAAAACACAATCGAAGAGTTCTTCACCGCAGCGCGCGAATTGAGCAAGACACGAGACGTTATAATTGTAGGCGCGTCCGGATACGGCGGAGAGTTCGATGCCAAAGCCAGAGAACTTTCTAATATGTGCGACAAAGTACAATGGTTCGGCCACGTCAGTAACGATGATGTCCTCTTCTCGCTCTGGCAACATGCAGGAGTCTACTTTCATGGACATAGCGTTGGCGGTACTAACCCCGCTCTTGTTCAGGCCATGGCGTGCGGCGCGCCGATCGTTGCCAGAGACACTGTATTCAACCGAGAAGTCCTCGGAACAAGTGGCAGTTACGTTGCACCTGAGGCGCACTCAATCGTAGACGCACTCGCACGTGTCCTGAAAAGTCCAGACCTTCAGGAGCGATTGAGCAGGAACTCAATTACCCGCCAACAGGAGGAATATACATGGGATGCCGTATGTCGGAGCTACGAAGAGTCGCTTCTAGCCAAGATTAGCTTCTAGCTAGTTGAAGCAACTCGTACGCCGAAGGCGCGCCCGACGCCGAGCCTCGTGCCACTTCGCCGTAGGCCAACGAAACACACCAGTGCGGCACAGATCAAGCCATGCGGGAAACCCGAACACGGTCACCAAATAAAGACCATAGTACGAACCTTACGAATGCAAACTAAGTCCACCGACGACGGCTCACTGTATATAAATCTTCCACGATTCCTGCGCACGCCACGTCCTTGACAATATGGTCAATTGGATGGCAATCCCAAACGTCTCCGCGATGACCTCACCTAGGACTGCGCCGCGCGCACCAATCCCCATGGATAGCAATACGAGAGCTGGAACTCCCAAAAGGGCACATAGAGCGACTGAGACGGTAATCAGATTTGCGCGACCGGCGGCGACAAGAGCGAGACCAAGTCCACGCGATGCGCATATCAGGAATAACAAGAGCCCCGACAGGCTGGAGAGGAGAAGGTCGACATGTACCGTGCCGGAGAATAAGAGGGACGAGACGCTTGGGGCTGCAATAGCGAATGCCAAGCCCGCCATTAGACCTAGCAACAAATTATATCGGACCGACGATTGCGCCCGAGCTCTTCTCATCGAACTGTCCGCAGCACCAATCCAACTTTGCAACCTGCTTGGGACTCCTGATAACACATTGAGGAGCATTCGCATCAGCCTGTCGGCAGCACTGAACTCGGGGACCGCACCCGCATTAACGATTCCCACTAGGGCAACTGGCAGTGATGTGTAAAGACCTCCAATAACGCGTCCGACGGCCACTGTTCTTTGTTTGCGCAGACGGTCGACGTTTCCACACCATGCGAACCAACCCAGACCAGTTCGGAAACCCACAAATAGCAGTGTCCAAACTACGGAAATAGCGAGGGCGAGCCCCAGCAATGCGATCGATGCCCCACAATATATCAGCACCGCGGAAGCCCCGATTAAGACCAATCTGGGTAGGCTTTCATAAACCAGGATTATGCGAGGCCTCGCCAAACCGATAAAGTACCAAGATGGGCTAAGAGCCAAACTCGCCGACCCCAACGCAATCATAATTCCGCCAGATCGCGAAAATTCACAGATGAAGAAAGTCGTGACAATGACAGGCAAGCACAGAACTCCGAAGACAGTGAGCTTAGTCGTCAACGCATAGCGGTAGATGTCACCTCGATCGGCGTCCGGCGCCCTAGCTACCTGCTGTGGACCCGTCACACTCCAACCCAACTCTGCGATAAGTGCTGCCGTCGCACCGATCGACTGGGCAATCGCCATTGTGGCCCAGCCGTCAGAACCGTAGCGAGCTGTAATTGCAGGGATAACTAACAGAGGGGTCCCTGCCGAGATCAGGGGAATGACGATGTAGGGGAAAATTGAGGACAGGCGGCCCACACGACCACCAAACCGCCCGTTCCTCATAGCTCGATTTCCGACGACACAACCTCGACGACGTCGTCCAGTCCGCGACCAAGCTGATTGATAAAGGTTGGGTCAAAGCCACCCAACCCGCCATTCCGCGCACGTTCGACCGCAGAATATAGTTTGCTAGCCAGTTCGTCAGGATCCGGCTGACTTACTAACAGACGCTCGTGCAAGCCGTCGCGTGTGCCGCCCATCTCATTCGTTACTGCGATCGCCCCGCTGCAAACCGCATCCAGGGGCGGATGAGAGGGATGGGGACTATGTTGCAACGAAAGCACGACATCCGAAGTTGCCAGAATATCGAAATAATCACCCCAACCCACCTTTCCCACGGACGTAAGAACACCACCATCGAACGTGATGTTGGGATGGGTTTCGCCCGCAGATCTGAACTCAGCCTCGAACCCACTGGCTGAAAGAATGGACGATAAACGATACAGCGACGAACATCCAATTCGAAACAAATTTCGGGGCTTACTGGGCCGTCCGTAGAATAGAATCCGAGTTTTCGAGACATCGAATCGGCGCCGATCTGCGGCAGTCTCCAGTCGACTCATATCAAGACTCGGAGCGAATACCAGATCTCCCCTGACCGCAATACCCTCGACTGAGGTCAAATAGGTGGCTAGCGGCGACGAATTCACGATCAGTTGAAATCCAGCATGTAGCGTTGAACGCGCCAATGCATACTCACTGGACCAGGCGGAGAACCCCGCCTCATAATCTTGCACCAGATACAGCACACGCGAACGCGATACGCGGTCTAATCTTGAAGCGATATCCAAAGCATGCGCGGTCGTCCAGTGTGTTGCCATCCACACATCATTTGAACTAATAGTCATGTCCATCAAACCTGCTGGATCGACGAGACTGAACTGCTCCTCCTCTAGACCGAACTCCCGCTTGAGCAGCGCGTAAGTATCGCGCCGCGAGGAGCCAACCGGACTATTCCTCATTACGATCAGGCGTGGCTGAAGTCCGATCGTTGAAGCGATCCTGAGCCCAATGTCCACAGCAGTACGGATCCCAGCGAAGAATGCGCCTGGATGCAACTCTGGCAACACAATGTTCATCTTCGGCGATGACGGGCCGGTCCGAATGGGCACGAAGGCTAGGCTGTTCACATTCAAACCCCGATATGACGCACTCCCTGCGATCTCGCGCGCCGCCCGATCGACTCGTCGTCGACCGACACGTGAGTGCAATTTCCCAAACTTGTCGGCCATTCCAAATTGAAGTTTGGAAATCACAAGATCCTTGTTGTGACTCACGACAATCCTATTTCCTAAGCGCGGGAGATAATTGGGACATATGAAGTCTCTCGATACGATCCGCAAAAGCGGTCTGACCTTGTCGCGCATATGCGCCCAATTCGCGCGTAGCGATCTCAGTCTCTGATACCGATACCGGCGGCTCAAGTGCAATGCCAATCAGTGCCTTAGCCACCGATTCTCGATCAAGGCTATCGACAGTCCGAAGGAGCGGAGCCGAAATCTTCCGGATTTCGTCGAACGCGACACTCTCCTGGGTAAGCACATACCGCCCACAGCATAGACCCTGCCACACTTTGTTCGCTATGACAGACTTCGCCTTAACCGAATCACCGAATACGCCCAAAACCACGTCGGCCTCATGAATGTGATTCCGCAGTTCAGATTCTGGAAGTGAGTCCATGAACGTGACACAGTCTTCCAAACCCAACGCATACACTAATTCCATCGTCGTTTTGGCCGCCGACAAATCCCCAATTAGTAAGACGTCTAGCTCGATGGCGTCTTTCACAAGCGGCAGAGCTCGGATCACGGTGTCGACAGAATGCAGCCGGGTAAAGTTTCCATAATAGAGGATCCGCAAACGGTTTGGGTAGCGATCCCATACCGTTGTGGCCATCGCCCAATTTGGCGCGCCAACTGGAACGACCAAAACCTTCCCTTCAGGGACATTTTCTTGCCAACTGATTTGTTTGCCGCGAATGACGGTGTCAATCAGATACAAATCTGAAGTGCGAAAAGCCACCCTGTCCATAACGGAATACGCGCGAGCCTTCAAAGATTTTGTGGAATATGTTGCCCGGTCCTGAACGTGCGTTTCATGCATACCAATAAATCCGTCGACGACATGGACAGATTTTGAAAGTTTGGCAACGAGATACGACACCCAAGCATAGGAATTTCCGAACTCGGACATCACCACCACAGAGTTCATCCTGACGAACTTCATTGCCTGGAGAAAGATGGCCGCACATCGCAAGGGATATGGTATTCCATTCACCCGCCGTATTGTTACAACCTTCCACCGCGAGTTATCCAGCGCACTCCTCAATGCCCGGTTTCTGGGGTAGCAGCTATCGGTGACATTGAGATAGAGAACACGAGTTCTTTGCTCACCCGTAGGGGCCAAAGACCCCCCCCGACCAAGCAAATCACGATACCTACTCGACACGGCACCTCCGACCGACTTCATACGGCGTACCCCTCACGAACCATCACTTGACGTGTATCTATCTTGTTGCTGCCGCCGGCGTACGTCAGGTTTTCGAGTCGTCGATCTGACCTTCTTGAGCCGGCACCCAGGGCAAGCAGGAGGAAGAATAGAAAACCTGTCGCCGGCCACCGTAAGTAATCGAACGAAAACATCATAACTACCATCGCCACCAACGCTGACCCGTAAAGCGAATCGGCACTTCTAAGTGTTACGGCTATCAACGCAATAAGGACACCGAAACCAAATAATCCGTTGGTCGCAATCGTGGTGACAAGTTGATTATCAACGATGCGAAACCCGTTCTGCTGCAAGAACCCTGCCCGGAATAGATCATTCTCCGATCCAAACCCGCTACCTAGCAGGAGCCGATTGATATCAAGGTCAAATAGGCCCGGCAGGGCACTAATCGCGGCAGCGCGATTAGTGTACGACCCGGAACCAACGAGGTCTGCCCAGACCTGCCGAATACCAAAATCGAACACTAGAAGTGTACCTGCTACAGTCAGCACAGCAAATAGGTTCCGCCATCGCTTCCTTGCATTGACATGCAGTACTGAGGCAAAGATTATGGCGATAGCGAGAGCCACGAAGGCGCTTCTTGTCCCCGATATAAGTAACCCGAACGCCAGAATTCCGACGATGGAGAATTTTATCCACGGATTTCTGATCGTTTCTTCGTTTACAACTATCAAGATAGCAATCACCAGTAGTGTCGCCAGCAGTATTGGATGCCCCATGGTGCCTTGCGTCCGAATCATCTCGGGACCGAGCAAAGGATTAGGGAGCTTTACTTCGCTCCCGTCGGCGTACCTTCCATATCCCCATAGGATAGGCGTATGCGTTACATATAACTCCACGGATGCGATCAGGGTTTGCGCGATTGCCACTGCGACAATACCAAACTTGATTGTCCTCGCATCAGGCTCAGAGCAACGTCGGCATACCTCGACCGTACAAACAGATATTCCAGCCAGTAGCACGACCACGGACAAAGGATACGCGCGAAGAGCGGTCACCACTATCAACAATACGAACCATGTAGCGACCCAAAAATTCACCCATTTGATTCGGATGCTCGGAGTTTCAGTGCCGGATGCCTTACGGAGTAAGCTGCCGATCAGGACTACTAAGGTCAAGAGTAAAACGCTAAGTCTTGCGTTGTTTGGAACTATGGGGCTGCTCCCCACGCATAGCAAAGAGAAGGCGACGAGAAGCGCAACCCCGTTCCATCCCTCAATTCGAGGCAAGACCACAGGCGCGATGGCCGCTAAAGCGAGGACCGGCAGGACTGCGTAGATTAGATATTCCATAGGTGACCCCAATTCGTATAATGTAACGAATCACGAAACACGGAAGACAACATCTTGAATTCCGGTATTATAGCGGTCTATCGAAAACTCTGTATTGACGTATTCAAACCCTCTAGCGGCCAAGTCGACTGCTTGCTGTGGGTTAGCAATTAATGTTGATATTGCGTTTGCGAGGGCTTCGTCATCGCCCGGCGGCACGGTCAGCCCTGTGACACCATTCACGACAATCTCTGCCAATCCTTCGACATCGCTTGCAATAGTCGGACGCATGGCGGCCATCGCCTCAGCCGCAACAGTCCCAAAGGGCTCCTGTCGTGAGGGGACAATGACGATATCTGCCTCAGCGAGCACTTTTGTGGTGTTCTCAACGAATCCCAAATAGTTACATTCTTCCTCGATGCCGAGCTCTTTTTCAAGGCTGAGCAGTTCGTCCCTGTACCACTCGTATCCGTCGTATACATCGCCTGCGAATGTCAGGTTAACGTTCAAACCAGATTGGCTCAGGCGATGGATAGCGCGAATTGCGATATCCTGGCCCTTACGGGGACTGATTCGCCCTACGAGTAGGATTCGAACCGGCGTGCGATAGGGTGAGGGATCACTTGAGAAGTATTCCGCCCAGTCCTTACCGTTGTAAACGACGTCCACGATGTTTCCCGGCATAAATGCACTCTGCGTAACAAACTCTCTCGTAGCTTTGCTGTTACAGACAACAGCGTCTGCAAGCCGAAGTGGGCCGACAAGCAGGAACCGGAGCAACCGTGATGTGTCGCGCTCTAGTTCTCTTACATGACAAATGATCGGCCGCCGAGTTAATTTAGCCGCCACGATCCAGATAGGTTGCGTGAGAGTATTCGCGTAGACAACTTCAGTTCGTGTCGTGCGGATGATTTGCACGGTGCGGAATAATGCCGCGATTGAGTTCAAGATAAGGCGGAGCATTCCTCGCGGCGAAAGGTACTCCTTGCGAAGGACAGGCACGCTTTCTACGATTAGGGGTATCTCGTCTGTCGTCATGTGCTCGACGAGGGGCCCTTGGTTTGGAAGAACAACCGTTACGGCATGACCTGCGCTTTTTAAGCCTCGAATTGTTAGCGCTGCCATTCGATCGCTACCATAAAGTTCGGCTCCTGGATGACAATAGAGGATTCGCTTAGACATCCTCAATCACCACGCGACTCTAAGTTGGGCGCCATGCCACCTCATTCTCATTGCTTTCCTGTTTCTTGATGACGGAAAACAGGATACGACTTCGTTCGTGCGAAAGTGTTCGAGTGATTGAACGCTTTCTGCCAGGAGACCCAGCAGCCTCGCACGACAAGTATCACCGGCAGAGCCTGCGCCGGATAACCCTCAGTAAGCACCATCGCCCGCCACCACCGCCCTCACAGTCTTTCCGATAATCAGCACGTCGCCCATCATTGACCAGTTCTCGACGTACGAAAGATCAAGGCGCACAGTCTCTTCCCATGAAAGGTCCGATCGCCCGCTCACCTGCCACAGGCCGGTAATTCCCGGCTTCACGAGCAGCCGGCGGCGAACAGTGCCGTCGTAAGCTTCCACCTCACGGCGCAGCGGCGGGCGGGGCCCCACCACACTCATCTCACGGCGCAGGACATTGATGAACTGAGGCAACTCGTCAAGGCTGTACTTGCGCAGGAACTTACCCACCTTGGTTACCCGAGGATCTTCACGCAGCTTGAACAGCACGCCGGCGCCGTCATTCGCAGTCATTAGTGCAGACACCTGCTTGTCAGCGTCCACCACCATGCTGCGAAACTTGAGCATCGGGAATGGCTTGCCATCGAGGCCCATTCGCTCCGACTTGTAAAACAACGGGCCCTTGCTCGTGATCTTGATCGCAAGAGCGGCCGCGATCATCACCGGACTGATGAGGATCAGTGCCAGAGTTGCAAATACGAAGTCGAACGAAAGCTTCGAGAACCTCTGCGCACCGTGGTACTGCGGCTTCTCCACATGGATCAACGGGAGGCCGGCCACGGGCCGCATCGACAGGCGCGGCCCCGAGACGTCCATCATTCCAGGCGCAACCACCAGGTCCACGTGGTGCGGCTCCAGCTCCCAGGCGAGATTTCGCATGCCTTCGGGACCGAGATGTTCGGTTGCTGTCACGGCGACGGTGTCGGCGTTGCAGAATTCCAGCGCACTCACCACGCCGCGCTCGTCGCCGAATACGGGGATTTCGCGTTTGGCGACGGTGATCTGGTCGCTGCGACTGCCAGCATGTCCCGGGATGCACACACCCACAACGCGATAACCGTCAGCCGTGCGGCGCTCGAAGGACTCGGCGAGGTTTCGCACCGAACGTTCACCACCCACCACCAAAACGGAGGTCTGGAACTCTCCCCGCGCACGCTTGCGCGCGATCACCTGGCGCCACATCCACCGGCTCGCTATCAACCCGACCAAGCCGACCGGAAAGGCGATGGCGAGATACAAGCGCGCCAGATCGAGGCGAAACAAGAGTGAGATGATGGCGATGAGACCAAAGAGGCGCATGGTCGACACGAAGATCCGCCGGTACTCGTCCGGCCCGCTTCCGATGACCCGCGCCGTGCGGGTCCGAAAGATCACCAAAGTCGACAGCCACGCGATCACAAGCATCGCAGAGATCAGTGGATAGCCGAGGTCATGAAAGAGTTCGGAGGAATTCAGCACGCCGCTGTCCCCGAATCGCACCCACTGCGCGAACGCCACTGCGGCGATTACGACCAACGTGTCCGAGATCCATAGCCGCCTGATGTAGGCCGCCTGCCAGGCTCTCCGACTGCCCAGCCTCTCAGCCTCCGCAGAGACCGACGTCGCACCCGGCGCACCAGACGCGGTGCCGACCGGAAAATCGAATGCCGTCACATTCGCGCCTTCCACCTAAGTACCGATAAGCCTGCAAGTGCTGCTGCCGTTTCGCGACTGTGTGGCGGTGGATGAGACCCGCCCCCCTGTTTTGCTGCCGGATTGATGATCGCACTCTTGACCACTCCGTTACACATCAAGCAACGCGAGAGTGGCGAGAGTCACACAGAGGTCACACCTGCCGCGAGAACACGTTCCAGCACTGGTCACAGCGGAATATACCGCGTGAATGACAGAGAGTTGCCTGCCCCGTAAACCCTGTACCTGCAATTCGCACTGGCAATTTGAACAGAGTCTAGGTATTTTGCACACCCACTACTGACGGGTAACAACAAGATAACGGGCCGCTTTATTCAGATAACGCAGTGCTATCGACCGCGAGTAAGCAGTTGCACCCGTCGGCCGGAGGATGCCTGATATCCGTGGAGCTTCGGTAGCGGCCGGTGAGCATCAGGCTGCGTTCATCTGATCATTTTGCACGATGGGTGCGACAGTTTCGGTGAACTCGCGTTCGAGCGCGGCGCGGCGCATCGGAAGGTACAGGTGGCCGTTCACGCGGCGAAATTGCTTGCCGGCCTCGATCATCCCGGCCGCACACCAACGCAGCGCCATCTGCCCGTCCCGCCACCGCTTTGACCTTGGCGGCGTGCTCGCGACAGACCGAGATCATCGGCTCGATGGCATTGGTTTAGCGCCAATACCGTTCAGTTAGTGCGGGTTGCGTTACGATGAGGTGTGCCTCGGAGTGGATGGGTGAAGCCGGTCTCGGATCGGCGGTTGTCGGATGTGGTGTCGGTGGGGTTGTTGACCAGGGTGTTTCCCGCGTCCCTGGTCGATGAGGTGATCGCGGAATGCGGGCGGACCGAGCAGCGCAGTAGGTCGTTGACCGCTCGCGTGACGGCGTATTTCTCGATCGGGATGGCATTGAATTCGCAAGGCTCCTACGAGGAGGTCTTCGAGCAGCTCACCGATGGTTTGTCGTGGTCGTCGGGATGGTCGCAGTCCTGGTCGCCGCCGACGAAATCGGCGATCTTCCAGGCCCGGTCCCGGCTGGGGCACGAACCGGTGCGGGAGCTGTTCCGCCGTGTCGCACGACCGCTCGCCGACACCGATACACCCGGATCCTGGCTCGCCGGGCGCCGGTTGGTGGCCCTCGACGGGACCTGCCTCGACCTGCCCGACACCCCGGCCAACGCCGAGCATTTCGGGCGGCCCGGATCGAGTCGCGGCGAGAAGTCCGCGTTCCCGCAGGCACGATTGGTGGCCCTCGCCGAATGCGGCACCCACGCGGTCTTCGACGCCGCGATCGGACCGTGCCGCACCTCCGAGCGGGAGCTCGCGCACGATCTGTTCGACACCCTCGAACCGGGAATGCTGCTGCTCGCCGACCGCGGCCTGTACGGATTCGACATGTGGACCCGGGCCGCCGCCACCGGCGCCGACCTGCTGTGGCGGGTCACATCGACCCTCTCACCTCGCCACCTCGAGACCCTCGACGACGGATCCTGGCTGGCACAGATCGTCCCCACCTCCGGAAAGAATCGGCAGCAGCGCACACCACTGACGGTGCGCGTGATCGACTACACCCTCGACGACGGGCGGGGAAACCCCGAGCAGTACCGGCTGCTGACCACCATCCTCGACCCCGCCGACGCATCCGCGGAAGAACTCGCCCTCGCCTACGCCCAACGCTGGGAGATCGAGAACACCTTCGACGAACTCAAAACCCACCAACGCGGGCCGCGAGCGGTCCTGCGGTCGAAATCCCCACCGCTGGTCGAGCAGGAAATCTGGGGGCACCTGTGCTGCCACTACGCCATCCGCACCCTGATGCGCGACGCCGCGACCGCCGGCAGTCACGACCCGGACCGGATCTCCTTCGTCGCCGCCCTGCGGATCACCCGACGATCCCTGTCCCACAGCTCTTTTTCCCCCTCATAACCACCACGCCGCCACCCGATTGTGGAATCAGGGCATCGCCAAACTCCTGCACCGCATCAACCCAGCACGCCGACCCCGATCAAACCCCCGCGTCGTCAAACGCAAAGTCCTCAAATGGCCCGCCAAACGCGCACACCACCAACACCATCCACAACCCACCCAACCGCCGAACTGCACCATCCGTGTTCACTAACTGAACGGTATTGGGTTTAGCGCAGTGTGCGGGCGAGGGTGGGCGGTACGCCGAGGCACAGGACCGTGAGCGTGTCGTCGAGGCCCGCGCGCAGGCTGGCCGCTGCCCCCGGGATGGGTGCGGTCGAATTCTTTCGCCAGTGCCAGCAGCGCGGCCTCGGCCTCAAGCGTCGACGCGGCGTGGTAGGCATCGGTCATCTTGCGGCCGACACTGCTGCGAAGTCTTTGTGGGAGGAGATCTTTCAAGTTCCGAATTTTGTGGATCTGGCGGCGTTGGATCACCGGTGATCAAGCACGTCGATCACCGCCTTGTGCAGGGCCTTGGACCCATCGAGACCTACCAGCATCTGGCGCGTGACATCCAGGCCCCGCTCGCGTAGATCCACCAGCAGGTCGAGGACCAGCGTGGCGTTCTCCGTCGGCCCTCCACCAACGCCAACGGATGCTTGTTCCCGTCGAGGTCGATGCCGAGCAGTTCGGCCAGCGCGGTCTCGGTCATCGCCACGAACTTGCGTGAGACCGCGGACTTGCTCGTCGCCCGCACCTTGTCCGTGACCCGCTGGTCGACCGGCTTGAGTCCGACCGGGTAGCGGCGGGTGGAGAGCCCGGCGAGCATATTCTCCATCGCCATCCGCCCGAGGATCTCGGTCGAGGTGGACAACCTATACGACGGGATCGACAGCTCACCGGAACCGTCGGCGGTGCCGCACCCTCGGCCGAGTCACCGGCACCCGTCTGCCGCCGAGGGTCACCGACCCGCGTTCGTGGCTGTCACGCACCGCTGTGCGCGCCGCATCGTGGTTGCCTTTCGGCCCGGCCAGCGCCATCACGTCGGCGTCCATCAACGCCTGCATCATCTGCAGACCAGCACCGACGGCCATCGCCAACAGGCCCTCCTGCATATTCTCGGCGATCTCGGCCATCGCCACACCGACCTGCTCCGGAATCGCGGGCGTGGTCGCATCCATAGGCTGGTTCTGGCTACTCTCCTTCACGCCGGCCCCTTAGCTGTCGGTGTGTCTTGGAGGACGCCCGACACCTACGACACGGCAGCTCTCGAGTGGGGGACCGCCACCTCAAGTTCTACGATGTCCGGGACAACCTCGTCGGCCGAGGTAGCCAGTCGTTCGCCAAGCCATTCACGTAGCCCGCGGCCGTAATCCGGATGTTCGAGCGCCAGGTCTACGGACGCACGGAGAAAGCCGCCCGGATTGCCGAGGTCGTGCCGCGAACCGCGATGCACCACCACGTGCACTGGATGCCCCTCCGCGATCAGCAGGGCGATAGCGTCGGTCAACTGCAACTCGCCACCGGCACCACGCTCGATCCGCCGGAGGGCATCGAAAATCCCTCGGTCCAGCAGATAGCGACCCGCCGCTGCGAGCGTCGACGGGGCGTCCTCCGGTTTCGGCTTCTCCACCATGCCGATTACTTTCAGCACGTCCGGGTTCACCGCGTCGGGCACCGCCTCGACATCGAAGACGCCGTAGGCACTCACCTCGCCCTTAGGGATGTCGATGGCGCACAGCACCGTTCCGCCACGCTTCGCCCGCACCCGCGCCATGATTTCGAGAACACCGTTCGGCAGCACCAGATCATCCGGCAGCAATACCGCGATAGCGTCCTCGTCGTCACCTAGCACGTGTTCCGCGCAGCCCACCGCGTGACCGAGGCCCAGCGGCTGCTCCTGGACAACCGATTCCACCGCCAATAGTCCGGGCGCCTTGCGTACCTTCTCGAGCAGGTGATGCTTGCCGGCGGCCTCGAGTTTGCTCTCCAACACCAGGTCTTCGACAAAGTGCGCCACCACGCCGTCCTTACCCGGCGAAGTCACAATCACCAGCCGTTCGGCACCCGAATCGGCGGCTTCCCCCGCCACCATCTCGATGCCGGGCGTATCTACCACGGGCAGTAATTCTTTGGGCACCATCTTTGTGGCAGGCAGAAATCGCGTACCCATACCAGCGGCAGGCACCACGGCCGTCCGAAATACTGGCTTGCTCGCAACCGAATCCATCATGTCGATACCCTCTCTCGATGAATGTATGCGCCGCGGTATCGAGCGACCCCTGCGCCATCGCACATAATGGCACTATCGCGCCAAATTGCACTTTCAGACGAGCTAGAGTGATCTAAGCAACAGCTCGTCCAACGGCGATTCGCCGAGAAGCGAGACTACTGCGAAGATTTGTACGACTTCTGGGTCATTTGTCCAGTTAGGGCTACCTAGTTCGTGTGGTGTCCGGCGTAGTACTCGTTTGGGGTGAGCCTGTAAGTCCCGGTCGCAGTACCCATCCGGAAGGCCGCCCGACAGAAGGAACTGCGTGAGCACCCCACCCGCCGCGACGAACACGAAGACACCCCTCTCGACCCGACGCCTCATTGAACTCCGCTCCACCGGAGCGGTTTCGCATTCCGTCCACGCCTCCTGAGGTTCCAGGTTAAGGTGTGATCCAAGAGGGATCAGCTCACCCTGTCCTTGTGCACCACAGACACTCACAGTAGCGGGATCGACGTCGATATCCATGGCCCGACGATGCGCGTCGAAATGTCGGCGAACATCACCGTGGATTCCACCTCACCACCAGGCCGCCGCCGCGCCGCGTCACTGCGATGGATAGGGGAATCGGTCTCGCACCACTGGGAGCCGCGGACTCGACTGCGCTCGAGCGCACGGGGCCAGGACGATGTCACGCATCTGATCGTCATGCACGCCTCGACATCAGTTTGAACAACGTCGCACGCATTGGGTAGTGTACTCGGCCGGCGTCAGGTACCCTGGCGCCGAGTGGCGGGGCGGTGGTTGTGGTCGTCCTTAATCCAGGGTGGACGGCAAGGCGATCAAGATCGCCTCAATGATCGACGGGCACACCAACCTGTCGGTGCTCAACATGGTCGCGCGATCGATCACCTCCGACCGGCTCATCGAGGAACTCGGCAAAGCGTTAGGACTGTGGGGTGGGCCACCCCACAGTGGTGGACTGCGCGTTGACCCCGTGAGAGCTGCAGGGGGCGTCCCTATGGTGCAGCTTGCCGCCCAGAGTGGGCGCTCTGCGGGGTCTGTGGTGCGCCGAATGCCCTTGAGCGAGCTATTCTCACTGCACCATTCAACTTTCCGATCGGTAGGCACTCGTGATTGGTCCCCTTAGGAACATTCGGTTTGGCGGAATTGACGGACTCCGCGCCTTCGCTGTTGTTGCGGTAATCGCCGCTCACTCGCACGTTCCGTGGCTACACGGTGGAGGGGTCGGCGTAGACATATTCTTCGGAATCAGCGGATTCCTCATCACTTACCTGCTGATCAAAGAATCCCAGCAACATGGGCGGGTCGCCCTCGGCAAGTTTTGGCTGCGCCGACTCCTTCGTCTGATGCCCGCCCTCACAGCTCTCGTTATCTTCGTAGACGCCCTCGCGATACTGACCTCATTTGTGCGGCCAAACGACGGTCTCGCTGATTCATTGTGGGCAACGCCATCTGTTCTCTTTTACTTCTCCAACTGGATGATAGTTGGTACCAGCACACCGTACCTCGGCTGGTTCGGGCCGCTGTGGTCATTGTCGGTCGAGGAACAGTTCTACCTCGTGTGGCCGCTGGTTGTGGTCGTTGTGATGCGTTTGCGCCGCCCACTTCTAGCCCTCGCGTTCATTGCCAGCGCAATATCGCTGGTTGCCATAGTCAACCGGTTCGTTATCTTCGATGGCACCAACATGTTCAGAACGTTCGGAACCGACTTCCGAGTCGACATGCTGCTGGCAGGGGCGCTTCTCGCCATCGCTATACATGCGGGGCATACGAAGGCGGTCAAAGCAGCATCCCGGGCGCTGATTGCGCCAGCCGTCCTATACCTCTCCGTGGTTGCTGTCATTGTCCCTGACTTCAACAGTGACGGTGTACAATTCGCCAATCGACTTTACTACACCGTCGGCTTGCCGTTTGTGGCGTTGTCCACTGTTGCGATCATAGGCTTCGTTGTCACACACCAGGACGGCAAGATGACACAGGTGCTGTCATCTCGGGTTCTGGAATATACGGGAAGAATTTCCTATGGCATGTATCTCTGGCACTATGCAGTAATTATGGCGGTGAACGTTGCTGTGGACGTCGACCCGAACCTTGTCTTCGCAATTAGCCTTCTGGGCACATACGCAGCCGCAGGAGTGTCCTGGCGATTCTTGGAGGGCCCGCTACAGAAACGCTTCCATGAGCGTCTCAAGCCCGCACGTGCCGAGCCTATCCGTCCAGTAGTGAATCGAGCAGCGACGGATGCTGCGGTCGAGTAATCAGGTTGGTGTGACCCCGCTCTGAGATCCGCCCGCTATGAGAATCTTTCCGCCCCCGGTCAGGGGCATGAACCGCTAACCTCGATTTTCGGTCAGGTTATCGACCTGAGATTTCATCGGGGTGGGAAGCGGAAGCGTAGTTCGCGGTTGTTCCACCAGGGGATGCGTACGCCGCGGTCGCCGTATCGGAGGTCGTTTCTGGCTAACGTCGACAGGTGCGCGAGCAGGCCATGATGGGAGCGCACGGGCGGGACTGCTGCATGATCGGGTGACATCTTATCTGTGGTGCCGGGAGGCACTGCTGGAAGGATGTGCCTGTGCCGAAGCCGTATCCCAAGGAGCTCCGTGACGACGTCGTCCGTGTTGCCCGAGGTCGCGAACCGGGCCAGCAGCTGAAGCAGATCGCGGCCGATTTCGGGATCAGCGAGTCCTGCCTGGCCAACTGGATCAAAGCCGCTGACGTCGAGGCCGGCATCAAGCCCGGAACGACCGCCAGCGAGAACGCTGAGCTGCGCGAAGCACGCAAGCGGATCCGACTGCTCGAGCAGGAGAACGAGGTCCTGCGCCGGGCTGCGGCTTACTTGTCGCAGGCGAACCTGCCGGGAAAATGATCTACCCGCTCGTGAAAGAGCTCGCTGCCGACGGGATCCCCGTCGTGGTGACGTGCCGGGTACTGAACATTGCTCGCCAGCCCTACTATCGGTGGCTTGCCGGTCCGGCGACCGCCGCCGAGCTCGACGAAGCGTATCGGGCCAACGCTCTGTTCGATGCTCACCGCGACGACCCCGAATTCGGGTACCGGTTCCTGGTCGACGAAGCCGCCGACGCCGGCCAGCCGATGGCGCATCGAACTGGGTGGCGGATCTGTTCGGCAAACAAGTGGTGGTGCTAGTTCAGCAAGAAACGCGGCACCAAGAACGTCCGCTCCGGACCTCCCGTCCACGACGACCTGGTCACGCGGAACTTCACCACCGATGCACCGAACCGGTTGTGGCTCACCGACATAACCGAGCACCACACCGGCGAGGGCAAGCTCTACCTGTGTGCGATCAAGGACGTGTACTCGAATCGGATCGTCGACTACTCGATCGACTCGAGGATGAAAGCCCGCCTCGCTGTCGATGCGCTCGACTCCGCCGTCGCCAGACGGGCTGCGGCCGATGATCCGGCGGCCGGCTGCGTGGTGCACAGCGATAGTAAGACTGTTCTTGCCAGGTGCTCCCGAGTTTCCTGACTCGCACAGCGATCGACCAGCTCGGGTTCTATCGTGGTGCCGGAGGTGTTCTCGCAGCATCCTGACCCGCACTCCGATCGACCCGTTTTCGGTGTCATTCCTCGGACATGTCGGTTGCTCGGGAGCGCCCCCGGCGAGGCCTTCGGTCTCGCTGGAGCCATGTGACTCAAGAAGGGCCTGACGGGCTTCCGTCTCCTTACCGTCTTGTCCAGGCCTCCGGTTCGGCTGAGGGCGACCTGTGTTGTTGTCCCGACCGAACTGGAGGCACGTGCATGACCGATTCCCCGACTACACGCCCCGCTCCGCCTTCTGCCGTCTCCCCGGTGATCGTTGGTGGAGTCGACACGCATAAGGACCTCCACGTCGCCGCCATCGTCGCCGCCGCCGACCAGGTGGTTGCGACCGAATTCTTCTCCACACCCGCGCCGGCTACCGGGCCATGCTGCGCTGGATGCGCAGCCACGGCGACCTCGCCCGGATCGGGTGGGTGCACCGGCTCCTATGGTGCCAGCCTGCTCCGCTTCCTCGACAATGCGGGGCTCGAGGTTGTCGAGGTCACTGCACCCGACAGGGCCGAACGTCGACGGCGCGGCAAGGACGACACCATCGATGCCGAGAACGCCGCCCATGCCGCGTTCGCCCAGATCAGAACCGTCACACCGAAAACCCGCGACGGAATAGTGGAGTCGCTACGGGTTCTGCAGGTCACCCGCAAGACCGCCGTCTGCGCTCGCAGGGTCGCGCTCCAGATGATCAACTCGCAGACCATCTCCGCGCCCGAGGAATTGCGTGATCAGATCCACAACCTGACCCGGATGCAGCTGATCCGCACCCTCGCCGCCTGGAGGCCCGACCTGACTGACTTCCGCGACGCCACCACGGCCAACAAGATCGCGCTCAAGCACCTCGCCCGTCGATACCTGGAGTTGCACGACGAGATCGCCGACCTCGACCGCCTCATCCATGCCCTCGTCGACGAACTCGTGCCCACCCTCCGGGGGCGCGTCGGAGTCGGTTACCAGTCCGCTGCGCAACTACTCTTCACCGCCGGCGACAATCCCGCACGACTGACCTCGGAGGCGTCTTTCGCCATGCTGTGCGGGGCCGCCCCGCTCCCCACGTCCTCGGGGATGACCACCCGCCATCGACTCAACCGCGGCGGCGACAGGGCTGCGAACTCCGCGCTGCACATGATCGCGATCAGCCGATGGCGGATCGATCCGAAGACCCAGGCCTACGTTGCCCGTAAACGCACTGCCGGGCACTCCAATCCCGAGATCCTGCGATGCCTCAAACGCTTCATCCCGCGAGATCTACTACCTGCTCAAAGACCGCGATCGAGCCGCCCGGCAACTCGCACCGGCCGCTTGACACACAGAAGGGCGTCAGTAGGCGACGCTGTCGCTCGTCAAGATGCGGGCGCAGCACCGCATACCTCAACGCGGCCGATTCCGCGACGCCCGACTTGTCTGCCATAGCAAATCCGTAGCCGGGACTGCCTCAAACACCTACTCTATTTTTACGCGAGTCCTTAGACTTAGTGGTCTGATTCGTTAATTCGTCGGGGGTCATGCCGCTTGCAGGGTTCGATCGTGATGGTCGAGTCGTTCGAGGCGCCGGTGCAGGTCGGTGATCGTGTAGCGCCACTTGAACGGCACGGCGGTGGCGTTGTACCGTTCCTCGAAGGTGAGCAGGCGCCGTTCGACAGCATCGAGGTCTTCGAAATCGTTGGGTGAGAGCACTTTGCGTTGGATGATGGAGAAGAAGATCTCGACCTGATTGAGCCACGACGCGTGCACCGGGGTGTGCACCATCACCGCGTTCGGATACCTCGCGGCCAGCCGATCGATCGCGGCCCGGCCCCGGTGCGAGGATCCGTTGTCGACGATCCAGAACACGCGTTGCGCCGACGCATAGGGCTCGCAGGTCATGACCTGATCGACCAGGGCGGTGAACGGCACTATGCCGGTGGACTGTTCGCATCGACCGAACACCCGGGCGTGGTGGACGTCGTAGGCCGCGAGGTACGCCAACGCCCCACCGCGGCGGTAGTCGTGATTGACTCGCATCGGACGGCCTTTGCCGGCCGGCTGGGTGTCATGGCAACGGCGACGGGCCTGGATGGAGGGTTTTTCGTCCGCGGAGATCACGTACTCGTCCGCGCCCAGCTCGATGCCGTCGTACCTGCGGGCATACAGATCGAGGACCACAGCGGCTTTGGTGGCTCTTCAATCTTGAGCGGGCAACCTGGGATTTGAGGGTGTTCGGCGCGTCGATCTGCTGAGGGCCCTTGGTCTCCTGAAGTCTGGATGTTGCGAAGCATCAGACAACGGAAGGACCAAGGGCGTGGTCGAGAGTACGACAGTGTTGTTTGGGCTGCCAGGA
>RRBB01000144.1:0-28904 GCA_006543605.1 Rhodococcus sp. WS4
TCACCAAGTCCAACCTCATCCTCGGCATGGGCGAAACCCCCGACGAGGTCACCCAGGCGCTGCACGACCTGCACGACGCCGGCTGCGACATCATCACCATCACCCAGTACCTGCGCCCCTCCCCCCGCCACCACCCCGTCGAACGATGGGTCAAGCCCGAGGAATTCGTCGAGCACTCCAAGACCGCCGAGGAGATCGGCTTCGCCGGCGTCATGGCCGGACCCCTCGTCCGCTCCTCCTACCGCGCCGGCCGGCTGTACGCGCAGGCGAAAGCGATTCGTACGAACCCTATTTCGCCAGTCACGGAGGTATACCAATGATGAACGATTCGATCATCGAGGATGCCCAGATTCTTGAATTTGCCCGCCGATGGCTCCCCTACGGGGGAGGAAACAGCGGGGATCTCCTCGTCGAGTTCGGGATGACACCCGCATGCTACGTGGCTAGACTCGGCAAGATTCTCGACGGACCGGCGGCACGTCACCTGGAGCCCCACGTCCGCATCCGGCTGCGTGAATTTATTACGAACCACGCACGCCGCGCACGCTGACGAGAATGCCTGCTCACGGCACCCAGGAAGGTCTGCGTGGACTACCACGCAGGAGCTGAGTGAAGTGGCAGGGGCTGGAAGGCCGTGCGGTCCCGGCGGCAACCGCACGGCCTTTCCGTCGAATGCCCCTACATCTGTTTGCACTGTCCTCCACGTCTCTGGCAGACAAAATGATCTCTTGGTGCTGCACTCGTGAACCCAGCGGTACACATCTGGCGAACGATTCTCTCCACGCAATGCATCGTGCTGATGTTGTCGCGCACCTGC
Organism: Rhodococcus sp. WS4; assembly: GCA_006543605.1. Lineage (GTDB taxonomy): Bacteria > Actinomycetota > Actinomycetes > Mycobacteriales > Mycobacteriaceae > Rhodococcus_F. Next base: position 818 of record RRBB01000144.1, read on the forward strand.
AAACGTGGCTGAGTGGCCGAAGCGGGTGAGACCAGTCCTGCGCTCGGTAACGCAAACTCCGAGAGGCTGGAAAGGGGTGCCAGGAGAGTGGCCATTTCGGTCAGTGCACCGTTGTTGAACCCTCGACCACTCGACCGCGTCTGACGCCGAACGATATTGCAGCTCCAAGCAGTGAGATGATCGCACCGACCCACATGGTTGTGTGCATGCCGTGCATAAATGTCGTCTCCGTCGCGTTGTGCAGGGCGGCGAGTATCTCGGGAGTGACGTGTGTGGGCAGGGGAGTGGCACCTTGCGCTACCGAACGCACGGCTTCGCCCGACAGCTCTTCGGAGATCGTGAATGGAATGCCATTGTCGCCCATGGCGGGCCCGAATTTGGCCCCGACTGCGGATGCCATCACCGCGCCGAGGACGGCCGTTCCTAGGATGCCGCCGATTTGGAGCGATGTCTGGTGCACCCCGGCTGCGGGGCCGGCATCAGTGACGTCGGCGTTGCCGAGGATTGCCTGCACAGATGAAGTCATGACGAGTCCGACTCCGAGCCCGAGGACGGTGAAGGGAATGGCAAGTGCGAGGTACCCAGTACGCGGTTCAACGCCGGTGAAGAGCGCAAACCCTATTGCACTGAACAGCATTCCCAGAAATAGTGGAGGGCGGGGACCATAGTTCTTGATGACCCAACCGCAGCTGCTCGACGCGACGACATTCGCGATGCTCATCGGCAAGATATGCAGGCCGGCGGCCATCGGTGAGTCTCCGTTGATCTGCTGCAGAAACAGGAGCACGAAGAATAGTGAACCCACAAGGGAGAAGAAGGAGATGACGGTCAGCAGGACACCGAGGGATATCGAGCGATCGGCGAACAACCGCATCGGGATAAGCGGATCGACAGCTCGACGTTCGGCGAAGACGAATGCGACTCCCGAGACGATGCCCGCAAGCAATAGTCCGATGACCAGCCAGTTGGTCCAGCCGATCTCGGGTGCCTGGATCAGGCCATAAGTGATCGGAAGCAACGCCGCCGCGAGTAGCGCGGTACCCGCCAGGTCAAAGGGAGTGGAGTCGGCGCCTGTCGAGTTCCGAGTGGGAAGCACCCTCAACCCGACAGCGAGAGAGACCACCGCGATGGGAACATTGATGAGAAAGGCCCACCGCCAACTTGTGTGCTCGATGAGCAAGCCACCAATGAGAGGGCCTGCAGCGGAGGACGCGCCGATCAACGACGCAAACAACGCTAAAGCTTTCGGCAGAGATTCCGCGGGGAAAAGGGCGCGAAGGAGGGCGAGCGCGTTGGTGACGATCAAGGCGCCGAAGAGTCCCTGCCCCAGCCGTGACGTGATCACCATTCCGACGCTTTGTGACACCGCAATGCCCGCGGATGCGATTCCGAATCCCACAATGCCGGTCAGGAAGACGGTGCGTCGGCCGAAACGATCGCCGAGTTTTCCAGAAAGGACCAGAGTTGCTGCCATGGCCAGTAGGTAGATGTTGGTGATCCACTGCAGGCCAGACAGACTGGCACCGAGGTCGAGTGCGAGAACGGGGTTCGCGACTGCTGTAATCGTGCCGTCGAGCGAGACGATGAGGACTCCGAGAGCGATCGCAACCATAGCGATCCATGGATTCGATCGCGCAGACAGCTCGGAGGCGGCTGGCAATGAGAGCTTACTTCCCGTGGTAGTCACGCGGGGCGTTTCCTTCTGAGGGTGGTTGGTTAGCGCACGTGTGGGGGTTCGCCCGCAGACTGCAGTGCCGGCAGCAGGGAAGCGATGCACGTGTCGAGGGTGTTGATCAACATGGGGACGGTGCCGGCGGTCCGGCGCCACGTCGTGACCGCGACGCGCGAGGCGCCGGCGAAGGCTGCAACGACCAATCGCGGCCCGAGGTCAGGGCTGGTATGGAACGCGGGCCGTGTTTCTAGGGCTGCGACCAGGAGCTCTTCCTGGTTGTAGCCGCGCTGGAGGTTCGCGGCCATCAGTCCTGGGTGGGACTCGACGAAAGCCTGCAGTGCGAGATATGTCTCGGATTGGCCGGATGATTCCAGCCATGCCCAGGCTTCGGCCAACGCATGCCGAAGGCTTTCCAGAGGTGCCTCGTTGTGGGGTCGGGCTTGGACGCTTCGGAGAAAGCGGTTGTCCAGGTCCGCGAGAAGCGCCAGTGCCAGGCCTTCCTTTGTGTGGAAGTAGCGATAGGTGGTGCGAGGAGACACTTTTGCAGCCGCGGCGACCTGCTCGACCGTGACCGCATCGAAGCCGTCCTGCAGGAATAGTTCGACTGCGGTCTGGGCAAGGACTTCCCGCGTTCTCATCGCGTTCCGTGCACGCAGTCCAGTTGAAGACACAAACGGAATTGTGGCAGTCACTGCCAACTAAGGCAAGTCGGCAAGGCCGGCGGGCAGTCTCAGGGGGCGCGCAGGCGGAGCGTTGACAGCGGGCGTGTCACCGCATACATTCCCAACCAAGCACTTGTTCAAGTAAGGAGTGGGGTGGATACTCTCGTCGCGCTGTCATTCAGCGCCGCCGCATACGGCGCGGTCCTTGCCTTGGCCGCACTGGGATTCCTGGTCCTGTACAAGGCGACCGGAGTAGTCAACTTCGCTCACGGCGACCTGATCACCTTGAGCGGCTACGTTGCACTCTGGTTCATTACCGACCTCGGCTCAACTCCTGTCGTCGGATACGTGCTCGCGGTTGGGATCATGTGCCTTATCGGCATGGGTCTCGAGCGATTGGCGTACGCCCCTCTGCGCCGCCGACCACATCTCACCGTCCTGATCGCCACCTTGGCTGCAGCCCTAGTCATCCGTGCGTTCATCTCGCTATGGCAGGGCAGCACGCCGCAGCGACTACCCTCGCCGGCGGACGGCCAAGTCGTAACGGTGTTGGGTGCACCCATTGCCGGCCAACGGATTCTCATCCTCGTCGTGGCGCTGCTGTGCATCGCGGCAGTGATGTACATATTTGGTTACAGCAGTTTCGGTCGCCAACTGAGAGCGCTGGCGAGCGACCCTGAGACAGCGGAAATGTATGGAGTCCGCACCGGCCGAATCAGCCTTGCCGCGTGGGGCTTGTCTGCGGGGCTAGCAGCGCTGGCCGGGATATTGGTCGCGCCCCTGTCGAGTCTCGACCTGAATTTCGGGTTCACGATCATGCTGGCGGCGTTCGCGGCCGCTGTTCTCGGCGGCTTTGGCAACTTGTGGGGGGTACTCCTCGGGTCGTTGCTCATCGGGACGATCCAGTACCTCGTCGGCGGCTATGTCCTTCAGGACTACGCGTCGATCCTGCCGTACATTGCGATGCTTGCCATTCTCGGCCTGCGGCCTCAGGGCCTTCTCGGTCGAACGGTGGTGCGCTTGTGACGACAGATCGATTGATGCGAGTGGCAAGCAGCGTGCGTCAGCGAGGTCAGTACACAACTCTGGCCGTCGTGATACTGCTAATCCTGTCTGTGTCACAAGCTGTCACAACGGGGAGTTCGACCAATCTTGTGAACTTGTGGCTCGTGTACTCGATTGCTGCACTGGGCTTCTACTGGATCTTCGCGCTGGGGGGAAGGTTCGCATTCTCCCAGACATTCATGATGGCACTGGGTGGATACACCACCGCCTTCTTCGACCGTAATGGCGTTGGTTTTCTCGGGTGCGTGCTGGGCGCGATGGTCGTGACAGCAGTGGCCGCCTTCGCGGTGGGGGCAGTTCTCTGGCGTGCCGAGCATTTCTACTTCGCGCTCGGCACACTGGCCGTCACCGAGATCGGGGTAGTGCTGTTCGGCAAGACATCGACGTTCACCGGCACGAATGGGAACATCACCGGAATCGGCTATCCGGTCGTCTTCGGGCAGGAACTGAGAACCGACGGCCAAGTGTTTTGGCTGCTTGCGGCAGTTTTGACGCTGCTCCTTCTCCTCGCCGTGTGGCTCAAACGATCCCCGCTTACCCGTGATCTCACAGCAGTTCGTGAGATGCCCACGGTATCGAAAACCCTCGGTGTTCCCGTTGATGCGCTGCGCATGACGACCTTCGTTGCTGGCTCTGCCGTGGGGGGACTCGCAGGAGCATTGATCACGCACTGGCAAGGATTCATCGGAGTCGATTCGTTCGGCCTGAACCTCGGAATCGGACTGTTCCTCATGGTCATCCTCGGGGGACTGGCGTCACATTGGGGGGTCCTCATCGGTGCGGCCTTTTACGTGGCCGTCCCAGAGTTGCTCGCCGGACTTCAGCAGTACATGTCCATCCTCTACGGAGCCCTGCTACTGGTCGTCATCCTAGTCTTCCCGAGCGGACTCATCGGAATCGTCGACTCCCTCAAGTCACACCGTGTGCGCATCATCAGCAGATCGGTCGAATCATGACTGCGAAAGCCACGGAGCTGAGTGCTCGGAACCTGTCCGTTCGCTTCGGCGGCGTGGTCGCCGTCGACGATGTGACGTTCGAGGTTGCCCAGAACGAGATCGTAGGCCTGGTTGGGCCGAACGGCAGTGGCAAGACCACCCTGTTGAATGCTCTCAGCGGGGTGGTCCGAGCTGGCGGCCGCCTGAGTGTCGCAGGTAACGAGATCACCCTTGGGCACCCGGTACAAGCCCGGCGCGCGAAGTTGATACGAGTGTTCCAATCTCCGCAACTGTGCCCAGAACTGAGCTGTCTGGATAACGTGATGCTCGGAGCCGACGACACCAACGGTCGGACTCTCTTTGCCGCATGGTTCCTCCGGTCACGGATGTGGCGCGCCGAAACAAGTCGCATGAACGATGCCCTTCACCATCTTGGCCGTGTCGGGCTGGCCGGATCCGAGGATCGAGCCGCGCGCGAGCTCACCTACGGTGAGCAGCGACTACTGGAATTGGCGCGCGCACTTGCTGCCGGTCCCCGTGTGCTCATGCTCGACGAACCGAGCGCCGGGCTCAACGACGCAGAGACTCTGATTCTGCGCGATCTTCTGATGCAGATCAGGCAGGAGGGTACGACCATCATCGTCGTCGACCACAAGATCGACTTCATCGACGCCCTCTGTGACCGAGTGCTGGTACTCGAGATCGGCCGGCTTATCGCACAGGGCAGTCCAGCTGAAGTATGGGCCGACAGCCGGGTCATCGACGCGTATCTTGGAGCGGCGCCCGATGCTTGAAATCTCGAACCTCAATGTTCATTACACGGCCACCCACGCCATCCGCGGTGTCGACCTGAGCATCGCGGAGAACGAAGTGGTTTGCCTGCTCGGACCAAACGGTGCAGGAAAATCCTCGTTGCTGCGCAGCATCTCGCAACTGGTTCCGTACGAGGGAACAATCGAATTCGATGGTGAGACGATCGATAATCGGCCGCCGGCGTCCCTCAGCCGCGTCGGACTGATCCACGTACCGGAGGGGCGACACGTCTTCCCCACGCTTTCCGTGCACGAGAACCTGCAGATCGGTGCCCATGCACGGGGGAGTAGACCGGCGCTGTACAGCTACGACGACGTCTATGACCTCTTTCCCGCGTTGACCCGCATGCGGAAGCGGCAAGGTTTTGCACTGTCGGGGGGCGAACAACAAATGGTCGCATTAGGACGCGCCCTCGTGGCCGCTCCTCGCCTGCTTCTTCTCGACGAACCATCCTTGGGCCTGGCGCCGTCGGTTGTAGCGACCGTCTACCGGGCATTGAGCGAGATTGCCGGCCGGACCACGATTCTGGTTGTCGAGCAGAACACCTCCGATGCCTTGGCATTGGCGCGGCGAGGGTACGTCCTAGCCGAAGGTCGCGTCGTGATGAACGGTGAGTCCAGCGCGCTGACTGATCGAAAAGCTGTTCTCGCCAGCTATCTAGGACAAACAGACATAGACATCGGCGATGTTGGTGAGGACCGACTGCCGCCGATGACCGAGAAGTAGGAAGATCTGCCAATGAATACAGATAGAGTCCGCCGAATCGCCCTATGCAGTTGGATCCTCACCCCCGCCGTTGCTGTGACGATGGCTTTGGCCTCGTGCGGCGCCGACACCTCGGACGCCGGAAGCTCGGATCAGGCCTCCATCGTGGGACTCATCGAGATCAAGGGAGACTCACCGAACGCGCTCAACGACTACAACAACGGCGCCCAGTTGGCAGTCGACGACGTCAACGCATCGGGCGGCGTACTGGGAAAACCTCTGAAATATGAACGGATTCCCGCATCCGTCACGGACCCGCAAGCTGCCCGCACTGCCTACCTCAAGGCAGTCGACGAGAACCCCAGTGCCATTATCGGGTTTCCCGGCGGCGGATCACTGGAGGCCCTCACACGTGATGTCGATGCGGCTGCAATCCCCATGGTTCACATCAGCAGCGACGGCAAACTCGCTCGCGGGGCGGAGTCGGGAAGCGAATGGCTATTTTCCATTAACCCCGATGACACGGCGCGAGCTACAAACGCAGTTGCCCTTGCCCGCAAACTCGGCGGAAAGCGAATCGGAATCGTCGCCACAGACGAAACATTCGGCCGCGTCTCGACAACGAACTCGATCGATGCCATTGAAGCGGCGGGCCTGGAACTCGGCACCGTCCGCTACGTGCCGCCGACAGCCACAGACCTCACAGGAACAATCCTCGATATGCGTGACTCGGATGTCATCCTCTCGTGGACCTTCCCCAATGTCCTGGCACTGCAACTCAATCAAATGAACCAGAACGGAATTCAGACCCCCGTAATTTCTGGTAACTCCGGTCCGCTCGTCGTGGCCGGCAACCTCGTGGACGACACCGCACGACGCCCGCTGAACGCGGTCACACCATGTGCGCCATCGATTGGAGACAGCGCAATCGGACGGACGTTCGCGTCCGAGTACCAGGCCAGGTACGGCATGACCCCCACAGCGTCCGCAACCCAGGTGTACGACGCCGTTCGCCTACTCGCCGCAGCAATGGAGGAGGCGGGAACGGTCTCCAACCACGAAGCCATCGCCGAGAGTTTGCGAAGTATCGAGTGGGACCAAGGTGCCTGCGCGAGTGTGTACAAGTCCGATGACGCCCAGTTCCTTGGCCACCAGATGGTCGCCGAAGCGTTTGCCGGTGACGGATCGATCATCGACCGCTACGAGGTGGCCCCCACCACTGAACGTTGATCCGGCGTTCGACCATTTGGGCATGGCGCTGAGCTAATCCTGCGCACATGCAGCGGACCGGGCTGCTCAGCGCAAACACGCCACACGCTCGTCGAGTCAAACGTCCGCAGTAGTCCGACTGAGTTCTGACCCTGTAGTTGACAAAGGAGTTATTGATGCCCGAGGCAGTAATCGTCTCTGCAGTACGTTCACCGATCGGTCGGGCCATGAAGGGCTCACTGAAGTCGATCCGCCCGGATGATCTGACGACGCAGATGGTGGCCGCGGCGCTCGCGAAGGTCCCCGAACTCGATCCCACCGAGATCGACGACCTGCTCCTGGGCTGCGGACAGCCCGCCGGACAGTCCGGGTTCAACATCGCGCGCGTCGTCGCCGTGCAGCTGGGATACGACTTCCTGCCCGGCGTGACCGTCAACCGGTACTGTTCGTCCTCGCTGCAGACCACCCGCATGGCGCTGCACGCGATCAAGGCCGGCGAGGGTGAGGTCTTCATCTCGGGTGGTGTCGAGTCGGTGTCCAGCTTCGTCACCGGCAACGCGGATGGGCTGCCCAACACGAAGAACCCCAAGTTCGCCGACGCCCAGGCCCGGACCGGCAAGCTCGCCGAGGGCGGCGTCGCCTGGACCGATCCGCGTGGGGACGACCTGCTGCCCGACGTCTACATCGCGATGGGTCAGACCGCCGAGAACGTGGCGTCCGCCACCGGCATCAGCCGTGAGGAGCAGGACCGCTGGGGTGTCCGGTCCCATAACCGTGCGGAGGAGGCCATCAAGAACGGGTTCTTCGAGCGGGAGATCACCCCGGTCACCCTTCCCGACGGCACCGTCGTCTCCGCCGACGACGGCCCGCGCGCCGGCACCACCTACGAGGCCGTCAGTCAGCTCAAGCCGGTGTTCCGGCCGGACGGCACCGGCACCGCCGGCAACGCCTGCCCGCTCAACGACGGCGCCGCCGCGCTCGTGATCATGTCCGACACGAAGGCCAAGGAGTTGGGCCTGACTCCGCTGGCCCGCATCGTGTCGACCGGTGTCTCGGGTCTGTCGCCCGAGATCATGGGCCTCGGCCCGATCGAGGCCGTCAAGAAGGCGCTCGCCCTCGCAGGCAAGTCCATCTCCGACATCGACCTGTTCGAGATCAACGAGGCCTTCGCAGTCCAGGTCCTCGGGTCGGCCCGCGAACTGAAGATCGACGAGGACAAGCTGAACATCTCCGGCGGCGCCATCGCCCTCGGCCACCCGTTCGGCATGACCGGTGCCCGCATCACCAACACCCTGCTCAACAACCTGCGTGAGCAGGACAAGACGTTCGGCGTCGAGACCATGTGCGTCGGCGGCGGGCAGGGAATGGCAATGGTCCTCGAACGCCTGAGCTGAGGCGGCTCCGTTCCCGGTGCGCGAGACAGGCCGAAATCCGAATGCCCGCGCACCGGACGTCTCGGTTGCGCTGCTGACCGATTCCGCTGATGTGAGCGAGAACGTTCAACGCGGTCTCGAGCATGACTGGACCCTTTTCAGGGCGACGTGCGTACCCAGGGCCACTGCACGAACAAGGCCAACAGTCCGCTGTGTACGGACCAGTCTTTGCGGCGCCACGACTCCCTCCTCGGCATAGAACGCCAGTCACAACAAGCGAGAGTCGACTCCGCCAGGTCGCCGACGGCAGGCACAAGTAGGTCGGTCGAGCTGCCAGACATCCATCGCCCACAGGCAACGCCGACAAAACTCCGCCGAATACGGTTCAGTCACCTCTTGCAGCGATATCGTGAGACTGCAGCCTTAGAGGTGAAGTGAATGAACGATCCGCGCGAAACACAGCGCGACGTGACCATGAATGTCGCGTCGGAGCTCGAGAATGTCGGATTCGAAGACGGGCAAGAAATCGGACGCGGCGGCTTCGGCGTCGTTTACCGCTGCATGCAGCCGACCCTCGACCGGACGGTCGCCGTGAAGGTCTTAACGGCCGACTTCGACGAAGAAGATAGTGTCCGCTTCCTCCGTGAACAGCGCGCCATGGGTCGGCTGACAGGTCATCCCAACATCGTCAGCATCCTCCAAGTCGGCACCACCGCCAGCGGCCGTCCGTATATCGTGATGCCCTACCATCCGCAGGAATCACTGGAAGCCGCGATCCGTAGTCACGGCCCCCTCGACCTAGCGGAAGCACTTCGTCTCGGTGTGAAACTGGCAGGCGCGCTAGAAACTGCCCACCACCTCCAGATCCTTCATCGCGACGTGAAACCGGCCAACATCCTGCTCACCGACTACGGGGAGCCGGCGCTGACGGACTTCGGAATCGCTCGCATCTCGGGTGGCTTCGAAACGGGAACCGGGACAGTCACGGGGTCGCCCGCCTTTACTGCGCCGGAAGTGTTACGCGGAGATCCGCCCAGCCTCGCCTCGGACATCTACAGTCTCGGAGCGACCCTCTTCTGCGCAATCACCGGGCACGCAGCGTTCGAACGCCACAGCGGGGAACAAGTCGTCGCGCAGTTTCTCAGGATCACAACCCAGCCTGCTCCAGACCTGCGCGAGCACGGCATTCCGGATGCCATATGCGCAGTCATCGAACGTGCAATGGCTAGTGACCCGACGGACCGCCCGCGGTCAGCTGCGGCCCTCGGCGAAGAGATCCGGGAGCTACAGCATCAACTCGGCTACCCGATCGACGACATGGCCCTGCAAGCGAATCCTCAGGCCGTAAAGAACAGCAAGACACCCGCCGACCGTGACGCCGGGGACCGCAGAAAGCCACAACCCCGGACCCCGTCACGAAACGCGAACGGGAATTTGCCACTGGAGCTAACCAGCTTCGTCGGTCGGCGCAATGAACTGGCCGAAGTAAAGAAGCTGCTCTCGACAGCGCGCCTGGTCACCTTGACTGGGATCGGGGGAGTAGGCAAGACCCGGCTGGCACTACGAGCAGCCGCGGAGGCCCGGCGCGCATTTGCAGACGGCGTCTGGCTGGTGGAACTCGGGGAACTGCGAGATGAGTCGTTGCTCGCCGACGTGGTCGCCAGCGCCTTCGGACTGAAGGACCAGTCCACACGCTCTATAGAAGACATACTGGTCGAGTTCGTCGCCACACGAAGACTGCTACTCGTTCTCGACAACTGCGAGCAAGTCGTGGATGCCGCGGCTGCCCTCGTCGAGACACTTTTACGCGCATGCCCGGGACTCCACGTTCTCGCAACCAGCCGGGAGATCCTCGACATCAGTGGTGAAGCTGTGCTCCGTGTTCCTCCTCTCACGGTTCCCGACGCACAGCGCGACCCGTCGCTGCGTGGCCTGCCCAGCTACGATGCGGTAACCTTGTTCGCAGAGCGGGCGGCCGCAGCCGATTCCACCTTCGCATTGACCGAAGACAATCGGATCTCGGTCGCCAAAATCTGTCAGCGCCTCGACGGGTTACCCCTACCCCTCGAGCTGGCCGCTGCGCGCCTGCGTGCAATGTCTGTCGACCAAGTGCTGGAGCGTCTGACAGACAAGTACGAAATACTGTCGAGATCGGGCAGAGACGTGCCGACCCGCCAGCAGACGCTACGACTATGCGTTGATTGGAGCTACGAACTCTGCTCACCCCGCGAACAAGCGCTATGGGCGCGACTGTCGATCTTCGCTGGTTCCTTCGAGCTTGATGCGGCAGAACAGATATGCGGAAACACCGTCGAATCCGGTGAGTTCATCGATACCATCGCCTCACTGGTCGACAAGTCGATTCTTATATCTAAGACCGATGCCTCAGTGGTCAGATTTCGATTGCTCGAAACGCTACGCGACTACGGACGCGAGAAACTTGACGCTGCAGGAGAATGCACAGCACTGTCGAGCCGGCATTGCGATTGGTACCGCCAGCTGGCAATCGAGGCAGAAGCGGACTGGATCAGTCCACGCCAAGTCAGTTGGATCTCCCGACTGGACCGAGAACGCCCCAATCTGCGCGCAGCAATGGAATTCAGTCTGTCCGACGCCGGTGAGCCGGACGTAGGACTCAGGATCGCCACTGCCCTCTTCGTGTTCTGGTCATCGGGCGGACTCTTCAACGAAGGCCGATACTGGCTGGACCGGTTACTTGTGCGCCAGACCGGAGAACCGACCGCGGACCGCGTCAAGGCACTCTACGCAAACAGCGTGCTCGCTGAAGTGCAAGGCGACCTGTCGACAAGTCACGCGTTTGTCAAAGAAGGTCAGGCCATGGCCGACGAGCTAACAGATCCCATGGCACGTGCCCTCATTGCACACGCCGAAGGACTCCTCGCACTGTTCAACGGAGACCTTGACCGCGCGTGCTCGTTCCTGGAGCAGGCGGTAGCAGTATTCGGTAACAAGGTAGAACTTACGCTGCAGGTCGGCGCTGCCTATACCCTCGGATGGGCATACGAAATGCGCGGTGACGTGCGCCGTGCGATCGAATGCTACGAACGAGTGCTCGCGATCACCGAATCGCATGGCGAATTCGTCTACAGGTCCTACGCGCTATGGGCACTCGGTGTGGCGGTGTGGCGGCAGGGCGAAAGCGAAAAAGCCACCAAGGCGCTCGCAGAGGGATTGCAACTAGCCCACAAGGTCGATGACCCGCTCACTGCGGCAACTTGCCTCGAAACGCTTGCGTGGATTGCTTGCAGTAATCACGATCCCACGCGGGCAGTAATACTCATGGCTGCCGCAGAAGCGCTAGTGCAATCCGTTGGAAGCTCCACTGTGGTTTTTCCCAACCTTAGTCACCATCATGAGAACTGCGTACGTACGGCGTACCGCGAACTGGGCGAGCGAAAGTTCAATTCCGCCAACCGCGAAGGCAGAAATCTGGACTTCGCCGCCTCGGTAGCATACGGACTCGGACAGCGTCCTCCTAGGCACGAGCCAACCGCTCCGGCAGTCGCACTTACGAAGCGGGAGCGGCAAGTTGCTGATCTGGTTGCGCAGGGTATGACGAACAGAGCTATTGCCGAAAAGCTAGTCATTTCACAGCGCACGGCCCAGGGGCACGTCGAGCACGTACTTGCCAAGCTTGGGTTCACCTCGCGCACCCAAATTGCGGCATGGGTGGTAGAACAGGATCAACGAGAGGACCCAACCTCGTAGAGATCGGAGCAGGCGCTACGTCGCGTCTTCGCCAATCCCAGCGGCATGCTTCGGTGGGCTCACGAGCTATTGTGCGGCATAATGCTTGCCTGACCGCGGTGGCCGATGCCGAAGCCACGCGCACGCAGCGAGGCGGTCCGGCATCTCCTCAAGACACCCGCGCCCGGTCGCGCTGCAGAGGCCGGCATCCCGTTGGCCGGCAGTGCCCAGGTCCGGTGCACCCTCGCCGCCTGATCGGCAAATCCGGGTTGTCGTGCCAGACGCCTGAACGCCACTGCACGGCGGACCGAGTGAGAGGCCGGTGTTCGGAACCGGCCAAGAATGCCTCGGCACAATTCCGGTGCTGCCGGGGCACCCTTTTTGCATGGAACACAACATGCCAGATCCGCTTTTAGGGGGCATCGCCGGACTGAACAAGAACGCACTTGCCGGTAAATCTTGCGGCTGCGTCCGCACCAAGCCCGGGTCGAAGGTGCGCTCGATCCTGGCTACGACGAAATGGAGACGCGGCAACTTTCTCAGATGCACCGCACCGCGAACTCGACAGCGCTTCGCAAGTACCTGCAGAGCAAGGTTGGCACACAGTCGCAACCTAATCGAGGATGCACTCGCAGGAGCTGGCAGATCTAGTAGTGTGTCTCGCAAATAATTCTGGATCGAGTCGATAGAATCGAACATGAGGAATCCGGTACCCGCTTTGGAGATTTCCGATGGGCAGCGCGTTTTGCTCGAGTCGTTGGCGCGGTCGCAGTCGGGTGCACACCGGGAGGTGGTGCGGGCCAAGGCGCTGCTGATGGCGGCCGAGGGTGTGGCCAACACGGCGATCGCGCAGGCGTTGTCGGTGTCGCCGGGATCGGTGGCGAACTGGCGAGTGCGGTTCGCCGAGGACGGGATGGCACGGTTGGGCGAGGTGCACAAGGGTCGTGGCCGCAAGCCCTCGATCCCGCAGGAGAAGATCGACGAGATCGTGGACCTGACGCAGAACTACCGTCCGAAAGGCGAGACTCATTGGAGTTGCCGGACGATGGCCGAGGCGGTCGGGGTCTCGAAGGACACCGTCCAGCGCGTGTGGTCCGCTCGCGGCATGAAGCCGCACCGGGTCGCGACGTTCAAGCTGTCGAACGATCCCCGGTTCGAGGACAAGCTCGTCGACGTCGTCGGTCTGTATCTGAACCCGCCCGAGCGGGCGATCGTGTTGTGCGCGGACGAAAAGTCCTCGGTACAAGCCTTGGACCGGACCCAGGCCTCGCTCCCGATGATCAAGGGCCGCGGCGAGACGATGACTCACGACTACAAGCGTCACGGCACCACCACCTTGTTCGCCGCGCTCGACGTCCTCACCGGCAAGGTGATCGGCCAGTGTCTGCCGCGCCACCGCCATCAGGAGTTTCTGAGATTTCTGCGCACCATCGACCGCGAGGTGCCCAAGGACTTGGAAATCCACCTGATCCTGGACAACTACGCCACCCACAAACACGAGAAGGTCCGGACCTGGCTCGACAAGCATCCCCGGTTCCACCTGCACTTCACTCCCACCTCCTCCTCGTGGCTCAATCTCGTCGAACGTTGGTTCCGGTGAGCTGACCGATAAAGCTCTGCGGCGCGGGGTATTTCACTCCGTACCGCACCTCATCGCCTCGATCGAGGAATACCTCGACTCCCACAACGAAAACCCTCGACCGTACGAATGGACCGCGACCGCCGAATCCATCCTCGCCAAGGTTGCGCGCGGCCGCGTCGCACTGGAAAAGTTCAGCTAAATCCGAGACACACCACTAGCGCATTTTTCGTCACGCCGACGGGTAACGTCCGAGAGCATGGGCGTTACAGCCCATCTGGTCAATGTAAATGTCGCGGGTGTCAAGGCGGGATACGCAATCCATCGCGGCACAGCCTTCATCGATGCGATGCGATGCGATGCGATGCGATGCGAGAATGCCGGGATCCTTATCCCTCTCTACGGATGGCGTCGAAGACTTTGGGGTCGACGAGCGTGGAGGTGTCGCCGAGGTCGCGGCCTTCGGCGATGTCCTTGAGCAGGCGTCGCATGATCTTGCCCGACCTGGTCTTGGGGAGTTCGGGGACGATGGTGATCTGGCGGGGCTTGGCGATCGGGCTGATCTCCCGGGACACTTCGGCCTTGAGTTCGGCGACGAGGGTGTCGCCGGTGTTCTCGACACCTTCGCGGAGGATGACGAACGCGACGATGCCCTGGCCGGTGGTCTCGTCGGCGGCGCCGACGACGGCGGCCTCGGCGACACCGTGGTGTCCGACGAGGGCGGATTCGACCTCGGAGGTGGAGATGCGGTGCCCGGAGACGTTCATGACGTCGTCGACGCGGCCGAGCACCCACAGGGCGCCGTCCTCGTCGTACTTGGCGCCGTCGCCGGCGAAGTACCAGCCCTGCTCGGGGTAGCGGGACCAGTAGGTTTCGCGGTAGCGGTCCATGTCGCCCCAGATGCCGCGGAGCATCGCCGGCCACGGCTTGTCGAGCACGAGGTAGCCGGAGCCGCCGGCGCCGAGTTCGTTGGCGTCGTCGTCGACGATCTTCGCGGAGATGCCGGGCAGCGGTGCCATCGCCGATCCGGGCTTGGTGGCGGTGATCCCGGGAAGCGGGGAGATCATGATCGCGCCGGTCTCGGTCTGCCACCAGGTGTCGACGATCGGGGCCGTGTTCCCGCCGATCACCTCGCGGAACCACTTCCACGCTTCGGGGTTGATCGGTTCGCCGACCGAGCCGAGGAGCCGGATCGAGGACAGGTCGTGCGCGTCGGGAATGTCCCTGCCCCACTTCATGAAGGTGCGCACCAGGGTGGGTGCGGTGTAGTAGATGCTGACGCCGTACTTCTCGATGATCTGGAAGTGGCGGTGCTCGTCGGGGGAGTTCGGGGTGCCCTCGTAGACCACCTGGGTGACACCGTTCGAGAGTGGCCCGTAGACGATGTAGCTGTGGCCGGTGACCCAGCCGATGTCGGCGGTGCACCAGTACACGTCCTGCCCGGCCTTGTGGTCGAACACGTTGTGGTGGGTGTACGACGCCTGGGTGAGGTAACCGCCGGAGGTGTGGATGATGCCCTTGGGCTTTCCGGTGGTGCCGGAGGTGTACAGGATGAACAGCGGGTGCTCGGAGTCGAACGGGGTCGCCTGATGAGTGTCGGACGCCTTCTCGACGGTCTCGTGCCACCACAGGTCACGACCCTCGGTGGTGTCGACGTCGATCCCGGTGCGCTTGACCACCAGCACGTGCTTGACCGACTCGGCACCGTCCACCGCTTCGTCGACGGCGGGCTTGAGGGGGGCGGCCTGGCCGCGGCGCCACTGCCCGTCGACGGTGACGACGAGCTTGGCTTCGGCGTCGTCGATGCGTGAGCGCAGGGCGCTGGCGGAGAAGCCGGCGAACACCACCGAGTGGGTCAGGCCGAGGCGGGCGCAGGCGAGCATGGTGACGATGGCCTCGGGGATCATCGGCATGTAGATCGCGACGCGGTCGCCGGCAACGAGTCCGAGGTCGCTGAAGGTGTTGGCGGCCTTGCTGACTTCGGCGAGCAGGTCGTTGTAGGTCAGGTCGCGGGTGTCGCCCGGTTCGCCTTCGAAGTGGATGGCGACGCGGTCGCCGTTGCCGGCGAGAACGTGGCGGTCGACGCAGTTGTAGGCGACGTTGAGCCGTCCGTTCACGAACCACTTCGCGACGGGCGCGTCGGACCAGTCGAGAACCTCGGAGAAGGGGGCGTGCCAGTGCAGGCGCTCGGCCTGCTTCGCCCAGAATGCGAGACGGTCTTCGTCGGCGGCAGCCTGGAGGTCGGGGCCGGCGTTCGCCGTGGCGGTGAACTCGGGGCTCGGCCGACAGATGTCGAACCCGTGGTCAGTGGCGTTGTCGGTGCCCAGTTTGATCACTGCAGTCGTCTCCTTTGAGCTTCACTCGGACCCAAACGTCGGTGTGAATCACGATCTGGCTTGCGGGGCACAGGCGATTACAGCCGCGTTGCCCACCCTAAGACAGTGATTGACCTCACGTCTAGTGAGTAGATATGGTGTCTACCGAAACTGGATGTGAAGCCAGTCACGTCTTTCGGTCGCCTCCGGAGAAAGGCTAACGCATGTCAAACATCTATCAGCCCGAGGTGGCGGTGTCTGTCTTGCACACACCGCTACTCGATGTCATGAACGTCCGAAGGGTGAGGCCTCTGCTCGCGAGATTCGGAGAGGCATCCAGCGAAGGGGCTGCCTACCGAGGGCTCGAGGTTCCCGCCGTCACTGCCTCTGCCGCTATTGCCGGTTCTACTGCGGTTTCGCGGTGCCAGGATGCAGACCTCCGGGCGGCACTTCGACGCGCAATAGTCGATGCCGGTTCCATTGCTGAAGACAGGGAGTGACCATGTCACATGTTGGTGCACCTGACCTTGACTGTGAGGTCGTTGTTGTCGGAGCGGGGTTTGCGGGCTTGTACGCGATCCATGCATTGCGTGAGAAGGGATTTTCCCTCAAGGCGTTTGAATCCGGAACTAGCGTTGGTGGCACATGGTTCTGGAACCGGTACCCGGGTGCGCGCTGTGACGTCGAGAGCCTTGCGTATCAGTACTCGTTCAGCCAAGAACTTGTCGACGAGTGGACCTGGACCGAACGTTACGCCACTCAACCGGAGATCCTGGCTTACGCAGAGTGGGTGGCGGACCGGCTGGATCTGCGCCGTGAGATCACGTTCAACACTCGGGTGTCGCGAGCGGTGTACGACGAAGAGGCGGCGTATTGGACGGTTGAAACCGACGACGGCTCATTGACGACAGCACGATTCGTGGTCGCAGCCTCCGGATCGATCTCCGCACCACAGGTACCTCCACTGGAGGGCATCAACGACTTCGCCGGAGAGACATATCATCCCGGTCGATGGCCGGTCGAA
The DNA here is from genome assembly GCA_006543605.1 of Rhodococcus sp. WS4. Classification (GTDB taxonomy): domain Bacteria; phylum Actinomycetota; class Actinomycetes; order Mycobacteriales; family Mycobacteriaceae; genus Rhodococcus_F. The sequence goes on from RRBB01000144.1 coordinate 17,878, forward strand.
GGTGTCGATTTCACTGGCAAGAGAGTTGCAGTGATAGGAGTGGGATCGTCTGGTATCCAACTTATTCCGGAAGTGGCAAAGTATGCAGCAAAGTTGGTTGTCGTGCAACGGACGCCCGCGTATACGCTCCCTGCCCGCAACCGGCCGTTGTATGAAGACGAGATTCTGTGCGCTCGCCGAAATCATGTGGAACTGGCTGAGCGTGCCCGCCACACGCATTCAGGAATCAATCTGCCAATTCCCGGCGACCTGCTGTTGGAAACCGAAGAACCTAAGCGGACAATCATGCTGGAAAAGAACTGGCATCTTGGCGGAAACCTGTTCATTTCTGCATTCCCGGACGCTTCCAGTGACCTGGAAGCGAACGAGATCATGGCGGAATTCGTGAGGCACAAGCTTCGGACAATTGTTGAAGACCCTGAGGTGGCTCGCAAACTGACGCCGACTGACTATCCCATCGGGGGCAAGCGCATCCCCACGGACACCAACTACTGGGCAACCTTTAATCGAGATAACGTCAAGCTCGTCAGTGTGAGCGACGAACCCGTCGTCAGGATCACTCGCGACGGAATTGAGACGACGGAAACCACCTACGACGTGGATGCAATCATCTATGCAACGGGATACGACAACTTGACCGGTGCTTTGACCCGCATCGATATACGAGGTCGAGATGGACTCAGTCTGCAAGAGTCATGGTCCGGCGGTGCCCACACCTACCTCGGTCTGGCGACGGTCGGATTCCCAAACCTTTTCACGATCACGGGACCACAAAGTCCTTCCGTGCTCGCGAACATGTTCGCTTCGATCGAGCAACACGTCGAATGGATCGCCGAGACGCTGTGTGCACTACGGGACCGGGAGGTTCTCTCCATCGAAGCTACGCCCTCAGCCGAAGAGTGGTGGGCAGACCAAGTCGACGAGGCGGTCGAAAACACCCTCTATCTACATAGTAAATCCTGGTACCGCGGTACCAATGTCGAGGGTAAGGCGCCAAAGTTTCTGGTATACACAGGCGGTCTTGACGTGTACCGCAAAATCTGTGACGACATCGCTTCGGACAATTTTCGTGGATTCAGCCTCGAGGGAGCGAAATCAGCTAAGCCAACGCAAGAGAAGGTGACCGTCTGATTTGGGTCGGCCGCATGGCAAGGTCGGCGGATGGGCACGCGTCGTCGCAGACGTGGCCGAAGGCTGCGGGCGTGTCCGCTCCACCAATCCCGAGTATTAGACAGGGGTGTGTCTGCCGCTTTTGAGCAGTTCGCATAGTTGGACGCGGTACGCCGCCGTGGTTGGGGTGTGCGAGGTCGATGAGTCGTGCCAGCTGATGGTCAACGCGATGATTTCCAGGGCGATTCGGGTCCGGAGCGAACATGCCGGCCCCGGCGGCGGGTCCGCGAACGAGCGACACTGACCGTGGGGACGCCTGGTTCAGCGACCGGCCGTTGGGTGCACCGACCACGGATCACGGCCGCCCCGACAGGCGATCTCTCAGCACTCCGCCACGGGCAATGCGGAACTGCGCTGCACCGAACTCGCGGACTGGGCCTACCAGCGCGCATCACTCGCCCAGGCTCACACCCGGTGGTGGCGGGCAGGAAGCGCTGCGCGGTGGCCACGGGTTCGGTGGCCGGTTCACTACACCGAGAATTTCGCGGAGACGGTGCGCGCGTAGCGCCCGGGGGCGTTCGATCGCCCACGGTCCGCGGAGCTCCCGGCCGTCGAACTCTCGTCTAGCACGTCAACGGCGGCGACGAGACGTGGGTGAAGTAAACGGCGTCGTGGTTGACTCGCGGGTTGCGGCTCCCCGAGCCGAGCCCTGAAGTGCCCGGATCGGGGATCTCACACTGTCCGCAAGTCCTGGTCGAGACCGGCGTCATGAAATGAGCTTGGGTGGGAACCCGGGGCAGATTTGGTGCGCCGTCGAGCGCTTGCCGAGGTGACCCAAGCGATCGACCCCAGATTTGTCTCCTTGTCGGCCGAACTAGTCGGCGAGCACGCAACGACCAAATTGCCTGAAGATGTACTTATTTAAACGTGTCCTGGCACCAACCGGTTGGTACGGGAGAGTCAGCACGACTGGCTGAACCTCGAAAATAGGTACATACACGGGTAATTCGGACGTTGTTCGTTGCATCCGTCGTCGAGATGTTATAGAGGTCTCGTTTGACGGAAGCTATCACTGCGAACCGTACGCGGCGACGCACATGAGTGCAGTTGCTTGGTCGAGATTGTAATTCATCATCTCCACCAAATGAGGAAAAATCATGGGCGAGCAGAGGGCACAGGGTGTCTCTAACGCACGACGTTTGATCGCGATTGTTGCAGGAGCAGGTGCTCTCGCAACGATCGGCGGGGTAGCTCTTTCATGTCCGGCCAACGCGCAGGACGCGTCGGAGACATCCCGAGGGTGCGGCTGGGAGTGGCCAGTCAATGGTCCAGTGTCGCAGGGGTTCCACGTCGGTCACGATGGCACTGACTTCGCCGTCAGGGTAGGTACCGTGCTGCATGCGCCGACTTCAGGGAGGATCTCGATTGCTGGCCCGAATGATCCTGGCGGATACGGGACCTATATTCAGTTGGAGGCGGATAGCGGCGAGCGGATTCAGATGGGTCACCTGTCCGAAACGTGGGTTGGCGTGGGGGCTCACGTCGATGTCGGTGAGGCGATCGGCGCAACGGGAAACACGGGTAGCTCGACGGGTCCACATCTGCACCTTCGTATTCATCGCGGTGGTGCGGTCGATCCCGTGACCTTTCTGCGTTCGGTCGATGCGTGCGACACAGGTTCGAGCGACATCCGATCCTGATCGGAACCGGATTCGCCCAGGCCCGGCACCCGCAGAAGCTGTTCTGTTGGCCGAGTTTGGTGTCGCCTCAGCGCGCCGAATTTCTCGACAGAACTGAGGATTAGAGGCTGTAATGCGCTGCGCCCCGGCATGGCCAACCACGTGCCACTCGGAGTGACCCAGAAAGGCAGTCCGAGAGCACTCGCTGGCGGTCAAGCTGGTCTCCGCGACCCGACCCCGCCCTCTCCACCTGCCGCGCAGGGTCGGCTTCCTCGCATGGGTGGAGCGAGCGAACCGCTCGGAGGTGCTGTCCGCTCCCGACCTTTGCTGCATCCAAACAATCACGCCCATAGCACATGTGGCATAACAGCTAGGCAAGAAGATGATTCGTAGGTCCGCAATAGCCGTAGGTACAGCACTATTAGCGCTGAGTCTTACGGCAGGTGTTGCTATCGTAGCCCCCTCAGTTGCCGCGGCTGCTGAACCGTGTCGGGGTACATGGGACGTAGTCGTGGGTGGTTTGACCAACAATGAGTCTGTGGGATTCCTCAACGAGGACCAGCGCGTCGGGTACAACTCGTTTGATACGCGGTCCGGTGTGAAGGAACTTGACCGGCTGATACGTGCACATGCCCGAGCCTGTCCTCGAGACTTCATCCATCCGGTGGGTTTCTCGGGTGGGGCAGCAGTGGTGCACCTTTGGGCGACTGAGAACGGCAGAGAATTTCGTGGCAAGGCCAGCATCGTCCTGATCGGTGATCCCAAGTCCCCGGCCGGCCCGGGTGGCGGCCGGGGGTTCGCAGCTACCGATATGAGATGGGTGCCGGCCCTCGGCGGTGCCGACGACGACTACGGTGGGTTGCCCGCGCTCCAGGTATGCAACGGCAGGATCAGCGGCGGCGACCACATCTGCAACAGTGGCGTCAGTTGGGATGGGTATCTGCTCGGTGTGCACGGCGACTATGACTTCGATGTGAATGCATACCCAATCAATGCTGATGGTGCGATTTTCCGGTAAACATCAGACGACGCATCTGAATCGGGTCGGGTATGGACTCGTCCTACTTTTCTGTCTGATCTGTTGCGGCGCGCGGTGGATGGGTTGGCGCACCGAACCGCCTCCACACCTACACCTGCTTCGGGGCGCTCCCGCCCGGCAGGTTCTCCGCGCGGAGGGTTGCCTCGCGTATCGACCCATGGTTGTTACTGCGCCGCTGGCGGACGCCCGCCGTCGCAGGTCTGGACGGTACCTTCGGCGCCGCGCACGAACGCGCGTGGCCGGACTCGCGGTGCAGACGGACGCCGCCGCAGCTGAACCTCGGCACGAACGCCTGCCAGTCGAACGCCGGGGCGTGTGCTCCGGTCATTCGACTTCACCGTGGTCGGGATGTCGGACGTATGATCGACGAACCGCCGGGGCGCGCACGGGGAAGGGATGAATGATGGACAATTGGTGGCTGTACTACAGCCCGTTTCCCCAACCGGTCCGAGAATGGCTGTGGCTGATTGTGCAGCAGATCTGGTAGCCTGCTGACGGTGCTGGATGTCCGCCTCCTGCTGTCCTCTTCGCAGTTTGCGTCCAGATCAGCTGTTGGTGACGGCGAAGCCCTTCCCGACGGGGTTGGGTTGGGCGTTGATCCCGTCGAGGACGGCTGCGAACTTGATGTACTCGAACGCGAACAGCGCTGGGTCGAATCCGCGGACCATGCCGACGATCTCGGTGTTGTTCTGAAGGACGGGACCACCGGAGTCGCCACCGCCTGATTGGGCGTCGCTGTAGAAGCGCGTCGTGTTCTGCGAGGTGATCGCCCCGCAATGGATTCCGGTACCGGCCCCGTCCTTGCAATGGGGACCGACCGGGTTGGAGGCGCCGATTCCGTCGACCCGGGCACTGGGACCATTCGATGTGAGTACCGCGTCGGCGTTGAGGCGAATGACCACCCAGTCGACGCCGGTCCCGCCGCCGGGACTGCGGTACGCGATGTTCCCGATGTGTTCGCGCGGTCCGGTCGGCGTATAGCGGTAGACGGGTGCACCGTCGGGTGTGCCGTCGACGCAGTGGGCGGCGGAGATACCGATCTTGTTGCCGAGCGAGTCGGTGCCGACGACGCCCATCGTGCAGTACTCGATGATGCCGGGTGGGTGCGGGATCGGGTTCAGGTCGTCGGTCCATGCGATGCCGTTGGACACGACACCGGTGGCTGATGCAGCCGGCGCGTGGACAAGGAATGCGCCGAGGGTGACTGCAAGACACGCAAGAAACCCATAAAGCCTTCTCAATTTGAGTTCTCTCTTCTTCGCGAAATCGGAGGGACTATGTAAGCCGCACTTCTTGGGTCGACCAGCCGTGGAGAAATCGTCGAGTCGAGCCCAGCCCTGTCTCCCGATCGCCGTTGCCGATCGTCGAGCGCGACGATCGCGACCATGGCGGGGGTTTCGGTGTCCGTTTGACTGGGCGCCAACTCGATGACGGTTCATGACACGATCGCGGCGTTCCCGACGAGGAGACCCTGCTCGGTTCGGTGCTGCGGCACGACGGGCACGTGGACGCGTCGGCGGCGAGCGTGATGCGGCACTGATCGCAGTAGCGGATGGTGAAGAAATCGCGTGCGACGAGGGAGGAGCGCTTGAGCTGATCGTGCATCGGGGGCCTCGACTTGCGGGGTTCGTGGGTGGTGCGACTCTCACACTCCTCGCGAGATTTCCATCCGGCGACGGTAGAACGGCCGGTAGGCATACCCGGTTTCGTGCCCGGGGCTGTGGGCGGGTCGAGATCCGCACTGTGAAGGTCGTGGATGTGACCGGGGGCCAGGGCGTCCCGGATCAACGCAGGCGCCTGGTGGTCCCAGTGTGACCCACCGGGTGCTTGCACACCCGCCGATGGTTTCACCGCGATCCTCGCCGAACCCCGATGTCGATGGTGTGCATTATCGGCCGCGCCGCGACGAGAACACGTTGGCCTGGATGCTGGCCGATGAACCGGCCGCACACACCCGGCCGCCACCGCCGTCGGAGGGATGATCGCGCTCGATTCCGCCGACGGGCACTACCTGTCGGGTGCGACTCTCGCCGCGCACAGCGTGGCGCTCGGACCTGATCGAGCCCGTGCCGGACCCAGATTGCGGAGCTGGGGGCCGCAGCATCTTGATCGTCGCGTGCGTGATCGCTGGGGTGGTCAGGGGCGCTTGTCGTCGACCCAGTAGGTGAAGGTGTACCGGCTGATCCCGGGCGAATCGGTGGTCAGGACCGTCTGCAGCGACAGATCGGACCAGGTGCGGACGCCCTGGGCCCGCAACTGTGCGACCGCCTTGCGCTCCGCGTCGTCACGGGCCGCGCCGGCCGGCAACTCCAGCGACATTCGTTCGATTCCCACCGGGAACACACTATGGCAGCGATATGCGCACGTTCCTCGCCGTCTCCATGGGACTGCACGCACGTTGCGGCAGCGTGCGGAGATGTCAGCTGCGGGGTCCGGGTGACGGTGCCGCCCCTGCGCCGCGAAGGCCCGGAGCGGTCGACTATGACTGGTGGGCAATACTGTTCGTGGGCGAACCAGATAGCGTCTGCTCAGTACGGATAATCGGCATCGGAAATGCGTGCATGGGAAGTACACGTGAGATGGGGCGAGTGGTGACCCGCTCCGCGGGTGACACGTCAGCCGAGGGTCGCCTCGAGGGCGCCCATAGCGGCGGCGACGCCGGTCGATGTGTTGTGGCGCAGCCAAGCGCAGCCCCGCCAAAGTGAATATCAGCTGGCAGGGGCGCTAGACGGACAACCTGCACGTAGTAACGAGCAGCGCTTCGAGGATCTTCATGAGCCGGACCTGGAAGTCCAGCGAGTGTGATTCATGCCATTGCACTTTCTTCGCACCTCTGAATCACCGACCAGTAAGTGCGATTTCAAGTCTTCTTGCGTTGTGCACCATCAGGATGGAGTTTGGGTCGCGTTCAGCGCGAATCTGCAACGGGGGTGGAACTGTCGGATCCGGTGTGTCCTGCTTCGTCACGGCGGGGCGAGCGGACTTCGACATCGAGCGATTGAGTGCCGTCCCGTCGCGTCCATCGATTGTGCTGTGCTGCAGTTTCCGGCAGTAATTGCCGCTGTTTGTGCAGTCGAGGGTTTGCGTCGAGCTGCTTACCTACTGTTATCACTGACTAATCTCCTCACCCTCTTTGAGGGTGTAGCGAGATGCTTGAGCGACGTGGGTCGGATACCGGGTGTGGGATGTAGAGCGCAGTTGAACGTGTGGGAGTAGCCTGCTCGGCGATGTTCGGTTGCACCCCTCACCCTAGGCCCAAACCTCCAGTCCAAGTTTCGGGTATGGGTGTAGGTAGTTCGGCCGATGCGCAGGTGCCGAAGTCGGTCCAAGGTAGCTGGTACACCGCCGTCGCCGTGGCAGCCGAGAATATCTGCACGTGAGAGAAGAAGTGTAATGGTACGGATTGCCGAGAACCTGGGCGCAAGTCTGCTGAATACGTTGCGGATCGGTGTGGTTGGCACTGTTCTGTACGCCGGGCTCATCATGGGCGTCGTTGTGGTGGCGGTGTGGAAGTTCCCGGTGCCCGGCGTATAGGCCCGCGGCGACCCATGGTCCTCCGCTGGTGCCGGCGCTGCGGAGTGAAACACTCGGTGGCAGTTCGGCGATCGAGCTGACAGGAGCGTGGTTGTGCCCATGGCTCCGCGTGGCCGGTGATCAACGCTCGGTCCCGTGACGGGCGCCTGATGCTGTGGAAGGAACGACAAATGTTCGGGACGGGCACAGGTGCGATGGTGGGTCTACTGGTGGTTGCGCTGGTGGTGATCCCCGTCTCGTTCGGAGTGGCGGCACGAGCGGACGCGAAGGTCCGCCACCTCTCGGAATCCCGGGCGTCCGATCCGACCCTGAGAGGATCGGCCGCGGCCGCGAACGGGCGGTGCGATCGGTGGCGGCAGCTGGCAACGCGGGCGTGGCTGATCTGCGGCGGCGCCTCGGTGGTCGCAGTAGCGGTCGTGGGTGTACTGATCTGTGTCGGGTGAGGTCGGTGGGCGCCGGAAGTGCGTGCGGTGGTTGCTTCTCGCTGTCGGTGCGCGTCGGGCTGAGCCCTCGACATCCAGCCCGCGCCTGCAGTATCACCGGAGTCTGAAACTATCTAGGCCCCAGTGCCATACGCTCCAGAGGCCGTCCGAGATGCAGTCACGCCCAGGTGAGCCGAAGCGGCCCGGTCGGAGTGTAGTCCGCTCCGGCCGGGCCTCGCCGGGACATACAACAGGTACCCGCCGCGTGAGCCCTGCCGCGCTCCTCGCGCAGTGCGCGCCGGGAGGGGCGCGTCCCAGTCGAGAAGCGCGGTTCCGCGTTGGTGTACCTGGGTGGTCGGCGTCGCTGATGTCTCCTCGGATGTGCTGCGAGTGAAATTATCGACCGGATCACGGAGTTCGGCGGAACGATGTGTGCGCGAATCGCTGCTAGCCAGTACAGGTTTGGCTTGCGTATTGGTTTGGCGACCTGCTCCTTCGTGTTCCGGTGCGAGGAAAATGTTAGATCCGCCCCCCTGCCCCACTCGCTGAAATGTGACCCAGGTCACATGACTTTCTCGGTGGTCCGTACTTCGGTCGGCGGCCGTCGGTGCACGCTCACCCGATTCGAAAGCGCGCGGCCGGTTTTGTTCGTGGCGGGGCGGATTCGGTGCCTGACCGATCGGCTCGCCTGGTACCGATCCTCCCGAACTCCGCTCGTCCGGGCGCAGAGAGATCGTCGGCGTGTGGTGCACAGCGCGCGGGGGTGGATGTTCGAGGTCGGACTGGCCGGTCTGTTCCTCGTGTAAGTGTGGTGTCTTGCGGTTGAATGGGTTGCATGGCGTCGTCGGCGGGTGAGCAGCTGTGGCAGACGTTGTCGGATTCCGGGTTGGCGTTGGCGTTGGTGTGCGTCCGCGGGCCGCAGTGCCGGTGGGCGGATCTGCTCTTACCTGGGGATGGGTCGGTGGGGGAGCTGACCTGGCTGGCCCGGGATGCCGACGAGATCGCCGAGCGATATCGTCGCGACCACCGATAGCGACACACCGGAGCCGCGACGGCGCTGGAGCTGACCGGGCGGACCCACCGAAGAAGCGGCACAGTGGTCTGTTTCGTGTGAGCGGCTGCCGGCGGCTGTGCGGGTAAAAGCGGGTTTTATTCAGGGGTGAGGGGCACCGGTGCCGGTGGTAGCCTCGCGCAGGCTGCAGGGGTGCAACCGAAAGTCACCGTGCTGCAGTCGGGAAGGGCACGGAAGGTGCGGTACATGGTTCAACAGCAACGGGCAGCGGTGACCCGGGCGCAGATCGTCCGCGGGGCAGCGGAAATGTTCGACAAGTCCGGGTTCGAGGGCGCCAGTCTCGTCGAGATCCTCGAGGCGGCGGGCATGACGAAGGGAGCGTTGTACTTTCATTTCCGGTCCAAGGAGGATTTGGCCCGGCACATCATCGCCGAGCAGCACCGGATCTCCATCGCCGCGGTGCAGGCCATCGCCGCGCAGGACGCGTCGGCGATCGAGCAGATCGTCATGCTCTGCCATGAGATGGCCCGGCAGATCGTGCAGGACCCGATCGTGCGGGCCGGGATCCGCATCACTCTCGAACTCAGCGCCGTCGACCGCGGCCCCGCGGGCCCCTACCTGGATTGGATCACCGCATGTCAGACCCTGACGGCACGTGCGATCGCCGAGGGCGACCTCCTCGGCAGCATCGACCCACCGAGTTTCGCGCGGTTCGTCATCGGCGCGTTCACCGGGGTCCAGACCGTGTCGCAGGTCCTGACCCATCGCTTGGATCTCGAGCGACGGGTCGACGAGATGTGGGGGTTCCTGCTGCCCGGGATCATGCCGACCACCCGGCATCCCGGGATGATGCGGATCCGGGCTGCCCGCACCGACCTTCTCCTCACCGGATCGCCCGGCCGTCAGAATTAGTCCGCCCGGCGCGCCGACACGACCTGTACATCCTCGCAGCAGACTGATAGGTGCGCCATCCGCACGCCGCCGGCGACCGCGATCGGCACAACGGCCGGATACGGCCGGTGACCGGACCTGCTCGAGAACGCACCGGTGCGGGTGTGTGAGCCTCAGTGTCGTCGGGACGGTATGGCCGGTGCCGGGCAGCGTCCGGGTGTCGTTCCCGCCAGGGAGGCTGCTGCGCCGCGGCGATGGGTGGAGTCGGTCTCGATGAGCGCGCCGCCGAGGCTGGCGTAGATCGGCCGTGGTGTGTGGGGCCGCAGAATTGCGTGCTTGCGTACGTATCGCGGGATGTGCCATTGCTCCCAGGTGTGTGCCGGGAAGAGTGCTGCGTCACCGACTCTGAACGTGAGAGGAGGCTGATCTGCCGGAGTACGCCCCGGTATGGAACTCCACCATTTCGATCGTGTGTGCGGGTGCACCTCGTTCACCGGGTCAGCGGATCGGTGTATTCGAGCTCTGGTCCGAAGTGACGACGAGCCGGGGTGCCGGGTTCGCCCCTGGCTCGCTCTTCCGGTGTGGGCCGGATTTAACTCGTGGCTGGTTGACGCAACTTGTCGTTGCGGAATTGTTATCGGACCGGTATAAATATTCAATCGTGTCCCGTGTGTCACGATTCTCTGAACAATCGAACTGGAGTTACAAATGGACCTCGCTTTCTTGGCCGACTTCTTCTCGAACGTCTCCACCCTTCTCGGCGCCCTCGACTTCTTCTCGGGTTCTGCTGGGTCACTCAGCGGCTAGTAGTGCTGGCCAGAGGCCGAACTGGCTCTTTGGTGACCAGGACTCCGGACATGGGACTGACGCCGGTGGGCTGGCCAAGCGTCTGAGCTGCAAATTTGTTGGTTCGAGAGGTTGCGATTCCCACCTGAATGTCTAATAATAGATGGCGCTATTTAATGCGAAACTGAGGGGTGTGGAGAATGGCCATGATGACCGCGCAGCCACCCCTTCCGCTGGTACCGGACGGTGCCCGCCCGTTCGGTGCGGCCGCGGGGATCGTCGAGGACACCGACGGCGGCCGGGTGTTCGTGCACGGCCACCTGGCCTACGCATGGGACGCCGGGGACACCGCGGCCCGCCGATTCGCCGCCGCATCGCTGATGCGGATCAAGGCCGCCACCCAGCTCGAGATCGCCGCGGCCTTCGCGGTGAAACCGGCCAGCGTGCGCCGCTGGGAAGCCCAGCTCACCGGTGCGGGCATCGCCGGGCTGCTCGCCGAACGCAAAGGCCCCAAACGCAAGTCGAAACTCACCGACGCCACCGTCGCGACGATC
>RRBB01000145.1:0-28846 GCA_006543605.1 Rhodococcus sp. WS4
ATCAGCCTGACCATCGCCGGCCACCCCCACACCGCCGCCGACCCGCTCACCGTCGAAGCCGCAGCCATCCTCACCTCGCTGGAACTACCGACACGTTGACCGGGGCACTAAAACTGTGCAAGTCAGGTCTGACAATCGTGATTGTCGCATTGTTCGGTGCACACATCCGAGCACGATTCTCATGGCGCAGCAAGCGAATCAAGGATGCAACACCAATCTGATCAAGCTTAGTGATCGCGCAAGCCAGCTGTACTTCGAAGTGGTACCGCTCGTGTCCGAGTACGGAAATCTGGTATCGCCGCTCATCGGCGAGGCGTTGGGCATGCTCACTGCGGACTGTGTCCGCAGACGTGATGACGGAACATTCGACATTGTCCCTCGGCGATTGCTGAATCCCGCTGAATCGTCGTTGCCACTCCTAGATGCGTGGGATGTGCTCGAATCATATTCGGCTGGTGGGGCAGTCGCCCATCGAGACGCGGTCGCACCAGTCCGTAACCACCTAGACGCACTAGTCGAAATCTATCGAGACGCGGCCACTGACGGTGTCGATCGCGAGACGATGCGGCTGGCTCCGTTGGACAGTCGGGCGGCACTGTGGGCGATACAAGCAGCCGCCTTGCGCGACGATAATCGACGGCCGTGGATCGTCGATAGATTATTGGAGCCAGATAGTATTGCGCGGCAGCTGTCCAGCTGGCTGTCGACTTGGTCGAACATGACGTTGAGAGAATACTTTGTGGGCCTCGAGGACGGCCAGATTCCAGACGGCGATCGTGTTGTTGCCGCGGCGGATTCCCTCAACGGGCTAGTGGAGCTATACCGAGGGCGTATGCGTCAGCTGTGCGGAGACGAAGAACGGATACGCGATTGGCGAATGTTCAACTAAGAGTGAACCGTGTGGGCCTGCTTCGTCGAATGCTGGAATCGGTGGGGGGCGGTGACCCTTGTCGCCCCAGGGCAAGGGCTCATGCCCGAATAGTGGAAACGATGCGCTCGTGTGATTACTCGCCACAGCTCTCACATCTACGGTGTCACGTAGAACGTGCCGGCGCTCGGGGTGCCGAATACGTCGTACAGGCCCGGGAGATGAGCGGTCACGGTGACGAGGATCTGACCGGGGCCGGTCGTGACCGCGTCTCGGTCGGCGTGCTGGTCGGTGATGATCCCGGAGGCTCCCGTCGACAGATTGATCCACTGGAATTCGTATCCGTAACCGTCTGGGGTCGGGTAGATCTGGCCGTGTCCGTGATGGACTGACGGATAGTAGAACGCGCCCCCACGGGTCAACGGCCAGCCGACGACCGTTCCCGGTACCTGGAGGGTGGTCGTGCCGTCGAACTGTGGTGCATCGGCAAGTGCGGGCACGGAGCACCCGATCCACGCACTCACCGCAAGCACACCAATGATCCACCCTCGCACTGCTGGCCTCACGTCGACTCCTCCCCCTGGTGCGGTTTCCACACCTACGTCCGATTTCGACGACGAATCGTTACGCGCCGAGTTCCGCCCGCGTGCGATGGTCGATGTGACCTGCGCCGGGCACGGCACTGAGCGAGAGGAACCGGGATGGTGGGATCGGTGTCCGAGGATGAATCGGTGGACGCCGCGCGAACGGCGTACGAGCGCATGCGGGTCGCCCATCTCCACGGGGTGCAGGCGGCTCTCGAGGACCACGTCGAGCGCCTGGATTGGACGCGGGAGCAGATCGATCGGTACCGCGACCAGCGGCTGCGGTCCTTCCTCACGTACGCCGGCGAACGGTCGCCGTTTCACGCGCGCCGATTGCGTGGTCTCGATCCTTCGTCGGCCACGGTCGCCGACCTGGCGCGGTTGCCGATGATGACGAAACGCGACGCGCAGGACGAGTGGGACGACATCGTCACGGTTGCCGACCTCGACCTCGAGCGAGCCGAAAGCACACTGGCTGAGCAGCAATGGTTTTCGTACACCCGCGGCGACCAGCAGATTTTCAGCTCCGGCGGATCGAGCGGTGTGCGCGGCGTGTACGTGTGGGATTGGGACTTCTTCGTCTCCGCCGCCTCCCTGGCCTGGCGGATGCAGGCGCGGGAGGAGCGGCGCGGGTCGTCGCCGGGGTCGGGTGCGCGCCTCGCCGTGCTGGCGGCGGGCGGCCCGCCGCATGCCAGCACACCTCTGTTCGATGTGCCGACCGCGCCGGGAATGAGCACGGTCGTGATCCCCGCGGGCGCACCGTTCGACGAGGTCCTCGCCGCCGTGGCGGCCGCGCGGCCCACTCACCTCGTCGGCTATGCGACGGTGATCGGGCGCCTCGCCCGCGCGGCGGCGGTGGGCGATCTGCAAATCAGCCCGGTGCGGGTGAGCACCAACTCCGAACCGCTGCTCGAGGAGGATCGCGACGCGATTCGCGAGGCGTGGAACATACCCGTGCACAACCTGTGGGGATCGACCGAGATCGGGGTGCAGGCAGTGGGTTGCGGGCACGGTGAGGGACTGCACGTGTGCGAGGACGAGGTGATCCTCGAACGTGTCGACGACGACGGGACGCCGGTCGCTGCCGACATGCCCGCCGCCCGCACGCTGGCCACCGGCCTCGCCAACCGCACGTTCCCGTTCATCCGCTACGACCTCGGCGATCAGGTCACGTGGCTACCCGGAAAATGTCCGTGCGGAAGCGCATTCGCGCGGCTCGCCGACATCGGCGGGCGGCGCGACGACGATTTCCGCTACCCGACGCGCACAATCCCCGCGAGCGTCTTCCGGCACGTCCTCGGCACGGATCCTCGCGTCTCCGAATACCAGGTCAGGCAGACCGTCGCCGGTGCGGAGATTCTCGCCGTGGGCACCCCCGACGTGGACCGGCTGACCGTGTCGTTGATTGCCGCGCTCCGCCGGCACGGCCTGAGCGAACCGGAGATCCAGATCCGCGTCGTCGAGCGTCTTCAGCGCCATCAGACCACTGGGAAGCTGCCGAGATTCATCCCGTTGCGCTGAACCGGTCGAGTGCGGCACGCGTCGCTGCCTCGACGGTCATCACGATGAACTCGCGTCGCCGGGTGTCCCGATCGCGACCATCCGACGACGGCGTCGCGAACAGTTGGTCCGCGGTCTGGAGCGTCACCCATCCGTCGACGAGGGTGATCACGCCGATGAGCAGTTCCTGGGCGGCGGTCTCGGAGAGTTCGGGCACCGCATCCCGTGCGCTGGCGATCAGTGACTGGGCGTGCTTCCGTCGTGATCCTTCGGCGACGGGGGCGTCGAGTTCGAGGCCTTCCCAGAACAACAGACGGGAGAAGGCGGGGTGCGCGCGTTGCTGATCGAATCTGCGGCCGGCATAGTCGGCGATGGCCGAGACCCCGTGCCCGGACAGTTCGACAGCGGCCAGGGACGTCGCAAGTTCGCGCTCGAGGACGGCGCTGAAGAACGCTTCCTTCTTGCCGAAGTACTGGTAGATGCGCTCTTTGTTGACGCCCGCCTTCTCGGCGATGCGGTCGACGCGCGCACCGGACAGCCCGAACGCACTGAACTCCGTGACTCCCGCCTCGAGCAGAAGTCGTTTGGTTCGTTCGGTGTCCCACGCCACGGGGCGATCCTAAGGCAAACTCCAACTGTTTGGTTGCGAGTGGCCGCACCGACGCTTACGCTGCTAACCGCAACTAATTAGTTGGAGTTTCCCGAGGAGGGCTGCCGCAGGATGGAAGGTCTCGCGCTCGCAACTGCCGTGGTCGAGCAACTCGCTCCGACCGCTGCGCGGGGCAGCCGTCGCCAGGTCGGGCGGCATCCGGAGTTCGTACCGGTCGCCGCCCCGTCCATCCACCTCAGGGTGGCGGTCACCTGGGTATCCATCTTCCCGCTCGTCACGCTGGGCATGACCGTGATGGCCTTGCTGGGCCCCACCGCGGCGGCCTGGCCCAACTGGCTGCGTGCGTTGATGCTCACCGGCGTCGTCGTTCCCACGGCGGTGTATCTCGTCGTGCCGCGGGTGCTGGCCCTGTCCGTTCGGTGGATGACCTGGCGCTTCCGCCGGAACGGAGCGCCCTACGCCTGAGGAACCCGCAGGATCAGGGCGTCGCCCTGTCCGCCGCCGCCGCAGAGGGCGACGGCACCGGTGCCGCCGCCGCGGCGCTGCAGTTCGAGCGCGAGGTGCAGCGTGATCCGGGCGCCGGACATGCCGATCGGGTGCCCGAGGGCGATGGCGCCGCCGTTGACGTTGACCCGGTCGGGGTCGATGCCGAGTTCGCGGGTGGAGGCGATCCCCACGGCCGCGAACGCCTCGTTGATCTCGATCAGATCCAGCTCGGTCGGTGAGATGCCGGCCGTGTCACAGGCTTTCGCGATTGCCCCGGACGGCTGGAGCTGCAGACCCGAATCGGGTCCGGCGACCATGCCGTGCTCGCCGATCTCCGCCAGCCAGGTCAGCCCCTCGGCCTCGGCGCGCTCCTTGCTCATCACGACCACGGCGGCGGCGCCGTCGTTGATCGTCGACGCGTTGCCGGCGGTGATCGTGCCGTCCTTGCGGAATGCGCCGCGCAGCCGTGCCAGGGTCTCGGCGGTGGTGTCCGGGCGGATCCCTTCGTCGCGGCGCAGCCAGGTGCTCTCCCCCTTGCGGGCGGGAATCGCGACGGGGACGACCTCGTCGTCGAAGGCTCCGTTGTCCCAGGCCTTCGCGGCGAGCTGGTGCGAGCGGGCGGCGAACGCGTCCTGGTCCTCGCGGGCGATGACGTCCTTGTCGTTGCCGGCCTCGGTGAGCAGTCCCATCGGCTGGTCGGTGAACGCGTCGTGCAGCCCGTCGAGGGCCATGTGGTCGACGAGGGTGACGTCGCCGTACTTGAACCCGCCACGCGAACCGGGCAGCAGATGCGGTGCCTGGCTCATCGACTCCATGCCGCCGGCGACGATCACGTCGAACGCACCCGACCGGATGAACTGGTCGGCGAGAATGATCGACTCGACCCCCGACAGGCACACCTTGTTGATGTTCAGCGACGGAACACCCATCGGGATCCCGGCCTTCGCTGCGGCCTGCCGGGCCGGCATCTGCCCCGCGCCTGCGGTGAGGACCTGCCCCATGATCACGTACTGCACTCGGTCGGGGGCGACACCGGCCTTGCCGAGCGCCGCGTCGATGGCGAGGGCGCCGAGGTCGGCGCCGGAGAACCCGGCGAGTGAGCCCTGCAGGCGGCCGATCGGGGTACGGGCGCCGGCGACGATCACGGAGGTGGGCATGTGAGGAAGGCCTTTCTGAGGTGGGGGTGCGTCAGTTCGCTGCGAGGGTGCGGCTGATGACCAGACGCTGAATCTGGTTGGTGCCCTCGAAGATCTGGGTGATCTTCGCTTCGCGCATGTACCGTTCGACGCGGAAGTCGCGGGTGTAGCCGTAGCCGCCGAGGACTTGGACGGCGTCGGTGGTGACCTTCATGGCGGCGTCGGTGGCGACGAGTTTGGCGACGGACGCGTTGCGGGAGTACGGCAGGCCGGCGTCACGGCGGCGGGCGGCGTCGATGTAGGTGGCCCGCGCGGAATCGACGGCGGCGGCCATGTCGGCGAGCAGGAACCCGAGGCCCTGGTGGTCGATGATCTTCTTGCCGAACGCGGTCCGCTCCTGCGCGTAGGCCACGGCCTCGTCGAGGGCGGCCTGGGCGAGCCCGACGGCGACGGCGGCGATGCCGAGTCGGCCGGAGTCGAGGGCGCTGAAGGCGATCTGCAGACCCTGCCCCTCGGCGCCGATACGGCGTTCCACGGGGACGAACGCGTCGTCGTAGTGCGCGGACGTGGTCGGCACGGCGTGCAGACCCATCTTCTCCTCGGGCTTGCCGAACGTCAGCCCTTCGGTGTCCTTGGGCACCAGGAAGCAGGAGATGCCCTTCGACCCTTCGCCGGTGCGGGCGAAGAGGTTGTAGAAATCCGCGATCCCGCCGTGGGTGATCCACGCCTTCGCGCCGTTGACCACGTACCCACCGTCCGTCGCGGCGGCCTTGCACGCCAGTGCGGCGGCATCGGATCCGGCCTGCGGTTCGGACAGGCTGTAGGCGCCGACGGTGTTGCCGCCGAGCATGTCCGGGAGCCACTGCTGCTTCTGCTCGTCGGTGCCAAACGCCATCAGCGGGTGGCAGGCAAGGCTGTGGACGCTGACCGCGACCGCGACCGATGCCCAGCGGGCGGCGATCTCCTCGAGCACCTGCAGATACACCTCGTACGGCTGTGCGCCGCCGCCCCATTCCTCCGGGTACGGCAGGCTCAGCAGTCCGGCCTCGCCGAGGGTGGCGAAGACCCCCTCGGGGTAGGTCTCGGACTTCTCGTGCTCGTCGACGATCGGCGTCAGGACCTTGTCGGCGACGTCGCGCGTGAGCTGGATCAGGTCACGGGCTTCGTCAGTAGGCAGCAAACGATCGACGGCCACGGTTTCTCCTCGAAGAAGGGCTACGGAAAACAGTACTGGATTACGCCCCAGGGTACTGATTGAGAAATAGTACTGCAAGGCGTCGCCCAGTACTATTTCTCTCATGGAGCAGCCCACCCGAACCGGTTTCGCCACCCGACGGCGCACCCAGCTCTTCGACGCCCTCGTCGACCTCTTCCTGGTCGAGGGGTTCGCGCACCTGACTCTCGACGAGATCGCGAACCGGCTGCGCTGCTCGAAGTCGACGCTGTACACCCTCGCCGGCAGCAAAGAGCAGCTCGTCCGGGCCGCCACGGTGCATTTCTTCCGCCGCGCGACCGAGGACGTCGAGTCGCACATCGAGCCGATCTCCGGGGCCCGCGAGCGGATCACCGCCTACCTGTCGGCCGTCGGCAACGCCCTCGCGGCCGCGTCCGACCAGTTCATGGCCGACCTCGACGCCTTCCCGCCGGCGCGGGAGGTCTACGAACGGAACACACAGTTCGCGGCCGGTCGAGTCCAGGAGTTGATCACCGAGGGCGTCGCGGCCGGTGACTTCCGCGACGTGCACGCCGCGTTCGCCGCCGACCTCGCCGCCACCATGATGGTCCGCATCCAGCAGCGCGGGGTCCGCGACAGCACCGGGCTCGACGACGCACACGCTTACGCCGAACTCGCCGCCATCCTCACCGGCGGCATCAGCGCCTGAGCCGCATCACCGCGTTCGTGTACCGAGAAGCTCCGCGGTTCTCCGCAACCGCATCAGCACCTGCAGATCGAGGGATTTGTCGGGGTCGCGCCACGCCGGGCCGAGGAGGGTGTCGATCGTATCGAGGCGTTGGTAGAGGGTGTTGACGTGGATGCCGAGGCTCGACGCGGTCGCCGAATGGCGCCGGCCGTGCGCGAGATACTCCGACAGTGTCTCCATCAGTGGCACACCGCGTTTGGACTGCTCCGCCATCAACGGCCCCAGTTGGGCCTCGGTCAGCTCGTCGAGGTGCTCCCGCGCCATGTGACTCAGCAGGATCCGGTAGATGCCCAGACCCCGTGCGGACGAGACCTCGCCCGCCCGGCCGAGAGTGTCGAGCACGTCGACGGTCTGCTGGGCCTCGACGTAGGCGCGCGCGAGAGCCTGCGCACCGCGCGCGGGCTCGGCGATACCGATCGTCGCGTCGAGCCGCCCCGAAGTGAACACCGTCTGGACTGATGCGGAATCCTTGGCGGGCACGACCGCGAGCGCACGGGAACCATGCTCCGCTGCAACGGTTCCCGACGGAAAGCGCAAGGTCCCGAGAGCTGCGCGGACAGTGTCCTGGCCCGTGGCGATCGCGACGGCGATGCAGTACGTCGTGTCCGGGTTCAGTCCGGCCAATCGCAGTTGTCGACGCTCGTCCTGGGCAGTGGCGGCGGGATGGGTCAGCAGGTCGACGAGAAACGCGTCCCGCGCGCGACGCGTCGCCTCCCCCGCGGCACGTTCCTCGGCCAGCGACAGTGCGATCGCGGGTGCCGCCCGTTCGAGCAGGAGGCGTGTGGTCGGCTCCTCTGCTCCGACCGACAGGAGTGCGCCGAGCATCTCGCCGGCCGCCGCGACGCGCTGCGCGACCACCTCGCCGCGTTCGGCGTGATCCTTCTTGCCGGTTCGCAACTCGCGGACCGCCGCCGCCACATTATCGGCGTGTGGCAGCAGTTCCGCGGGCAACTCGGATTCATCCTGTACGAAATATGCCGGCTGTCGGGAGAGTTGCGCGACCTCCTGCACCAGACGCTGCACCCCCGCCCCGAGTAGCACCACCTGGGTCAGGGTCCGATCCCACTGCAGTATCTGTTCGAGCTCGGTCGTGCGCTGCGATAGTTCGGCGTTCACCGATTCGAGCCGTGCGACGGTGTCCCGCTCGCGCTCCAGCGAGCGAACGTTCTCGATCGCGATCGCCGCGTGCGCTGCCAGCGCCGACAGCAGCGCGATCTCGGATTCGGTGAAGGCCCGCTCCTGGCGCTTACACGCGAACAGTGCACCGATGACGCGATCGGCCACCCGCAGCGGCACCCCGAGCAGGCCGCGCATGTTTTCGGACCGGGCCGCGCTGTCGGCGCCGGTGATGTGCCGGAAGGCCGGCTCGCTCTGGTAGTCGGGTGTCCACTCCGGTGCGGATCTGCGGACGATCAGCCCGACGAGTCCTTCGTCCAGCGACAGTCGGATTCCGACGAGATTCGGGGTCAATGCCCCACTGGTGACCTCGATGACGAATTCCTCGTCGTAGACCGACCCCATGTAGGCGAGATCCACACCGAGCAGCCGCCGGGCCTGATCGACCACTTCCTGCAGCAACACCCGGCCGTACCGGACGGTCGTCAGCCGGACGGCGATGTCGTTCAGCGCCGCCAGCTCGCTGCTGCGCTGTCGGCGTTGGTCGAGCTGCGCCCGGAGGCGGAGTGCAGCGTTGGCTTCGCGCTCCACCGCGGCCCTGTCGGACGGGTCGGATCCCTCGATCAACGTGCGCCGGAGGGTATCGAGTTCGTCGAGGGGTGCGTCGTCGAGCAGCAGTTCCATCCAGCCGCGATCGGCAGTACTCACTGGTGTCTCCATCCATGCATCCCCGGATTTGGTAGATGAAATCTACATTGGCCGAGACCCAGATCACAGCTATGTTCGAGACATCACCTTCTCGCCTGCAAAGGACTGGTTCTCGCCATGTTGATCGATGCACTGTTGGCATCCCTTCCGGCGGATCGCGTCGTCCGCGACCCCGACGTCGTCGCGAAGTACCAGCACGACGAAGCCGAGTGGGCGCCGTACTCCGCCCCGATCGCCGTCGTCAGGCCGCGAACGGCGGAGGAAGTCCAGGCCGTCGTGCGCGCCTGCCTCGACCACGACACCGCCGTCGTGACCCGTGGTGCCGGTACGGGCCTGTCCGGCGGAGCGAACGCGACCGACGGCTGCGTCGTCCTCGCGCTCGAGGGTATGAACGCGATCAAGGAAATCGATCCGCTCGAGCGGTACGCCGTCGTCGAGCCCGGCGTGGTGAACGACCATCTCCGCGCTGCGTGCGTCGAACACGGACTCTGGTATCCGCCGGATCCGGCCAGCTCGCCGTGGTCCACGATCGGCGGGAACGTCGCCACCAACGCGGGCGGGTTGTGCTGCGTCAAGTACGGCGTCACCCGCGACTACGTCCTCGGCATGCAGATCGTCACCGGCACGGGCGAACTCGTGCGCCTCGGACGCAAGACCGCCAAGGGGGTGGCCGGTTACGATCTGGCGGGCCTCATGGTCGGTTCCGAGGGAACGCTCGGCGTCATCACCGAGGTCACCGTCAAGTTGCGCCCGCTCCAGGACCCGCAACGCACCGTGGCCGGCTACTTCGACTCCATCGTCGACGCGGGCCGGGCCGTGAGTGCGGTGGCCGCGGCGGGACTCACCCCGTCGGCGCTCGAACTGGTGGACAAGCAGTGCCTCATCGCGGTCGACGCGTGGAAGAAGATGGGACTGTCGGTGGAGGCGAACGTCGTTCTGCTCGGCCGCATCGACACCGCGGGCGTCGTCGGCGATCAGGAAGCGGAGAAGATGCTGTCGTGCTTCGACGAGGCCGGAGCGACGTGGTCTGCCGTCTCCACGGACCAGGAGGAGGCGGACGCGTTGTTCGCTGCGCGTCGTCTGGCCTACCCCGCGATGGAACGACTCGGACCGGTCCTCACCGAAGACGTGTGCGTGCCGAAACGCGCTGTCCCCGAGATGCTTGCGCGCATCGAACGGATCGGAATTTCCCACGAGACCACCATCGCCAACATCGCACACGCCGGCGACGGAAACCTGCACCCGCTCCTCATCACACCCCGCGACGACGAGGCAGCCCGCGCCCGCGCGCAGGCCGCGTTCGCGGACATCATCGACGCGGCACTGGAACTCGGCGGCACGGTCACCGGCGAGCACGGTGTCGGTCTCCTCAAGATGGACGGCCTTGCCCAGGAACTCGATCCGGTGGTCCTGGACATGCATCGAGCGGTGAAGAACGCCCTCGACCCTCGCGGAATCATGAACCCCGGGAAGATCTTCTCGTAACCCACCCTGAGCACCAACGCCTGTCGCGCAAGGCCTTCTGGCCGAGCACGACACGGCGGTCCGAGCCGTGCCCAATTATCGGAAAGTCGAGTCATTCATGTCGTCTGTACTGCAGAAACCCGAGATCGAGGCGAGGGTGGTCCGGAAGGTCGCTCGGCGGCTCATCCCCTTCCTCGGCCTGGCCTATTTCGTCAACTACCTCGACCGGACCAACATCGGGCTGGCGAAGTTGACCATGAGCGAGGAACTCGGACTCACCGAGACCATGTTCGGCCTCGCCTCCGGGCTGTTCTTCATCGGGTACCTCCTGTTCGAGGTGCCGAGCAACCTCGCGCTGCACAGGTTCGGCGCACGTCGATGGATAGCCCGGATCATGCTCACGTGGGGAATCATCGCTGCTGCGATGGCCTTCGTGCCCAATGTCGGATCGCTGTACACGCTGCGCATGCTGCTGGGTATCGCCGAAGCGGGCTTCTTCCCCGGAGTCCTGCTCTACCTGACCCTGTGGTTCCCCCGCGCGTACCGGGTGCGGCTGATGGGCCTGTTCCTGCTCGCGCTCCCGGTGTCGTCGGCGCTCGGAGCACCGCTGTCGAGCGCCATCATTCAATATTGGGACGGACTGTTCGGACTGTCCGGGTGGCGGGTCATGTTCCTGATCGAGGGGATCCCTGCCGTCGTGCTGGCGGTGGTCACCTGGTTCTACCTGACCGACCGTCCATCGCAGGCGAAGTGGCTCGACGACGACGAAAAGTCCTGGCTCACACATGAACTCGAATCCGAGGCGTCCGAATCCGGTTCCCACATCAGTGGGTCGGTTCGCCGGGCGCTGACCGATTCCCGGGTGTGGATGCTGGGGCTGGTCTACTTCGGGATCACCTACGGCCTGTACTCGCTCAGCTTCTTCCTGCCCAGCATCGTCGCCGGCTTCAAGAAGACGTTCGACACCGACTTCTCCCTGTTCACCACCGGGTTGATCGTGGCGGTCCCGTTCGCGGTCGGTGCCGTCGCAATGGTGTTGTGGAGCAGGCACTCCGACCGGACCGGGGAGAGGATCTGGCACGTCGCCGTCCCGACGCTGCTCGGCGCCGTCTCCATTCCGATCGCCCTGTACATGCAGTCGCCGCTCACGACGATGATCGCGGTGACCGTCAACGCGGTCGGTGTGTTCTGTGCCCTGCCGGTGTTCTGGTACCTGCCCAGCACGTTCCTGACCGGCGCGGGTGCGGCGGCAGGCATCGCCGTCGTCAACTCGGTGGGCAACATGAGCGGTTTCGGGGCCCCGTACGTCACGGGATGGCTGTTCGACGCCACCGGGAACTCACGCGCAGGCCTGTGGGTCGTCGGGGCGGTCATGCTCGTCGCCGTGATGCTGATTCTCGTGCTCAGAACACGGGTAAGTTCCACTCGCAGTGTCCAAGACGTCGGCGCGGACGCCGTGTCCGCAAGTCGCTGACCTGCGGACAGGCTCGGCCCCGGTGGGGCCGCGCCTTCGTCATTGCTCCTCGGCGATCCGCTCGAGCAGCGGACGGGTTCGGTAAGGAATCGCGTCGCGCATCGCGACGGACACCGTGGTGCGCTCGATGCCGGGCACGGCGAGGATGAGGCCGGCGACGCGGTACAGATCGTCGGCATCGACGGCGACCACGCCGATGTGGAGGTCCGCCGCCCCGGAGATGCCGACGACCTCGACGACCTCGGCGATGTCCCGGAGGTGTTCGATGACGTCTTCGAGGCGATGCTGGTCGACCACCGCGGTGACGAATGCCTGCAACGGATATCCCAGGTCGCGGGGTGACACGCACCGGTCGACGGGTGCGAGCACCTTCTGCTCCTCCCAGCGAGACATTCGTGCCTGCACGGTATTCCGCGCCATGCCCAGCAGGGACGCCAATTGCACGCCGGTGGCGCGCGGGGCGTCGCACAGGGCGAGCAACAAGCGGGCGTCGGTGCGGTCCAGTTTCGTCATGTAGCGCAGTATGCCACGGATTGAACCGTGGTAATTGGGCATTCTGCTTATTTTCAGTGCTAGCGCTTGTGCATGCTGGATCCTGATGGTTGTGTGAGTACATCATTTTGACCGGAAAGGTCATTTCGCGGGCGTCGGGCTCTCCCGTTTCAACCCCTTCGGAGGTTTTCGTGTTCGACAATGACGACGTGGTGCAGCTGGTCACCGAAACCGGTGCGCGAGTGGAGCATCCGGACTTCTCCTCGTACGTCGACGATGTCGACATCGAGGCGGTGCGCGCGCTGTACGAAGATCTGGTCGTGGTGCGGCGCATCGACGCCGAGGCGACCGCGCTGCAGCGGCAGGGCGAACTGGGACTGTGGGCTCCGCTGCTGGGGCAGGAAGCCGCGCAGGTCGGTTCGGCGCGGGCCCTCGATCCCGACGACTTCGTCTTCGCCAGCTACCGCGAACACGGGGTGGCCTACTGCCGCGACGTCGATCCCACCCACATGCTCAGGTTCTGGCGGGGGTCGACGCACTCGGGCTGGAACCCGTTCGAATACAACATGACGACCCCGGCGATCATCGTCGGCGCGCAGGCGCTGCACGCCACCGGGTACGCGCTGGGCATGCAGTTCGACGGCGCCGACGGCGCCGCGATCACCTATTTCGGCGACGGCGCCACCAGCCAGGGCGACATCTCCGAGGCCTTCGGGTTTGCCGCGAGTTTCAACGCACCCGTGGTGTTCTTCTGCCAGAACAACCAGTGGGCGATCTCCGAACCGGTCAGTCTGCAATCGCGGGTGAGCATCGCCGCCCGAGGCCGGGGCTTCGGTGTTCCCAGCGTGCGCGTCGACGGCAACGACGTCCTCGCCGTGATCGCCGTGACCCGGGCCGCGCTCGAACGGGCCCGGGAAGGCAGCGGACCGACCCTGATCGAGGCGGTCACCTACCGGATGGGCCCGCACACCACGTCCGACGACCCGTCCCGGTACCGCCCGGCCGCTCTCGACGAGGAATGGAAACGCAAGGACCCGCTCGACCGCATCCGGGCCCTCCTCGAATCGTCCGGCGCGGTCGACGAAAGCTACCTGGCCGCCGTGCAACAGCGCGCCGACGACACCGCCGCGGCGTTGCGACGCGGATGCCTCGAGACCGTCGAACCCGAGCCGATGTCGTTGTTCGACAACGTCTACGCCGAACCCCACCCCCTCGTCGACGAAGAGCGGCGCCAGTTCGCCGCGTACCTCGACAGCTTCGAAGGAACCGACGCATGAGGACAGCCATCTCCGCGGCCGCCCCGACCACGCTTCCGCTCGGCAAGGCCCTCAACGCCGGCCTGCGCCGCGCCCTCGAGAACGACCCGAAGGTCGTGCTCATGGGAGAGGACATCGGCAAACTCGGCGGCGTCTTCCGCATCACCGACGGACTCCAGAAGGACTTCGGTCCCAACCGCGTCATCGACACCCCGCTCGCCGAATCCGGGATCATCGGCACCGCAGTCGGTCTCGCGATGCGCGGATACCGGCCGGTGTGCGAGATCCAGTTCGACGGGTTCATCTACCCCGGCTTCGACCAGATCGTCTCGCAGGTCGCCAAACTGCACTACCGCACCGGCGGCAACGTGAAGATGCCGATCACCATTCGCGTCCCGTACGGCGGCGGCATCGGCGCCATCGAGCATCACTCCGAGTCGCCGGAGGGGTATTTCGCCGCGACCGCGGGCCTTCGCGTGGTGACCTGCAGCAACGCCGGCGACGCGCACACGATGATTCAGCAGGCCATCGCCTCGGATGATCCGGTGCTCTTCTTCGAACCGAAGCGGCGCTACTGGGAGAAGGGGCGGATCGACCCGGAGTCCGAGGCGAGTCCCCTGCACAAGGCCCGGGTGGTCGCCGCCGGTACCGACGCCACCGTCGTCGCCTACGGGCCGCTCGTGACGACCGCTCTGCAGGCGGCGAAAGTAGCTGCAGGCGAAGGTCGGTCGATCGAGGTGATCGATCTGCGGTCCCTCTCCCCGCTCGACGTCGACACCGTCGCCGCCTCGGTGCAGCGCACCGGACGCCTGGTCGTCACCCACGAGGCGCCCGTGTTCCTCGGGATCGGCGCCGAAATCGCCGCGCGCATCAGCGAGCGCTGTTTCTATCACCTCGAAGCACCGGTGGCGCGGGTCGGCGGGTTCACCGTCCCGTATCCGCCGGCGAAACTCGAAGAGCACTTCCTGCCGGACGTCGACCGCATCCTCGACGCAGTCGACCGAACCTTCACCGCGTAGGACCAGGAGTTTTCCATGCCCACTGTCAAGACATTCCTGCTGCCCGACCTCGGTGAGGGCCTCACCGACGCCGAACTGCTGACCTGGCTGGTCGGGGTCGGTGACACCGTCACGCTCAACCAGATCATCGCCGAGGTCGAGACGGCGAAGGCGTCCGTGGAGTTGCCCTCGCCCTACGCCGGCACGGTCGTCGCGCTGCACGCCGAGGAGGGCACGACCATCGACGTCGGCAGCCCCTTCATCGACGTGGCGGTCGCCGGCGAAGACTCTGCGCACACCCCGGCCGAGCGGACCCCCGTTCTGGTCGGCTACGGCGTGGCCGAGGAGACCACGAGCCGACGCCGGCAGCGACGTCCGGTGGCGGGAACCCGGGTCGACGACGCGCCTGCGCCGAACCCGGCACGTCCCCTGGCGTCTCCCCCCGTCCGCTTCGCCGCGAGGCAACACGGAGTCGACCTCGTCGATGTGGAGGCAACCGGGGTCAACGGTGAAGTCACCCGCGACGACCTCAAGCGCCACCGCACCACCCCGGTGACACCACCGTCGGCTCCCGTCCAGTCGGCGGACGACGACGAGGAACGGATCCCGATCAAGGGCGTCCGCAAGCACACCGCCGCGGCGATGGTCCGTAGCGCGTTCTCCGCGCCGCACGTCACCGAGTTCGTCACGGTGGACGTCACCCCGACACTCGACCTCCTGACGCAGCTACGCGAAACGAAGTACTTCAGGGACGTGCGGCTGACCCCACTGACCCTGGTGGCCAAGGCCCTGCTCGTGGCGCTGCGCACCAACCCGACCCTGAATTCGTTCTGGGACGACGACGCCCAGGAGATCGTCCTCAAACGCTCCGTGAACCTCGGCATCGCGGCCGCCACCCCGCGCGGGCTGATGGTGCCGAACATCAAGAATGCGCACACCCTCGGCCTGCGCGACCTCGCACTCGCGGTGTCCGATCTGACGACCACGGCCAAGGACGGGAAGACCGGACCGGCCGACCTGGCCGACGGCACGATCACGATCACCAATGTCGGTGTCTTCGGAGTCGATTCGGGCACACCCATTCTCAACCCGGGCGAGGCGGCGATCCTCTGCTTCGGGGCCATCCGCAGGCAGCCGTGGGAATACCGGGGCGAGATCGCGTTGCGGTCGGTCACCACATTGAGCCTGTCGTTCGACCACCGACTGGTCGACGGCGAACAGGGATCGAAGTTCCTGTCGACCATCGCCCAGATCCTGTCGGATCCGCTGACGCTGATCGCGCTCAGCTGAACCCTGTTCATTCCGACCTTTCCGGCGCGTCCCGTGACGTGCACGACCGAGGGAGTTCCCCATGCTCGACCAACCGGACGTCCTGATTCTCGGAGGTGGATCCGGCGGGTACGCCTGCGCCTTCCGCGCCGCGCAGTTGGGCAAGTCCGTCATCCTGATCGAGGAGGACAAGGTCGGCGGCACCTGCCTGCACCGCGGGTGCATCCCCACCAAGGCGCTCGTGCACGCCGCCGAGGTCGCCGACACCGTCACGAACGCGTCGTCCTTCGGGATCGGCGCGACACTCGACGGGATCGACCTGGGCGGTGTCCACGCGTACAAGAACTCGATCGTCGAACGCCTCTACAAGGGCCTGCAGGGACTGGTGCGGAGCCACGCGATCGAGGTGGTTCACGGCACCGGCCGTTACGGCGGCGGCCGCACGGTCCACGTCGGCGACCGCACGATCACCGGAACGTCCCTCGTCCTCGCGACCGGATCACAGGTTCGGAGCCTGCCCGGACTCGAGATCGGCGGCCGAATACTCACGAGCGACGAAGCGTTGACGTTTCCCGAGCTTCCGAAGCGCGTCGTCGTGCTCGGCGGGGGTGTCATCGGCGTCGAGTTCGCCGGCATCTGGGCCTCCCTCGGCGCAGACGTCACGATCGTCGAAGCGCTGCCCCGGCTCATCGCCTCCGAGGACGAGTGGGCCTCGAAGCAACTCACCCGGGCACTCCGCAAGCGGGGCATCACCATCATGACGGGCACGCGATTCGCGAAGGCCGTCCAGGACGACCGCACGGTCAGCGTCACGGTGGAGTCGGGCGACACGATCGAGGCCGACCTGATGCTGGTCGCGGTCGGCCGCGGTCCCCGCACCGCCGACATCGGCCTCACCGAGAACGGCATCGACATGGACCCCCGCGGTCTCGTCACGGTCGACGATTCCCTGCGCACCGCACAGCCGGACGTGTACGCGGTCGGCGACATCGTTGCCGGACCGCAACTCGCGCATCGCGGATTCCAGCAGGGCATCTTCGTCGCCGAAACCATCGCCGGGCTCTACCCGACCTCGTTGGGCGACAGCGGAATTCCCCGGGTGACGTACTCGAACCCCGAGGTCGCCTCGGTCGGGCTCACCGAGGATCAGGCCCGCGAGCGCCACGGCGACGTCAGCACCGTCGTCTACGACCTGGCCGGCAACGGCAAGAGCCAGATCCTCGGGACCAGCGGCGGCGTCAAACTCGTGCGCGCCGGAGCCACACAGGGGCCGGTGGTCGGGGTCCACATGGTCGGAGAACGCGTGAGCGAACTCGTCGGTGAAGCGCAGCTGATCGTCAACTGGGGCGCGTACCCCGAGGAAGTCGCGGCACTCGTCCACGCGCACCCCACCCAGGCCGAAGCACTCGGCGAGGCACACCTCGCTCTCGCGGGAACGCCTCTGCACAGTCACAACTGATCGAGAGCCGACTGCCAGTTCAATTGACTGTCATCGTATTCCGCTCGCACCGCCGCCCGTGGCCGGGGAAGAGGGGGGCTCCTCGGGCACGAGCGGCGGACGGCCACCCGGCCGAGGGGGGCCGGTCAGGGGACCTGGCTGCCACTCGGGACCGCCGACCCCGCGTGCAGCGTGGATGTCGGGTACCCGGCGACATGCCGAGTTATTCAGGGGCAGGGCGGAAATGTTCCGACCGGGAATTGGGTGAATGTCCAGTTTGCGTACCACGTAATCCGTCGCACCGATGGAGAACTCCGCTCGATCGAGCTGACCGGACTGTAGGTCGCAAGTCGGCCTTCGGATGGGGCCGTCGGCGATAGTGTGGGGTACATCGTCGAGAGGTGAGCAGGTGGCATTCGTCGGCAGTGCCTCGAGTGGGATGGATCGATCAGTCGATGCCTGATGTCGATCCGTTCGCGACCCAAAGCGACGTGTCCGGTTCGGTCACGGCGGAGTTGGCGGCGGCCGGATTCGAGGACGCGCAGGAGATCGGGCGCGGCGGGTTCGGGGTGGTGTATCGCTGCATCCAGGGTGCGCTCGACCGCACGGTGGCGGTGAAGGTCCTCACTGCCGACCTCGACGAGGAGAACCGGGCACGGTTCCTGCGGGAGCAGCGTGCGGGTGGTCGGCTGACCGGTCATCCCAACATTGTCGATGTTCTGCATGCCGGGGTCACCGAGAACGGTCGGCCGTTCATCGTCATGCCATATCACGCCCAGGGTTCCCTCGACGAGCGGATCCGGCGGCACGGGCCGCTCCCGGTGGACGAGGCGTTGCGGCTCGGGGTGAAGATGGCGGGCGCCCTGGAGACGGCGCACCGACTCGGGATCCTCCATCGCGACGTCAAGCCCGGGAACATTCTGCTCACCGACTACGGGGAGCCGGCTCTGACGGATTTCGGTATCGCTCACATCGCCGGTGGGTTCGTGACCACGGCCGGGATCGTGACGGGGTCGCCGGCGTTCACCGCTCCCGAGGTGGTGGCGGGTGAGCCTCCGAGTCCGGCTGCCGATGTCTACGGTCTCGGTGCCACCTTGTTCGCGGCGATCACCGGGCATGCGGCGTTCGAGCGGCGTAGTGGTGAGCAACTGATGGCGCAGTTCCTGAGGATCACGTCCGAGCCGGTTCCGAACCCCCGCGAGCACGGCGTTCCCGAGGACGTGAGCGCGGTCATCGAACGTGCCATGTCCGCCGAACCGAGTGCCCGCCCCTCCTCCGTGGAATTGGGCCGGCAACTGCGCGAGTCCCAACGTCGCCAGGGATTCCCGGTCGACGAGATGGCGATGCATCCGGAACCGATTGCAGTGCAGGGAAAAACGTCCGACGCGGGCACGGGTTCCGCCGAAGACGGTGCGTGGCGCCGGCCGTCGTGGTCCCCGGCGGTGTCGGGCCGAACGGGCGGGCTTCCGCTGGAGTTGACCAGCTTCGTCGACCGCCGCACGGAACTGGCGGAGGCGACGAACTTGTTGTCGACGTCGCGGCTGGTGACGTTGACCGGGATCGGCGGGGTGGGAAAGACTCGGCTCGCTCTGCGCGCGGCCGCCAAGGTGCAACGCCAATTCTCGGATGATGTCACGTTGGTGGAACTCGGTGAGCTGCTAGACGATTCGCTGTTGGCGGGAGTGGTGGCGGCCGCACTGGGCGTGCGAGACCAGTCGGCGCGACCCTCGCACGAGGTGCTCGTCGAGTTCCTCGCCCCGCGTGAGCTGTTGCTGGTGCTCGACAATTGCGAGCAGGTGGTGGTGGCGGCCGCGAAGCTCGCCGAGGTCTTGCTTCGCGTGTGCCCTCGGTTGCGGATTCTCGCGACGAGTCGCGAGCCGCTCGGGATCGGCGGGGAAACGGCGCTGCTGATCCCGCCGTTGCCCGTCCCGGATCCCGACAATCTGCCGAAAGGGTTGCCCCGCAACGACGCGGTGACCTTGTTCGCCGAACGGGGCGCCGCCGCTGTCCCGGGGTTCGAGCTCGGCGAGGACAACAAGGTCACCATCGCCCGCATCTGTCAGCGCCTGGACGGGTTGCCCTTGCCGATCGAGTTGGCGGCGGCGCGGCTTCGTGCGATGACGCCCGAACAGATACTGCGGCGGCTGACCGACCGCTACGTGCTGCTGACCCGCGGCAGCAGGGATGCGCCGTCTCGGCAGCAGACGTTGCGGATGTGCATTGACTGGAGTTACGACCTGTGTACACCTGCGGAACAACGAATGTGGGCGCAGCTCTCCGTGTTCGCGGGCAGTTTCGAACTCGAGGCGGCGGAGCAGATCTGCGACCTGACAGCCGAGGATCTCCTCGACACGGTGACGTTCCTCGTGGACAAGTCGATCCTGACGAGGGAGGAGTCGGGTTCCGCGGTGCGGTTCCGCATGCTCGAGACGGTGCGTGCCTACGGGCGGGAGAAGGCGCAGGACAGTGGCGAGTACCCCGAACTTCGCCGTCGGCACCGTGACTGGGTGGAGCGGCTCGCAGTCGAGACGGAATCCGAATGGATCAGTTCCCGGCAGCTCGCGTTGATCGCCAGGCTCGGTCGGGAGCAGCCGAATATCCGTGAGGCGCTGGAGTTCTGCGTGTCCGACAGTCCCGAAGTCGGGCTGCGGATCGCTGCCGCCCTCTACCCGTTCTGGCTGTCCCGGGGTTTGTTCGGCGAGGGGCGGCGGTGGCTCGACCGCGTCTTTGCTCGACAGCCCGCGGAGCCCACGGCCGATCGCGTCAAGGCGCTCTACGCCGGCACTGTGCTGGCCGGGGTGCAGGGCGACATTCGAGTGTCGGATGCTCTGGCGGAGGAGGCGCAGGCGCTCGCCGACCAGACGACCGACCCGCTGGTGCGTGCGCACATCGAGCACACGGCCGGATATGCGGCTCTGTTCGCGGGGCGTCTTCCCGACGCGCGCGCACATCTCGAGAAGGCCGCTCAGGGGTTCAGAGACCGCAACGACGTCTTCGAGGTCGCCGCGATCGTGGGTCTCGGCATGATGCACGACCTGTTGAACGACACGGAACGGGCCATCGAATGCCATGAGCGGGTTCTCGCGATCACCGAAGCGCAGGGCGAGTCGGTGTATCGGTCGTATTCGCTCTGGGCGTTGGCTGTTGCGGTGTGGCGGCTCGGGGACGGAAGGCGCGCGGTGCGGCTACTCGGGCAGGCACTCCAGGTCGATCGCCGGGTGAATGACCGACTCAATGCCAGTGTGTGCCTGCAGACACTCGCGTGGATCGCCGCCGAGGAGCAGAACATGCAGCGCGCGGTCGTGTTGATGGGTGCCGCTGAGAAGCTCACCCGGTCGGTCGGCAGCTCGGCGGTGTTGGTGCCCGGCCTGAGCGTGTACCAGGACGAGTGCGAACGCACGACCCGGCAGGCTCTGGGTGAGCAGGCGTTCGCCACCGCCCACCGAAAGGGCGAGGCGCTCGGGTTCGACGAAGCCGTCGCCTTCGCACTGGGCGAGCAGATTTCGCCCTCGGCGACGTCCGCCGGTTCGTCGCCCACACCGACCAAGCGCGAGCGTGAGGTGGCCGGACTGATCGCCGAGGGACTGACAAACAAGGAGATCGCCGCGCGACTGGTGATCTCACCCCGCACCGCGCAGGGGCACGTCGAACATCTCCTGACGAAGTTGGGGTTCAACTCACGGGCGCAGATCGCTGCGTGGGTGGTGGAATCGCAGTCGGGTGATCACGGCGATTCGGGCGCGTGAATCGGAGCCGACTGCTCGAGGGTGGCGGCCCAGCTGGCCAGGAGGTCCAGGCCCTCCTTGGATCGCGTCCCGGCTTCGGCGCTGTAGGTGAGCATGGTCAGACCGGTGTCCGCGGGTAACTCGAGGACTTCGTACGACAGGTCGAGGTCGCCCACCACCGGGTGATGCAGGTGTTTGACCCCGGTGCGGTGGAGACGGACGTTGTGCGCTGCCCAGAGGGTGCGGAAGTGCTCGCTCCGGGTCGACAGCTCGCCGATCAGATCGGTGAGGTCCTTGTCGTAGGGGTCGCGGCCGGCCTGCGTCCGGAGGATTGCGACGGTGTCGTGGGCGGCCCTGTCCCATTCGATCCAGAAGTCGTGTGAACGCGGGCCGAGGAACATGAACCGGGCCATGTTGACCGGTCGCCGGGGGTCCTCGTACATCGGTGAGTAGAGGGCACGACCGAGCGTGTTCGCGGCGAGCACGTCGAGGCGGCCGTTGCGCACGAAGGCGGGCGCGCCGGTCATGGCGTCGAGGATCCGCTGCACGGCGGGACGGACACGCTGCTGAGTGGGCCGTCGCCGGGAGCGTGAGGTGGTTCCGGCGGTCCGGGCGAGGTCGAACAGGTGCTCGCGCTCGGCCTCGTCGAGTTGCAACGCCCCGACCAGCGCGTCCAGGACGCTCTCGGAGACACCGCTCAGATTCCCGCGCTCGAGCCGGATGTAGTAGTCGATGCTCACACCGGCCAGCAGCGCCACCTCTTCGCGGCGCAGCCCGGCCACCCGCCGGTTACCGCCATAGGCGGGAAGACCCGCCTGCTCAGGCGTGATCTTCGCCCGACGCGACGTCAGGAACGCACGGATTTCGCTGCGATTGTCCACCGAATCAGCGTAGGACCGATCCGAAGGACGTGGGAGGTCCTGGCATTACCTGGAAGTCCTACAGGGGCAGGGGACGGTTGTCGGCCACGCTCTTCATGACGAGGGTGGAGCTGAGGCGTTGGACGCCGGGGAGGGTGGCGAGAGATTCGTCGTAGAGCGTCTGGAAGCCGGGGAGGTCACGGGTGATGACCCGCAGGAGGTAGTCGGGGTCACCGAACAGTCGTTGTGCTTGCAGGACGTGGGGAATCGCGGCGACGGCCCGTTCGAAGGCCTCGATGGTGTCGCGGTCGGCGGCACGCATCGTGACGAAGACGAGCGCCTCGAAGGTGAGGCCCAGTGCGAGGGCGTCGGCGTCCGGGGCGCCGGCCGCAATGCCGGCGCCCCTCGCCTGCAGTAGCGCGTTGCCGCCGACGTGGTCGGCGTGCCAGTGCGTATTCACGACCCGGGTGAGGTTCTCGCTGTGTGCACCCACCCATTCGGCTGTCTGCTGAGCGTGTCCGACGAAGCCGCTGTCGACGAGCGCCGATTCCCGCCCGTCGATCAGAAGCAGGTTGGCATCGGGAAATGGCCTCTGCCGCCAGATCACCCAGGCCGGCAACCGCTCGTCGGTGCCGCTGTCCACCCTGCTCACCACTCCGCGGGACGGCCCTTGAGCTGCTCCCAGTACCGGCGGTGGGCGCGCCGGGACGGCTCGCTCGTCATGCCGGCGGCCAGTTCCCTCCGGTCGAGCGGGTCGGACAGGTCCGCGATGTCGCGCAGGGCGGGCGCCTGCAGGGCCCGCTTGGTGTAGGCGTAGTTCTCGATGCAGTCCTCGGGGGTCAGTTCGGCGACGGCGACGGCCCGGTCGAGCAGTTTCTCCGCCGGCACCAGTTCGTGGACGATGCCCATGGTGTGCGCCTCGGCCGAGGTGAAGATCTCGCCCTGCAGGCACGTGCGGGACGCCACGGGTTCTCCCCAGGCGTAGGCCAGCATCCGCAGATATACCGCGGGCATCGGGATTCCGATCGGCACCTCGTTGATCCCGAATCGGGCCCCGTCGGGGACGGCGACGCGGCGGTCACACACGGCGGCGGTGATCAGGCCCCCGGCGAAGGCGTGCCCGTTCACTGCGGCCACGGTCGGCCGCGGATAGGTGAACAGCCGCATGTTCGTCGCCCGGTAGTCCTGGAACCACGACGCGACCTGCGCCTCGTCCCCGGCGAAGAGTCGGAAGTGCTCGGCCAGGTCCAGGCCGGCGGAGAATCGGGTGCCGGTGCCGGTCAGCACCACCGGGGAGTCCGGGTGGTCGCGTTCGAGTCGGTCGAATGCGTCGTGCAGGTCGGCGAAGAAGGCGCGGTTCTGCGCGTTGACCGGGTTGGTGTTCATCGTCACCACAGCGACGCGACCGCGCCGTTCGATTGTCCAGCTCATGCAATGTCCTCCGTGCAGTTCGACGTGAATGTTGTTCGAGTATGGGTCTGTTCGGGCCTACAGGCCGAGGATCCGGAGAGCTTGTTCACGCATCTCCACCTTGCGGACCTTCCCGCTGACGGTCATCGGGAACTGGTCGACGCAGTGCAGGTAGCGCGGGATCTTGTAGTGCGCGAGTTTGCCCGTGCAAAAGTCCCGCAGACTTGTCGCGTCGAGCGGGTCGGTGCCCTCGCGCAGCCGCAGCCAGACCATCAATTCTTCACCGTATTTGGCGTCGGGTACACCGATCACCTGCGCGTCCAGGATATCGGGATGGGTGTAGAGGAACTCCTCGATTTCACGCGGATAGATGTTCTCGCCGCCCCGGATCACCATGTCCTTGATGCGCCCGGTGATGCTGACGAACCCTTCTTCGTCCATGACCGCGACGTCGCCGCTGTGAATCCAGCCGTCGGCGTCGACGGCCTCGGCGGTCTTGCCGGGTTCGTTCCAGTAACCGAGCATCACCGAGTAGCCGCGGATGCACAGCTCGCCGGACTTCCCTCGTGGCACGGTCTCGCCGGTCGCCGGGTCGACGACCTTCACTTCCACGTGGGGGTGCGCCCGCCCGACGGTGGACACGCGCCGGTCCAGGGAATCGTCGACCCAGGTCTGGGTGGAGGCCGGGGACGTCTCGGTCATCCCGTAGGCGATCGCGACCCCCGGTGCCCACGCGGTGACCTGCTTCATGATCTCCACCGGGCACGGTGAACCCGCCATCGCGCCGGTGCGTACCGACGAGAGGTCGTAGGACTCGAAATCCGGAACGTTGAGCATGCCGATGAACATTGTCGGCACGCCGTACACGGACGTGCACTGCTCCTGCGCACAGGCTGTCAGCGTGGCGACCGGGTCGAATGCCGGCGCCGGAATGACGACGCAGGCGCCGTGTGTGCTCGCTCCGAGGTTGCCCATGACCATGCCGAAGCAGTGGTAGAACGGCACCGGCACGCAGATCCGGTCCTTCTCGGTGTAGCCGAGCAGCTCGCCGACGAAGAACCCGTTGTTGAGGATGTTGCGATGCGAGAGGGTGACGCCCTTCGGGAAACCGGTGGTCCCCGAGGTGTACTGGATGTTGATCGGGTCGTCCGGGGACAGGCTCGCCTGCACCTCGGTGAGCCGTTCCGATGAGGCCTGATCTCCGCGGATCAGCAGTGAGGCCCACTCGTCGCTGCCGAAAATTATCACCTGATCGAGCCCCGGGCACCGGGGCGATACCTCTGAGACCATCGCCTCGTAGTCGGAGGTCTTGAAGGACGGGAATGCGAACATCAGCCGGATCCCCGACTGGGTGACCACGTATTCGAGTTCATGGGAGCGGTAGGCGGGATTGAGGTTGACCAGGATGGCTCCCACCTTCGCCGCCGCGTACTGCACGATCACCCATTCCCCGCAGTTCGGCGCCCAGATGGCCACCCGATCCCCGGGGGCAATGCCCGCCTCGAGCATGCCGAGCGCCAGCGCATCGACATCCGCGCGGAGCGTGGTGTACGTCCACCGCCGCCCGCTGGGGACGTCGACCAGGGCCTCGCGGTCGGGAAATCTCGCGGCGGTCCGGTCGAAGTTGTCGCCGATCGTCATCTCGAGCAACGGCCGCTCGGTCGGACCGATCGTATGACTCAGCCTGCTGTTCATGTGCGCTCCTCCATTCTCGAGGAGAAATGTGACCCGGGAAACGAACGAGCGGGACCCCCGAAGGTAGGTCCGGGGGCGTCGTACCCCCCTTGTGGGGTACGACGTTGCCACGGTGTGACGGCACTCACTAGCCTCGATATCAGATGTTCAGTTGGAGGCCGATGTGACCTTGTCATTCGAAACCGATACGCCGATCGAACGGCGCATCCTCGCGCGCTCGCTGGAGACT
This sequence comes from Rhodococcus sp. WS4, assembly GCA_006543605.1. GTDB lineage: Bacteria > Actinomycetota > Actinomycetes > Mycobacteriales > Mycobacteriaceae > Rhodococcus_F. The sequence continues at coordinate 25,241 of RRBB01000145.1, forward strand.
CTCCGCAAGCACGCCGGAATGGACATGGTGTTCGGCGGGCCGGTGCATCACGGGGCAGCCGCGATGGAGATCACCGACCTGACCGGGGTCCGCACCCGCTCGGCGGTCAACCTCGTGGTCCGCAACGGTGAGGGACTCGGCGGCAAGGCCCTGATGCTCGCCCGCCCGGTCTCGGTGGCCGACTACATCTCGGCACAGGGCATCACGCACGTCTACGACCACGCCGTGCGACCGGAGGCCATCGAGACCCTGGCAGCGCTACCGATCATCGTCGACCGCACACCCCGGATCCTGATCTACCTCGCGGCCCGCACCCACGTGCGCGTGGGCGACCGCTGGTTCGACAGTTTCACCCCGCTGGTCCGGCGACTCGAGCGCGACATCGCGGTCGAGGACGAAGTCCGGCGGCGGCTGAGCCTCATGCGCACCACTGCCGATGCCGACAGGCCGGCACTCAGTCGTGCAGACCTGCACGACATCGCTCAGGAACTGACGAACCTGGCCGGCCAGATCGACGACGAGACGCTGCGCGCCAAAGTGGAGGCCGTCGGGAGCCGGTTTGCACCCGTGCTGGGGGCCGCCGGATCCCAGGAACCGCCCACACTGCTCCGGCCCCGCGAGATCGACGTGCTCGAACACGTCGCACGCGGTCTGAGCAACCGTGAGATCGCCGAGGCCCTCGGATTGCTGCCCAACACGGTCAAGTCCTACCTCAAGAGCGCCATGCGCACACTGCACGCGAGCAACCGCGTGCAGGCAATCCTCGCCGCCCGCGAGCGCGGCCTTCTCCGCTGACCTCTCCCCGCCAGTGGCGTCGCGCCCCGGCGCGCCCCGTCGGCACCCACGAAAGTAGTTGCCCGGTAATCTAACCCACTTTAGGGGGTGTCGCACCCGCTGTAACGGCGCTCACACTGCTCGTCGTACCTCAGCCCCTCCGCCAGCGGGCGGATGGGCCCATCGAGCAGGAGATCCACGATGTCCCGAACCGTCGATCCGGTGACGAGCCCACCGACCACCCCGATGCGTCGCGTCGCCATTGCAAGCTGCACCGGCACCACCATCGAGTTCTACGACTTCTTCATCTACGGCACCGCGGCAGCACTGGTCTTCCCGAAGGTCTTCTTCCCTGCCCTCGGTCCGGCCGCCGGCACCGTCGCATCCTTCGCCACATTCGCCGTCGCGTTCGTGGCCCGCCCCCTCGGAGCCGCGATATTCGGCCACTTCGGCGATCGGATCGGCCGCAAGAAGACCCTGGTCAGCACACTGCTGCTGATGGGTATCAGCACCGTGCTCATCGGACTGCTCCCCGGTGCCGCCACGATCGGTGTGGCCGCACCGCTCGCGCTGATCGCGCTGCGGATCGCACAAGGCCTCGCTGTCGGTGGTGAATGGGCCGGGGCAACCCTGCTGGCCACCGAATACGCCCCCACCGGCAAACGGGGCCTGTACGCCGTCTTCCCCCAGTTGGGGCCGTCGCTGGCCTTCGCGCTGTCCAACGGCACCTTCCTGGTGGTCAACCTCTTCGTCGGTGAGACCTCCCAGGCGTTCCTCGACTACGGCTGGCGGATCCCTTTCATCGCCAGCGCCCTCCTCGTGCTGATCGGCCTCTACGTCCGGCTGAAGGTCGAGGAGACACCCATGTTCGCCCGGCAGGCGACCGAGACCCGCCGCTCCGGCGCAGGCCCGCTGCTCGGCGTCTTCAAGAACCAGCCCCGTGAGCTGCTTCTCGCCGCCGGATCGTTGGCGATGATGTTCGCGTTCTTCTACATCGGCACCGCGTACCTCACCTCGTACGGCACCGCAACACCTCGTACGGCACCGCAACCCTCGGTCTGAGCCGCACCACAGTGCTTTCCCTCGGCCTGATCGCCGCCGCCGTCTTCTGTGCCGCGATCACTCTGTCCGCCATCTACTCCGACCGAATCGGCCGCCGCAAGATGGTTCTTGCCTCCTGCATCGTGGCCGTCCCCGGTGGGCTTGTGCTCTTCCCCCTTCTCGACACCGGATCCCCAGTGGCGTTCCTCGCCGGCCTGGCCCTCGCCCTGGTCATCATGGGCGTCTCCTACGGGCCCGCGGGCGCTCTGCTGCCGGAGATGTTCCACACCGAATACCGCTACACCGGTGCGGGCATGGCCTACGCGATCGCCGGGGTCATCGGCGGCGGCACTGCACCCATGCTCGCCGCGGAACTGACCTCTCGCCACGGCAGCACCGCGGTCGGGTGGATGCTCGCCGGCTTCGGCCTCCTCAGCTTCGCCTGCGCCCTCGCCCTGCCCGAAACCCGGCACCGGGACATGGAGGGCAAGGGAACCGGCGACACCGGGATGGCGCGTTCGGACGTCGCCTCGGCAGTTCGAGAGACGAGATGATGACCAATACGATTGACGCCTGGATGCAGCACCCGACCCAGCGATGGCTCGACACGCCTTTCCTGGACTCGCTGCGACGATGGTCGAAGGGATCCATTCCACAGGCCGAACCACCGCTGTCGTGGACCCTCGACTGCATGGACGAAGCCGGTGTCGAGATGGGCCTCATCAGCGCCTGGCACGGCCCCACCGGACCGCTGATCGGCAACGAGGACGTCGGCGACATCGTCAAACGCCACCCGGACCGGTTCGTCATGGTCGCGTCCGTCGACCTCCATCGGCCGATGCAGGCAGTGCGAGAATTACGTTGGTGCGTCGAGGAATACGGCGCGTGCGCACTGCGGGTCCTGCCGTGGCTGTGGGATCTGCCTCCCGATGACCGTCGGTACTACCCGCTGTACGCAGCATGCTGCGATCTCGACATCGCCTTCTGCACCCAGATCGGCCACACCGGCCCCCTGTGCCCCTCCGAACCCGGTCGTCCGATCCCGTACCTCGACCATGTGGCTCTCGAGTTCCCCGAACTGCGGATCATCGCCGGCCACATCGGTGTGCCCTGGACGGGCGAGGCCATTTCCCTGGCCACGAAATACCCGAACGTCTACATCGACACCTCCGCGTACAAGGTGTCGCGCTATCCGGCCGAGATCGTCGATTATCTCCGCGGGCACGGCAGGCACAAGGTGCTGTTCGGCTCCAACCACCCCGCCTGGCCGGCGCCCGACTGCTGTCCGGGCTCGACAAACTCGAACTCGACGAGCACACCCGGTCGGCGTTCCTGCGCGAGAACGCGATCCGCGCATTCCAACTCCCGGTTTGACCGCAGCCGGATCGGAACGTCATCGCCAGTGTGGAATCGCCACCGGCGCGGCCTCGTCGCTGCGCTGGTGCGCGGTGCGTCATCGGTGACAAATGTCCACTGGGTGATCCGAGGCGACGGGGAGAAGTCGTGGACGCAATGATCGGGGTTCGTGGTGTGCGCGGCAGGCGGACGGCCTGGATTGCCGTGGTCGTGACATTTCTGAGCGTGGGTGCCTGCGGTCGGTCGGGCAGCGACAGCGCCGTCGACGACGCTCCGCCGGGACGGCAGACGGTCACCGCCACGGTGGGTGCCGGGCAGGGCCCGCTCCTGGATGTGACGGTCGACGGGTCCACCGGCACCGCCTACGTCACGAGCAGTGGCGACGATTCGCTGTCGTTGATCGACGCCGACGAGCGCGTCAGCACCATCGGGGTG
>RRBB01000146.1:0-28650 GCA_006543605.1 Rhodococcus sp. WS4
GGATTCCCCATGTCCACCCTCGAGAACAAGATCGCCATCGTCACCGGAGCCAGCCGCGGGCTCGGTGAGGGCATCGCCGTCGAACTCGCCCGGCGCGGGGCCACCGTCGTCTGCGCCGACCTGCACAGCGCCGAGGAGACCGCCGCCACGCTGCAGTCCGCCGGCAGCCCGAAGAGCAGCTCCGCCAAGGTCGACGTGTCCAGCGCGGCGTCGGTGGACGAGTTGGTCGGTTCCACTGTCGAGACGCACGGGCGCCTGGACATCATGGTCAACAACGCCGGCATTTACACCTACGGTGCAATCGCCGACGTCACCGACGACGACTTCCGCCGCACCATGGACATCAACATCGGCGGCGTCTTCAACGGTTCCCGTGCGGCCGCCAGGGTGATGAAAGAGCAAAAGTCGGGGCGGATCATCAACACCGCCTCCCAGCTCGGCAAGCTCGCCCGCCCCAACGAGGGCGTCTACTCCGCATCGAAGGCGGCGGTCATCTTGATGACGCAGGCCCTCGGGCTGGAACTAGCGCCCCACAACATCACCGTCAACGCCATCTGCCCCGGCTGCATGCACACCGAGATGATGGAGAAGTCGTTCGCGGAAATCGCTCAGAGCGAGGGAATTACGCTCGAGCAGAAGCTGCAGGACTACCTCGACGCCAAGATCCCCACGGGACGTTTCGGCACTCTCGAGGACATGGGCCGGATGGTCGCCTGGCTGGCCTCCGACGAGGCCTCGTTCACCACCGGTTCCGCTCTCAACCTCACCGGCGGCGAGCAGGTCTTCTTCTAGACCTCCGGCCGCCTCGGCGCAGACACCGCGGTGGTAACCGATCGAATTCACCCGATCGGTTACCACCGCGTCTGCATTCAGCCGCAATGAATATTTCCCGGTCTAACTCTGAAGTCCCTTGGTGTTGACAGTCACGCTGAACTAAATGGTATGGTGGGCGTCACACGGTTAAGTACTGATGAACAACCGTCTGGGGCGTCCCCCACCCCCGCGCCCCGCAGTACCGCGTTATTTCCCAGCCTGTATCAGGAGCCCCCCGTGACCTCACAGATCCCCGCTTCGTCACCCGCTGCCATCGAGGCGACCGGGGTCAGCAAGCACTTCGGCGGTGTGCACGCGCTCAAAGACATGAGCATCCGCATCGACTCCGGTACCTGCCACGCCATCGTCGGCGCGAACGGCGCCGGAAAATCCACACTGATGAAGGTGCTCGCCGGCCTCTACACCCCCAACGAGGGTCAGGTTCTGGTCTCCGGGCAACCGCTGTCCGGAGGAACCGTCGCGTCCAAGGCCGCCGGCATCGCACTGGTCCATCAGGAACTGAGCCTGTGCCCGGACCTGACCGTCGCCGAGAACATCTGCGTCGGAACCACTCCCACCAAACACGGACTCGTCGACCGCAAAGCCATGCGCTCGATCGCCGCCGCACTGTGCGCGCGGCTGGGCGTGAACATCGACCCCGACACCCTCGTCGGTCAGCTGCCCGCGACCCTGCAACAGTTCGTCGAGATCGCCAAGGCGTTGCGCCTGGACCCGCAGATCCTCATCCTCGACGAGCCCACCGCCTCCCTGACACCCCAGGAGACCGACCAGCTGCTCGAACTGCTCGAGTCCCTGCGCGATCAGGGTGTGACCATCGTGTACATCTCGCACCGGCTGCGGGAGATCTTCGAACTGTGCAGCCGCGCCACCGTGCTCCGCGACGGCCGCCTGGTCGAGCACCTCGACCTCGCCGAGACCACCACCGATCGGCTGGTCGAGAGCATGGTCGGGCAGAAACTGCTCGACCAGGAACTACACGAGCGGGAAGAGAAGACGGACTCATTCGGTGAGATGGTGCTGTCCGTCGACAACCTCTGGGCGCCGGGGGTGTTCGGCACCAGCCTCGAGGTCCGTGCCGGCGAAGTCCTCGGTCTCGGCGGTCTGATGGGCTCGGGCCGCAGCGAACTGGTCCGGGCCATCCTCGGCCTCGAACCCCGCTCCCGCGGATCGGTCACCCTCAGCTACGACGGCCACCGCCGCACCATCAGTTCCTACCGCTCCGCGGTCCGGTCCGGCGTCGCCTTCGTCCCGGAAGACCGCCGCACCGAAGGGGTACTGCTGGCCAGGTCGGTGCGAGAAAACCTGGCACTGCCCTCGCTGACCGCGCTGAGCCGGTTCGGACAGATCCGCACCAAGGCACTGAAAAAGATGGCCACCGGCCTCGCCGGCGAGGTCAACCTGCGCCCCGCCAACACCTCCGCCACCGTGAAACTGCTCAGCGGCGGCAACCAGCAGAAGGTGGCCTTCGGCCGGTGGCTACCCACCAATCCGCGACTGTTCGTCCTGGACGAGCCCACCGCCGGCGTCGACGTCGGAGCCAAGGCCGAAATCCACGAACTAATCCGTTCTTTGACCGCGAAGGGCACCGCCGTCATCGTCGTCTCCTCCGACCTCGAGGAACTGCTGTCGTTGTCGGACCGGATCGCGGTCCTGCGTGACGGCACGATCACCGGCGAACTGTCCGCCACCGAGGCCGACCAACAGGCCATCGTCCGGCTCGGCACCCATCACGACACCACGCACCAACGCAAGGAAGCCGCACATGTCTGACACCCAGATCGCGCCGGCAGGGCGGGTCGCACCTTACGTGCCGCCCCTGCGGCGCAAATTCGATGAGAACCCCACCGCCATCGTGGTCACCGGGGCGCTGATCGCACTACTGCTGTTCGCCGCGGTCGGACTCGACGGTTTCTGGTCCGCACAGAACCTCGGCACGCTGCTGCGTAACAGCGCCTTCCTCGGATTCGTCGCACTCGCAATGACGTTCGTGGTCGTCTCGGGCCTGATCATCGACCTGTCGGTGGTGCCGCAAATCGCCCTCGCCGCCATCGTCGTGATCGCGTTGAGCCCGCACGGCATCGCCGTGGCCGCACCGGCCGCGATCCTGGCGTGCCTGGTGTTCGCGCTCGTCAACGGCATCGGCGCCGGACTGATGCGCGGCAACGGAGTCATCGTCACCCTGGCCACCGCCACCGCCGGCATGGGCGTGCTCAACTACATCACCGGCGGCGCCCAGTACTCCGGAAACACCACGCTGCTGTCATGGATCGGCAACGCCTCGGTCGCCGGCATTCCGGTGGTGTTCCTGATCTTCGCCGTCGTGGCCGTGCTCGCCCACAACCTGCTCTCCGCCACCAGCTTCGGGTACTCGCTGCGGGCCACCGGCACCAACCGCGGTGCCGCCCGGATCGCCGGCCTGAACACCACCCGCACCCTCACCCTCACCTTCGCCGTCTCCTCACTCGGGGCCGCCGCGGCGGGCATGGCGCTGGCCGGCTACAGCTCGAGTGCAGTCTCGACGATGTCCGCCGGCTACGACTTCAACGCCCTCGCCGCCGTCGTCATCGGTGGCACCAGCCTCTTCGGCGGCCGCGGGTCGATCCTGGGCACCGTCCTCGGTGTCGCGTTCGTCCAGGTGCTGCTCAGTGTGCTGTCCCTGGCCGGGTTGCCGTTCCAATGGCAGCAGTTCGTGCAGGGCTTCATCATCGTCGCGACTCTCGCGGCGGACGCCATCCTGCGCCGACGTGGAGGTCTCAAGTGAACGGCCACAATCTTCTGACCCAGTTCAAGAGCTGGACCGCATTCCGGGCGGTGATCCTGCTGGCCCTGGTCGTCGTGGTGCTGCTGGCGGTCCAGCCGACTGCACTCGGCTCCTACGGCATCGCCCTGTCCCGCATCGTCGACGTGTGGCTGGTGGCGATCGCGCTGGTCCCGGTCCTCGTCCTCGGCGAGATCGACCTCAGCGTCGGATCGACCATGGCAGTCACCGCGGCCGTCGCCGCGCAGGTCTCCGGCAACCTCGCCGTCTCGATCCCGCTCGCGCTGATCACCGGTGCGGTGGTGGGACTGATCAACGGTCTCCTGGTCGTCAAGGTCGGCATCAACTCCTTCATCACCACCCTCAGCATGCTGATCACCCTGCAGGGTCTCGCCCTGGCGATCACCGACGGCGCCCCGGTGCCGTTACAGGACTCCACCCGGGCCCTGGAATTCAGCGTCCCGCTGATCGGACAGATCACCCCGGACATCGTCATCGCCGTCGCCGCGACCGCCGCCCTGTGGTTCTTCATGACCAAGATGCGTACCGGCCGTGAGCTCTACATCATCGGCGGCAACGCCGAAGCCGCGGCGTCGGGTGGAATCTCGATCGACACCCGCAAGATCCTCGCCTTCACCATCTGCAGCTGCGTCGCCGGCCTCGCCGGTGTCGTCGACACCCTCAACCTGGTCGCCGCCTCACCCACCCTGGGATCGACGGTGATGCTGCTGGCGATCGCGGCCGCCGTCGTCGGCGGCGCAAGCCTGTCCGGTGGCCGCGCCAGCGTGATCGGCGCCGTCATCGGGGCGATTGCACTCGGCGGGATCAGCATCGGCCTGCAGATGAGCGGGCTGGACTCGAGCGTCGAGAGCATCGCCATCGGCGCGATCCTGTTCGCCGCGATCGTCTTGACCAAGGAGGGTGTGCGGGCCCTGCGGCTGCCGTCGCTGCTCGCTCCCCTCACGGGCGCATCCTCGGACCACACAGCCGTCGCAGCAGGAAAGGCACGATGATGGCGCACAAGAGTTCTCTGTTCCGCCGGGCCGCACTCGCGATCGCCGTCTGCGCGACCACCGTGCTGGCCGGCACCGCGTGCGGCGCTCCCGGCGCGGCGACCGACAACGAGGACTGGCCGACGATCGCCTTCCTCGTGCCGATGGACCGCAACCACGAGTACGGGCGCAACTACGTCTCCTCCCTGCGGAAGGCAGCCGAAGAACACCACGTCAACGCGTTCGTGATGAACTCGAACTACGACGCCTCGGTGCAGGCGTCGCAGATGAAGATCGCGATCGCCAAGAAGGTCGACGGCATCGTCATCTGGCCCGCGCTCTACGGCGCCGAACAGCCGATGCTGATCCAGGCCCAGCGCGCCGGAATTCCGGTCGACATCAGCAACTCCCAGCCCCCCGAGGACCTCGACACCAGCCTGTACCACGCGTTCACCGGACCGAACGACCAACGTATCGGCGAACTCCAGGGCAAGGAACTCGCGAAGCTGCTCGGCGGCAAGGGAACCTACGTCTACATCGGCGGCACCCCCGGCAACGCGGCCGCGATCAACCGTCAGATCGGCCTCGAACGCGAGATGGCCAACCACCCCGACATCAAGCTCCTCGGCTCCCAGCCGGGCAACTTCGACAAGAACCAGGCCCAGACCGCAGCGAGCGCACTGATCAGCCGCTTCGGCAACCAGATCGATGCCCTCGTCACCCCGGACGACATCATGGCCTCCGGCGCCGCCCAGGCCCTCGACGCCGCGGGGATGGCCGGACAGGTCAAACTCCTCGGCCACAACTACGCCCCGGTCGCCCGATCCCTGCTCGAGAACGGCTCCATGGCGACGACACTGTTCCAGTCACCGTGCTGGGACTCCACCCACGCCCTGACCACCATGATGGACGTCCTCGCCGGCAACGACGTGCCGCCGGTCAGCTACATGCCGCTGCCGGTGGTCACCAAGGACAACCTCGACGAGTTCACCCCCAACGGCTGCCTGCCCGAGGGGTACTCCGAACCCGCCACCAACTAACACCCACGCCCGAGAGGAATCACGATGGAAACCGGACTAGGGGACAAGGTCGTCGTCATCACCGGCGCCGGCTCCGGAATCGGAGCCGCATCCGCACGCGCCTTCGCCGCGGAAAACGCCCGCCTCGCCCTGCTCGACCGCGACCGGCACGGCCTCGACATCCTCGCCAAGGAACTCGAGCAGGTCACCGAGGTGCACTACGCCGTAGCCGATCTGAGCACCGAGACCGGGGTGACCGGCGGCCTCGACGAGGTCCTCGCCCCTTACGACGGCCGGGTGGACGTGTTGTTCAACAACGTCGGCGCCGGCAGCCTGGGAACCTTCGACAGCCTCACCGACACCGACTGGGTCTCCACCCTCGAACTGAACTTCCTCAGCCAGGTCCGCGCCGCCACCCACGTGCTACCGACCATGCGGGCCGCCCGACGCGGTGTCATCGTCAACAACGCCTCTGACCTGGGCCGCCAGCCGATCGCCGCCGGACCGGACTACGCCGCATCCAAGGCAGCCATCCTGTCACCAGCTCGCTGGCCATCAGCGAGGGCCCAATCGTGCGAGTCAACGCGGTCGCACCCGGCCCCATCCTCTCGCCGATGTGGCTGATGGAGGGCGGCCTCGCCGACACCTTCGCCGCCGTCCACGGCGTGCACCGCGACGAATCCATCGACGTCGAGATGAAACACCGCGGACTACCTCTGCAACGCATCGGAACTCCCGAGGAAGTGGCCAACGTGGTCGTCTTCCTCGCCTCCGACCTCGCCTCGTACGTCACCTCCTCGGTGTACGGCGTCGACGGCGGATCATTCCGCAGCATCACCTGACCCACAGCGCACACGCGCACCGAATCGGGGCCTGTCCGAACACCGACAGGCCCCGATTCGTCGTGACGCCACTATCCCTGGGCTGGGCACTGTCACGTTAGTTGAATAATACAGCGGCGCAGTCTCTTTGTGGAATGACGCTACGGCACGCCGCCGGGCCGTCCACTTTCAGGCGGCGGCGTCGGTCGCTGTGACGTCCTGCCAGACCGCGAAACGGTCGGCCATCTCGGTACGCCATTCGGGCGCCGAGAGTCTGTGCCGGTTGGGCCGGAAATGCGGTGAGATGCCCGAGAAGGCGGACAGGAATCGTTGCGCGTGCCCGGGTGATTTGAAGCGCTTCATCGCATGTTCTCGCTGCCTGGTGGGTTGATTCGAGTTCTCGGCTCGATTGTTCAAATACTTCGAGCGGCGATGCTCGACCGAGGCCAGCATCTCGCGGTGCGCCACCTGGTAGCTGGCGAGCTCGTCGGTGATGATCACCCGCGGCATGTACCGCAGCCCCTTGAGCAGCTTGCGGAAGAACTTATTGGCTGCCTTCGCGTTTCGGCGGGACTGGACCAGCACGTCGAGCACGTTGCCGTCTTGGTCGACTGCCCGCCACAGGTAATGCTGGGTGCCGTTGATCCGTATGAAGACCTCGTCGAGGAACCATTTGTCACCGGGCCGGGCCCGCCGCCGGCGCAGCTGGTTGGCGTAGGCCTGCCCGAACTTGGCGCACCACCGCCGGATCGTCTCGTAGCTGACCGCGACACCGCGTTCGAGCATCATCTCCTCGACCTCACGGAAGCTGAGCGGGAACCGAAAATACAACCACACGCAGTGGTTGATGATCTCGACCGGGTAACGGTGGCGTTTGTGCGATGGCATTGGGGTGGTCACGCCACATTCTCCCAGTTTGCCGCGTTCAACAACGTGACAGTGCCCCTGGCAGGGTCTCTCATGCTCGGGGCAGCGCGCGTACCGTCGAGGGGCATGGCCGACAAGCAGCAGGCGCGCGCCGACATCAAGGAGTTCCTGACTACCCGTCGGGCGCGAATCGCCCCCGAACAGGCCGGGCAAAAACTCCGCCCTCGCGCATCTGCCCTCGAGCCGGTTCGCCGCGAACGCCGCCTGGCTGGTCTGCGCGGTGATGGCCTTCAATCTCACCCGCGCCGCCGGCACCCTCACGGTGATCCGCGACTGACGAAGGCGACCACCGGCACCATCCGGCGCACCCTTATGTCCGTTCCCGCACGCATCGCATCCTCCATCCGGAGATTGACGCTGTACCTCCCCACGCACTGGCCGTGGGAAACGGCGTGGCAGAACTTGTTCGAAAGCACGTGCGGTCGAAAATCAGCCGATCATCACCTAACACCGATCACACATGCCCACCCTCGATGCGAAAGACTCAGTGGAACAACCCGACACACCAGGTCGGACGATCACCCACGCCCACACCCACCCGCTGCCACACAACGAAATTCACAACGACAACATCAACGAATAGGTGTGGACGGGTTTAGCCGGTCGGTCGATGCCGATGAGGAGGACGCCCCCGTCCTTCTCCACGGTGATTGCGCCGTCGCCAGCATCAAGGGACCGCTCTGCGTGCGCAGTGCCCATCGTGGATGCTCCATGACGCGTTGGCCGGACCCGTCCGCAGCGACCGGCGCCGTCGTCACCGAACGGGTTCTGCCTCTGAGCTATTCGCGTTGCGCAGCTCGAAGGTATTGAAGGCGGAGAACCACAGAGTCCAAACTTGGCCGTGGTACGGGAACTTCGCCGTCATGATGGCAATCAGATCCTCGGCGTCCTTCGCAACCTTGTACGCGGCTGCGAATTGCTGGATGTAGGCGCGGGTCTGCGCGATCATGGTGTCGACCGCGTGATCATCGCCGTCGGGCCGGCGGTGGCCGGCCACGATCATCCGAGGGTTGAGCTTCTCTACGAGGTCCACGGTCTCGAGCCAGTCCTGCCACTCGTCGGGTGTCGACAGGCCCAGCATGGGGTGGATCTCGTTGTAGATGGCGTCACCGGCTACGACGGCGTCGATCGCCGGGATGTGGACGATCGTGGTCGGGCTGATGTCGGCCTGCTTGACCTCGATGATCTTCAGTGGGGAGCCGTCGACGTAGAAGGTGTCGCCCTCGATCGGGTCGGGGAGCGCGACGCTGGAGTCGCCGAACATTTGTTCCCATAGCTCGGCATGCTCGTGCCGGGTCTCCTTGATCGCCTCGACGACATGTGGCAGCGCAACGCACTTCGCCTCGGGGAACCGCTCCTTCAAGGGACCGATGCCGAGATAGTGATCCTGGTGCGCATGCGTGACGTAAATCGTGGTGAGGGTCTTTCCCGTGCGCTCGATCAGGTCGCCGAGATCTCGAACGTCGTCCTTGAGATACTGGGCGTCGATTCCGAACTTGCGTCCGGCGATTTAGCGTCAATATCCACGAGATTCCTCCAGGTTGCGGGTTGGGTGGCGCTCTACCGAGTCAGGCCGCCGGGCATCTCATGCCACGAGGGAGAGTACTCGCTACCATAGGCGGCGCAAGGGCCTGGCTGAGCCGGACCGATCGGCAGCCGCGTACTCATGTGGGGGTCACCTCACGTTGAGGGCGCCGCATTCCGCCAAGTCAACGGCCGTAGTCAGATACCTTGCGCCGGCCAGTACTCGAGCACCTCGGGATGTGGGAGGATCAAGAACGTTTCCTCTTCGATCGCCGCTAGCGCAATCACGGCGACATCTCGGGGTTCCAAGACCTTTCCGGCTTTCCCCACCACCTTCGCCCCGAGCTGCGACGCCTCGTCCGGTGCACCGAGTGCCCTGTTGTGGACGTCGGTATTGACCCCCATCGGGCAAATGCAGCTCACCCGTACGCCCCGGTCTCCGTAGGTGACCGACAGCCACTCGCTGAAGCCGACGGCAGCATGCTCGGTGAGCGAGTACGGCGCATTGCCAATTTGGGCGGGCAGTCGGGCGGCCGAGACGCGACCTCCCTGCGCGCTCGCGCCAAGCGGTCCGCTGCGTACATGCCCCCGATGGCGTCCCACATGTACATGGGAATGGACGCCTCGACGTTGCGTGGGCCGGAGATCGCGCGCACCGTCGGTTCGATCTGCGCCCAAGCCGACGCCGTCACCGGTACCCACTCATACCGCGGTGCCCATCCGCCTGCAGCGCTTTGGCCACGGTGTTTCGTGACAAGGACAAGGGTCGGGACCCGGGACCGTTCCGGCGGAACGGCGCCTCGATGTTGAATCGGACCGTTGGTCCGACAAGGGACTTGTAGATTCCCGGTTCGCTGTGAACTGTGCAGTTGAATGCGTCGGTTGCGAGCGAATGGATGGAGAATGAACTCCTCATCGGCGCGGAGTCCCCGGTCGTCTGCGTCGGGGCCCGGACGGCGCGGTGTGCACCCGCGCCGCACCGTCCGGGTCGTCACTGCCGTCCACGACAAGCGCACGGACAGGCTTCACGCTGCCGATCTCGCGGTCCGCCTCGAAGGAGTTTCGAACCTGTGAGCGTCGACGAGGGGTCAGCTGGGCGACTATTGGCCGGAGGGCGCGCCAGCCGTGGTTCGCATCTCTATCGCACTGAAGGCCGAGAACGTCAGGGTCCATACGTTGCCGTGGTGCGGGAACTTCGCCGACATGATGCCGATGAGGTCTTGAGCATCCTTCGCTACGTTGTACGCGGCCGCGAATTCTTTGATGTAGGAACGGGTTTGTTGAATCATCGTGTCGACTGCGTAATCGTCGCCGTCGGGTCGACGGTGTCCGGCGACGATCATTCGCGGCTTCAGGTTCTCCACGACGTCGACGGTTCCGAGCCAGTCCGGCCATTCGTCGGCTGTCGACAGCCCGAGCATGGGGTGGATCTCGTTGTAGATCGCGTCGCCGGCCACAACAGCGTCGATGGCCGGTATGTGCACGATCGTGGTGGGGCTGATGTCGGCTTGTTCCACCTCGATGATCTTCAGCGGCGAGCCGTCGACGAAGAACGTGTCACCGTCGAACGGGTCGGGAAGAGCGTTACCTGTCACGACCGTGTCGCCGAACATCTGTCCAAACTGTTCGGCGTACTCTTCGTGGTTCTCTTTCATGGCCTCCACGATGTGTGGCAGCGCAATGCATTTCGCATCGGGGAACCGTTCCATCAGCGGGCCGATCCCGAGGTAGTGGTCGGGATGTGCATGGGTGACGTAGATCGTGGTGAGTGTTTTCCCGGTGCGCTCGATCAGATCGCCGAGGTCCCGGACGTCCTCTTTGAGATATTGGGCATCGATGAGTACTACTTCGGTAGGACCGCTCACGATGGTGGACGTGCAGGGCGGGAAGGTACCGGTTTCCGGCCCCGGGAACGGGCTGGGAAATTCGGGCCACCTACCGACGTACACCGTCGCGCGAATTGGCGGTGCGACCGCAGTGGGGTGAGCGTCGATGGTCACGTGTCCTCCAGATGTTCGGGGTTGGTTGACTTTGGCGGCCGTGGTCTGCCGGCCAGCGCTATGGAGAGAGTAATATCTATCACACTCAGAAAGCAAGGAGCCCAGGCCTTTCGCATATCGCGGGGACCTGAGCACACACCGCTTTCGTGATGTTGCGTCACAGTTCCCGTCGGACAGAATGGTGAAGAGTCACCGAAGGTGGAACGGCAGAACGAAACTGCCCTTCTCAGGTTGGAAGTCACCACCGGCACGACTCGTTCGTCGACGGGTGTTCGTGCGTTCAGCGTCGCCCCCTGTGCCGGGCACGTCTATGTCGAGTAGAGGTCGTCGATCTGAGCGGCGTATTTTGTCGTGACATTCCTGCGTTTGACCTTCATCGTAGGTGTGAGCTCGTCACTTCCGGGCAGCCAGTAATCTTCGACCACCGTGAACTTCTTGATCTGCTCCACCCTGGAAAGTTGAGAGTTCGCAAGATCGACCCCGGCTGCAACCTCGGCGATGACGGCCGGATCACTTGCCGATCTCCCGGCAGCTGCGTCGGGGTCGAGGGTGATCAACGCGACGTTGTACAAACGCCCGTCACCGATACAGGCGACCTGCCCGATCAGCGGGCTGCTCGACCGCAACCGTGACTCGATATTCGCCGGGGACATATTCTTACCGGCCGCATTGATGATGATCTCCTTCTTGCGATCGACGATCCGCACGTAACCGTCCTCGTCGATCGTCCCGATGTCACCGGAATGGAGCCACCCGTCCGTATCGATCGCCTCGGCGGTCTGGTCGGGCTTGTTCCGGTAGCCACGCATGACTGTCGCCCCACGGACGAGCAGCTCCCCGTCCTCGGCGACTTTCACCTCGATTCCGGGCAGGGGTAGCCCCACCGTGCCCTCCCGGATGGCGTCGCGCGGATTGACGGTTATGGCAAGGGACGTTTCGCTCATGCCCCACACTTCGCAGATGGGAATACCGATTGCCGAGAAGAACTCGAACACGTCGCGGGGAGTCGGGGCCGATCCAGACAGGACCCAGTCTATTTTCTCCAAGCCCAGCATTCGACGAAACCTGTCACCGATCAGCGCGGCCGCGACCGATGCCTGAATGTCGAAGATCTTGCCGAGAGAACGGTTGTCGCGTGCGGCCTGTGCCTTCTTGATCCCGATGTCGATGGCCCAGCGCAGCAGTGCGCGCCGTGCCCAGTTGGGGTCGGCCTCGAGCTGAGCCTCCACTTTGGCCTTGGCCTTCTCCCAGATACGGGGCACCGGCTGGAACACCGTCGGACGCACCTGCTCCACGACGTCCAGTATCTCGCCGCCGACCGGATGTGGCGTGACTGTGAATCCCCAGATCATCAGAGCGCAATAGTGCGCACCCCACCGATCACCGATGTGCGCGGAGGGAAGGAAGGAGACGAAGCGACCGCCCGGTGTGGTGGGCATTGCCTGTTGGAGCGCGCGAACTTGACTCATCAGGTTGTGGTGAGTGAGTTCTACACCCTTGGGTGGGCCTGTGGTGCCTGAGGTGTAGATGAGTGTCAGGAGGTCATCAGGAGCGACCGCCGACCACGTTGCGTTGAAATCGAAGTCCGGGTCGCCCGCTGCTTCCACGTCCTCGAGGCTGAGCGTCCCCTCCGGTGCGCCGTCGACCACGACGATCAGGTCGAGCGGGGTGCCGCCATCGCGCACGGCCACGAGGCGGTCGACGAACGCTCGCTCGGTGATCACGATCCGGTTTCCGGCATCACCGAACAGATATTCGATCTGATTGTGTGCGGACGTGTTGTAGATCGAGAACGGCAGGGCACCGAGGTGCATGGCGGCCAGGTCGACGATGTGGAACTCCGGCCGATTCGTGAGCATGATGCCGACGGTGTCGCCGCGCCGAACACCCAGCGCCGCCAAGCCGGCCGTCAGGCGTCGGACTCTCTCCGAGAGTGCGGCGAACGTCAGTGAGACGCCTCCGTCGACAGTGCGCAGAGCGACTTGGTCGGCCCGCGCGGCCGCGGTGATCTGGAACGCCTCGCACAGGGTCGCAGCGTGTAGTGCGCGAGTAAACGCCTCGCCGGGATCGTTGGCGACTTCGAGTGCGTGCATGTGTGATTTCTGCCTCTCCGTGTGATCGCCCGCTACCGTAGAGAGCGATCCCTACCATTTTAAAAGCCAATAGTGTCATTCGTCTGCCACGTCGGCTACTGCCGAGAACACGGGCCCTCACCAGATCCGCCGAGTTCCTCGACGGCCTTGCTGAGCGTGTCCGCATTTCGACCGAAGATGCCGACAGCTGACCCGGCAAGCGCAAGCATCCGGGCTACCGACCACTCGATGTCCGATGAGCCGCCCGTGACGAGCATGCGCGGGCCGGAAAATGTTGATCGGTTCCAACTTTCGCCTCACACTCGAACATCGACCACGACCACGACCACGACCACGCAAGCGCACCAGACTTACGGCCAGGTCGGCATCCTTGGTGGTCTCGAACGTGAGCAGTTGCCTACCGGTGGACGGGTTGAAGGGCACGTAAGGCATCGGTTCTCGCCTTCTGCAGTTGCTCGAACGGACCGACGGCCCGGGTCTCTGGGTGGCACAGAGACCCGGGCCGGGATTACGGAGCGTTGGTCAGACTGTGGGTCGCTAGGTATTCAGCCCCTGGGATCGACCAACCCCACGATCTGGCCATCCGCGCTAAGACCGACCGTTTCGGTCCAGTCGTACGGGGATGATTTGTTGTCCTTCATCCACCGCTTCTCCGCCGGTGAGCGGAACGGCGGCGGGGTGAGCCCGTCGACCCTCCACAGCTCGGCCGGCATCTCCCCGATGCTTATTTCCCAATCGTGTCCCCGGCCGTCGAGCCAAGGCCTGATGGTCTCGGTCAGCATGTCCATGATGAACTCCTGCATCACCTTGCCGTCTATCGCTCGTGCGATGTGTTCCACCTGGAGGCGAACAAAGTTGTCGACGGCCTCGCCACCCCTGAACGCGTTCCTTTTCTCCACCTCGTAGAAGAACACGTCGCAGTAGAAGGCTGGCATTTCTGCCGCGTAGCGAGCTGTGATGGCCTTCGCGAAGTCCTCCTTGTCCTGGTCGGTGTAGGCCCCAACGGGGTGGTGGATTCTCCAAAACGGCATGACTATTTCTCCTTTTGATTGTGAAACGAGTGCTCACACTTGTGGTGGCCACGCCCAGATCGGACGAAACCTTGTAATTCGGGATGCCGACCGCGCTCGCCGCGACATCGCAAGACGCTGGGCATCTTGTCGAGGGCCTCATGCACCGATGTAGTTGCCGTCGCAGCGCTCGAGGAACGAGGCGAAGCCGTCGATCTTCCACAGATCGGCTGTCAACTCATTGATGATCATTTCCCAGCCGTAGTCCCGCTCCGTACCCGCTTATTGCCAGGACCGCAGCGGGGTAGGCCCCTGATGTCAGACCGATGCTGGGGCGACCTTCTGCGCCAGGTGTTCGAGGAACCAGTCGCGTGCCGCGCCCGACGAGAGCTCGAAGGGGTGACCGGTGTATGCGTCGAAGTGGCCGCCGGGGATCGAGACGAGACGTTTGGGTTCTGCCGCGGTCTCGAACGCCTCCTTGGCCCACTCGGCCGGCGTCACAATGTTGTCGTCCTCGGCAACCACCATCAGCAGCGGGGTAGGAGCGACGAACTTGAGAAACTGGCCTGGCTCGTAGTTCAGCTCCAACGAGCGCATCGTCACCTCGTTGCGCCACGCGGTCCCCTCGTAGGCAGAGAAGAACTCGTAGGCATCGGGCGTCGGCAGGGCTGCCGGCTGCGTCGGGTCCGCGGTGACCACCGGAATCATCGCCGGTGCCTCTCCTCGGGCTCGCGCAAGCCGATCGGCGGCCTGCCCGTCCCATGCCGCCTGCCAGAACTCCTCGGGCACACCCGCCTCGAATGCGCGCCGCATCGAGACCCCAGGCACCTGACCGCACACGGCCTTCACGCGGCGATCGATCGCCGCGACCACGAACGCGTTCCCGCCCGAGTAGCTCGAACCCCACACCCCGATCCGCGAGGCGTCGACCTCGGGCCGGCCCTGCGCGTAGGTGATCGCGTGCTGGCAGTCGTGGATCTGGTCCCACGGGTCGATCTCCTGCCGCGGCTTGCCCGGAGCCGTGCCCGAGGCACCGAACCCCCGGTGGTCATAGACCACGCAAGCGAACCCCGCGGCGGTGAACACCTCGGCGAAGGGTTCGAGACCCATCTCCTTGGTACACGAAAACCCGTGCGTCAAGATGATGCACGGCAGCTCTCCGGACGCGTCGTCAGGTTTGTAGAACCAGCCCCGCAGCGTCACTCCCTCAGCGTCGAACTCGATATCTTCACGCATCGGCTTCTCCATTCCAGTAGGTGTCTTGTAAATTGCCTGTTCAGGCAGTCGCCACGATCAGTTCTTCGGCGCTGTACGACGAGCTCCGGTTCTCCTCGAACCAGCGCCGCTCGACGGCCGTCTCCGGCGGCGGCGGGCCAAAAATTCAAATGGTTCCTTCAACGGTGTAGGCGTTCTCCGGGGTGAACAAACGCGACAGCGGCATTGGTGTGCTCCTTCTATCAGACGGGCGAAAAAGTGTGCAAAACCACATTGCGCTCTGGGCTCGAGCATGCCCGCTGGGCCTGCTGCGGCACACCCGGGTATATACCTAGGTAGGTACCTGTTCAGGGCCCATCGTCGCCACGGCCGCGAGGCGGTGGTGGTGCTGCCGTGCTGGAGCAACGGGTCATGGTCCGCCGAGAACGACGACGGGACGGGTGCGGCGGCTCGGTCTTTAGTACTGCAACGACAGTTTGCGACCGGGACCGTTGTGGTAATTGATCCAATGTGCAGTCAGAGGTGCTGGAGTGGTCAGCGGGGTTCACCGCGTTCTGGGCGATCGAGGAGTGCTCAGGGTGGCGTGGTGATGCCAGCCCATCCAGGAACGGCCCTCGAAATGATCCAGTTTGAGACCCGTTTTCAATTCTCGGTAGTCGTGCTCGATACGCCAGCGAATCTTGGCGAGGCGGACGAGTTCTTCGAGGGGCGTGTCCGCGGGCAGGGTGGAGAGCCAGAAATCGGTGGGCTCGTCGGCGTCGGTGGGCCATTCGGCCAGCAGCCAGGCCTCGGGCAGGGTGCCGTCCTCGGCGCGGGGGATGTCACGGTTCGCCGGGCGGATCCTCAGTGCGGCGAACCGCGAGCGCATCGCCGCGGTGGGATTGTCAGGAGCGGCCTTGCTGCCGCACCGCCAGGTCACATCCCGCAGCGCCTTACGTCCAGCCGCCAGAACGAGGTCGTTGCAGGTCGAAGGGGGCCCGTAGCGGGGTGTTGGCGGGCGGCCCCGGCCGCTGCAGGGCGCCGTCTCGGGTACCGCGTCGCCGAGATGAGCCGTGGTGGCGCTCTTGACGGCGAGAACGTAGCCGATGCCCCGCTCGGTCAGCGCGAGTCGGAAGGCAGTGGCGTCGCCGTAGCCGGCGTCCGCGACCACTGTCGGCGGGATCCGTCCCCACTCGATCAACTCGTCGATCATCTCGATCGCCATCTGCCACTTGCGGCGATGATGCTCGGTGGCGGGGATCGCGGACCGCTTCCGGCGGGCGGTGATCGCCGCGACCGCGTCCGGGTCGGCGGTGGACTGATCGTCCCAGCTCTCGGGCAGGAACAGGCGCCAATCCAACGGTGCCGAGGCCGCATCGGTGGCGGCGTGCACGCTGACCGCGACCTGGCAGTTGCCAACCTTGCCGAGGGTGCCCGAGTACTGCCGGGCCACGCACGCGGAGCGGTCGCCGTCCTTGGCGAATCCGGTGTCGTCGATGACCCACGCGTCCGGTTCGATCAGATCACAGGCCTTGCGGGACAGTGTCTTCCGGACCGGTGCCACGTCCCATGGCGAGGTGGTCACGAACTGTTGCAACCGTTGGTGATCGACCCCCAGGCGCTCGGCCATCGGCTGCATCGACTTGCGGCGCCCGTCGAGCATCAATCCCCGTGCGTACACCCCTGCTGTCGTCCGCTGATCCTTGCGCGTGAGCGACGAGAACACCTCATCGACAAACGAATCGAGACGTTCACCGACATCTGTCAGGGCTGCGGTATCCACCGCGACATCATCTCGAGAATCATGTCGAAACTCGAGCCCTCACGCCGGTGTCGTTCGAACCGCGCCGCCGGCACGGTTGCGACCAGCCCGTCTTGTGGAGCCTCCGGACTGCCTATTCGACGACTGTCGGACGATCGCCGACGTGACGGTCACCGGCCGGTACGCCATTCGATGTGCGATCGGGGTCGGCCGGTGGGTCGGCGAACGTGGTAGACCGGCGGTTCGACATCTCTGGCTACCGAGCGCCGCATCGATCTCACGGGAGGCAGAAAGCGCTTGTGCCGGTAGAGCTTCCCGAATCGGCGGCGCGATCGGTGAGCATGCTGATCGCCGAGTTTGCGAGTTCGTCGATCGGAAGAACGCCAGCCAGCCGGCACCGTCCTTGGACGAGGTCACATCCACGCCCAGGATCTCGCGGTAGCCCTCGGCGTTCACCCCGACCGCGACCAGGGTGTGCACATTCACCACCCGACCGTTCTCCCGCACCTTGAGCACCAGGGCGTCGGCGGCGACGAAGGTGTACGGCACGGCATCGAGCGGGCGGCTGCGGAACGCCTCGACCTGAGTGTCGAGGTCCTCGGCCATCACGGACACCTGCGACTTGGCTCCCCCAAGCACTTCGTGCAGGGAGGGACCCCCGGTGGCCACCACCGACGTCAGGGCCTTTTCGGCGCGTTTGCGACGCTCGAGCAACCAATCGGGGAAGTACGAACCGGACCGCAGCTTGGGGATCGCCACGTCGAGGGTTCCGACGCGGGTGGGGGTACCGCCCTGCACGAAGTGCTTGGGGGAGCGAAGTCGCGGTGCCGGTATCCGTTACGAGAGTTGGTGCGCTCGTCGGAGCGTTGTCCGTAGCTGGCGCCGCACAGTGCGTCGGCTTCGGCGCAGTTCAGGGTGTGGATGAACATCGTCAGCAGCTCGCGCAGCAGGTCGGGGCTTGCGCCGGTGAGTCGGTCGGTCAAGATCTGCTGCAGGTCGATATCGTGGGCACTGGTCATCGCGTGGTCCTTCATCGAGTGACTTTGGTAGGTCTCTCGAAGAGTCACGCGATGGCCACCTTCGTTGGCTACGACACGCCGGTCAGATGCGGAACCGGTTCATACACATAGATGATGGATACGGCCGCGGGGTGACGTGACTCGGTCGTACACCGACGCCCCGATGTGGGGACTGTCTTTCGATGGATCTGTCCGTCACCTCGTGGCTGCGCGCACCGACCGGGGCAGGCATGACTTGATAGGAGCTTGACTTCGGCAGTCTCGTCTATGTGCTGTCTGCCCGCCCGGTTGGTGCGTGTCCACACCGATCGAGGGAAGGGCATCATCTGTGGGCACCGACTACGAGAGCAAGATCAGCGTCTACGGGGGAATCGACACCCACAAGGACACCCATCACGTCGCGGTCATCGACGAACATGGACGGCCGCTCGGTGACCGCGAGTTCGGTGCCACCGGCGCCGGCTACCGGAAGGTCATCGATTATCTTCGCGAATTCGGCGTCGTCGTCGCGGTCGCTGTGGAGGGTACCGGCAGCTACGGCGCCGAACTGGCGCGCACACTGCGCCGTGCCGGAATGACCGTTCTCGAGGTCGCCCGGCCCGACCGCCGTGCACGCCGCCCGCACGGCAAGTCCGACCCGCTCGACGCGCTCCAGGCGGCCGTCACTGCACTGTCCGGGCGCGGGCTGGCGACCCCGAAAGACCGCGACGGGCTGGTCGAATCGATGCGGATCCTGCTCACCGAACGGTCCTCGGCTCGCAAGGCGCGAGGCGCGGCGATGAACCAGATCCATGCTCTGCTGGTGACCGCACCGGAACAGATACGCGCTACCTACCGACATCTCGGTAGCATGAAACTCGTTGCCGCACTCGCTCGATCACGGCCGACTCCCGGTCACGGCCCGGAGCAAACCCTCCGCGGCTCTTTGAAACGACTGGCCGTGCGCCATCAGCAGCACACGTCCGACATCGATGGCATCGACACCCGGCTCGGTGAGCTGGCCGCCCAGGTCAACCCGGCCCTACTGCAGCTGCCCGGCGTCGGCCCGCTCGTCGCCAGCCAGCTTCTGGTCGCCTGCGGTGACAACCCCGAACGACTGAGCAGCGAGCAGCAGTTCGCCGCACTGTGCGGAACTGCACCCATCCCCGCCTCGTCGGGTAAGCATCAGCGGCACCGGCTCTCCCGGGGCGGTGACCGCACCGCCAACTCCGCGATCCATCGCATCGTGCTGGTGCGGATGTCCGCCGGTGACACACGCACCGTCGACTACATTGCGCGACGCACAGCGGAAGGCAAGTCCGAGCGCGAGATCATCCGCCTGCCTCAAACGCTTCGTCGCGCGCGAGGTTTTCAAGATCATCCGGAATCCGCTGCCAGTGAATAGCGGCACAGGCCGACTTCGCCAACGTCGCCGAATACTGGCCATCCCGATCACCACGGTGGCAACCGCACTCGCGGTTCCCTACCAGCGCGTACGACGTCTGGAGATCGGGCAACGCCTCGACCCCGATCTCGCCGCCACCTACTCACGGTGGCTCACCGACCACGAGCAGAAATCCAGCTCCCTATCCCTGGCCGACACGGCTTGACAGCGATAGGAGCATCCATCGTCATGGACGCAACCTTGCGTTCGCGAAGTAGACGTCGACAATACCGAAGGTTCTTCGACGAGCGAGATCATGGGGCAATGACCTGACGCTTCGACGCATCACCGCCGTCGGAGGCAGCTCCCTCCGGGTGTGGATTGAGCGATCCGTTCGGCGACGTCCGAGCCAGAGTCGGGATCGAGATGACGATTTTTCCCCCTCGGCGACGAGTCGCTCGGCAAGCGCCACTTTCGATTCACTGCCTCCGCCGGCGCCGGCAGCAACCTTACTGGCAACCTTCACGATCTCGGCCCCGCTATCTCTGTTCGATGGAATGCACGTCAGATGGTGGGAGCGCGTTCGCGACGGCCGTAGCGCTCGCGCACCCAGGCCAGGCGCAGTCGAGGACCTATACGTGGGATTGTTCGGCTCGTTGGGATCGTCCTCGACTCGATCGCGCATTCGTCCTGCCCGCTCGTTGAGTGCGTCGGTCAGCACGAAGTCCAGATAGGGCTCGGGCGGGTCGTCGAGGTCGATGGTCAGGCGATGGCGCTTCTGGCTGTCCATCGCGGCGAGGACCGTAGTGGTATCAGCGAACTGCAAGAGGAGTACGGGATCCGCAGGCTGAATACCGTGCGCGCCGCGCAGCAGCGTCTCGCCGAGAAAGGACTGCTCGAAGCCCGCCAAGGAGTCGGCGCCTTCGTCGTCGGCACCGAATCACTGACGGCACTCGACGTGCACGAAGAACTGGCACAAATCCGGGATCGACTCTCGAGTGGGCCGAAACGGCAGACCGACTCCGGCGGAAGGTCGATGTCGCCCTGTGAGTTCCGGCGAGCCGGGCCACGACGTCCTCGACCGAAATCCACTCTGAAAGGACCGCAATGGCATTGCCGACACTGCACGCCGACCGACTCGACCGACTCACCCCCAGCCAAGTCAGCGACGGCTACTATCTCGCCGGACATTGGCTTCTGCAGAAGGCCGTCGACGCAGAGATCATCACCTGGGACAAAGCGGTGTGGGGGCACCTGATGCTCGGGGTCGAACCCGAGAACAAAGACGACCTACGTCCCCGCGAACTCGTGATCAGTTACATGGTCTCGAAGGACGGGCCGACGATCACCTCGCGGTACTCGTCGTAGGGCACGGGGGTGAGCGTCGGGAGGATCGTGACGTTGACGCCGAACGGGCGGTCGGTCATGGTTCGGCAGCGCGCGATCTCCTTGGCCAGCGCCTCGGGAGTCGGTTGGGTCAGCGCCGTGAGGAACTCGAGGGCTCCCGCGTTGGCCACCGCCGCGATCAGGTCGGCGGTGCCGACGGCGGTCATTCCACCGCACACGATGGGGTGCTCGATCCCGAACTCCTCGGTGAACCGTGTCGAGAGCATGGCGTCCTTTCATTCGTGCCTGAGCCCGGCCGGGCCCGTGCGTCCTCACTCCAACCACCCCACGGCCGACCCGGCAGGGGGCGCTCCGACGACCCGATCCGCCACGAGGCGGATTGCCAGGAACTGTCGACGGGACGAGATGAATCCGTCTTGGCGGCCACAGGTAGTCAGGCATCGACCGGCGCGTCCCTGCGCTGCGTCGGTCGTGCGATGTGGTGCAGGCTCCACGAGGACAGGTGTATCGACCTGCTGGGCCCGGGCGACCGGTGGTGTGGACCGCCTCGCAGCGTCCGCCTCGCAGCGCGACTTCGAAAGGACAAGAGCCTCGGCGGTGCCGGCTGCCTGTACGAGACGCGCCTGCCCTTCCATTATCGCCACTCGTCGCTACGATAGAGAACGATAACTATCGCGTTAATACTGCAAGCACTGCACTTGAACTTGACGGCATATTCAACTATACAGAAGAGGGACGCGAGTCACAATGCACGGCGAAGGAGAGGAAGCCTCGTGAAGGTTGCACGGAAGGTCGCCATCGTGACCGGCGGTGGAAACGGGATCGGCGGAGCGATCGCCGAACGTCTCGCCGAACGGGGTGCGCGGGTACTTGTGGCGGATCTCGACCCGAAAGCAGCCACCGCGGTTGCGGACCGCATCAATGAACGGCACCCCGGATCGGCTCTCGCGGAAGGTGCGGATATCGCAGATTCCGAGCAGATTCGGCGCGTCATCGAGCGGGCAGAGGCAGAATTGGGTCCGGTCGACCTCTACTTCGCCAACGCCGGGATCGGGGGAGCGCCGGGCCTCGACGCCGACGACGCCGCCTGGGATCGAGCCTTCGACGTCAACCTCCGCGCCCACATCCGCGCCGCCCAGCAGTTGGTGCCCATGTGGATCGAGCGCGGTGAGGGTTACTTCGTCACGACGGCGTCTGCAGCGGGCTTACTCACCCAGATCGGCTCCGCCACCTATGCAGTCACCAAGCACGCGGCTGTCGCGTTCGCCGAATGGCTGTCCGTGACGTACGGAGACCGAGGAATCCGGGTGAGCTGCCTCTGCCCGATGGGAGTTGAGACGAAGTTGATGCGCTCGGGTGAAGACTCGGGGGATCCGCTCGGCGTTGCGGCCACCCGGGCCGTGATCTCTGCGGGAGACGTGCTCCAGCCGGCGGAGGTCGCCGACATTGTGCTCGACGCCGTCGATCGCGAAACGTTCCTGATCTTGCCCCACGAGAGCGTCCTCACCATGTACCGGCAGAAGAGTTCCGACTACGACCGCTGGCTGCGCGGGATGCGCCGCTACCAGAGCTCACTGCTGGAACACGCATGACGGGTGGGCAACAGGATTTCGTGCTCGCCGAGCGTCGCGGACAGGTGCTGGTTCTGACGTTCAACCGGCCGTCGAAACTCAACGCCTGGACGAACGAACTCGAGGACCGTTATTTCGATCTGCTCGACGCCGCCGAAGACGACCCGGACGTGCGTGCTGTCGTCGTGACGGGGGCAGGCCGCGGGTTCTGTGCCGGTGCCGACCTGACGGATCTGCAGACGGTGGGTGATGCCACCGACCTGCTGAAACGTCGGCCGCGTGACGTGCCGCTGCAGCTCCGCAAGCCGCTCATCGGTGCGGTCAACGGCGTCGCGGCAGGGCTCGGCATGGTCGAGGCGCTCTATTGCGATGTCCGGTTTGCTTCACCGGCTGCGCGTTTCACCACCGCCTTCGCTCAGCGTGGACTGATCGCCGAATACGGCATCTCCTGGCTGCTGCCACGGTTGGTCGGAGGAAGCCGCGCGGCGGATCTGCTGCTGTCGAGTCGGATGGTCGACGCAGAGGAAGCGCTTCGGATCGGACTCGTCGATCACCTGATCACCGACGGAAACGTGCTCGCCGCGGCGATGTCGTACGCCCAGCAGCTGGCCACGCAGTGCTCACCGACCTCGATGGCCGTGATCAAACAACAACTACAGACCGACGCGGACGGCACCTACGCCGACTCCGTGTCCCGCGCGGAAGGTCTGATGTTCGACTCCTTCCGAGGCGAAGACCTCGTCGAGGGTGTACAGAGCCACCTCGACAAGCGCACACCCACATTTCCCTCCCTACCTACAAGGAGTTCCCGTGTCCCTGTTCGACATCTCTGACCGCGCGAAGAAGTACCAGGCCGATCTACTGGAGTTCATGGACTCCCACGTGTATCCCGCGGAGGCGGTGTACGAAGAGCAGATGCGCGAATCGGGCGATCCGCACTTCCAGCCGCCGATCCTCGAGGAGTTGAAGGCGGAGGCGCGTAGCCGCGGGTTGTGGAACCTCTTCCACCCCCATCCCGACTCCGGGCCGGGGCTGACGAACCTCGAGTACGCCCCGTTGGCGGAGATCATGGGCCGCAGCCACATCGCCCCGGAGGCGTTTAACTGCAACGCACCCGACACCGGGAACATGGAAGTGCTCGAACTCTTCGGCACCGAGGAGCACAAGGAGAAGTACCTCAAGCCGCTGCTCGACGGGACGATGGCCTCGGCATTCGCGATGACCGAGCCGGCGGTGGCAAGTTCCGACGCCACCAACGTCGAACTCTCGATGGTCCGCGACGGCGACGAGTATGTGCTCAACGGCCGGAAGTGGTTCGCCTCCAACGCGTTGCATCGCAACTGTAAGGTGCTCATCGTGATGGGCAAGACCGATCCGTCGGCGGCCCCGCACCGGCAGCAGTCGATGATGGTGGTCCCGATCGATGCCCCCGGTGTCACGGTGATGCGGGGACTGCCGGTGTTCGGTTACCAGGACCGGGAGGGGCACGCGGAGATCGACTTCGCCGACGTCCGGGTTCCGGCCAAGGATGTGCTCAAGGGTGAGGGCGAGGGTTTCGCGATCTCCCAGGCGCGACTGGGGCCGGGCCGGATTCATCACTGCATGCGATCGATCGGGATGGCGGAGCGGGCGCTCGAGCTGATGTGCCGGCGGGCGTCGTCGCGGGTGACGTTCGGGAAACCGGTCAGCGAGAACGCCAATATTCAGGATTGGATTGCCGAGGCCCGGATCGAGATCGAGATGATCCGATTGCTCACGTTCAAGGCGGCTCACCTCATGGACACGGTCGGGAACAAGGAGGCGCGCACCGAGATCTCGGCGATCAAGGTGGTGGGGCCGAACGTTGCGCTGAAGATCATCGATCGGGCGATCCAGGTGCACGGCGGCGCCGGGGTCACCGACGACTTCCCGCTCGCCATGGCCTGGGCGCACCAGCGCACACTGCGTCTGGCGGACGGTCCGGACGAGGTCCACAAGCGGTCCATCGCGCGCCAGGAACTCCGCCGGTACCGCGATTCGGCGCCGGCGTCCTCGACCAACGGCCACAAGGTTGCGGTGAGCTGACATGCCCGGACTCGACCTCACCGGACGCACCGCCATTGTTGCCGGCGCCTCCCGGGGCATCGGCCTCGCGGCCGCCCAGGCCATCGCCGCCGCCGGCGCGAACGTGGTGCTCACCTCTCGCTCGCAGGACTCGGCCGACGCCGCCGCAGCAACGGTCGGGGGCACCGCGATCGGCGTCGCCGCCCATGCCGTCGACGAGGACGCGGCCCGGCGGTGCATCGATCTGACCCTCGAGCGGTTCGGCAGCGTGGACATCCTCGTCAACAACGCGGGCACCAACCGTGCGTACGGTCCGATCATCGACCAGGACCACGAGCGCTTCACCAAGACCTTCGATATAAACGTGTGGGCGCCGGTGCTGTGGACGGGGCTCGCCACGAAGGCATGGATGGGTGAGCACGGCGGCGCCGTCGTCAACACCGCCTCCATCGGCGGGATGGCGGCCGAGGCGAACATCGGCGTGTACAATGCGTCGAAGGCGGCGCTCATTCACCTCACGAAACAACTGGCACTGGAACTTTCACCGAAGGTGCGGGTCAACGCCGTCGCCCCCGGCGTGGTGCGGACCAAGCTCGCCGAGGCACTGTGGAAGGAACACGAGTCGGCGGTGTCCGCCTCGACGGCGCTCGGGCGGATCGGTGAACCCGAGGACATCGGCTCGGCGGTCGCGTTCCTCGTCTCCGACGCCGCCAGCTGGATCACCGGCGAAACTCTGGTCATCGACGGCGGGCAGGTGCTCGGTGACGTTCTCCCGTTCCGGCAGGAGGTCCAGCTCGGTGTCTAGCGTGGGTATCGTCGGAATCGACACCGCCGCCGTGGCCCGATGGTTGCACACCACGGGCGTCGATTACACGGGCACACTGACTTTCGACCGGATCGGTCTCGGTCAGTCGAACCTCACCTACCTCGTTCGCGACAGCGTCGGTGGGCGGTGGGTGCTGCGGCGCCCACCGCTGGGGCACCTCCTTGCGTCGGCACACGACGTGGCCCGTGAGGCCCGAATACTCTCCGCACTGCAGGACACCGCGGTGCCGACCCCGCGGGTGTTCGGCTTCACCGACGACCCGGCGGTCTCCGACGTGCCGCTGCTGCTGATGGAGTTCGTCGAGGGGCAGGTGGTCGACCGGACATCGGTGGCGCAGGCCCTGACACCCGAGCGGAGGCGATCGATCGGCCTGTCTCTGCCCAGCACGCTTGCGAAGATCCATGCGGTCGACCTCGAGCAGACCGGGCTGATCGATCTGGCCAGCCACAAGCCGTATGCGCAGCGTCAGCTGAAACGGTGGGCGGGGCAGTGGGAGAAGTCGAAGACCCGCGAGTTGCCCGCCCTCGACGATTTGACGCGTCGGCTCGTCGAGTCGGTCCCCGAACAACACGAGCTGACGTTGGTGCACGGGGACTTTCACCTGAGCAACGTGATCACGTCCACCGACACCGGCGAAGTCACCGCGGCACTCGACTGGGAGTTGTGCACCCTGGGCGATCCCCTCGCCGATCTCGGCAGTCTGCTCGCATACTGGCCCGAGCCCGGGGAGACGTTCGGTGGTGAATTGCCCGCTTCCACCCTCGACGGCTTTCCCGACCGGGCCGAGATCGCCCAGGTGTATTTCGACGAGACCGGGCGCGATCCGAAGGACCTCGGATTTTGGCATGCGCTCGGCCTGTGGAAGGTCGCGGTCATCGCCGAGGGTGTCATGCGCCGAGCGCGCGACGAACCGCAGAACAAAGCAGCAGCAGGAACGCCGACGGTGGAGCGTATCGACGCGCTCGTGGCAAAGGCGTGCGACATCGCCTCTCGAGCCGGAATTTGACTCGGGTTATGGGCTGGTGAGTGATGACTGCCAAGACCAGGCCGTTGGTCAGCGGCGTTCTCGGCCAAGCACTGTTCACCTGCAGAAAACTGATTTCCGATTCACCTCAACAGGTTTGAGGAATCACTCGGATGCTAGCCGTCGAGGTTGAGTGGGAGACCGCCGAATGGAGTCGGTCCGCTGTTCAACACGGACCGATTCCATTCGTAAATCGATCAATTTCCACAGAACGACTACGACACGCGCTATCTTGAACAGCGCGCCCCACCGCCGCCTCGATACTCGAGATGGCCTGAACGAAGTCTCCACTTAATCCAGGGCGGATCAATCCGCATATCGGAAATTCAGGGCGATCACAGCTATGCACACATGTTTAGACGCCACCGCAGAGTGAGAGAGACGAATGACGAACCGGCACAACGTACCTAAAACGGACGAAGTAGCGAAAAGACGAAAAATACGCGGCCTGGCCGCCGCGTCCACGGGAACAATCGTCGAGTACTACGACTTCACCGTGTACGCCTATCTTGCAGTGGTAGTGGCTCCATTGTTTTTCCCCGGAAGTGATCCGACTGCTGCATTGTTGGCCAGCCTGGCCGTTTTTGCGTCGGCCTACCTCATGCGTCCTCTCGGCGGCATCTTCTTCGGTCGAATAGGCGACCGCAGCGGGCGGAAGACGGTGCTGCTGCTGTCCGTGCTGCTTATGGGAGCATCAAGTCTCTTGATGGCCTTTCTTCCGACGTATGAGACCGCAGGCATTGTCGCGCCCATTCTGCTCGTGCTTGCCCGCCTCGCTCAGGGATTCTCGGCCGGCGGCGAATTCGGCGGCGCCATGACGTATGCCTACGAGATAACAGGACCGAAGCGGAAAGGGTTGGCGGCATCCTTCGTCTTCCTGGGTGTAACTGGGGGTTTTGCGCTAGCTGCAATCTGCGTTGGTTCGGTGTCGAGCCTGCTGTCCGCGTCGCAGATGGCGTCGTGGGGTTGGCGCATCCCGTTCCTGTTGGGCGTTCCCCTTCTTGCGATCTGTCTATGGGCTAGAAGCAAAATCGACGATAGTTCCGAGCACGAAAAGTCTATTCAGGATGGCGCGGTGGAGAACTCTCCACTTCTGACATTACTCAAGACACAGACCGTGAGAGTCCTTCAATCTCTTGGTATTTCGATCCCCGCCAGCGCCTGCCTGTATATGGTTTTCACCTACCTCGGTATACATCTCGTGAGGGAAAATGATCTGGGGACCAGCGAAGTTGCATGGATCTCAGCAGGCATTATCGCCTGCATTACTATCCTGATGCCAGTGTACGGGTTGATCACCGACCGTATCGGGGCGCTCAAGGCCTATGCAGGTGGGATTATCGCGTGCATCGTTTTGGTCTTCCCGGTTCTCCACCTGACAGCGACGGGAAGTCGAACTGTTGCGATCGGTTCCTTCCTGGTGTTTGGACTGGCAATGGCGATAGTGGTCGTAGCCGCATCGGCCGTCTTGCCATCTCTATTCGACTCGCGCACACGAGTAACCGGTGTCGCTCTGGCCAATAACTTCGCGAATCTCGTGACCGGCGGAACGGCGGCCTACGTATCCACATGGCTGATCCGAGAAACCGGTAGCGCTGTATCCCCTGGATTCTTCATTACTGCTTCCTGCTTCTTCGGTTTCGTTGCTCTGCTCTCGCTCAGGAGAGCAGCATCGACGATCAAGAACTCCCAAGTCATGCAGTCCGTGCCTGCATCTTCGGTCGACTTATGACTTCTACACACCGTCCGTGCGTGGGGCGAAGGACGCATCTGTCTTCGACCGTCGAACGAGGAGAACAACAAAGGCAGTGACGAGTGTGGGACTGCCCAGGCTCTGGTTACATCTGACCGGTCCCGATTCCGTCGTCCCGACGGAATCGGGACGAGGCCTCAACGCCACGCTCGGTATTTATGCCGATGATCCGGAATTCGAAGAACGGGTTTCGTCGCCGACGGGGTGGTACGCGCACGATCTGCGGCATCCTGGTCTGACGGATCTGGGGTGTCGATATGCCGGAACAACGCCGACTCCGCCTCCGCTCTGGTCGCGAATGTAGTTGTGGATCAGTAGATTAATTCGATCTCGTGTGACCACAGATTTTCCGCGAGCGCGTTGTCGAAGCTGTCTCCGGCGAGCCCGGTGGCGTGCCACGTCGAGGGACGCACGACAGCGATACGTTTCGACATCCTGGCCTTCGCCTCTCAGTGCGACAGGTCTTGATGAGCGGAAAGAAAGATGCATGTGCTAACTAGTTGATGTGAAATGGTCGTGATTGATGTCCGCAACCGTCCTAGCTCCGCCTGTCACCGGTAGTACCCGTAGCCCTGCTCTGATCACCGCGACGCTCGCCGGATGCGGCGTGGTCTGCTCGTTCATGCAGACGCTCATGATCCCACTCGTTCCCGAACTTCCGCGGTTGCTCTCGACGAGCCCTTCCAATGCGTCGTGGATCGTTACCGCCACGCTCCTGGCGGGCGCCGTCTTCACCCCGATCTCGGGACGCCTCGGCGACATCTTCGGTA
>RRBB01000147.1:0-28405 GCA_006543605.1 Rhodococcus sp. WS4
GATCGGCATGGGGATCACCGCCGCATTCACACTGTCCGACGCGGGCGCTCTCGGCCGGCTGATCGGCGCGGCCATCAACACCGTGCCGGCCGTGCTCCTGATCGTCGGGTTGTGTGCGGCCGTGTACGGCCTCGTCCCCCGCACGCTGCCGGTGCTGTGGGCCTACCTCGGCTACGTGCTCGTCGCCGGCATGTTCGGGGAAGTGCTCCCCGGCTGGTTCGGGATGCTCTCCCCCTTCCACTACACCCCGGCGCTGCCCGCCGAGAGTTTCTCCGCCACTCCCCTCGTCGTTCTGCTGATTCTCGCGGGGGCCTTGTTCCTCACCGGGATCACGGGTTTCCAGCGCCGGGACGTGGGCCGCTAGCGCCGGTCAGGGGTTCGGCACCGCCACCAGACCCAGCTCCGACGGATCGACGAGCAGTCGGTGGTGCGGAAGGACCCGCACCGTGTACCCGACCGACCCGGACAGCGGCAGCGCCAGGTCGGCGGCGAAAAGCTCGCCCGACTCGTCCGACGAGAGGTGCGTCATCGGGAGGGTGACGATGTCGGTGAGCTCCTCGTCCGGACCGGCCTTTCCGATGACGGCCTGCACGGTGACGTCCTGAACGGACAGCTCACCGAGGCGGATGCGGGCGCGGAGTACCAGATTCGCTCCGATCTCGGGGGTGTCGGGCAAGCCCGCGCCGTCGACCTGCAGGACCGCCACCGCCGGCCAGGCAGCCTCGACCCGGCGACGGAACCGTGCGAGCTCGCGGGCGCCGGCGTAGTCGCCGGCCGCCACCGTCCGGGCCGATTCGGCGGCGGGCGCGTAGTACTGGACGGCGTAGTCGCGCACCATCCGCGACGCGAGCACCTTGGGTCCGAGATTCTGCAGGGTGTGACGGACCATCTCCACCCAGCGCACCGGCAGGCCGTCCGCGCGGTCGTAGAACCGGGGCAGGACGGCACGCTCGAGCAGTTCGTACAGCGCGCTGGCCTCGAGGTCGTCGCGCCGTGTCTCGTCGACGACGCCGTCCGCGGTGGGGATGGCCCAGCCGTTCTCGCCGTCGAACATCTCGTCCCACCACCCGTCCCGGATCGACAGGTTCAGTCCGCCGTTGAGGGCCGATTTCATCCCCGACGTTCCGCAGGCCTCGAGCGGTCGCAGCGGGTTGTTGAGCCACACGTCGCAGCCCCAGTACAGGTAGCGGGCCATCGACATGTCGTAGTCGGGGAGGAACGTGATCCGGTGCCGGACGTCGGCGGCGTCGGCGAAACGCACCACCTGCTGGATGAGGGCCTTCCCGCCGTCGTCCGCGGGATGACTCTTCCCCGCGACCACCAGCTGCACCGGACGCTCCTCGTCGAGGAGGAGGGCCTTCAGCCGAGCGGGGTCGCGCAGCATCAACGTCAGTCTCTTGTAGGTGGGCACCCGGCGGGCGAAGCCGACGGTGAGCACGTTCGGGTCGAACACCTCGTCCGTCCAGCCGAGCTCGGCCGACGTGGCGCCGCGTTCGATCCAGGACGCGCGCACCCGTCGGCGTACCTCCTCCACCAGCTTCCCGCGCAGGGCGTTGCGGGTGGACCACAGTTCCTCGGCGGACAGATCCTGCAGCCGCTCCCAGCCGCGGGCCTCCTCCACCAGTTCGGGGCCCAGAATGCGGGTCGCCAGATCGATCCACTCCGGTGCGGCCCAGGTGGGCGCGTGGACGCCGTTGGTCACCGAGCCGATCGGCACCTCGTCGGCGTCGAATCCCGGCCACAGCGGCCGGAACATCTCGCGGCTGACGATGCCGTGCAACTTCGACACACCGTTGGCCCGCTGTCCGAGGCGCAGGCCCATGTGGGCCATGTTGAACACCGCCGGATCCGGTTCGCGCCCGAGCCCGAGGATCCGATCGATCGTCAGCCCCGGCAGCAGCGAGGATTCGTTCGCGCCGTTGTCGCCGCCGAAGTAGTGCCGCACGAGGTCGGCCGGGAACCTGTCGATTCCGGCGGGCACCGGGGTGTGGGTCGTGAACACGGTGCCGGCGCGGACCGTGGCCAGCGCCTCGTCGAAGTCGAGGCCGCCCGCGGTGACCAGTTCACGGATCCGCTCGATTCCGAGGAACCCGGCGTGTCCCTCGTTCATGTGGAAGACGACGGGATCGGGCAGGCCGTAGGCGTGGGTGTAGGCGCGCACGGCACGCACACCGCCGATGCCGGCGAGGATCTCCTGCTTGATGCGGTGGTCCTGATCGCCGCCGTACAGGCGGTCGGTGACGCCCCGCATCTCGGCGTCGTTCTCGGCGATGTCGGAGTCGAGCAGCAGCAGCGGGACGCGCCCCACCTGGGCGATCCAGACCCGGGCGCGCAGAACCCGCCCGCCGGGAACCGCGACGTGGACGAGGACGGGGGCGCCATCGGACGACTCCGGCCCGGACTCGGTGAGCAGTCGCAGCGGCAGACCCTGCGGGTCGTGTGGCGGGTAGTGCTCGGCCTGCCAGCCGTCCGCGGTCAGCGACTGCCGGAAGTATCCCGAGCGGTACAACAGCCCGACGCCGATCAGCGGCAGGCCCAGATCCGAGGCAGCCTTCAGATGGTCGCCTGCGAGAATTCCGAGACCGCCGGAGTAGTTGGGCAGCACTTCGCTGACACCGAACTCCATTGAGAAATAGGCGATCCCACCGTCCAGCGTGACTCCCTTGGCCTGCTGGTTCTGGTACCAGCGGGGCCTCGACAGGTAGTCGTCGAGATCGGCCGCAGCAGCATCGAGCCGCGCGAGGAACGAGACGTCCTCGGCCAGCTCGTCCAGGCGGGCGGGATCGACCTCCCCGAGCATCCGGACCGGGTCGAACTGCACCTGCCGCCACAGATCCTCGTCGAGCAATCCGAACAACTCCTGCGTGGCCGGATGCCACGACCAGCGGAGATTGGTGGACAGCGGACCGAGGGCAGCGAGCCGCTCCGGAAGGTGGGCTCGGACAGTGAACCGACGCAAGGCTTTCACCTCGCGAACGATAACGCACTACGAGCACCCCTGCCTGCGTGTCGGGGCGGGTCGGCGCCATATCGCCAATACGTACAGGAACCGGTCTACTCCATTACGGTTGAACCGGCGGCCCAGCCCACGAGCCGCCGGCAACTTCCGGCTAAGGAACGGAGCCCAGCGTGACAGGTCGACTCGGTATCGACGACGTGGAACCGAACATCGGGTGCGGTCGGTATCCCGCCAAGGCCGTTGTGGGTGAGGTGTTTCCCGTCCGGGCAACCGTGTGGCGCGAAGGTCACGACGCCGTGGCCGCCACGCTCGCGGTGCGAGGGCCGCGCAGCGCCGCGTCCGGTGGCTCGGCGACGTTCCGTATCCCCATGACCGGCGGTCCGATGCCCGATACCGTCGACGGCTCCTTCACACCCACCGGCGAGGGCCTCTGGACGTTCCGGATCGAGGCCTGGAGCGATCCGCTCACCACGTGGAAGCACGCGGTCGAGGCCAAGCTGTCGGTGGGCCAGGGTGCGGCGGAACTGGCCAACGACCTCGAGATCGGTGCGCGCCTGTTCGAGCGTGCCGCGAAGGGCATCCCGCGCGCCGACCGCTCCCGGCTCACCGGGGTCGCCGCGTCCCTGCGTTCCGACCGTCACCTGTCCGAACGGGTGGCGCCGGCGTTCGGATCGGATGTCACCGAACTGCTGCGTGCGCATCCGCTGCGCGACCTCGTCACGAAGAGCGAGCCGCACACGGTGCTCGTCGACCGCACCCGCGCCCTGTTCGGCTCGTGGTACGAGTTCTTCCCGCGCTCCACCGGCGGCTGGGACGAGAACGGACGGCCCCGGCACGGGACGTTCGCCACCGCCGCGGCCGCGCTCCCCCGGATCGCGTCGATGGGATTCGACGTCGTCTATCTGCCGCCCATCCATCCGGTGGGCAAGATCAACCGGAAGGGCCCCAACAACACGCTGACCCCCGCGCCCGAGGACGTCGGGTCGCCGTGGGCCATCGGCTCGGACGAGGGCGGCCACGACGCCATCCACCCGCAGCTCGGGACGATGCGCGATTTCAAGGCCTTCGTCGCTGCCGCCCGGAAGTTGAACATGGAGGTGGCCATCGACCTGGCGCTGCAGGCCGCGCCGGACCATCCGTGGGCGAAGAAGCACCCCGAATGGTTCACCGTGCTTCCCGACGGCACCATCGCCTACGCCGAGAATCCGCCGAAGAAGTACCAGGACATCTATCCGGTCAACTTCGACGACGACCGGGACGGCATCTACGCGGAAGTCCTGCGGGTGGTGCGGCACTGGGTGGCGGCTGGCGTCAAGATCTTCCGGGTCGACAACCCGCACACCAAGCCGCCGGACTTCTGGGAGTGGCTGATCGCGGAGGTCAAGAAGTCGGATCCGGATGTCCTGTTCCTGTCCGAGGCATTCACCCGTCCCGCGCGGCTGTACGGGCTCGCCCGGCGCGGGTTCACGCAGTCCTATACGTATTTCACGTGGCGGACGGCCAAGTGGGAACTGACGGAGTTCGGTAAGGAGATCGCGGCGAAGGCCGACGAGGCGCGCCCCAACCTGTTCGTCAACACCCCGGACATCCTGCACGAGAGCCTGCAGAACGGCGGCCCGGGCATGTTCGCGCTGCGCGCCGCGCTGGCGGCGACGCTGTCTCCCACCTGGGGGGTGTATTCGGGATACGAACTGTACGAACATGTTCCGGTGCGACCGGGGAGTGAGGAGTACCTCGACTCGGAGAAGTATCAGTTGCGTCCCCGCGATTTCGAAGGGGCGGCAGCACGCGGCGAGTCCCTCGAACCGTGGATCACCGCGCTCAACCGGATCCGCAGGCTGCATCCGGCGTTGCAGCAGCTGCGCAACATCCATTTCCATCACGTCGACAACGACGCCCTGATCGCCTATTCCAAGTTCGACCCCACCACCGGGGATGCGGTGCTGACGGTGATCAACCTCAACCCGTACGGCGCCGAGCAGGGCAACGTGTGGCTCGACATGCCCGCGCTCGGGCGCGACTGGCACGACCACCTGACCGTGCTCGACGAGGTCACCGGCGAGCAGTACCACTGGGGCCAGGCGAACTTCGTGCGCCTCGAACCGTGGCGCTCCGTGGCCCATATCCTGGCATTACCGTCGATCCCCTATCCGGCCAGAACGAAGCTGGCCTACCGCGGAGGTACAGAGTGACCGTCGAACCGCCTGCCGCCATCGCACCCGACGCCGCCGACCTCGACCTGCTGGCCCGGGGAGAGCACCACGACCCGCACTCGATCCTGGGCGCGCACCCGCACCCCGAGGGCACGGTGATCCGCGTACTGCGGCCGTACGCCGAGGCCGTCGACGCCGTCATCGGGGGGACGAGTTTCTCCCTGGAACATCTCGCGCACGGGGTGTGGGGAACGCTCGTCCCGTACCGGGACCTGATGGACTACCGGCTTTCCACCACGTGGCCGGGTGGTCACAACGACGTCTCCGCCGACGGGTACCGGTTCCTGCCCACCCTCGGCGAGCTCGACCTGCACCTGTTCGGTGAGGGCAGGCACGAGCGACTGTGGGAGATCCTCGGCGCACACCGCCGTCGCTACGACACCCCCGACGGCACCGTCACCGGCACGTCGTTCGCCGTGTGGGCTCCCAATGCCCGCGGGGTGAGTGTGATCGGCGATTTCGACGGGTGGAGTGGCCGCAATTTCCCGATGCGCGTACTCGGATCCACCGGGGTGTGGGAGCTGTTCATCCCCGGTATCGAGGTCGGCGAGCTGTACAAGTTCCGGGTCCACGGGCCCGACGGCACTGTGCGCGACAAGGCCGATCCGATGGCCTTCGCGACCGAGGTGCCGCCCGCGACGGCGTCCCGGGTGTCGGTCAGCACGTACGAATGGAACGACGCCGAGTGGCTGGAGCAGCGCGCGGCCACCGAACCGGCGCAGTCCCCGATGAGCGTGTACGAGGTGCACCTCGGTTCGTGGCGTCCCGGACTGAACTATCGCGAGATGGCCGAACAACTCGCCGCCCACGTCACGGAGACGGGTTTCACGCACGTCGAGTTGCTTCCGGTCGCCGAGCACCCGTTCGGCGGGTCGTGGGGTTACCAGGTCACGTCGTACTACGCGCCCACCGCGCGGTTCGGCTCCCCCGACGACTTCCGGTGGTTCGTCGACCATCTGCACGCCGCCGGTATCGGGGTGATCGTCGACTGGGTCCCTGCCCACTTCCCCAAGGACGAATGGGCCCTGGCCCGTTTCGACGGCACGCCGCTCTACGAACACAGCGACCCTCAGCGCGGCGAGCAACTCGACTGGGGAACGTACGTGTTCGATTTCGGGCGGCGGGAGGTCCGCAATTTCCTGGTGGCCAACGCGCTGTACTGGCTGGACGAGTTCCATGTGGACGGTCTGCGCGTCGACGCGGTCGCCTCGATGCTGTACCTCGACTACTCGCGGCCCGAGGGCGGGTGGACGCCGAACATCCACGGCGGACGGGAGAACCTCGAGGCCGTCGCATTCCTGCAGGAGACCAATGCCACGGTCCACAAGAAGCACCGCGGCGTGGTCACGATCGCCGAGGAGTCGACGGCGTGGCCGGGGGTCACGCGCGCGACCAACGTCGGCGGTCTCGGTTTCAACATGAAATGGAACATGGGGTGGATGCACGACACCCTCGGATTCCTGGCACACGACCCCGTCCACCGCAGCTATCACCATCACGAGATCACGTTCTCCCTGATGTACGCGTGGAGCGAGAACTATCTGCTGCCCATCAGCCACGACGAGGTAGTGCACGGCAAGGGCACACTGTGGACGCGGATGCCGGGAAACGACCACGCGAAGGCCGCCGGGGTCCGGGCCCTGCTGGCGTACATGTGGTCGCACCCGGGCAAGCAACTGCTGTTCATGGGTCAGGAATTCGGACAGACCGCCGAATGGTCCGAGGAACGGGGACTCGACTGGTACCAACTCGACGACCCGTACACCGGCGGCTTCCACCGCGGTCTGCTCCGCCTCGTCCACGACCTCAACGCCACGTACCGCGAGCACCCGTCGTTGTGGACACTCGACACGTCACCGGGCGGGTTCTCCTGGATCGATGCCAACGACACCGCCAACAATGTGCTCAGCTTCCTGCGCTACGGCACCGACGGCTCGATCCTCGCCTGTCTGTTCAATTTCTCGGGTTCCCCGCACGCGAATTATCGTGTGGGCTTGCCAGAACTGGGCGAATGGCGTGAAATTCTCAACACCGACGCCGAGGTCTATGCAGGATCGGGTTGGGGAAATCTCGGTGCGGTGACGGCGACTTCGCAGCCGTGGCACGGCCGTCCCGCCTCGGCAGAGGTGGCACTGCCCGCCAACGGGGCGATCTGGATGAGTCTGGAGCGTTGATGAAGGCACGGCCATGCTGACCCGACGTCGGCAGTGGGCTGCGAGCATGGGCGTGCTGGCCGTGACCGCGGTCGTCCTGTCGGGTTGCGCCCGTTCGATAGACGGCGACGCCGCATCCATCTACGACGACCCCTTCAAGGTTGCGGGGCTCGATGCGACTTCGGGGCCGAGCGGTGCCCGCAAGGGGGTGCCCGACGCCGATCTCCCCGTCACCGGCACCGACGGCGGCGAGATCGACACGATGGTTGCCAACGCCGTCAGCGACATCGAGGACTACTGGCGCATCCAGTTCCCGGCGCTGTTCCAGCGCGCCTTCGAACCGGTCGAGGAACTGATCTCCTGGGATCCCCGCGAGGCCGACGGCCCGCGGTTCTGCGGAGACAGCACCGAGGAGCTTCTCAACGCCGGCTACTGCACCACCGACCATACGATCGGCTGGGACCGGGCGCTGCTGCTGCCGGAGGTCGTGGAGAAGTTCGGCGTCGTCGCCGCGGTCTTCGTGCTCGCCCACGAGTACGGGCACGCCGTCCAGACGAAGGCGGGAATCGCCGACGAGGGCGTGGGCGGAGACATCGTGCGGGAACAGCAGGCCGACTGCCTGGCGGGGGCGTTCATGCGGCACATCGCGGAGGACAAGGCACCCCACTTCACTCTCAACACGTCGGACGGCCTGAACAAGGTGCTGGCGTCGGCGGTGGCCATCGGCGACACCGACCCGAACGACCCCGACAACGTGCACGGTTCGGCCTTCGAACGGGTCACGGCCACGCAGATCGGGTTCACGGACGGTCCGGCGCCGTGCACACGCATCGACGAGAAGGAGATCGACTCGCGTCGCGCGGATCTGCCGCAGCGGTTCGACGACGAATCCGACGACGGCGAACTGCCCGTCACGGACGAATCGCTCGAGTCGTTCTTCACGTCGTTCCAGCAGATCTTCGATCTCGACGATCCGCCTGCGCTGCAACTCGACGGCGCCGACCTCGACTGCGCGGACGCCGACGTCACCGAGCCGGTGTCGTACTGCCCGGCCACCAACACGATCGGTGTCAGCGTCGATGCCCTCGCCGAACGCGGCACACCGGGCCACCTGGGCAGGCGTGAACTCTTCCCGACCAACCTGACCGGCGACTACAACGCGTACGTCCTGCTCGCGTCGCGCTACACCCTGGCGTTGCAGCGGGACCGGGGCGACGATCTGCACTCACCGCAGACCGCGCTCCGCGCCGCCTGCCTGTCCGGGGTCATCACCGCCGCGCTGAGTCCGGACAATCCCGCCACCCTGGAGGCGGGCAGCGTGTGGCTGTCCCCCGGCGACCTCGACGAGGCCGTGTCGGGTCTACTCACCGACGGACTGGCCGCCAGCGACGTCAACGGGGAGACGGTGCCGAGCGGATTCTCCCGGGTCGACGCCTTCCGCACCGGAGTGCTCGGCGGCGATCAGGCCTGCGAGGGCCGGTACCGCTGACCGTCGCACGACGTGACCGTTCTCAGATCTCCCGGTAGCCGAGCGCCGCGGAGATCCGTCCGGCGGCCCGGCACACGACCGGCACGAGGCCACGCATCCGTTCGTCGGGCATGTATGGGCTCGTCGCCGACACGCTGATCGCACCGACGATCGCGCACGACGCGTCCCGGATCGGCGCCGCCACGCAGCGGATGCCCGGTTCGTTGTCCTCGAGGTCCATCGCGGCGCCCATCCGCACGTAGTCGTTCATGCGTGCACAGAAATCCGCCGACCCGCCGGAGGCGCCGGCCGGTGGTCGCGGCCCCTGCGCACCGTCGCTCTCGTACAGCGCATCCCAGCGCTCGGCCGAGTCCAGTAGCAGCGCCTTCCCGACGCCTGTGCGGGTCAGCGGCATGCGGTGACCGATACGGGACCGCATCTCAGCGCCCCTCGATCCGGGCAGTTTGTCCAGATACAGCACGGAGCCGCCGTCCTCGACCGCCAGGTGCACGGTGTCGTGGACGTGCGCCGACAACTCCTCGAGGATCGGGCGGGCGACGACGGGCAACGGGTTGCCGTGGAGCGCCTTGAAACCCAGTTCGATCAGCGTCGGCCCCAGCGTGTAGCCACGGCTGCCGTTCCGCAGGTAACCCTCGTGCACCAGCAGTTGCACGAGTCGGTGCGCGGTGCTGCGGCCCAGCGCGGTGTGTTCGACTACGGCACGCAGATCCTGCGCGCCGTCGGAGACGGCACGGATCACGGAGAGGCCCCGTGCCAGCGTCTGGGTGCCGGGTGGAATGTCGTACGTCGGAGTCGCCACACCCCACTGTCCCACATATAGGGACCGTATTCGTCATTATGGGATTCGCGTCCGATAGTGGTCGGGTGATCCAGAACACCCCCGACACATCGACACCGCGTCTGATCGCCCTCGACTGGGGCACGTCGTCGCAGCGTGCCTGGCTCCTCGGCGACCGCGGCCGCATTCTGGACGTCCGCCGGCCGGACTTCGGACTGCTCGGCGCCACCGGCGACGACCCCGGATCGAGAACCCGCGACTACGAAGCCGCATTCGACGCGGCCTGCGGCGACTGGCTCGCGGCGTCCCCCGATCT
This sequence comes from Rhodococcus sp. WS4, assembly GCA_006543605.1. Taxonomy (GTDB): domain Bacteria; phylum Actinomycetota; class Actinomycetes; order Mycobacteriales; family Mycobacteriaceae; genus Rhodococcus_F. The sequence continues at coordinate 9,909 of RRBB01000147.1, forward strand.
CCCGGCCATCGCGTGCGGCATGGTCGGCAGCGCCCAGGGCTGGCGTGAAGCCGGCTACCTCACCACCCCGACCGACCTCGCCATCGACGCCGCCGACCTGACCACTGTCCCCCACCCTCGCGGAGTACTGCATCTGGTCCCCGGCCTGCGCGTCGCCCCCGCGGCCGACGGGACGGTCGCCGGCGACGTCATGCGGGGCGAGGAGACGCAGATCATCGGGGCACTGGGCGTGCTCACCCCGACCGACAGCCCGCTCACCATCGTCCTACCCGGAACCCACACCAAGTGGACCCGCGTCGAGAACCGCAAGATCGTCTCGTTCGCCACGTCGATGTCGGGCGAGTTGTACGGCCTGGTGATGCAGCACGGCATCCTCGGCCGGACCGCGCACGGTGGAGTGCGGAACGACACCGCGTTCGAGCGCGGACTCGTCACCGGAACGTCGGTGCCGTCTCGCGGATTGCCCGCGGAGTTGTTCGGAGCACGAGCGCTCGTGCTCGACGGACTCCTCGATCCGGCCTCGGTTCCCGACTACGTCTCCGGCGTGATCATCGCCGACGAAGTACGGCACCTTCTTCCTCAGTACGCCCTCGGGGGCCGAATCCTGCTGTGCGGCAACGCTGATCTGCGCAGGCGCTACGCAACTGCACTCCGCGTCCACGGCGTGGTCGCCGAGATGGTCGCCGAGGAAGCGGCAGCGCAGGGCTTGTGGCACGTGGCGGTCGCCGCGGGCCTCGTCGAACAGACACCATCCACGAACAACCCGAAGGAGACCCCGTGAGCCCCACAGCCACTGCAACCGCAACCGGATTGATCGCCATTTTGCGCGGCATCACCCCGGAGGACGTCGTCGCCGTCGGTTCCGCCCTCACCGACGCTGGTTTCATGGCGATCGAGGTCCCGCTGAACTCTCCTCGACCGTTCGAATCGATCGAACGGCTGGCGGCTGCCGTCGGCGACGCCTGCGTGGTCGGCGCCGGGACCGTGCTGACTGTCGACGACGTGATCCGGGCCGAGGCCGCCGGTTCCCGGATCATCGTCTCGCCCAACACCGACGTCGAGGTCATCAGCGCTGCCGTCGCCCGGGACCTGCGCCCGTACCCGGGCGCGGCGACACCCACCGAGGCCTTCCGTGCCGTCGGCGCGGGCGCCCGCAGCGTGAAACTGTTCCCCTCCGACTCCATCGGGACGGCCGGGATGAAGGCGTGGCGGGCGGTGCTGCCCACGGAGGTCGAATTGCTTCCCGTCGGCGGTGTCGACCGAACGAATCTCGCCGAATGGGCCGCCGCCGGCGCGGGCGGCGCCGGCCTCGGCACCTGCCTGTATCGACCCGGCGACAGCGCCGACACGGTGCGTGAGCGCGCACGCGCCCTGCTGGACATCTGGTCGGCCGACGCCGCCTGAACCGACTCACACGACGACCGGGGCCACATCACCGCCCCGCACAGGAGGACTCCATGAAGATCAAGTCACTCACCACCTACACCGTGCCACCGCGGTGGCTGTTCCTGCGGATCGAGACGGACGACGGGGTGGTCGGCTGGGGCGAACCGGTACTCGAGGGCCGCGCGGCGTCCGTCGCCGCCGCGGTGGAGGAACTGTCCGACTACCTGATCGGGCAGGATCCGACGCAGATCGAAGACCTGTGGACGGTCATGTACCGGTCGGGTTTCTATCGCGGCGGCGGGATCCACATGAGCGCGCTGGCCGGCATCGACCAGGCGTTGTGGGACATCAAGGGCAAAGCCCTCGGCGTGCCGGCGTACGAGCTTCTCGGCGGCCGCGTCCGGGACCGGATCAAGGTCTACTCGTGGATCGGCGGCGACCGCCCCGCGGACACCGCGAAGGCGGCGCGTGAGGTCGTCGACCGCGGCTTCACCGCCGTGAAGATGAACGGCACCGAGGAACTGCAGTACCTGGACACCTGGGACAAGGTGGACCGGTGTCTCGCCAACGTCGCGGCGGTGCGGGATGCCGTCGGCCCGGACATCGGCATCGGCGTCGACTTTCACGGCCGGGTGCACAAGCCGATGGCCAAGGTGCTGCTCCGGGAGCTCGAATCGTTCCGGCTGATGTTCGTCGAGGAACCGGTGCTCTCCGAACACGTCGACGGGTTCGTCGACGTGCTGCGGCAGTCGCCGATACCGATCGCCCTGGGTGAGAGATTGTTCTCCCGTTGGGATTTCAAATCCGTCCTCGCGTCCGGCGCCGTCGACATCATCCAGCCCGATCCGTCGCACTGCGGCGGCATCACCGAGGCGCGGAAGATCGCGAACATGGCCGAGGCCTACGACGTGGCGCTCGCGCTGCACTGCCCCCTCGGGCCGATCGCGCTGGCGACGTGCCTGCAGATCGACGCCGGCTGCTACAACGCCACGATTCAGGAACAGAGCCTCGGCATCCACTACAACACGTCGAACGATCTCCTCGACTACCTCGTCGACCCGTCCGTGTTCACCTACGCCGACGGTCAGGTCCGAATCCCCACCGGCCCGGGACTGGGCATCGAGGTGAACGAGGAGTACGTGATCGAACGGGCGGCCGAAGGACATCGTTGGCGAAATCCGGTCTGGCGCCACAGCGACGGATCGTTTGCGGAGTGGTGAGGGACATGGTCCAGATGCAGAAGACCGGCAGGTCCACGTCGGTGGCCGCGCAGGCGTCGAAGGCGCGCGTTCTCATCGCGGTGATGCTGTTCGTGACGGTCGTCATCAACTACATGGACAGGGCGAACCTGTCGATCGCGATGCCCGCGATCGCCGAGGAGATGGATCTCTCCAAGGCCCAGCAGGGGCTGCTGCTGTCGGCGTTCGGGTGGACGTACGCCGCGCTGCAGATACCGGGTGGCTGGCTCGTCGACCGCATACCCCCGCGACTGCTCTACCCGGCGTGCCTCATCCTGTGGTCCGTCGCGACGGCGTTCATGGGGGTCATCGGGGGCTTCGTCGCCCTCATCGCGCTGCGACTTCTCGTCGGCGTGTTCGAGGCACCGGCGTATCCGATCAACAACCGGGTCGCGACCGCCTGGTACCCCGAGCGTGAACGTGCGACGGTGATCGGGTTCTACACCTCCGGCCAGTTCATCGGACTGGCACTGCTCACGCCGTTCCTCTCCTGGCTGCAGTCCGTCCTGTCCTGGCACTGGGTCTTCATCGTGACCGGCGTGATCGGAGCGGTCTGGGGCCTCGTCTGGTACGCCTTCTATCGCGAGCCGCGTGACTCGCGTGCGAACGACGCCGAGATCGACCTGATCCGCGACGGCGGCGGGCTCGTCGACCTCGTGGAGGAGCAGCAACCCGAACGTCCAGCCGTGACCCGCAACGATGTCGCGACCGTCCTCGGCCGGCGCAAGCTGTGGGGCATCTATCTGGGCCAGTTCTGCCTCACGTCGACCCTGTGGTTCTTCCTCACCTGGTTCCCGACCTACCTCGTCGAGTACCGCGGTATGGATTACATCAAGTCCGGATTTCTCGCGTCGCTGCCGTTCGTCGCGGCGCTCGTCGGTGTGCTGTTCTCCGGGGTGTTCTCCGACTTCCTGCTGAAGAAGGGGATATCGCTCGGGGTCGCCCGTAAGGGCCCGATCATCGTGGGGCTGCTGCTGACCGTCGCGATGATCGGCGCAAACTTCACCGACTCGACCGCGATGGTGATCATGTTCCTGTCCATCGCGTTCTTCGGCAACGGTCTCGCGTCGATCACCTGGTCGCTGGTGTCGGCTCTCGCACCGGAACGCCTGCTCGGGCTCACCGGTGGAATGTTCAACTTCATCGGCAACCTGTCGTCGATCGCGACACCGATCGTCATCGGGTTGCTCGTCACCGACGAGAGCTTTGCGCCCGGATTCGTCTACATGACCGTGGTGACAGCGGTCGGGATCGCCTCGTACGTCTTCCTGGTGGGAAGGGTGGAGCGCGTCCGGAACTGACATTCCGGTCCGGGTCACCGGGGTGAGTGCCGTCGGCGCTCACCCCGGTTCCGTGTCAGTACAGGGCAGCGGCCAGCTTCCGGCGCGCGGTCATGACGACCGGCTCGGCCGGGTCGAACAATTCGAACAGCTCCAGCAGACGCGTCCGGACGCGTGTTTTGTCATCGCCAGCGCTGCGCGCGACGAGACCGATGAGCCGGGCGAACGCGGCGTCGGGGGCCTGGGAGTAGAGCTCGACGTCCGCAGCCTGGAGCTGGGCGTCGATGTCGTTCGGGGCGGCGTCCGCCGCGGCGACGGCACCGGGATCGACGGACTGCACCCGGGCGAGGAAACGCACCTGCCGGATCGCGCCCTGCGCCTCGGCGTTGGCCGGTTCCTCGTCGAGGATCTTCTGGAACTCGGCTTCGGCGGCCGACAGGTCGCCTTCGTCGAGGGCCGCCTCGGCTGCGACGAAGCGCGGGTCCTCGGGCTCGGGCTCGTCCGGGTCGCCGTCACCGGCCGGGGGTCCGGACAGCTTTCCGGCGACCGCCTGCTGGACGGCGGCGAGCCACTGCCGCAGTTGCGGCTCGGGTTGTGCGCCCTGGAAGTCGGCGAGCGGTTGTCCGCCCGCGATGGCGACCACGGTCGGGACGGACTGGACGCCGAACGCCTGCGCGATGCGCGGGCTGGCGTCGACGTCGACCTTGGCCAGCACCCAGGTGCCGCCGGCCTCGCGCGCCAGCTTCTCGAGCAGCGGGGACAGCTGCTTGCAGGGTTCACACCAGGTGGCCCAGAGGTCGACGACGACCGGGACCTGCTGGGACCGGACGAGCACCTCGGCCTCGAACGTCGCCTCGGTGACGTCGATGACGGGTACGAGCCCGGTACTCGCGGGGGTGGCCGGGGTGGCACCGTCACCCGAGGGTGCGAGTGCCGGCGGGGGCGGAGCGGCCGCACGCTCCTTGAGAGCGGACAGATCGACTGCTCCGCTCATGGCTGCGGCCACTGCTGAGGAACGCGCTGACGGACGAGAACCTGGTCGAGTCACGCCCACCAGTTTGTCACGATTTGCGGGCGCACCGGAATGCGGGCCGTGCCTACCGCGGGCTCGGCGCGGGCGTCAGACGAGTGAGGGTTCGGCCTTCGCCGTGCTCGACCGGGACAGTTCGGCCATGCGGCCGGTGCGCGCGGCCCACACCTCGAAGACGACGGTGCCGAACGGCGGGACGCTGGCGACGAGCGCCCAGAAGATGGTGACCAGATTCCAACTCAGCTTGCGGGCGGTCCAGAGCGAGACGAGCAGGTACAGGACGAAGACGCCGCCGTGGATGGGACCGAAGATCTTCACGCCGATCTCGTTGCCGTCGGCCGGCAGGTACTTGAAGGCCATGCCGATGAGGAGGCCGAGCCAGGTGAAGGCCTCCAGAATTGCGACAAATCGGAAGCGCTTGGCCGTGGTGCTGAGATCGAAGACGTTCGCCATGCCGACCATTGTGCCCGACCATCTACGACACTCCGTAGTGGTGTGAGATACACCACCACGGACTGTCGTGCAGGTCACGCCTTTGGGACACGCACGATCAGGGCGTCGCCCTGACCGCCGCCACCGCACAGCGCCGCAGCACCCACACCCCCGCCACGACGGCGCAACTCCAACGCCAGATGCAACGCGATCCGCGCCCCGGACATCCCCAGCGGATGCCCCATCGCGATCGCGCCGCCGTTGACGTTCACGATCTCCGAATCCAGCCCCAGCTCCTTCGTCGACGCGATGCCCACCGCCGCGAATGCCTCGTTGATCTCGACCAGGTCCAGATCCTTCGGCTCGATCCCCTCCTTGGCGCACGCCTTCGCGATCGCCCGCGCCGGCTGCGACTGCAACGTCGAATCAGGACCGGCCACCACGCCGTGTGCCCCGATCTCCGCGATCCACGACAGCCCGAGTTCCTCGGCCTTCGCCTTGCTCATCACCACGACGGCTGCGGCTCCGTCCGAGATCTGCGACGCCGAGCCGGCGGTGACCGTGCCGTCCTTGCTGAACGCCGGCCGCAGCTTGCCGAGGGACTCCACCGTCGTGTCCCCGCGCACGCCCTCGTCCGAGGTCACCATGACCGGGTCGCCCTTGCGCTGCGGCACCGGCACGGGCACCACCTCGTCGTCGAAGACCCCGTCCTTCCATGCCCGGGCCGCACGCTGGTGGGACGCCGCCGCGAACGCGTCCTGATCCTCTCGGCTGATCCGCTGCCCGTCCTCCGCGTTCTTCGCCTCCGTCAGACTTCCCATCGCCTGATCGGTGAAGATGTCGTACAACCCGTCGAACGCCATGTGGTCGCGCATCGTCACGTCGCCGTACTTGAATCCCTCCCGCGACTTCTCCAGCAGGTGCGGTGCCCGCGACATCGACTCCTGGCCGCCGGCGACGACCACCTCGAACTCCCCCGCCCGGATCAGCTGATCCGCCAACGCGATCGCGTCGATCCCGGACAGGCACACCTTGTTGATCGTCAACGCCGGCACATCCATCCCGATCCCCGCCGCCACCGCTGCCTGCCGCGCGGGGATCTGACCAGCTCCCGCCGTCAGCACCTGACCCATGATCACGTACTCGACCTGCTCGGAAGCGACGCCCGCCTTCTCCAGCGCACCCCGGATCGCCACGCCGCCCAGATCAGACCCGGACACTTCCTTCAACGAACCCAGCAGACGACCCATCGGGGTCCGGGCTCCGGCAACGATCACAGAACTGGTCACGATTTCCTCCGGTGCAATGAGCGAGTAGGCAGGTGCGGGGGGACGGAAGTCACATCCCGACGAGAACTACCGAAACGGTAGCGCTAACGTCGGAACCATGACACAGTCCTCCCCCACCCAGACCCCGTCACCTCTGTCCTCGGACCTGGTGACCGCCATCGACCACGTCGGCATCGCCGTCCCCGACCTCGACGCCGCCATCGCGTGGTACTCCGAACACCTCGGCATGGTGTCGACGCACGAAGAGGTGAACGAGGAGCAGGGTGTGCGCGAAGCGATGCTGAGCGTCGTCGGCTCCCCCGAGGGCAGCACCGCGCTGCAGCTGCTCGCACCGTTGAACGAGAACTCGACCATCGCCAAGTTCATCGACCGCAGTGGTCCCGGTCTGCAGCAGCTCGCGTACCGCGTCACGGACATCGACGCCATCTCGGCTCAGCTGCGCGAGCGTGGCGTCCGGCTGCTGTACGACGCTCCCCGCCGCGGAACCGCCGACTCGCGAATCAACTTCGTGCACCCGAAGGACGCGGGCGGCGTTCTCGTCGAACTGGTGGAGCCCGCGGCGAGCCACTAGCACCGGGCACCAGGCGCAGAGACAAGTTCTACTTTGCCCAGGTAGATTGGCGGCCATGGTAAACGAGCAGGACCGTGGTTCGATCCCCCTTCCCTTTTCCACCGTGCGTAAGGGATTCGACCGGGACGAGGTACGCAACTACTTCGAGCGATTCGACGCCGAGCTCCGCGTCACTGCCGCCGACCGCGACGCCGCGGCGGCGCAGGCGCGGGACCTCGCCAAGCAGCTCGACGATGCGCGTGACGAAATCGACGATCTCCGCAAGGACGTCGACCGCCTGTCCGTCCCTCCCACTACCGCGGAGGGAATGAGCGACCGCATCTCGCGCATGCTCCGTCTCGCGTCGGACGAGGCATCCGAGGTGCGGGCCAAGGCCGAGGCCGACGCCGCCGAGATGATTTCCGTCGCCGAGCAGGAGGGCGCGCAGCTCCGCGGCCAGTACGAGTCGCTGGTCGCGGAACTCGAAGACCGCCGCAGCGCTCTCGAGATCCAGCACGAGCAGACCATGGCCAAGGCCCGCACGGAGGCCGCGAAGATCGTCGAGGCCGCCCAGTCCGAGCGCGACCGCCTGGCCGCGGAGGCCGAACTGCGCCGCTCGCAGGTGCAGGAAGACTTCGACCTCGCGATGTCCGAGCGTCGCCAGAAGACGATCACCGCGGTCAACGAGCTCGAGTCCACCAGCAAGGCGGAGGCGCACCGTCGTCTCGCCGACGCCACGCACGAGGCGGAGCGCCGGCTGCAGGCGGCCACCGATCAGTCGGAACGCAAGATCGCGCACGCCAAGGAACTGGCGGAGGAACTTCGGGTGCTACGCGGCCGGATCCTGGCGCAGCTCTTGGGAATTCGGGGACAGCTCGATTCCGTTCCCGCAATGTTGGCTTCGGTCAACCGCGAGAGCGAACTCCTCGACGCGCAGCCCGAAGCCGCGTCGTCGAAGTCGGATCAGCGCTCGAACGAGAACAAGAACACGAACACCAAGTCGGCGCCGGGCGGCACAGCGGACCCGAAGAACGCGCCGAACGAGTCCGGGAAGAGCTCCGAGACCGAGACGGACAACTCCGACGAGGACACTGCGGTGCTGACCACCGTCGAGAAGAACCCGGCCAGGTCGACCGGTCAGCGGACCGTCAAGACCGGAAGCTAGGACCACCTGCGCGTCAGGCCCCGGGTGCTGCGTCCCGACCAGCACCCGGTGTGCCAGTGCCGCCGGTCTTCGGCTCCGCCGTAGTCGGCCGGCCAGGTGACGAGATGGGCGACGCCCGGCCGGATGTCGTGGTCGCAGCCGGGGCACCGGTAGGACTTGGTCGCCCGGGCCCCGGGGATTGTGCGCACGATGTAGCTCTCGTCCGCGTCGCCTGCGGGTCCGGATTCCTGACGCATCAGCGCGCTGCCGAACAGTGAGCCCTCGGAGGTGTCCGGAGGCGCACTGCGGCGCGTGTTCTTCCGCTGCGGTTTACGACGGGGCACGGATTCAGCCTAGGCCTCAGAAGAGCCGGAACTCGGTGCTCTCGGTGCCGCGCAGCGCCTCGTAGTCGAGCACCAGGCACCGGATTCCGCGGTCGGTGGCAAGCGTTTTGGCCTGCGGTTTGATCTGCTGGGCGGCGAAGACGCCGCTCACCGGTGCCAGCAGTGGGTCCCGGTTGAGCAGTTCGAGATAGCGGGTGAGTTGTTCGACACCGTCGATGTCTCCCCGGCGTTTGATCTCCACTGCGACGGAAGCGCCGTCGGCGTTCCGGCACAGCAGGTCCACGGGACCGATGGCGGTCATGTATTCGCGCCGGACGAGCGTGTAGCCACTGCCGAGGGTTTCGACGTGCTCGGCGAGCAGCTCCTGCAGGTGTGCCTCGACACCGTCCTTGACGAGCCCCGGATCGACACCGAGTTCGTGGCTGGAGTCGTGCTCGATCTCCTCGATGGTGATCCGCAGTTCCTCGCCGGCCTTGTTGGTCACCACCCACAGGGCCTCCGCGTCTTCGACGGAATCCTCGACCAGCCAGCAGGGCGGGGACATCCAGTTCAGCGGCTTGTAGGCACGGTCGTCGGCGTGGATGCTCACGGAGCCGTCGGACTTGATCAACAACAGTCTGCGAGCGGTGGGCAGATGTGCCGTCAAGCGGCCTACGTAGTCGACTCGGCATCGGGCAATCACTAGGCGCACCCGCCCACCCTAAGGGATCGTGCCGACTACTCTCGAATGACTATGCGCAGCCCTCGCCGATCCGTCGCCCCGCTGGGGTCGTGGTTGCTCGGATCGCCGGACGAGAGTCCGCGCCGGCGCCGTATCCGTGTGCAGCTACTGCTGACCGCCCCGCTGGTGTTCACGAATCTCGTCGGCGCGCTGATCACCTGCCTGCTCGTCAGCGTCGTCGTCCCCGGTCCGAGTGTGTGGTCGGGCGAGTTCGCGATCGCCAACTTCGTCGCGGTGCCGGTGTTCGTGCTGTGCGCGGTTCTGATCGGCGTGACCTGGGGCACCAAGCGACTGGTGTCGGACCTCCGGTGGGCAACCGAGGACGACGCGCCCACCGACCGCGACCGGTCGGCCGCGTTTCGCGCGCCGTGGCGCCTGACCCGGGTCCAGGCGGCGTTGTGGGGCATCGGGTTGGTCTTCTTCACGACGCTGTACGGCATCATCGACCCCCAGACCATTCCGAAGGTCGCGTTCACGATCGCCCTGGCAGGGATCACGGTCTGCGCGTTCTGTTACCTGCTCACGGAATTCGCGCTCCGCCCCATCGCCGCCCGCGCCCTGGGAGCGGACGGACCGCAGCCCCGGCGCACCCTCGGTATCACCGGCCGTACCGCGTTGGCGTGGATCCTCGGAACCGGCGTTCCCGTGCTGGGGCTGATGCTCATCGCGATCTTCAGCTTCATCCGCCCCGCGAGTTCGACCAGCCTCGCGGTGTCGATCCTCGCCCTCGGCGGGGTGATCCTGCTCTTCGGACTACTGCTGGTCGTGATCAGCGTACGCGCCACCGAGGCGCCGATCCGTTCGGTGTCGCTGGGCATGGCGAAGGTGGCGGAAGGCGATCTCGACGCGAGCGTCGTCGTCTACGACGGCACCGAACTCGGTGCGCTGCAGACCGGATTCAACCGGATGGCGGAGGGACTGCGCGAGCGGGAGCGGATCCGCGACCTGTTCGGACGTCACGTCGGGCAGGAGGTGGCCTCCCAGGCGCTCCGCCACAACCCCGAGCTCGGCGGCGAGGAACGCGACGCGGCCGTCCTGTTCGTCGACATCATCGGATCCACCACGATCGCGGCCACCCGATCGCCGGCGGAGGTCGTGGACCTGCTCAACCGATTCTTCGAAGTGGTCGTCGACGAGGTCGATCGGCGGGGCGGGTTCGTCAACAAGTTCGAGGGCGACGCGGCGCTCGCCATCTTCGGCGCACCCGTCGCTCGCGACGACCATGCCGGCGCCGCCCTGTCCGCGGCGAGGGCTCTGCGCGAACGTCTGTCGGCCGAGGTGCCGGAGTGCGATGCGGGGATCGGCGTGGCGGCGGGTCGCGTCGTGGCCGGAAACATCGGCGCACACGAACGTTTCGAGTACACGGTGATCGGCGATCCCGTCAACGAGGCGGCGCGACTGTCCGAGCTCGCCAAGAACGTTGCCGGGCACGTCGTCGCCTCGCAGCGCGCGATCGACGCGGCGGCCGAGGACGAACGCGCGCGGTGGCAACTCACCGACACCGTCACCCTGCGCGGGCGGGTCGAGCCGACCACGCTGGCCGTTCCCGCAGAGCTAATCTCCGCCGGTTCCGCCGTCGACGATGAGGGCGCCGACACCGTCGAGTAGCCGCGCGAGCCCGAACTCGAAGGCGTGGGCGGGAGCGAACGCGGCATTGTGGTACTCGCCCGCCGAGGTTCCCACCCGAGCGGCCAGCGGGAACCTGCCCGGGTCGAAGACCTTCTCGAAGTGCGGAGCGACGCTCTGCCACCACTCACCGTCCGCCTCGTGCGCTGCCGCCGCGGCTGCGTCCACGGCGGCACGAGCCGCGCCCGCGACGAAACTGTCGAGGAGCGTGACGACGGAATCCATGTCCAGGTCCGACAATCCCAGACCCTCGACCGCGCGCAGCTCACGTTCGTACTTGGCCATCCCACCGGGCCCGAGAACCGGCCTGCTCAGTGCGACGACGCCCAGCATCCACGGGTGCGCGCACAGTAGCTGGAAGTAGTCGCGGGCGGCGTCCGCGAGACGCTTCCGCCACCCCGCGTCCGATTCCTCCGCCGGATCGAGGGTGGAGAGGGCGCGATCGAGCATCACCTCCACGAGCTCCGTCTTCCCGGGAACGTGTGTGTACAGCGACATCGCCCCGGCCCCGAGTTCGGCCGCAAGCCGGCGCATCGAGACGGCGTCCAGCCCTTCCGCATCCGCGACGGCGACGGCGGCCTCGACGATACGGTCGAGCGTCAGGCCCGGCTTCCCGTTGCGGGGGCGCGAAATCGGCGTGCTGCCGCCACCCCACAGCAGCTCCATGGTGCGGGCCGGATCGCCCTCCGGTGTCGCGCTTCTAGCCATGCCGAAATCTTCGCACGGTCCCCGGGAACAATTCCGGCCGCCGCCTCGTTGACGTACGGCGTACCATACACAGGCGAAAGGCGCAGTAGTGACAGCGGAGCCCGATCTCGCCACCTGTGCGGCCACGTTCGTCCCCGCCGATCCGCCCCGCGCCGGCCACCTTGTGTTCTGGAGCGAATCCCCGGACGGCCCGCAGCCACCGCGTTCCGATTCCCACACCCGAATTGCCGTCGGGAGTGCCGTGAAAAGCATTCCGACGCAATGCGTTCCCCTCGCCGCCGCGCTGCCGATGCTGCTGGCGCTGTCACCCGGCGACACGACGCACCGGTCGGTGACGTTCTGGGTCGCCTGCACCCGCACCGCCCTGGCATATCTGCACCAGGGCAAGGTCCTGCCCGGGGTCACGGCGGCCGGTCGCGACGTGTGGCGGCTGGGCCGCCTCGACGGCGAGGACGAATCGCATCTGCGACAGCTGATCGCCGCGCTCCCGCCGGAAGCCCGTGCGATTCCGCTCGGCGATCCGCCCGAGGGCGCGGCGGGAGCTCTCCTCCCCGCGGCCGCGGACGTGCTGCGCGACTTCCTCTCCGCCGTCGTCGACACGATTCCGCGACTGGAGTCTGCGACCGACTCCGGCCCCTACCTGGGATGGAACGTCGCCCCCTCGACCGAACTTTGCGCGTGGGCCGCCGCGCTGGCACCCGACACGGTTGCGCTGTCGCTGCGCATAGACCCCGTCGACCCGGGCGCGATCGACCTCACGGGCAGCGAGTTCGACGCCACCGTCCAGGTACATGGCGTCGCGCGGCCCGGGGTCGTGTGTGACGCGATCGACCTGTGGCGACGGCCGTCGCTCGCCGAGTCCGCGTTCGCGTCCGACCCGCGGATCGAGGTGCTCGACGCACTGCGCCGGGCGGCGCAGGAGTGGGCGCCGCTCGAAGATCTGTTGCGCGCCGAGGCTCCGCATCGCATCCGGCTCGAGGACGACGACCTGGCCTCCCTCGCCGGGGACGCCGGCCGTCGGCTGCGCGAACGGGGAGTCGAGATCCATTGGCCGCGCGAACTGGTGGCCAGCACCTCGACGCGTTTGATCCTCGGCGAGCCCGGGTCTGGCGAGGACCCCTCCACTTTCGGTGGCGACCGCGCCTTCGACTTCGACTGGCGCGTCGCGGTGGGCGACGACGTCCTCACCCGGGAAGAGATGGAACAGCTCGTGTCCGCGGAGTGCGCCGTGGTGAAGCTGCGCAATCGGTACGTCGTCGCGGACTCCGCGTTGCTACGGAAGACACTGCAGCGGCGCACCGGAACGATGACGTCGATCGAGGCGTTGCGCGCCTCACTGACCGGCCGGGCCCGGCGCGGCGACGAAGACGTGCGTGTCGACTCCTACGGAGCGGCCGCGGCGGTGGCGCGGGAACTGTCCGCGAACAACCCAGAGGCCGTGCCGGCACCCGTGAACCTGCACGCACAATTGCGGGACTACCAGCTCACCGGATTCCGTTGGCTCGCCGGGCTCACGTCACGAGGCTTGGGCGCCTGCCTCGCCGACGACATGGGCCTGGGAAAGACTTTGACCCTCATCGCCCTTCACGTGCACCGTCAGGAGGTCCCGGCGACGGCGGGACCCACACTGGTGGTCTGCCCGGCGTCCCTGCTGGGAAACTGGCGACGTGAGATCGAACGTTTCGCACCGGGCACCGGCGTCCTCGTCCACCACGGTCCGAAGCGCCGCCCGCCGAGTGAATCGCTCACGCACGGCAGCGGCACCGTCGTCCTCACCACGTACGCGACGATGCGACTCGATTGCGACGCTCTCGCCGCGACGGCGTGGGGACTGGTCGTCGCGGACGAGGCGCAGCACCTGAAGAACCGGTCCGCTTCCGTCACCCGGGCACTGCGGACCATTCCGGGCAAGGCCCGCGTGGCATTGACCGGCACACCGGTGGAGAACAAGCTCAGCGACCTCTGGTCGATCCTCGACGGCGTCACCCCGGGACTCCTCGGCCCGTACACGCAGTTCCGCCGCCGCTACGACAGCTCGGCGCACGACGACGGGATCGATCGCGCGGCGGAACTGGCGGCGCTGATCTCGCCGTTCGTCCTCCGGCGCAAGAAATCGGACCCGGGGATCGCCCCCGAGTTGCCACCGAAGACGGAGATCGACCTGGACGTCACGCTCACCCGGGAGCAGGCCGGGATGTACGAGGCACTCGTCCGCGAGGCGATGGAGCAGATCGAGAACAGCGACGGCATCGGGCGGCGCGGCAGTATCGTGTCGCTGCTGACCGGTCTGAAGCAGATCTGCAACCACCCCGCCCAGTACCTCGGCCAGGAGCACGCCGCGCTCACCGGCCGCTCCCACAAGATCGGTCTGCTCGACGAGTTGATCGACACCAACCTGTCGGAGGGCGGGCGTTCGCTCGTGTTCACCCACTACACCACGATGGGACGGCTGTTGCGACGGCACCTCACGGCGCGCGGGGTGCACTGCGAATTCCTGCACGGCGGCACGTCCGTCGCCGCCCGCGAGCAACTGGTCGAACGGTTCCAGAATGGCGACATCCCGGTCCTGATCCTGTCGCTCAAGGCCGCCGGTACCGGGTTGAACCTCACCCGTGCCGATCACGTCGTCCACTTCGATCGCTGGTGGAATCCGGCGGTCGAGGACCAGGCGACCGACCGCGCGTACCGCATCGGCCAGACGCACCCGGTCGTCGTCCACCGGCTCGTCACCGCGGGAACCATCGAGGAACGTATCGCCGGCATGCTCGCGTCCAAGCGGCAGCTCGCCGACTCGGTCCTGTCCCACGGCACCGATGCCTTCACCGAACTGAGCGACGGCGAACTCGCCCGACTGGTGGCGCTGAGCCCCGACTACAACCTCGGAGGTGATCTGTGACCGAGGCTGTCACCCGTCCCCGTTTTCCTGCACAGAAGGGCCGGCGTACCCGTGGCCGGACCTGGTGGGCGCAGCGGTGGGTCGACGACGTCGAGCAGGCCGCGCTCGACTCGGACACTCTGAAGCGCGGACGCGCCTACGCCCGGGGCGGTCTGGTCGGGCCGCTCACGTTCGCGGCCGGGCTCGTCTCCGCGGACGTCCACACCGACGAGGAGAGCCTGCACGTGCGGATCCGGGTGGACCAGCTCGACGAGCGCCAGTGGAGCCGGGTACTCGCGACCCTCGCGTCGCGGAGCGGCCACGTCGCCCAGTTGTCGAATGGAACGCTTCCCCGCGAACTCGACGAAGACCTCGCTGCCGTCGACGTGTCACTCGTACCGTCGATGTTCGACGCGGACGCGACGTGCACGTGTGAGGAGTGGGACGTGCCGTGCCGCCACGCTGCCGCGGTCCTGTATCAGGCGGCGTGGGTGCTCGACGACGACCCGCTGCTCTTCTTCCTCCTGCGCGGGCGCGAGGGGCAGGAGATTCTTCAGCGCAGGCACGACGCGCACGAGGAGACGTCCCGTTCGTCGTTCGACGGTTCGTACACCCCGGTGCCGGCGACGGATGCCTACGCCACAGCGCCCGGACCGCTTCCCACTCCGCCGCGCACCGTCGGTACCCCGATACGGCCACGGTGGCTGGACGACGCTCCCCTCGAAGTTCAGGCGGACGCCGTGTGGTCGGCGATCGTCACTGCGATCTCGCGATACGGAGACCGTGCCTGACGTCCTCCGACGGTCCGGGCACCAGGCTCGGCGCCACGACGCGGGCCCCGGTCGCCGGGTACGGCGTGCAGATCTGGACGTCGTGCACGAAGCACCAGCGCCAGTTGTCCCCCGCGTGGAGCGACTGGACGATCGGATGACCGCTGCGCTCGGCGTGGTGTCTCGCGTGCCTCATCGGTGACGCATCGCTGCATCCGACATAGCCGCACGTCAGGCACAACATCAGGTGCTCCCAGCGGGTACCGAGTGCGAGACAGCCCTCGCACCCGTCCGACGTGTGTGCGACGACATCGCGAATCATGTTCAGATCGGGATCGTGCCAGTTATTGGATTGGGTCATAATTGCCACCCCTCAGTTACCAAGGTTGGCGGTTGGCGCGCCGCGCCACCTGGTCACGACGGAACGAAAGAATCCCCCGAAATCCGGCCTCGGCGGACAGCGTCCCGGTTTCGACGGCGCAAAACGGGGTAGTTCCATGCCATGGATCTGGAAGCAGCCCCAGACCCGAGGGTGGATCACACACCGCGGGCAGCGAACCTGTGCGCGGTGCTGTCCGTCACCGCGCACATGCACGACTGCGGAAACCGGGACGAGATCCTCGCCCTGATGGTGGACGCACTCCCCGAACTCGGGCCCTTCACGGTGGAGCCCGTATCGGCGGTGACGGGCGAACTCCACGATGACGACGACGTCTGGCGGCACCGGGTGCTGCTCGACGACTCGTGGTCGAGGCCGGTGTCGCTGACGCTGCGCGCCGACTACCCGCCGACCCCGCTGCAGGCCACCCTGCTCGAGTTGCTGATTCAGCACACGGGATCAGCCCTGCGCGCGACGTCACTGCGCGGTCGGGCGGCCACCCAGGAGCGCCAACTGCGCGAGGCCACGGAGGAGATCGCCGCGATCACCGCGCGGGCCGCGCGGCTGGAGCAGGAAGCGAAGATCCATCACACGTTCGGACGCCTCTCCGCCACCGGCGGGGACGAGACCGCCATCGCCGACACCCTCCACCGGCTGACCGGGCTCGCGGTCGGGATCGAGGACGCCTTCGGCAACCTTCGCGTCTGGGCCGGCCCGGACAGGGCTCCCAAGTACCGCAAGGTCGGCGGCGGGAACCGTGTCGACGTCATTCGCCGCGCCACCATGGAGGGACGCCCACTGCGCGACGACAACCGGATCGTGCAGATAGTCCGCCCCGGCAAGACCCTTCTCGGCGTGCTGTACCTGTCGGATCCGGACCACCGGGCCACCGACCTCGACACGTTCGCGCTCGAGTACGCCGCCACCGTGCTCGCCGTCGACATGGCGCACCGCAGGTCGCTCGCCGAGACGGAGGCGCGGTTGAGCCGCGATCTGGGAGCCGACCTACTTACCGGGACCGACGACGACAGCGCCTACTCACGTGCCGACGCGCTAGGTTACGACCTGCACACTCCACAGCGCGTCCTGGTGGTGCAGTGGGGCCCGGACACTCCCGTCGAGACCGTTGCCGAGGCGTTCCGGCGTCATCTGACGTCGACCGATTCCGCGGCCCTCCTCGTCCACAGCAACGAGCACCGCACCGGAGTTCTCGCCGCTGTCATGGACGCGACGACGGACGCCAACACGATCTTCAAGGCGTTGGAGAAGTCGCTCGGACCCGCCGTCGGGGTGGTCGGTGTCGGCTCCGAATGCGGCTCCCCCAGCGACCTGCCCAGCTCGTACACCCACGCGATGCGCGCGCTCGAGATCCGGAAGCAGTCGCTGTCGCCGCGCGGCGTGGCACTCTTCGACGAACTCGGCGTCTACCGCATCCTCGATTCGCACAGCAGCACCGGCGACGTCGAGGCATTCGTTCAGGAATGGCTCGGGCCGCTCCTCGAGTACGACCGGGAACACCGGAGCACAATGACTGCCACGCTCGCCCAGTACCTCGAGTGCGGTGGCAAGTACGACGAAACCGCGCAGGCCCTCAGAATCCACCGCAGCACACTGCGATACCGGATGTCCCGCATTCACGAACTGACCGGACGTGACCTCCGGAGCGTCGACACCCGCCTGAATCTTCACCTGGCATCCCGTGCACTTCAGGTCCTGGCCGGCGGTGAGCGGCCGTGAAAGTCGTTGTGGTGCGTGAATGTGGATGCCCGTGCGGGAATGTCCCGGGAATGCCGAAAGCCCCCCAACAGTGTTGGGGGGCTTTCGGTAACGGATGTTCGGCGGTGTCCTACCTGACTTGCACAGGTCGATGGGGATTTCCGGCTTCGGCTGGCGTTTGTGCTGGTAGTGGATTCGCGGGTCGGGGATATGGGGCACTAATCGGTCGGTAGGATCGCCGGTTGTGGCTGCCTATATCCGCAAGGTTCGGACCGCGTCGGGGGCGACGGCGGTGCAGATCGCCGCGAAGGACGGGGGCCGCCACAAGATCCTTGAGCACCTCGGTTCCGCCCACACCGAGGGCGAGTTGGCGGCACTGTTGCAGGCGGCCCGGGAAAAGCTGCAGGCCGGCCAGCAGGAACTCGACCTCGACCTCGGCGGTGGTGGGGAACGCGGATCGGTGATCGCGACGAAACGGTCCCGCTGGCTGATCGAGGCGATCGAGACCGGATGGCGACGCCTGGGTCTCGATGCTGTCGACGACGACGCGTTCTTCCAGCTGGTCCTCGGCCGGCTCGTCGAGCCGACATCGATGAGCGACACCAGCCGGGTCGTCGCCGAGATCGGCCTGACCCCGGCCCACCGCAACACCTACGCCAACGCATTGAAGCGTTGCGCCACAAACGATTACCGAGACCGGGTCGCGAAGAAATGTTTCGAGCATGCCGCCGCGACCGGCGGATTGAGCTTGGTGCTCTACGACGTCACCACGCTGTACTTCGAGGCAGAGAAGGAAGACGACCTGCGCAAGGTCGGATATTCGAAGGAACGCAGGGTGGATCCGCAGATCGTGGTAGGCCTGCTCGTCGACCGTACCGGATTCCAGGACTCCGGACATGGCGTCGGAATACGTGCAGGGTCAGTGGTGGGGTTTGATGCTGTAGCGCAGCGTCAGGTCGGTGCCGGGGTAGACGGTGCCGGTGTCGTTGAGCAGTGCGCAGAGTTCGGC
>RRBB01000148.1:0-28131 GCA_006543605.1 Rhodococcus sp. WS4
GTCGGGGACGAGGTTGTCCATGCTGCCGCTGGCGTGGTGGCTGAACAGGACGAACCAGGTGTCGCTGCGCGGCTGCGACACCGGTGCGCCCGAGGTGTCGTAGTACCGGCTGCTGCCGGCCGTCAGGGTGTCCTCGATCCACCGGAACTGTGCGGCACCCAGCGAACCGTCGACGAAGCCGGCGCGGTTGGTGGAATCCATGCTGATTCCGACCACTCCGGGTGCGATCTCGAACGAGTAGTAGCCGATGCCGGTTTCACCTGCATCGGGCGCGAAGCCGTGACCGACCGGTCCGGGGCCCGTGTTGGCCGGGTCCAGGTGCGCGGCGATGAACTGGCGGGGTGTGAACGGGGCGCGCGTGGGGTCGGGCGTGACGACCCTCGGTGGTGTCGTGAACGCGGACAGCGCGCCGGGGATGGACGCGGCGTCGAACTTGGTGGCGATGTCCACCGCTTTCGCCTGCTCCGGTGATCCGGGGACCTCGAACTTCAGGGAACCGGTGTACATGGCTTCGAGCGGTGGGATGCCGCTCGGAACGGTGCCTTCCACCGAGTCGTCGTGATTGCCGAAGACGCAGTACCAGGGCGTGTGCAGGCCGGGGCTCGTGACCGGGCGAATCGCGGCGGCCAGCAGTCCGGGGACCTCCGGGAAGCCGGCCTTCTTGTACATGTCCTGGATCGACGACTCCGGGTTCCAGTACAGATCGGCACCCGAGTTCTGGACGCCCTCGTAGCGGTCCGGCGCGCCCGTGTTGGGAACGATGGTGCCGCCGTTGAGTGCGGTGAGGAACCAGCCGAGTTCGGCGAATTCCTTGTTGTCGGTGTTGTCGCCGGTGCTCACGACCGCGTCGAACGGGCGCTGGGTGTGGGGGCCGGATGCGAGTGCGTTGACGCGTCCGACCAAAGCGACGAGTCCCTGCGCCGTGAGTGTCTCGTGTGGGCGGAACGCGGAACCGGTGAAGGGGTGCAGGTATTCGAAGCGCATCGGGGACTGGGCGTCGACGAGGTGGACGTCGGTGAGCTGCACGAGGGAGACGAGTGGGGTGCGCCGGTCCTCCCGCCCGCTGCGGGCGTCGGCGAGTTCGGTGCGGACGAGGGTCGGCCACCCCGGTCCGGCGCCGAGCGTGCGGTACCCGGAGGTTCCGAGCGGGACGGCCACTGCTTCGAGAGTGGTGCCGGCCCCGGACGTGGGAAGAGGCGCCGCGCCCGCGTACTGCAACCCCCACGGGCGCGCTCCGAACCCCATTGCCCCGATCGCCCCGAGTCCGGCAAATGTCAGGAATTTACGCCGATTCATGTCAGACACCAGAGGAACCTTAGGTGACGACCCCTGAGACAGGACGATATTCAGCTCGGCGCGATCTACGACCCCCTTCTCCTTGAGGGTTGGCACTCTCACGTATAGAGTGCCAAGTGGCGCCGATCGAGCTCCGGCACCCGCGACGACGGGGCTGTGTGAAGTGCCGTAAACGGAACACTCAAACAGGAGTCCGGAGAGACCTCCGGACCCGCATACCCCAAAGTGGAGGGCTCATCGTGGCGAGCGTCAACATCAAGCCGCTCGAGGACAAGATCCTCGTCCAGGCCAACGAGGCTGAGACGACGACTGCCTCCGGCCTGGTCATTCCCGACACGGCCAAGGAGAAGCCCCAGGAGGGCACTGTCGTCGCAGTCGGCGAAGGCCGCGTCAACGAGCAGGGCAACCGCATCCCGGTCGACGTCAAGGAGGGTGACACGGTCATCTACTCCAAGTACGGCGGAACCGAGATCAAGTACGCCGGCCAGGAGTACCTGATCCTGTCGGCACGCGACGTGCTGGCTGTCGTCTCCAAGTAAGCCATACGTGATCCGCCCCGGAGTCCCCACAGGATCCCGGGGCGGAGTGCGTTCACGCGCGTAACCCTGAGATCCAGGAGAAGACAGAACACATGTCCAAGCAGATTGAGTTCAACGAGATCGCACGCCGGTCTCTCGAGCGTGGAGTCGACAAGCTTGCCGACGCGGTCAAGGTGACCTTGGGTCCGCGTGGCCGCCACGTAGTGCTGGCGAAGGCCTTCGGCGGCCCCACCGTCACCAACGACGGCGTGAGCATCGCCCGGGAAATCGACCTCGAGGACCCGTTCGAGAACCTCGGCGCGCAGCTCGTCAAGAGCGTCGCCACCAAGACCAACGACGTCGCAGGCGACGGCACCACCACCGCTACCGTGCTGGCCCAGGCCATCGTGCGTGGCGGTCTGAAGAACATCGCCGCGGGTGCGAACCCGATGGCACTCGGCATCGGCATCAACGCCGCGGCCGACAAGGTCGTCGAGGCACTGATCGCGGCCGCCAAGCCGGTCGAGGGCAAGAACTCCATCGCCCAGGTCGCGACCGTGTCCTCGCGTGACGAGGAGATCGGCGAAATGGTCGGCGAGGCGCTCACCCGCGTCGGTACCGACGGCGTCGTCACGGTGGAGGAGTCTTCCACGCTGGCGACCGAGCTCGTGATCACCGAGGGCGTCCAGTTCGACAAGGGCTACCTGTCGCCGTACTTCGTCACGGACCTCGACGCACAGAAGGCCGTGTACGAGGACGCGCTCGTGCTGCTGTACCGCGAGAAGATCACGTCCCTGCCCGACTTCCTGCCGCTGCTGGAGAAGGTTGCCGAGAGCGGCAAGCCCCTCCTCATCATCGCGGAGGACGTCGAGGGCGAGGTCCTGTCCACCCTCGTGGTCAACTCCATCCGGAAGACCATCAAGGCCGTCGCCGTCAAGGCGCCGTTCTTCGGTGACCGCCGGAAGGCGTTCCTCGACGACCTCGCCGTCGTCACCGGCGGCACGGTCATCAACTCCGATGTCGGCCTCACGCTGAAGGACGCCGGGCTGGACCTGCTCGGCAGTGCACGCCGCGTCGTGGTCAGCAAGGACGAGACCATAATCGTCGACGGCGCCGGAACCGACGACGACATCAAGGGTCGCGTCGCGCAGCTGCGCCGCGAGATCGAGAACACCGACTCCGACTGGGATCGCGAGAAGCTCGAAGAGCGTCTGGCGAAGCTGGCCGGTGGCGTCGCCGTCATCAAGGTCGGCGCGGCAACGGAGACGGACCTCAAGGAGCGCAAGTTCCGTGTCGAGGATGCCGTCAACGCCGCCAAGGCTGCTGTCGCCGAGGGCATCGTTCCCGGTGGCGGTTCCGCGCTCGTCCAGGCGAGCACCGAACTGGCCGACAACCTCGGTCTGACCGGTGACGAGGCCACGGGCGTCAAGGTGGTCCGCGAAGCCCTGCAGGCGCCGCTGTTCTGGATCGCCAGCAACGCCGGTCTCGACGGTTCCGTCGTCACCAGCAAGGTTGCCGAGCAGCCGAAGGGACACGGTTTCAACGCCGCGACCCTCACCTACGGCGACCTGCTCGCCGACGGTGTCGTCGACCCGGTGAAGGTCACCCGCTCCGCGGTCGTCAACGCGGCCTCGGTCGCGCGGATGATCCTCACCACCGAGAGCGCCATCGTCGAGAAGCCGGCGGACGAGGACGAGGCACAGACCGGTCACGGACACAGCCACTAGGCTCTGCCCGCTAGGCTCTGCCGTCGACTCCGGTCGGGCTCCGGTCGTTCGAACGAAGAAACCCCCGTGCGGATCACCGCGCGGGGGTTTCTCGTGTCCGGTCTGCGCCGGATCAGCTCAGCTGCATTACCGCGAACGGTTCCGACGTCGGCTGTGGTGACCCACCGGGCGGTTCGACGGTGACGGCCAGCTTCGACATCGACCCGACGTCGTCGAGGACGACGGTCGTGTTCGACGAGACGTCCGAAGGAGACATGGTTCCGGCCGACACGGGCGCGTCGCCGGATTCGGGCATCAGCCACAGCTGGTACACGGTGTCGGGTGCGGGCGGGGCGACGCCGTCCATCACGAACACCACGGCGTCCTGCGACTTCGAGTAGTTGGCGGTCGCCGACCCGCCTGCCGCGATCGCGCTCGTCGACGAATGCATGTCGGCGGCGTCCAGCACCTGCTCCGCCACGGTGGGCGACGGACCTTCCGTGAGCTGCCGGACGATCACCGTGCCGCCGGCGAGTACGCCGACCGCAGCGGCCGCAGCGACGGCGATCTGCCAGCGGCGTCGACGGGATCGCCGTTCGGTGAGCGAGGTCGGCTTCGCCGCAGAGTGTCCTGCCGTGGTTCGTCCGACCTCGTCGAGGAGTCGTGTCCGCACGTGGGGTGGGGGTTCGACGGCGCCGACCGCACTCACCACCGCGAACGCTTCGCGGATCCGGCGAACCTCGTCGGTGAACGTGGAACGCGTCCGATCATCGGTGGCCGCGAGATCGGTGCCGAGTTCGTGGCGTTCGGTGTCGTCGAGCGCGTCGAGTGCGTACGGGTAGGCCATGCCCACAAGTTCTTCGTTCATGTCACAGACCTCCCAGGCAGCCGCGCAGACGAGTCAATCCGTCACGGATGCGCGTCTTGACCGTCGACAGTGCGACACCCAGCTGGGAGGCGACCTCTCGGTATGTGCGGCCGTCGTAGTACGCCATCGCCACCGACTCACGTTGCATGTCGGTGAGGGAGTCGAGGCAGGCGAGCACCGATTGATGCTCGAGCCGCCGGGTCACCTCCTCGGTGACGTGGTCGAACGGCCCGGCGACGTTGGTGTTCTCGTAGAGTGCCTCGCGGTCGGTGCCGGCCTGCTCCGACCGCACCCGGTCGACCGCCCTGCGATGCGCCAGCGTCATCAGCCAGGACAGAACGGAGCCGCGCGCAGGATCGAAGTTCGACGCGGTGCGCCACGCCTGGAGGAAGACTTCCTGCGTCGTCTCCTCCGCGTACCCGGGATCGCGCAGGACGCGCAGCACCATCCCGTGGACCCGGGCGCTCGTCCGGTCGTAGAGCTCGGCGAACGCCTCGGCGTCGCCGTTCGCGACGCGGGCCATGGCGTCGGAGAGCTCCGCGGATTCGGTGTCCCGGGCCGTGCGTGCCCCGGTCGCGTCCGCCGGGCACACGTCTTCTGCTGGGGAATTGCCCTCGGGGTTCGTCACCGACACTCTTCTCGCTTCATCGAGAACCACGGTAGCGTGCATATCCGCTCATCTCCTCCAGCCGGTAGGCATTCGGAGACCGAGTCGTCGTGGATGGGTGGCGAGGGGATCGGAGTGATGCGAGGAACCCCCGTGCGGTGACGAGGGTTCCTCGGTGAGTGTCGTAGTGGGGTCAGACCGCGATCCGGCCGCGGCGATGGCGGGCGTGCATTTCGCGTTCCGTCTCGGACATTCCGCCCCAGATGCCGTAGGGCTCGGACACGCTCAGCGCGTGGCTGCGGCACTGGGCGAGCACCGGGCAGCGTCTGCACATTTCCTTGGCACGGGTCTCCCGCTGTGCGCGGGCCCGGCCACGCTCCCCGTCGGGATGGAAGAACATCGAAGAGTCGACCCCGCGGCACAGTCCGTGCATCTGCCAATCCCAGATATCCGCGTTCGGGCCGGGAAGGTGGTTGGGTGCAGGCATGTGGACTCCTTAGCTGCAAGCTCGCCTCTGGCGACGAGTGGACCGTGGGCTCAAACGCAAGTTCAAGCCACTGAATCATTCACGTCGCTAACCGTAGAGTCGGTTGTGAAATCGCGTCAATAGTTGTTCACAGTGGCGATTTACATATCCCACGAGCGAGAAGTTAACCTGGAAAATATTTACATTCCCGCGGTTCCGTGATTCCGTTTCGGGTTGAAAGACCTCGGGTGGCAGGTGACGATGTCCGGGTGCCCCAGCCCGCGGAGCCTGAAACTCAGCACCCCTCCGGACCTCCGGACGAGGGCCCCACGATCTCGGTATCTGCGCTGGCCAGAAAGCTCGGCGTCGCTCCGTCGACGCTCCGCACCTGGGACCGCCGGTACGGCATCGGACCCTCCGTTCATCCGCAGGGAAGCCACCGCCGATACACGCCGCTCGACGTCGCCCGGCTCGAATGCATGCAACAGGCTCTGGACGGCGGGGCAAACTCCGCCGAGGCGGCGAGATATGCGATTAACGCAATGGCTACATATTCGTTAGAAAGGGACCACCGACCGGATCGGGAAAATCTGGATGACAACTCGGTGAACGGGACGAAAACAGACTCGTCGAACCTTCTGTCGTCCTTTTCCGGCCTCGGTGACGCCGAGGCCTCGATCCGGAATTTGTCGGGGGCGCTACTGGCGCGAGACGTCGTGACCATCCGGCGGATCGTCGTGCGGGCGGTGGCCGAGCGGGGATTCAGTTCGATGTGGACGACCCTGGTCGTTCCGGTCCTCGAGTGGGCGGACGAGGGGCGGAACTCGGAGGCCGCCGCCACGAGCGTCCGCATCTTCGCCGAATGCGTTGCGGGGATCCTGTCCACGATGACGCTGGACGCGCCCATCGGCGGCGGTGGACGGGTGCTGCTCGTGCATGTGCCCGCCGACATGGGGGAGTTGGTGCCCGCCGACCCGTACGGCCTCGAATTCCGGGCACTGGGCGCGGCTCTCGCCACGGCGTCGGTGGACACGCGGATGGCGCTGCCCCTGTGCCGGTCGGCGCTTCTCGTCGCCGTGACCAACGCCGAGCCGGACGTGATCGTCCTGTGGTTCCCCTCCACCGGATGCGACGTCCCGTCTCTCCTCCGGGCGATTCGCCGCCGCCGCACCGGGCTGACGATGCTCGCGGGTGGCCCAGGATGCCACGCCCAGGCACTGCCACGGTCGATCGCCGCGCTGGGCACGCTGGGCGACGCCGTGGACGCCGTCGTCGCGGTCACCTGACGTCGCGGCCGCCGCACGATGCGATGATCTCGGCGTGCCCGACTCGACTCCCTGTCCCGAAGTCACGAGTTCGTTGAACCGCGCCGCTTTCGGCGCCGAGCCGGGCGCGAGCCCGCTGCCCGCATCCGATGTTCCGGTCGAGCGCTGGATGCGGGCGGTGGCATGGGGCGCCCGAGGGCACTACAGCCGGTCCCGCGCCGACCTGGAGGCGCTGACGCGTGGCGGGGACGCCGAACCCGCGGTCGTGTCGCTGGCGTGGAGCACGCAGGCGTCACTGCTGCGGCAGCTCGGCTGGCACCGAGTCGCCTCCGGATTCGACGGCCGGGCCCTCGCCGTGGTCGGGACGGGTCCCGGTGACGGCGGCGGCACCCTCGTCCGCGAAGCCCGGTGCGACGCACTGACCGGACTGGCCGCGGACGCCCTGGGATGCGGTCGGCTCGCACTCGGCAGGCGGCTGCTCGAACGCTGCGCCGAGCTCCTGGACGAGGGCGCCGCGGACCGGCTGTGGCGGCAGCGTGTCCGCACGCACTGGGTGAGCGCGGAGTTGTTCCTCGCGGGCGGCGACTTCGTCTCGGCGCGCCGCCACGCCGAGACCGCGGCGGAAATTTCGGAGGCCTCCGGATCCGTGCGCCACCACATCAAATCGGATCTGTTGCGCAGTGCGGCGATGACCGGGGAGCCCGATTCCGGTCCCGCGGCACGCCTCGCCGCCGACGTGCTCGACCGTTGCGATCGGCACGGCCTGATACCTCTGAAGTGGGCGGCTGCGATGTTGCTGGGCGGTGTGACATCGGACTCACGTGCGCGGGCGGTCCGCGAGGAGTGCGAAGCCGTCATACGGGCGCGAGGTGGGCGCTTCCGATTCTGACTCCGCTGGTCGGGCGGGATACGGCCCGACTGTGTGCGATTCGGTGCGAATCCGGGCGAATACCGTTCGGTCGGCACCGTTACTCTTGGAGTGTTCCGCTGAGAGCGGGAGCACACCCATCGGGGGAGGTGCCACTGTAACGCCAGGATATTCAGCAACGATGACTAATACGAGCGAGGAGTTGGACTCCGCCGTCGCCGCTGCAACGCAGGGTGACCGGGCCGCTTTAGCTCTGGTCCTGGAAAACATTCGGCCCTTGGTTGTGCGTTACTGCAGAGCCAGGGTCGGTGCTGCGGAGAGGGGACAACTCTCCGCGGACGACGTGGCGCAAGAAGTGTGCCTCGCCGTGATGACGGCCTTACCTCGCTACGAGGATCAAGGCCGCCCGTTCATGGCATTCGTCTACGGGATCGCCGCGCACAAGGTCGCCGACGCGCATCGGAACTCCGCCCGTAACAAGTCGGAGCCCGTCGCCGAAGTACCTGATGTCGTAGCCAACGATGACGGACCCGAACAGAGGGCGCTGGACTCGGAAGCAAGCAGGCAGATGAACGAACTGCTGAGCACGCTGCCGGAGAAGCACCGGGAGATCTTGATTCTCCGCCTCGTGGTCGGTATGTCAGCAGAGGAGACGGCTGCGGCCGTGGGTAGTACCGCGGGAGCTGTCCGCGTGGCTCAACACCGAGCCCTCGCGAAACTGAAAAAAGAAGTGACAAAGGCAGGTGAGAGGTTTGGCTAGGGGCATCAAGCGCAACGGCAATCCCGATGCCGATCTCCCAGGAGACGACGCACCGGTGGACGTCGCGGCAGTTCGCCGCGACGATGCGCTGATCGACGCAATCGCCGGTGGCGGTCCCGTCGCAACGGATTCGCCGGAGCAGTACGAGCTCGCGCTTCTGCTGACCAATTGGCGCGCCGACATCGTGGCGACGCCGATGCCGACCGGGCCGCTGCTCGACGACGTGATCGCGGCGATCGACGCGTCAGACGCCCGCTCCGCGCGCAGTGCCGCCCGCAGCAAGCTCCGCCTGCTGCGACCCATCGCTGGCGCTGCTGCCGCGATCGCGGTCGTCATGGGCGGCGCCACCATCTTCTCGTACAACGCCGAACCGGGCGATCCGCTGTGGAGCGTCAAGTCCGTCGTGTTCAGCCAGCAGGCCGATTCGACCGTTGCGCAGATCGACACCACCTCACAGCTGCAGGAAGCCGAGCGTCTGATCTCCGTGGGCGACGCCGAGTCGGCGAAGCACCTGCTCGACGACGCCGCCGACCGTGCCGATGGAGTGCGTGACTCCGACATGCGCAACGAACTCGACGTGTGGCGTGCGAAGCTGGCCGCCGAAGTCGAGAAGATTGCTCCCACCACGCCGCCGACGACGACGTCACCGGGTACCACCACGACGGACGCGCCGGCGCAGAGCACCGAGATGCCGGCCACCGTGCCGGGCACACCCGGTGCCACAACGCTGCCGGGTGTCGGTCCGCTGCCGGGCACCGGCACCACGCCGCCCACCGATCTGCAGATTCCGGGACTTCCGGCCATCCCGTTGCCTCAACTGCCTCAGTTGCCGACGCTTCCGCCGGAGACGTTGCCGTCCACGAGCCCCGATCCCACGATCATGCAGCTCCCGGTTCTGCCGTCGGACACGCCGGCTACGGAACCGTCCACCCAGCAGCCCCCGCAGGAGCCGTCCTCGGTGCCACTGCCCACCACGACCACCACCGTCCCGGTGCCGCCGCCCACCAGCTAGCGGCGCACCGGCCCTCCGGCACAGACAACTGTGGCCCGACACGCGACGTGTCGGGCCACAGGTGTCTGTAACGGATTGTGCCGGGTCAGGCGTCGAAGCCGTCTCCGTGCAGAGCGTCGTTCATCGAGGCGTCCGCGTAGCCGCGGCAGTAATCCCACGTGACGTAGGCCTCGGGGGTCGGGTCGTAGGCGGGCTCGTGCGGGCGCACGGTGCCGTCGACCAGAAGCTGGAGGAGATTGGCACGGAGCATGTCCCAATCGTGGTAGTGATCTTGCTGGCAGTCTTCGCAGCAGACGACGAGCCCGCGGATCCCACGATGGGCCAGCAGTGCCTCGTACACGGCGAGGTCGGCCAAGTCTTCCTCCACAGCGAGACGCTCGTGGGGGTCGAGTGGTTGGCCCGGTTCGATCGCATCGAGAGCTGCGGACGGGTCGGCGGGGTCGCCGGCGAAGGGGTCCGGGGGCAGACCTGGAGGCAGTTGATCGCGCACAGCACCACGGTACGCAGGTCAGCCCGGTCTGCGCCAGCCGTTCGGCGTAGGCCCAGCGTGGGTGGGCTCCGTGGTGATCGCGTCGAGCCGATATCATGGTTCGTGGAGCTGGGAATATCGATCGACGCTCCGGACTTTCCCCTGTAACCGTGTTCCCGAAAGATTCGTTCAGATCGATGATCTGACTTTGTCCACAGACGGCGCCATCGGCGCTGCACCTATGTTCCATGGAGGGCCCGAACCGCATGACAAGTTCAGCAGGGCATGTACACACCGGCGGTGACGACCCGAACAAGGTCGCGATGCTGGGTCTCACGTACGACGACGTCCTGCTCTTGCCGGCGGCGTCGAATGTCATCCCCGGTCAGGTCGACACGTCGAGTCAGCTGACCAGGGACATCCGGCTGCGGGTGCCCCTCGTCAGTTCCGCGATGGACACCGTCACCGAGGCGCGCATGGCCATCGCCATGGCCCGCGCCGGTGGAATGGGTGTCCTGCACCGCAATCTGTCGGTCGAGGCCCAGGCCGGTCAGGTCGAGACGGTCAAGCGGTCCGAGGCGGGGATGGTCACCGATCCGGTCACCTGCAAGCCGTCCGACACGCTCGCCGAGGTGGACGCCAAGTGTGCCCGTTTCCGGATCTCCGGACTGCCGGTCACCGATGCGGCAGGGCAGCTGGTCGGTATCATCACCAACCGCGACATGCGCTTCGAGGTCGACCAGAACCGCGCCGTGTCCGAGGTCATGACCAAGGCGCCGCTGATTACCGCGCAGGAGGGTGTCACCGCGGAGGTGGCGCTGGGCCTGCTCCGCCGCCACAAGATCGAGAAGCTGCCGATCGTGGACGGGCAGGGCAAGCTCACCGGCCTCATCACGGTCAAGGACTTCGTGAAGACCGAGCAGCACCCGGACGCCACCAAGGACCGCGACGGCCGGCTCCTCGTCGGTGCCGCCGTGGGTGTGGGTGACGAGGCGTGGAGCCGTGCGATGGCTCTCACCGACGCCGGAGTCGACGTCCTCGTCGTCGACAGCGCCCACGGTCACTCCGCCGGCGTGCTGGACATGATCTCGAAGCTCAAGGCCGAGGTCGACGAGCGCGTGCAGATCATCGGCGGCAACGTCGCCACCCGCAGCGGTGCGGCCGCTCTCATCGAGGCCGGGGTCGACGCGGTCAAGGTCGGTGTCGGACCGGGCTCGATCTGCACCACCCGCGTCATCGCCGGTGTCGGCGCCCCGCAGATCACCGCGATCCTCGAAGCGGTCGCCGCGGCCAAGCCGCACGGTGTGCCGGTGATCGCCGACGGTGGACTGCAGTTCTCCGGCGACATCGCCAAGGCCCTCGCGGCGGGTGCGTCGACGGCCATGCTCGGGTCCCTGCTCGCGGGTACCGCCGAGTCGCCGGGTGAGCTGATCCTGGTCAACGGCAAGCAGTACAAGAGCTACCGCGGCATGGGGTCCCTCGGCGCGATGCAGAGCCGTGGCGCCGCGAAGTCGTATTCCAAGGACCGCTACTTCCAGGACGACGTGCTGTCCGAGGACAAGCTGGTTCCGGAGGGCATCGAGGGCCGGGTCGCGTTCCGCGGTCCGCTGTCCCAGGTCACCCATCAGCTCACGGGTGGTCTGCGGGCCGCCATGGGTTACACGGGAGCGTCGTCGATCGAGGAGCTGCAGAACGCGCAGTTCGTGCAGATCACCGCCGCGGGTCTGAAGGAGAGCCACCCGCACGACATCACGATGACGGTCGAAGCTCCCAACTACACCGCTCGCTAGCAACCAGTCACGATTCACGAGAAAGGGGCGCGCGTGCGCGACCTCGTTGAGATCGGCATGGGCCGAACAGCCCGACGTACCTATGAGCTGGACGACATCGACATCGTCCCCTCCCGGCGGACCCGCTCCTCCAAGGAGGTGTCGACGTCCTGGCAGCTCGACGCGTACCGGTTCGACATTCCGGTGCTGGCACATCCCACCGACGCGCTCGTCTCGCCGTCGTTCGCGATCGAACTCGGCAAGCGTGGTGGCCTCGGGGTCATCAACGGTGAGGGTCTGTGGGGGCGTCACGCGGACGTCGAGGCCAAGCTCGCCGAACTCGTCGCCCTGGCGGAGTCGGACGTCGACGTCGAGGCGCCGATCAAGAGGCTGCAGGAGCTGCACGCGGCGCCGCTGCAGCCGGGTCTCCTCGCTGCTGCGGTCGCGCAGGTCCGTGATGCGGGCGTCACCACCGCGGTCCGGGTCAGCCCGCAGAACGCGCGGGCGCTCACCCCGCAGTTGCTGGAGGCGGGCATCGACCTGCTGGTCGTGCACGGCACGATCATCTCCGCCGAGCACGTCGCTCACGGCGACAGCGAGCCGCTGAACCTGAAGACGTTCATCTCCGAGCTCGACGTTCCCGTCGTGGCCGGTGGGGTGAGCGATCACCGCACCGCACTGCACCTGATGCGTACGGGCGCGGCGGGTGTGATCGTCGGATACGGCTCCACCGAGGGTGCCACGACCACCGGTGAGGTGCTGGGCATCGGTCTTCCGATGGCCACGGCGATCGCGGACGCGGCGGCCGCCCGCCGTGATTACCTCGACGAGACGGGTGGACGCTACGTCCACGTCATCGCGGACGGCGACATCACGTCCTCGGGCGACCTGGCCAAGGCGATCGCCTGTGGCGCGGACGCCGCGGTCCTGGGCGCGCCGCTGGCCGTCGCCGCGGAGGCTCCCGGCGGAGGGTGGTACTGGCCGTCGGCTGCCGCGCATCCCTCGGTTCCGCGCGGCACGATGCTGCCGGTCTCGTTCGGTGAGCGGCCGTCCCTCGACCGGGTGCTGACCGGTCCGTCGGACGACCCGTTCGGTTCTCTGAACTTCGTCGGCGGTCTGCGCCGCTCGATGGCGAAGTCGGGGTACTCGGATCTGAAGGAATTCCAGAAGGTGGGCCTCACGGTCCGCGCCTGAGGCTTCCGTTCGCCACCGCTTCAGTCGTCGCCCAATGCCACATCGGTGCAGTTCAACTGCACTGGTGAGGCATTGGGCGACGTGCGTTTTCGGGTATCGCGACCGTTCCTGATACCTCCCGTTACAGTTAGGTGACCCTTGTGGCAGCTGTCACAGCCGCGGGGTGCATACTGGCGAGTAATAACTCAGGTTTCGTTGGAGGTCGAGTGATGAGCAAGCAGCGCGCAACGGATTACGACGTCCTCATCGTCGGTTCCGGATTCGGTGGCAGTGTCACCGCGCTCCGGCTGGTGGAGAAGGGTTACAAGGTCGGCATCCTCGAGGCGGGCCGCCGCTTCGCCGACGCCGACTTCGCGAAAACCAGCTGGGACCTCAAGAAGTTCCTGTGGGCGCCCGCCCTCGGATTCTTCGGCATCCAGCGCGTCCACCTGCTCCGCGACTGCCTGATCCTCGCCGGGGCCGGCGTCGGCGGCGGCTCACTCAACTACGCCAACACGCTGTACAAACCACCGGCCTCCTTCTTCCAGGACAAGCAGTGGTCGCACATCACCGACTGGCACGACGAGCTCACGCCGTACTACGAACAGGCCCGCAAGATGCTGGGCGTGGTGCAGAACCCGCACATGACCCCCGCCGACGAGATCATCAAGTCGGTCGCCGAAGACATGGGGGTGGGCGACACGTTCATCCAGACCCCGGTCGGAGTCTTCTTCGGTGAAGCGGGCAAGACGGTCCCCGACCCCTACTTCGGTGGCGTCGGCCCCGACCGCACGGGGTGCATCGAATGCGGCGAATGCATGACCGGGTGCCGGCACGGCGCCAAGAACACCCTGCTCAAGAACTACCTGGGTCTCGCTGAGAAGGCCGGCGCGGAGATCATCCCGATGACGACGGTCAGTGGTCTGCGCGAGGCGTCCGACGGCAGCTGGGACGTGTTCACCCGGCGCAGCGGTCCGCGGAAGAACCGGAACCGCAAGACGTACACCGCCGCGAACGTCGTCCTGGCCGCCGGCACGTGGGGCACGCAACACCTGCTGTTCGACCAGAAGGAGACGGGCGCACTGCCCAAGATCTCCGACCGGCTGGGTGTGCTCACCCGCACCAACTCCGAGTCGATCCTCGGCGCCGCCAAGAACAAGGTCGACCCCGCGCTCGAGCTCACGAAGGGCGTCGCCATCACGTCGTCGTTCCACCCGACGTCCGACACCCATGTCGAACCCGTGCGGTACGGCAAGGGGTCGAACTCGATGGCCCTGCTGCAGACACTGCTGACCGACGGCGGCGGGCGTCGGTGGATGACGTTCCTCAAGGAGCTCATGAAGGACCCGACGGCGCTGAAGGTCCTCACCCCCTACAAGTGGAGCGAGCGCACCATCATCGCGCTGGTCATGCAGAACCTCGACAACTCCATCACCACGTACACGAAGAAGGGCCTGTTCGGCCGGCGCAAGGTCACCAGCAAGCAGGGCCACGGAGAGCCGAACCCGAGCTGGATCCCGGCGGGCAACGAGGCGACCCGTCGCATCGCGGAGAAGATCGACGGCCGCGCGGGCGGAACCTGGGGAGATGTGTTCAACATTCCGCTCACCGCCCACTTCCTCGGCGGCTGCACGATCGCGTCGGAGCCGTCGCAGGGTGTCATCGACCCGTACCACCGCGTGTGGGGATACCCGACGCTGAGCGTCGTCGACGGTTCCGCCGTGTCCGCGAACCTGGGCGTCAACCCGTCGCTGACCATCTCGGCGCAGGCCGAACGCGCGGCGTCGCTGTGGCCGAACAAGGGCGAGGAGGACCTGCGTCCGGCGCAGGGCGAGGGGTACCGGCGCCTGAACCCGGTCGCGCCGATCGCGCCGGTCGTCCCCGCGGATGCCCCCGGCGCCCTGGTGCTGCCGATCGTCGAGATCCGCAGCGGCTCCGCGGTGCCGGTACCGCAGAAGCACGGCGTTGCATAGCGGCCGGGTGTGCCGGGTCATGGGGTCGCGCAGACCACAGAGCTGCGGCGATTAGACTGACCCGGTGGCAGATATCGAGCAACAGAGACCGGTCCTCGTCGTCGACTTCGGCGCGCAGTACGCGCAGCTGATCGCCCGGCGGGTGCGTGAGGCCAAGGTCTATTCCGAGGTGGTTCCGCACACCGCGACCGTCGAGGAGATCGCGGCCAAGAATCCCCTCGCCGTGGTGCTGTCGGGTGGGCCGTCGAGCGTCTACGCCGACGGGGCGCCTCAGCTCGATCCGGCACTGTTCGATCTGGACGTGCCGGTGTTCGGCATCTGCTACGGATTCCAGGCCATGGCAGGCGCGCTCGGTGGAACGGTGGCACACACCGGCACCCGCGAGTACGGCCGCACCGACCTGAAGGTTCAAGGCGGTCTGCTGCACGACGGCCTGCCGTCCAGCCAGCCCGTCTGGATGAGCCACGGTGACGCGGTCACCGAGGCCCCCGAGGGCTTCGAGGTGACGGCCACGAGCGAGGGCGCACCCGTCGCCGCGTTCGAGAACCGGGCCCGCAAGCTCGCCGGCGTGCAGTACCACCCGGAGGTCCTGCACTCGCCGCACGGCCAGCAGGTACTCAGCCGGTTCCTCCACGAGATCGCGGGCATTCCGCCGGCGTGGACGGCTGCGAACATCGCGGACGCGCTGATCGAGCAGGTCAAGGAGCAGGTCGGCGACGGCAAGGCGATCTGCGGCCTCTCCGGTGGCGTCGACTCCGCTGTCGCGGCGGCGCTGGTGCAGCGTGCGATCGGCGACAACCTGACGTGTGTGTTCGTCGATCACGGCCTGATGCGCGCGGGGGAGCGTGCGCAGGTGGAGCAGGATTTCGTGGCCGCGACCGGCGCGAAGCTGATCACGGTCGACGCCGCCGACACGTTCATCGGTGAGCTGGCCGGGGTCTCCGATCCGGAAACCAAGCGCAAGATCATCGGCCGCGAGTTCATCCGCAGCTTCGAAGGCGCGGTCAGCGACGTGCTGGGCGAGAACGCCGCCCACGGCGACACCGTCGAATTCCTCGTGCAGGGCACGCTGTACCCGGACGTCGTGGAATCCGGCGGCGGCACCGGCACGGCCAACATCAAGAGCCACCACAACGTGGGCGGCCTGCCGGAAGACCTGCAGTTCACGCTCGTCGAACCGCTCCGCCTCCTGTTCAAGGACGAGGTCCGCGCGGTCGGGCGCGAGCTGGGGCTGCCGGAGGAGATCGTGGGACGCCAGCCGTTCCCCGGCCCCGGGCTCGGCATCCGCATCATCGGCGAGGTCACCCAGGAGCGGCTCGAGATCCTGCGCCACGCGGATTCCATTGCGCGCGAAGAGCTGACGGCTGCCGGGCTCGACGGTCAGATCTGGCAGTGCCCGGTGGTGCTGCTCGCCGACGTCCGCAGCGTCGGCGTGCAGGGTGACGGACGCACCTACGGTCACCCGATCGTGCTCCGCCCCGTGTCCAGCGAGGACGCGATGACCGCGGACTGGACGCGACTGCCCTACGACGTCCTCGAGCGGATCTCCACCCGCATCACCAACGAGGTGCACGACGTCAACCGTGTCGTCCTCGACATCACGAGCAAGCCGCCGGGCACCATCGAGTGGGAGTGACGCACTGTGCGCGGTGAGCGAGTCTCAGGACTCGCTCACCGCGCACACGGTGCTTGCGCCCTATTTTTTCCTCCGGTTCGGTGCGAACACCAGCACCACACCCACGAGTACCGCGACCAGCACGAACAGCCAGCGGAACTCGACGTTCGCGAGCGGTTCGAGTGAGAACGGCCCCGCGAGCGCCCAGCCGCTCACCAGGAGCGCTGCCACCCCGGCGAGGATCAGGAGCGGCGACGGCCGTGTCCGCGTGCGGGTCTGCTCGGTTTCCTGAGTGTCGTCGATGTCATCCACGGTGCACCTCCACACTTCCGAATTGGACATCGGCATTGAGGGTCAGAACGGGACCGTCCGTGCCGTCGACGCCGCCGTCGAGACCGTCCCGGAGGCACTGCGCGTCGCCGAACTCGGCGGTGCAGTGGTTCTCGACGTTCATGCCGGGCGGCAGAAGCACCTTTACTTCACCGAACTGACCACTGACGTCGACCGCCTTGTCCTCGGTGAGGGTGACGTTCCTGAGGTCGAGTGTGAAACTGCCGAACCCCCCGGAGTAGGCGGGATCGATATCGGCCGCAGTCAGCGGAGTCCAGGTCCGATCACCCATGTTCTCGCTGTGCAGGTCGAGTGACCCGACGATCGAGGCGAGGATCACGAAACCGATCAGCGGGCCCGCGACGACGAGAAGCCCGTAGCCTTTGCGCAGGAAGCCGCCGATGAGCAGTCCCACTCCGATGACGGCGAGCGCGACGGCGCCGATGCGACCGGGGTTCAACCAGTCGGACCCGGTCGCGACCGACACTGCCGTGGCCGCGGCAGCAGCGAGAATCGCCAGGCCGATCACCATCGTGGTCAGGCGTGAGTGCCTGCGCTCCGGTTGCACTGAGGGAGAGACGGTCCTGGCCGGTTCGGGCAGGTCCCACGCGAACGGGGCGACGCCGAGCGGGTCCCACGCCGGCGGTCTCGGTTCGAGCGGCGCGAACGGAGCCGACGGTGCATCGACCCGCGGGTCGGGGGTCGATGACTTCTCGAACGACACCGGATTCGAGGGTGCAGCAGTGGTTTCGGCGGTCGGTGCCTCGGCGGGCGCGTCGGCCGTCGTCTCCTCCGGGGTGGTAGGGGTGCTCGGCGTGTAGGAGTCGGGAAGCTTCGTGTACGGACCGTACGCGGCCGGACCGTACGTGCCCGGACCGAACGGGTTGGCGCCGAACTGTCCGGGGGAGAAGCTCGTCCCGGGATACCCGGTGCCGACACCCGGGGCCGCGGCACCGATCGGCATCGGCGGGGGTATCGGCTGCCGCTGGTACAGCAGCCACAGGCCGCCGAGCATGAGTGCCATGCTGATCAGCCCGGAGCCGCCGAGCCCGACACCGAAAGGTCCGACCGTACTCAAGGCGATCGCCAGCGCGACGAGGAGGACGATGGTCTTGGTGCCCGAGTCGGAGCTGTGACCGCGTCCCACCAGCGACTCCGCGGGTGAGACCGGGTCGCCCGACTTCGTGAGGGCGAGCCAGCACGCCAGGTAGAGGAGCACGCCGGCGCCGCCGAAAATGGTGGACACGACGAAGGCGACTCGTATCAGTACGGGATCGACGCCGTAGCGATAGCCGATTCCCGCACAGACACCGGCGACGTGGCCGCGGCCGGGCAACCGCACCGGTCGGGTCCGCCACAGATCCTGTATCTGCTCTTGGAAGCTCCCATTGCTCATACGACCATCGTTCCGGTCGGCGCGGCGCGCGTACATCGGGAACAACCCTGATCTTTCCGCTCGGGGTGGGCCGTGACGGGCGCCGAAGTCAGGGTTGGACCCTGATGCCGCCGCCCGGGGATCGTGCCACTATCGAAGATGTGCAACCTGTGTCGAACACGCCTGCGGGCGGCGGTCCGTTCGCGGCCGCCGTGACCGCGCCGGTACCGCCCGGCGGTGTCGCCATGCCTCGGCTCGAACGCCGGGCCGGTGGTCGGATCGTGGGCGGCGTCGCGGGTGGCATCGCCGATCAGCTGGGCGTCGACGTGATGAAGGTGCGGGTCGCGTTCGCGTGTCTGGCCGCGCTCGCCGGCGCGGGCATCGTCGGCTACGGACTGTTGTGGATCTTCACGGCCGCGGGTTCCGACACCGAGAAGCCCAGTGCGTCCGAGCGGCGGAGAGCGTACGGACTGATCGCGATCGGCCTGGCCGGTGCGTCCGCGTTGTCGTGGCTGTTCAGCGGGCGGGTCGGTTCGGTGATCGCGCCGATCATCGTGGTGGCGGTGGGTGCGGCGCTGGTGTGGCGCGAATTCGATTCGGAGGGGCCGCGCACCGTCATCGGGCTGCCGCAGCGTCCCACCGTCCTGACGTGGGCCCGGGTGCTCGGCGGCGTCACGTTGATCGTGTCGGGTCTCGGCGTGGTGATCCTCGCGCAGGTCGACTTCGACGCGCTGCGCTCGTCGCTGCTGGCCGTGGTGGTCACCCTCGTCGGCGCCGGGTTGCTGACCGTCCCCCTGTGGTTGCGGTTGTGGCGCGCACTCGGGGCGGAACGCGCCGCCAGGATCCGCAACGACGAGCGCGAGGAGATCGCGTCGCACCTGCACGACTCCGTCCTCCAGACACTGGCGCTGATCCAGAAGCAGGCCGACCACCCGCAGGAGGTCGCGCGACTCGCCCGGGGGCAGGAACGGGAACTGCGGAAGTGGTTGTTCGGCGGGGCGGACACCGACCATTCGAGTCTCGCCGAGGCGTTGCGCATCATCGCGGGCGAGGTGGAGGATCACCACGGCGTCACGGTGCGGCCGGTGACGGTGGGCGACGTGGCGCTCGATGTCGAGGGCACCGGCGAGGGCCTGTCGAAGGAGAGTTTCACGGCGGTGCTCGGCGCGGCCCGGGAGGCTCTGGTCAACGCGGCCAAGCACTCCGGTGAGACGGACATCAATCTGTTCGCCGAAGCCGAGCGCGAACAGGTCAGCGTATTCGTCCGCGACCGTGGCGTCGGATTCGACGTCGACGAGGTGTCCCCGGACCGTCAGGGACTGGCGAAGTCGATCCGAGGGCGAATAGAGCGGAGAGGCGGGCACGTCGACGTGCGATCCGCGCCCGGCAAGGGCACCGAGGTGCGAATTCACATGCCGCGGAACGGACGGACGTGGTCGGGAGCGGGCGCTTCCGAGAGCACGGACGGCGCCGGCGTCGAGGACGTGCCGTTCCGTCAGGGTGCGTGAGCGTCGGCCGGGCCGCAGTGCGGCGGGACCGGGATTCGTTCGACACGCTCTAGAGTGGGGTGACACTACCGCCCACGCCGAGGAACAGCCGCAGTGACTTTGCCTGAAACACCCCCGTACCGTGTCTTTCTCGTCGACGATCATGCCGTGTTCCGCTCCGGTGTCCGTGCCGAACTCGGCCGGGAAACCGACATGGAGGTGGTGGGTGAGGCCGGTGGCGTCACGGAGGCGGTGGCCGGTATCAATGCCACCTCACCGCACGTCGTGTTGCTCGACGTGCACATGCCCGACGGCGGTGGCGTCGCGGTGCTGAGGGGTATCGAGTCGGGTCCGGTGTGCTTGGCGTTGAGTGTGTCCGACGCCGCCGAGGACGTGATCGCCGTGATCCGCGCGGGCGCCCGAGGATACGTCACCAAGACGATTTCGGGAGCGGAACTGGCCGACGGTGTGCGCCGCGTCGCCGGCGGTGACGCCGTGTTCAGCCCGCGGCTGGCGGGTTTCGTGCTGGACTCCTTCACCGGACGTTCCAATGCTCCTGAGCCCCAATTGGATCCGGAGCTGGATTCACTCACGCCTCGGGAGCTGGAAGTGCTGCGGTTGCTCGCCCGGGGTTACACGTACCGGGAAATCGCCGAGGAACTGGTGATCTCGGTGAAGACGGTCGAAACCCACGCGTCGAACGTGCTGCGGAAGACGCAGCAGTCCAACCGGAATGCGCTCACGAGGTGGGCACACCGCCGGCGGATCGACTGACCTGTTCTCAGGGCTGTGCGAGAAGGACGATGACCGCCACCAGCACGGCCAGGATCAAGATCGCGACCATGACGCCCATCGCGATCGGCGCCCACGCCACCACCTGATCGCGGACCGTGGGGGCCGGCGAACCCGGAGCGGGTTTCGTGGGCCGCGGGGGCCACTGCAGTCGGCCGAGCGGATGAGGCACGTTCTTCAATGGGGTGCTCTGATGCACCGCGGGCAGACCGGCCTGGGTGGAACTCACCAGCTTGCTGCGCCGCCGTGAATCGGGCAGCGGCGTCGAGCGGTGCGCCCACGCCGGGATGGTGCCGTCCGCGGCATAGACGGGCGAGCCGACGAGGTGCGCGACGTTGCCGTCGCCGGCCATGGCCACCCGAGCCAGGGCATCGCGGGCCTCGGCCATCGTCGGACGACGCGCCGGGTCGGGCTCGAGCAGGTGCAGCAGCGTGTCGGTGAGCGGTCCGGCCTTGCTCGGACGGTAGATCTCGGCCTTCGCGACCCGGTGCAGGAGTGCGATGGAATCCGAGTCGATCCCGAACGGCGGCTGTCCCTCGACGACGGTGTACAGCGTGGCACCGAGTGAGAAGACGTCGCTGGCCTCGGTGGGGTCCTGACCGCGGGCGACCTCGGGGGAGAAGTACGCCGGTGTGCCGGTGATGACCCCGTTCGTCGTGTCGGCGGAATCGCCCTTGGCCCGGGCGATGCCGAAGTCGCTGATCTTGACCGTGCCGAGTTCCCGGCCGCGGTCGGCGACGAGGATGTTGCCCGGCTTGATGTCCCGGTGCACGATCCCGGCGGCGTGCGCGGCGGTGAGCGCGTCGGCCACCTGCGCGCCGATCTGAGCGACCTCCAGCGGGGGCAACGTGTCGGCGATGTTCATCGCCTGGGCGAGGCTGCGCGACGGCAGGTACTCCATGACCAGCCAGGGTTCTCCGGCCTCGAGTGCCACGTCGTACATCGCGATGGAATGACTGTGGGCGAGTTTGGCGGCGTTGCGCCCTTCCCGCATGGTGCGTTCGCGTACGCGGCGGGCCTCGTCGGGGTCGAGTCCAGCGGTCGTGGTGACCTGTTTGATGGCGACGTCGCGGTGCAGCAGGGTGTCCCGTGCGAGCCAGACCGCGCCCATTCCGCCGCCGCCCAGTTTGGACCGCAGGCGGTACCTTCCGGCCACCAGGTATTCGGGTCCGATGCCCCTTTCGCTGTGCTCCTGCTCCATCACGCGTTCAGGTTAGAGGATTGCGCGGACACGGGATGCGCGACGGTTCTGACCTGGCCGTTCGGGGTCCACTTGACGGGCCTCCACCGACCGGCTTTACTTGAAATGAGTTCGAAAATACGTTCGAACAAAGCATCTGTTCGAGCCGCGTCTTCCCCGTGGTTGCCGACCGCTGTTGGTGCCGAGTGTCAGGGGTGTCGAGTTGGCTGAAGTGGTCGGCGAGCCGGGGTTTCCGGTGCCGGGGTCTCCCGAGTTGTCCGGGCTGTCCCGGCAGGAGCGTCTGGACTACCTCCGACGACGGATGGCCGCTGTTCCCGCGCGCGGTGAATCGGTGGCGAGCCGCGCCCCGGTGGAGAGTGCGTTGCCCACGACGGGCACTTCCGCGGCACCCGATTCCCATGCTGCCGGGGTACTCCCGGTTCCGGCTGCGCTGGCCGAACTCCTTCCCCGGGGCGGGCTGGTGCGTGGTTCGGTGGTGTCGGTGTCGGGTGCCACCTCGCTCCTGCTGGGGTTGGTCGCGTCCGTGACCGCGGGCGGCGGACACGTCGCGGTGATCGGGCATCCCCGGCTCGGGGTGCTGGCAGCGGTCGAGATGGGGGCGCAGTTGGAACGGCTGGCCCTGATCCCCGACCCGGGCGCCGATCCGGTGGAGATCGCCGCGGTGCTGCTGGATGGAATGGATCTGGTGGTGCTCGGATTGGGAGGGGCGTCGGTGGCGCCGTCCCGGGCGCGTGCGGTGGTGGCCCGGGCCCGGAGCAAGGGGTCGACCCTGGTCGTCACGGACGGGCACTGGGACGGCGCGGAGAT
The DNA here is from genome assembly GCA_006543605.1 of Rhodococcus sp. WS4. Lineage (GTDB taxonomy): Bacteria > Actinomycetota > Actinomycetes > Mycobacteriales > Mycobacteriaceae > Rhodococcus_F. The sequence continues at coordinate 22,358 of RRBB01000148.1, forward strand.
GCGGCTGGAGGCCCGGGTGCACGGTTACGCCGGACTGGGCAACGGATCTCAGGACCGGGGATGCGGGCGGTTGCGTTCTCTCAGCCTGGCGGTGTGCGCCCGGGGGCGGTCGTTCCAGCCGCGCACCACCCGGCTGGACGTGCGGTCGGCGCAGGGCCGGGTGGAATGGGTGAGCACTCCGGAACCGCTGGTGCCCCTCGAGGCCGCCCCCTTCCCGGCACCGGTGGAGGTGGTGGGTCTGTGAGCCGGGTGCTGGCGTTGTGGTGCCCCGATTGGCCTGCGGTCGCGGCGGCCGCCGCCGCGGACCTCCCACCGACGCATCCGGTGGCGGTGACGTCGGGCAATCGGGTGATCGCCTGCTCGGCACCGGCCCGAGCGGACGGGGTGCGCAGAGGCCTGCGCCGCCGCGAGTCCCAGGCCCGGTGCCCTCGGTTGCACGTGGTGGCAGCCGATCCCGACCGCGACGCGCGGCTGTTCGAGCCGGTCGCCTCGGCCGTCGACGCGGTGGCGCCCGGTGTCGAGGTGCTGCGACCCGGGCTCGTGGTGCTGTCGGCTCGCGGCGTCGCCCGGTACATCGGTTCGGAGGAAGCCGCCGCGGAACGGTTGGTGGATCAGGTGTCGGCGGTGGGGGTGGAGTGTCAGGTCGGTATCGCCGATCAGCTGTCCACAGCCGTGATCGCCGCGCGCAGAGCAACTCTCGTGCCACCCGGTGAGGGGGCGGCCTTCCTGGCGCCGCTCCCGATGCGGGAACTGGCCGCCGAGCCGAGCCTCGCGGCACCCCATCGCGGTGAGCTGGTCGATCTGCTGCACCGGCTCGGGTTGCGCACGATCGGCAGTTTCGCCGCGCTGTCGGCGGGCGATGTGGCTTCGCGGTTCGGAACCGATGCGGTGCTGGCGCATCGGGCCGCGCGGGGTGAGCCGGAGCGCCCCCCGTCCGGGCGGTCGCTGCCCCCCGACCTGGAGGTCGAGGAACGGTGCGATCCCGTCATCGAACGGGTCGATGCCGCCGCCTTCGCGGGGCGTGCACTGGCGGAGAAGCTTCATCGCACACTGTCGGACGCCGCGGTGGCCTGCACCCGGCTGTCGATCTCGGCGAGCACCGGCAACGGTGAGCAACTGTCCCGGATCTGGAGGTGCGCGGAACCGTTGACGCCGGAGGCGACGGCGGACCGGGTGCGGTGGCAGCTGGACGGGTGGCTGACCGGGCGCAGCGAGAAGCGGCCCACCGCCGGTATCGCCGTCCTGCGACTGGAACCGGTGGAAGTGGTGGCGGCAGGCGCCCTGCAGCTGGGGCTGTGGGGTGGGGTCGGCGATCAGGACGAGCGGGCCCGGCGGGCTCTGGTGCGGGTGCAGGGCCTGCTCGGCGGGGAAGCCGTGCAGGTGGGGGTCCTCAGCGGTGGGCGGGGCCCGGCGGAGCGCATCACGTTGCTGCCGTTGGGTGACGAGTTGATTCCGCGCAACGATCCTTCGGAGCCGTGGCCGGGCACGTTGCCGGAACCGGCGCCTGCCGCGGTGCTGACCGCGTATCCGGAGGTGTGGATGTCGGACGAGCGGGGTATGGCTGTGACGGTCACGGAACGTGGTGTGTTCAGCGCGCCTCCTGCGCGGCTGCGGTGGGGGAGTCGAGAGTGGGCGGTGTGCGGATGGGCCGGACCGTGGCCGGTGGACGAGCGGTGGTGGGACCCTCCGGCCGCCCGGACGGCTGCCCGGGCCCAGGTGCTGCTGGAAGAGTCGCGGGCGCTGCTGGTGATCTGCACGGCAGGCCGTTGGTCGGTGGAGGGAATCTATGAGTGAGACAGGGCAGCACACGCCGCACCGCAGGGTCGTCGTCCAGGAGTTGACGAGCCTCGACGGGTTCGTCGCCGGGCCGTCCGGCGAGCTGGACTTCTTCGAGGCGGTGCCGGATTACGGTGAGGTGGATCGGCGCAACCTCCGGCTTCTCGCCGGCACGGACCTGGCCCTGCTGGGACGGAACACCTACCAGATGTTCTCGGACTACTGGCCCACCGACGAGGCGCAGGGCGAGGTCGTGGCCGAGGCCGTCAACGCGATCCCGAAGCTGGTGTTCTCCTCGACGCTGGACAGTGCCCCGTGGGGGAAGTGGGAACCGGCGCAGTTGTGGGCGGGCGACGCCGCCGAGCGGGTGCAGCGACTTCGGCGGGAGCCGGGTGGCGACATGATCGTCTGGGGGAGCATCACGCTCGCGCGGGCGCTGCTTGCCGCCGAACTGGTCGACGAGATCCAGTTGCACGTGGTGCCCGTCCTGTTGGGGCAGGGACGCAGGCTGCTCGACGAGGACACCGGCATGCACTCGCTGACGCTGCTGGAGTCGACGGGGCACGACTGCGGGGTCGTCACGTTGCGTTACGGGGTGGGCCGCGCGGCGTGACACACTCCGCCGATATCCCTTGCGAACCGACCGTTCGAAATGCTTTGCTGTGCAGTGGGTCGCGTGCCGGTGGCGGACAGCGTCAGGCATGGAGGCCGGCCACAGCCGCATCGTCGGCTCGTGGCATACCGCGAAAGGGTCGACTGTGACCATTTCTTTCAATCACACCATCGTCGCTGCCAAGAACAAGCAGGAGTCGGCGACATTCTTCACCACCTTGTTCGGACTGCCGGACGCCGTGCCTGCCGGCCATTTCCTGGCCGTCGCCCTCGACAACGGGGTGTCTCTCGACTTCGCGGAACCGCCGATCGATTTCCCGCCGCAGCACTACGCGTTCCTCGTCGGCGAGGACGACTTCGACCGGATCTACGGCCTGATCGTCGAGTGGGGTCTCGAGCACTGGGCGGATCCGCGGCAGACGCTGCCGGGCACCATCAACACCAACGACGGTGGGCGGGGTGTCTACTTCCTCGACCCGTCCGGTCACTATTTGGAGATCATCACCCGCCCGTACGGGTCGGGCCAGTAGTCCGAGGCCGGGCGTCCGTACTCGCTAGTCTGGATTCTCGTGGAGACGAGCAGGACGACCCCGACGCGTACCGGTATCGAGATCGCCTACCGGGACAGTGGTGAGTCCTCGGTGCCCGGTTCGGCGGACGCCCCTCCCGTGCCGGTGGTCCTGGTGCACGGGATGGGCGGTGACGGCGGCACATGGGACCGATTCGCCCGTGCGCTCGTCGCCCGAGGGCGCCGGGTCGTCGTGCTCGACCTGCGGGGACACGGTCGCAGTGCGCGCGCCGCGTCGTACCTGTTCGACGAGTTCGGTGCCGACGTGGTGGAGGTGTGCGACAACCTCGGGCTGTCACGGGTGGACCTCGTCGGGCATTCGCTCGGCGGTCATGCCGCGTCGATCGCGGCGCAGGCGCGCCCGGACCTGGTCCGCCGGCTGGTGATCGAGGAGGCGCCGCTCCCGTTGCGTCCCGGTGACCCGGAGCAGGTCTTCGCGAATCGGCTGCCGTCGTTGCCCGAGCTGTGGCACGCGACCACGAGCCTGATCCGTCATCCGCGGGCCGCGTTCGCCTTCGATCGGTCGATGACGGGCTCCGCGATCGAGCAGTTCCGCCGCCCGGATCCGTTGTGGTGGGACAGATTGCCGCACATCGAGGCCGACACCGTGATCCTGCGAGGCGGCCCGGGTGGGATGGTCGACCCGCGTCGGCTCGAGTCCGCGGTCGCGGCGATACCGAAGTGCCGGGTGGTGGTGTTTCCCGGCGGCCACAGTATTCACCGCGACCGGTACGACGAGTTCGCGTCGGCGGTCCTGCCGTTCCTGATGCAGCCCGAGGCGAGCTGACAAAAAGTCCCAAAATGTAAACCGCACGGGCGTTGACAGGACTAGCGTGGGAACCGAAGCGGGGCTCGAGACGACCTCCCTGTCGCGACGAACACCCGAAACTGCGGGGCGTCCGACAACGTCGTCCGCACGTCCGGAAGAAGGCCCACGATGTCGACACTCACGCCCGGACGCCCCTACGCGCCCGGCAGGCAGGGATTCAGCTCGCTCCGCGCGGGGGGACTCAACTGGGACGCGTTCCCGTTGCGGCTGTTCACGAAGGGCAACGCCAAGTTCTGGAACCCCACCGACCTCGATTTCAGCCGGGACGCGGAGGACTGGGAGGGGCTGAACTCGGAGCAGCAGCGCAACTCCACGTATCTGGTCGCCCAGTTCATCGCGGGAGAGGAAGCGGTCACCGAGGACATCCAGCCGTTCATGAAGGCGATGGCAGCCGAGGGCCGCTTCGGGGACGAGATGTACCTGACGCAGTTCTGTTTCGAGGAGGCCAAGCACACCCAGGTGTTCCGGTTGTGGATGGACGCGGTGGGCCTGACCCGTGACCTGCATCCCTTCGTCGCCGAGAACCCGTACTACCGGCAGTTGTTCTACGAGGAGCTGCCCGGTTCGCTGAAAGTGCTCGAGACCGATCCCAGCCCGGCCAACCAGGTGCGGGCCAGCGTCACCTACAACCACGTCATCGAGGGCAGCCTCGCGCTCACCGGGTACTACGCGTGGCAGAAGGTGTGCACGACGCGCGGCATCCTGCCGGGCATGCAGGAACTCGTCCGCAGGATCGGTGACGACGAACGACGCCACATGGCGTGGGGGACGTTCACCTGTCGAAGGCACGTGGCTGCCGACGACAGCAACTGGGACGTGGTCCAGGAGCGGATGGCGGAGCTGATGCCGTTGGCACTGGGCATGATCGACTGGGTCAACAAGCAATTCGAGGTCCAGCCGTACGGGCTCGACGACCAGGAGTTCATCGCGTATGCCGCGGACCGGGCGCAGCGCCGGCTGGGGGCGATCGAGTCTGCGCGGGGACGCCCGGTCGAGGAGATCGATCTCGACTACTCACCGGAGGTCCTCGAGGAGAAGTTCGGCGAGGAGGATGCCAAGGCGATGTCCGAGGCGGCAGGCTGAAGCACGCTCCGCGGTGCGCGGGCTGACGCACACTGGGGCTGACGCACACTGGCTGTGGCGGATGGCAGGATCGGCCCATGGCGCTCACCGCACTCGACCGCAGACTCCTCGGCTGGTCCGCAGCATTCGTGATCTCGCAGGCGAACATCGTCCGGCTGCTCGGCCCGGTGGCACCCCGGCTCGCCGAGATCCAGACGGCCCGGTCCGCCCGCTCCTACACGGCGATCCTCGACGGAATGACCGACACCGACACGGCGCGTTACCGCAGCCACTACTACCCGGACTTCGTCCATCCCGTGATCTACGCCGTCGCACTGCGCACGGGCGCACAGCGCCTGGCGGAGTTGACACCGTTGTCGCCGAGAACGCAGAAGGTGCTGGCGGCGGCCCCGGTGATCTCCGCGGCAGGCGACTATGCCGAGAACGTCGTCGGGCTGTATCTGCTGTCTTATCGCGAGCACATCACCGACGCGACCGTGCGCACCGCCAGTGCGGTCAGCGTCACCAAATGGGTGCTGGCGCTCGGGGCGCTCGGATATCTCTCCCAGGGATTCGTTCGGGTCTGGGCGGGAGAGCTGTTCTCCCGCTAGATTCGGGCACATGTGTGCCGCCGAGCTCAGCGTCGAGTACTTCACCGGACAGTCCGAGTTCCGGGAATGGCTCGGCGCCCATCACGACTCCTCACCCGGCATCTGGCTGAAGATGGCCAAGAAGGGGTCGGCCCATTCGTCGATCGACTACGACCAGGCCCTCGAGGTCGCGCTGTGCTACGGCTGGATCGACAGTCAGGTCCGCCGCGTCGACGACTTATCCCGACCACGGAATTATCCCGACATGGGTATCGGGGTGGTGACCGGATGTGTTGTTCGGGTGGGGTTCTGGGGTGTGTGGGCGTGACGTGTCGTC
>RRBB01000149.1:0-28119 GCA_006543605.1 Rhodococcus sp. WS4
GCCCAGGAGCGACTCGAACAGGGCGTTGCCCGCGAGGAACCCGAACCGGTCGTAGAACTCGAACATCGCGGCGAGGCGGGCGCGACCGTCGTCCGTCAGGTCCCGCCCGTGCCGCGACATCCACTCGTCGACGGACACCTGCTTCACCGACACCGGACCATGGGCCCGGTCGCACAGATCCCGGACGCTGAGGGCTTCCGGACCACCCAGTTCGTAGGTGGCGCCGTGGTGGATGTCCGGGCCCTCCGACAGCACTCGCGCCGCCACCTCCGCGACGTCCGCGAGCCGGACGAACGAGAACGTCGCGCCCGGACTGTAGGGCAGTTCGACGGTGGTCGCGGAGCCCTCCAGCACCGCCCCGAAGTTCTCCGCGTATGCGCACGGCTGCAGGACGGTCCATCGCAGTCCACCACCGAATGTCCGGAGCTCGTCCTCGCAGCGGGCCTTGTCGACGTGGTGGGGCATGAGCGGGGTGTACGGCCACGCGACGGAGTGGTAGACGACGTGCTCGACCCCGGTGGACGCGGCCGCGTCCAGGGTGTTCCGCAGCAGCGCGGGCTCGTCGGGGTGCACGTTGGGGGCGATGAAGTACATGCCCCGGCAGCCCGACAGCGCCTCGTCCAGTCCCGCGCCCGTGGCGAGGTCGACGGCGTGATCGCCGGGACGCCGGGCGGTGTGCACCACCCGGCGTACGTCGGCGAGCCCCTCGAGCGCCGCCACGACGGCGGCTCCGGTCTTTCCCGCGGCGCCGATCACGGCGATCTCGGCGCCGCGGAAGAGTGACTCGGTCATCGAATCACCGGTCGATGAAGTCGTATTCGGCGAACTTCGCACCGCCGGAGAGGCGTTCGTAGCCGGGACCGCGGTCGAAGAACGGTTCGTCCAGTCCCCGCTCGGCGCGCATCTGCTCGCGCAGGGTGTCGGTGGCGTCGACGTCCGCGACCGGTTCCTCCGACGACGACGCCAGCACGACACCGTAGTCGAGACGTGCACCCTCGGTGGACACCTTGCCCCACAACACGTCCCGGACGACGTCCTCCACCGGACGGTCGAGCGGGTCGCCCCAGCCGCCGCCACCGGTCGTGCGGATACGCACCACCTCGCCGGCCTTGATCGGTTCGGCGTCGGTCAGCGCATCGAACTCGCGCTCGTTCGGGCCGTCCGGATCGAGGACCACGGAGAAGGGACGTCCGGCCTTGCCGCCCTTGACTCCCCAGCAGGACAGGATCGAGCGGTCGGCGATGGACATGAAGTTCGCGTCCTTGAGCATCCGGATGTGCTTCTCGTAGCCGAGGCCGCCGCGGTAGCGTCCGGCACCGCCGGAGTCCTTCGCCAGGCCGAGCTTCTCGACGATGAACGGGAACCGGCTCTCGGTGAACTCGGTCGGCAGGTTCCGCGAATCGGGGACGACGTGGATGGTGTCTTCGCCGTCCGCGTAGTGCCTGCCGCCCGAGCCGCCGCCGAGCACCTCCCGCATCAGGTACGAGTGTCCGTCGAAGTCCTCGCCGTACACCCCGGTGTAGCGGATGGTCTCCTGGTCGGCGGGCATGTTCCCGTCGACGGCCTTCGCGACGACCCCGGCGAGCACACCGAGCAGCCGGAGGATCACGAACGTGCGGGCGTTGGTGGGCGCCGGGAAGATCGGGGTGATCAGCGTGCCCTTCTCCGGGAACTTCATCTCGATCAGCGGCACCACACCCTCGTTGACGTCCAGTTCCGCCATCCGCTCGGGGCTGTCGGCGAGGTTGCGCAGGATCGGCGCGAGCCACTTGATGAGGAAGTTGCCGTCGGCGTAGTCACCGCAGTGGTTGATCGGACCCTTGGCCTGCGGGCCGGTGCCGTTGAAGTCGAGGATGAGGCGTTCGCCGCCCTCATCCTCCGGTCCGGTCTTGGTGAGCGTGATCCGCTGCGTGTGCAGCATGGGCTCGTCGACGCCGTCGTGTTCGGCGTAATCCTCCCACGTGTATTCGCCCTTCGGAATCTTGCTCAGGATCTCCCGCCGGTACGTCTCGGTGGTCGCGTCCATCATCGCATCGAAGCACGCCTCGACGGTGTCGCAGCCGTACCGCTCGAACAGTTCCGTGAGGCGACGGGCGCCCATCAGGCACGCCGAGCACTCGGCGTCGAGGTCGGCGGCCAGCGCGTCGGGCATCCGCGAGTTGCGGGTCATGATGCGCAGCGCCGCCTCGTTGGGCACACCCTGATCCCACAGCTTGATCGGCGGGACCATCAGGCCCTCCTCGTACACGGTGGTCGCACCCGAGGGCATCGATCCCGGGCAGCAGCCACCGATGTCGTCGTGGTGGCCGAACGCCTGCACGAACGCGACGACGGACGGTTCCGCGTCGCCCGGACTGGTCGCGAACACCGGCACGGTGACGCAGAGGTCGGGCAGGTGGCCGATGCCGCCTTCGGACAGGTAGACGTCGTTGTGGAAGTAGACGTCGCCGGGCTTCATGGTGTCGAGCGGGAAGTCCCGGGCCACCGGGTGCACGAGCGCCGAATACGAACGGCCCGTGAGCTTCCGGAGGTTGCGGTCGTGGATGCCGGCGCGGAAGTCGTGGGCGTCGCGGATCATCGGCGAGCGGGAGGTCCGCGAGATGGACGTCTCGACCTCCATCTCGACGCTGGCGAGGTAGCCGGCGACGATCTCCACCAGCACCGGGTCGGGGGTCGTGCCGTCGACCGGTGTCAGCCGGTAGGGCTTGACCGCCTGCACTGCAACGGGTTCGGTGGTGACGGTCATCGGTTCGCTCCGTTCGAGTCGGCGATCTTGGTGATGCGGATGTTTCCGAAGGTGTCGATCCGCGCCTGGAAACCGGGGTGCACGGGGATGGTCGAGCTGAATTCCTCGATCACCGCCGGACCCTCGAGCACGTCGCCCGCGCCGAGCCGGGCCCGGTCGTAGACCCGGGTGGTGACCCACTCGTCGAAGTACGCGGGACGGGTGCCGGTCACCGCGGACTTGGCTCCGGTTCCGGCCGCGATCTCGTTGAGCGTCGGGCGCTTGATGGGGCCGATGCCGCTGACCCGCAGGTTCACCCACTCGACGTGCTGGTGCGGGTCGCCGCGGAAGTCGTAGCCGTACAGCTCCTGGTGCGCCTGGTGGAACCGTTCCGCGGCCTCGTCCATCAGCTCCTGCGTGACGGGACCGTCACCGATTGCCACCCGGACCTCGAAAGCCTGGCCGAGGTAGCGGAGGTCGGCGGAGCGTGCGTACTTGCGCTCCGACTCCCCGAAGCCCTCGTCGGCGAGTGCGCGTTCCGCCTCGGCGGCGAGCGCGTCCAGCCCCGACTGCAGTTCCTCGATCTCCAGCCGGTCGTGCCTGCAGACGTGGGTCTGCACGTAGTCGTTGCGCACGTCGACGGTGAGGAGCCCGAAGGCAGACACGTTGCCCGGGTTGAGCGGGACGAGAACGTCCTTGAGCCCGAGGATGTCGACGAGCCGGCAGGCGAGCAGCGAACCCGAACCACCGAACGTCACCAGGGTGAAGTCACGGACGTCGAGACCGCGCTTGACCGTGATCTGCCGCAGCGCGTTGGCCTGGTTCCAGGCCGACACCTCGAGGATGCCGGTGGCGCAGGCCTCGAAGTCGAGCTTCAGCTGGTGGGCGAGCTGCTCGACGCCCTTGCGGGCCAGTTCGGTGTCGAGGGGGATCTCGCCGCCGAGCAGGTGGGGTGGGATGCGGCCGAGCAGCACGTGGGCGTCGGTGATCGTCGGTTCGCTGCCGCCCTTGCCGTAGCAGAGCGGGCCGGGGTCGGCGCCCGCCGACTGCGGTCCGACGCGGAGCGTGCCCTCGGGGGTCTGCCAGGCGATGGAGCCGCCGCCGGCGCCGACGGTGACGACGTCGATCATCGGGATCTTCGACGGGTAAGCCCCCACCCGACCCTCGGTGGTGAGCGCGGGCTCACCGCGGACCACGACGGTGACGTCGGTCGACGTTCCGCCGCCGTCGCACGTCAGGACCTGCTCGACACCCGCGACACTGGCGATGAGAGCCGCGCCGAGCGCCCCGGCCGCCGGGCCGGACAGCACCGTCGTGATCGGCTGGTGCACGACCTCCTTCGCGGAGAGCACGCCGCCGTTCGACTTCATCACGTAGAACGGGATGTCGCGGGCCTCGCCCTCGTCGGAGGAGAACTCGCGCAGCCGGTTCGCGATGTTGTTGACGTAGTTGCGGATGTTCGGCTTCACGGCCGCGTCCACCAGGGTGGTGATGGACCGCTCGTATTCGCGGTACTCGCGCAGCACCTGGCTGGAGATGCTCACCGTGGCCTCGGGATATTCCTCGAGAAGAAGATCCCGGACGCGGTTCTCGTGGCTGGGGTTAGCGTACGAGTGCATGAGGCACACGCCGATGGTGCGGATGCCGCGGTCGGCGAAGAAGCGGGCGGCCTTGCGGACGTCGTCCTCGACGAGGGGGCGGATCTCGCTGCCGTCGAACGCGAGCCGGCCGCCGATGGTGCGGACGCGGTCGGCGGGGACGATGCGGTCGGGCTTCACCCAGAAGTACGAGTTGCCGTAGCCGTCGGGGACGGACTGCCGGGCGATCTCGAGGACGTGCTCGTAGCCCTCGGTGGTGATGAACCCGAGGTTCTCGACCTTGCCTTCGAGGAGTTTGTTGGTGGCGACGGTGGTGCCGTGGCTCACGGCGCCGATCGCGTCGCCGGTCTCGCCGAGCTTGGCGAGCACCTTCTCGATTCCGGTGAGGAATCCCTGCGCCGGGTCGGCGGGCGTCGAGGGTGTCTTGGTGGTGACGACGGCTCCGGACTCCTCGTCCACAGCCACGACGTCGGTGAATGTTCCGCCGGTGTCGATACCGACCCGAATCTTTCTGGATTCCACGATTCCTCCTGGGCTCGTCTCGCGTACAGCAATTGCACCGCGTCGGCCGCCCGGATTCTTTGTCACATATCGCCGAACTCACCGGTCCTCGTTCGGCGCTGCCCGCGACCCTCGCGCCCCGGACAGACGACAGCACCCCGAACCGGACGGTTCGGGGTGCTGTGTCGGGTGTGCGGTGTTACTTCGGGCAGGTGCTCCGCACCAGGATGCCGCCGACGAGAACACCGGCGAGCGCGATGCCCGCACCGAGTGCGGCCGACGCGAGAACGGTTGTCGTCGAGGCCCCCTCGAGCGACCGCACCGTGGTGGCGGCTGCCGCGGGAGCCGGGGCAACCGCGACGCCTGCGATCGCCGGGACCTCGCCCGCCGCGGCGGCGACCTCGGCCGGTGGGATGCCATTGGCGATCACGCCGTCGATGCCCTTGAAGAACACCCCGGCCATCTTCTTCGCGACACCGGTGATCATCCGCTGCCCGACGCCGCCGACCATGCCGCCGACGACGGCGTCCGCGTCGTAGCTGAGCAGGGTGCCGCCGTCGCGTTCCTCGAGCCGCACCGTCACGTCGGCCTTCACGGTGCCGGGAGCACCGGCCCCCGACGCCGTCATCACGAACGACTGGGGCCGATTCTGCTGCGACAGAATCACTTCGCCGTCATAGGTGCCCTTGATGGAGGCGACGCCCGCGGTGATGGACAACTTGTAATGGTTGTCGCTGAGTTGCTCGAGCGACTGCACCCCGGGGATGGTCGCCGCGAGGACCCGTCCGTCCTGCAGGTGTTCGTACACGGCCTCCGGTGGGGCCGTCAGTAGGGCGGTGCCGGCGATTCTCATTCGTTCTCCTTGCTCTGTGACGACGCGTGCGCGAGGCGAAGCTCGAACAACTCGGAAGGGGATATCGGCATGGACGTGATCGGGATGCCTTCCGCGTCCTCGATCGCTGCCGCGATGACGGCGGACGTCGGAATGACGCCCGCCTCGCCGGCGCCCTTCATCCCGAGGGGATTGAGGCCGGACGGGGTGACGGTGTGGTCCATCTCGAGCGAGTCGGGCATCTCGGTGACGAACGGCATCAGGAAGTCCATGTACGACGCGTTGAGCATCTGGCCGTGCTCGTCGTAGACGATCCTCTCGTACAGCGCACCGCCGACACCCTGCGCGACGGCACCCATGACCTGGCCTTCGACGATGCGCGGGTTGATGACGTTGCCGCAGTCGTGGATCACGGCGTACCGCCGCACGTGGACCTCGGCCGTCACCGGATCGGTTTCGACGATCGCCGCGTGCACACCGGACGCGAACGTCGACGTCGGCGGCGAGTAGTAGCCGGTGGCCTCGAGCCCGGGCTGTTCACCCTCCCGGACCGGCGGAATCGTCATGTCCGTATCGGCTTTCGCGAAACCGGTGGCCTGCCGCGACGCGTCGTCGAACGCGTACCGCAGCGGGTTGGACAGGACGGCGACCACACCCAGCGAGATGGACGTGCCCTCGGCGCCGGGCACGGTGCCGATCTTGCACACGTGCCCCCCGCGCAGTTCCAGTTCGGCGGGGTCGAGGTTCAGCGCCTCACCGGCGATCGTCCGGGCCTTCTCCGCCACCATCTGCGCGGCCACGTGGAACGCCGAACCGGACATCACAGCGCCGCGGGACGCGAACGTGCCCACCGCGTAACCGAATCGGCGAGTGTCGCCGGTGACGATCTCCACGTCGGTGACCGGCACGCCGAGGTCGTCGGCGACGATCTGCGCGAACGCCGTCTGGTGGCCCTGCCCCTGGGTGGTCAGACCGGTTGCGGCCTTGACCTTCCCGGACGTCTCGACGAGGACGTGGGCGCCCTCGTACGGTCCGGGTCCGGTGCCCTCCACGTAGGCGCCGATCCCGATGCCCACGCCCCGGCCCTCGGCCTTCGCCTGCTTCTTGTACTCGGCGAATCCGTCCCAGTCGATGAGTTTCTTCAGCTTGTCGATACCGGCCTGGTAGTCGCCGGTGTCGTAGATCAGCGGGCGGCCGTCCTGGAACGTGAGGTGGAAGTCGTACGGCATCTCCTCGGGACGGATGAAATTGTGCTCGCGGACCTCGATGACGTCCTTGCCGAGGTATTTCGCGATCGCGTCCATCGCGCGTTCCATCGCGAACACGGCCTGCGGACGGCCGGCGCCGCGGTAGGGCGTCACGATGACGGTGTTCGTGTACAGCGAGTACGCGTCCACCCGGAACGATATCGGCTTGTACGGTCCGAGCACCTGCGTCGATGTGTTGAGCATGACGATGATGCCGTACGGCAGGTACGCGCCGTTGTCGTGCCAGAACGTGAAGTCGAACGCGAGGAGGGTGCCGTCGTCGTCGAATCCGACCGTCACCTCCTGGATCTGGCCGCGCTCGTGCGCGCTGGACACGAAGTGCTCGCGCCGGTCCTCGACCCACTTGACCTCGCTCGAGATGCCCGCCGTCCCGAGTTGCCGCGCCGCCCAGGTGACCATGACCTCTTCCGGCCACGGGTGCACGATCTTGACGCCGAAGCCGCCGCCGACGTCGGGTGCGATGCAGTGGACCTTGTTGTGCGCCATCTTCAGTCGCGCGGCGATGGCCGCGCGCGCCGACGTCGACGTCTGCGTGGACGTCCAGAACGTGAGCGCCTGCTCGTCGGTGTCCCAGCGCGCGTAGACGCCCTTGCCCTCCATCGGCATCGACGCCGACCGCTCGATCTCGAGGTTCAGAGTGAGCCGGTGCGGCGCCTTCGCCAGTTCGGCATCCACGTCGCCGAATCCGTGCTGCAGGTGCGCCGCCACATTGTCGGGGACGTCGGGGTGCACGGCGTTGTCCGCCTGCCGCGCCACGTCGATACCCACGACCGGCGGGAGCATCTCGTACGTGACGTCGATCTTCGCGCACGCGTCCTCGGCGATGTACCGGTTGTCGGCGACCACCATCGCAATAGCCTCGCCCACGTGATTCACTTCGTTCTTGGCGAGCGGATACCCGTTGCGCGGGGCGGTGATCGCCGGATGCGGGATGAGCAGCGGCAGATTCTCGGCCATCTCCGGGGAGTCGTCCACAAGGTCGTCGTACGTGTAGATCGCGTGCACGCCGGGCAGATCCAGCGCGGCATCGACGTCGATCCCGGTGATGCGGGCATGCGCGTGCGGCGATCGGACGAAGGCGGCGATGAGTGCGTTGTGCCCGAGGTCGTCGAGGTACCGGCCGTTGCCGGAGAGGAGTCGCGCGTCCTCCGTGCGGGGAATCGGTTTGCCGAACAGCTTCTCGGATTCTACGGTCTCCGAACCGCTTTCCTTCGTGCGCGCCGGATCCGTGCGGGGTTTCGTGACGCTCATGCTCGCCCTGCCCTTCCGCCGACGGGGTTGGTGGTGCCCCGGACCTTCGGATCGAGAGAGGCGCGTGCCGTCTCGTCGTCCTTGCCGAGCGGGAATTCGCCCGACCGCTCGCGCTTGATCTCCGCGGCGCGCAGCACGGCCGCCCGGATGTTCTGGTAGCCGGTGCACCGGCACAGGTTGCCGGCGATCGCGTCGGTGGCCTCCTCGCGGGTGGGCGAATCGTTCTCCTCGAGGAACGCCGCGATGGTGGTGACGAAACCGGGAGTGCAGAAGCCGCACTGCAGGCCGTGACAGTCGATGAACGCCTGCTGCACCGGATGCAGGGTGCCGTCGGGTTCGACGAGTCCCTCGACCGTGGTGACCTCCCGGCCCTCGAGGCTCGCCGCGAGGACGAGGCAGGAGCGCACGGGTTTGCCGTCCAGCAGCACGGTGCAGGCGCCGCAGACCCCGTGCTCGCAGCCGACGTGTGTCCCCGTCTGGCGCAGATGGTGCCGGATCGCGTCGGACGCGAGCGTGCGCGACGGCAGCACCACCGTCTGCGTCACCGCGTTGAGCGTGAACGTCACCGCGACGTGCTGTTCGCCCGTCTCCTCCTGCAGTTCGGCGAGTTTCTCGTCGATGCTGCCCGTTGCCTTTGCCATGGTCACCTTCCTCCCGCCGACACGTGCACGGCGGCACCGTCGAGCACTGCATCCTGCGCGGCCGCGAACCCGACCCGTGCCGTCAGGGCGGCGACCAGTTGCGACCGGTACCGCGCCGTGGCGTGGATGTCGGGTTCGGTGCCGATCCGTTCCCGCGCGAACTCGGACAGATTCCGCCACAACGGGTCCCGGTCGTCCGTCGCGGACGCACCCTGGAGAATCTCCGTGTAGTCGACGACCTCACCGAGTTCACCGGCCGACACGTACGTCATCCGGGCCTCCGCCACCGCGCCGTCCTCGACGCGGACCTGCGCCACGACCCCGACGAGGGCGTAGTCGCCGTGCCTCCGGGCGATCTCGTCGATCGCCGTCCCGACACCGGGCTCGGCCGCCGGGACCGTGACACTGGTCGCGATCTCGTCCGCCTCGAGTGTGCTCTCGAGCGGGCCGGCGAACAGGTCGGTCGACCGGATCTCCCGGAGCCCGCGAACCGAACGCACGGTGATCGAACCACCGAGCAGCGCGAGCACCGCCGGCATCTCCGCGGACGGGTCGGCGTGCACGATGGACCCGACCGTCGTGCCGCGGTTGCGGATGGTCGGGTGCGCGACCAGACGCAGCCCGCGGCCGAGCAGCGGCTGCACCTGCGCGGCCGCGACGTCGGCTTCGAGCGCCGAATGGGTGGTCAGGGCGTCGAACGTGACACCCAACTCTCGGGACGCCGACACCGCGTCCAGCCGGGGGATCGAGCCGATGTCGACGAGGTGAGCCGGTGCGGCGAGCCGCATCGACAGCAACGGGATCAACGACTGCCCGCCCGCGAGCACCTTTCCCTCGTGAGCCACGTCCGCGAGGATCTGACAGGCCTCGTCGATCGACCGAGGTCGGTGATAAGTCAGTGGCGACGGTTTCATTCCTCAGATCCTGCCCGTATCGTACGCTCGACGTTTCGTGAACTAGTGACAAAACTCACGTGCTGACGCTGGCAGATCACGTGAGCTGACCGACCCGGTCGGGCACCGTTCCGTCATCCGCGGTGGGCTTCGGGTGGTGACGGCCGGTGCCGGCGTCGTCGGCATCCTTCGGGGCGATGACGCGGCACAGGTGGTACATCCCGATCACCACGATCGTGCCGAGCGCGATGCCGCTCAGCGAGAAGGTGTCGTTGAACTTCAGCTCCGTGTCACCGATCGCGATGATCAGGCCGGCGGCGATAGGCATCAGGTTGAGCGGATTGCCGAAGTCGACGCCGTTCTCCTTCCAGATCTTCGCGCCGAGCAGGCCGATGATCCCGTAGAGCACCACCGTGATTCCGCCGAGCACACCGCCGGGGGTCGCCGAGATGACGGCACCGAACTTGGGGGAGAAGCCCAGCAGCATCGCGATCACACCGGCCGCGGCATACGCGGCGGTCGAGTACACCTTGGTCGCGGCCATGACGCCGATGTTCTCCGCGTACGTCGTCGTGGGGGATCCGCCGACGCTGGTCGCGATGGTGGTGGCCAGGCCGTCGCCGATCAGGGCGCGTCCCATCATGGGGTCGAGATCGGTCTTGGTGATCTCGGCGACAGCCTTGACGTGTCCGGCGTTCTCCGCGATCAGGGCGATTACACCGGGCAGCACCAGGACGATGAACGTGAGACTGAACGACGGCGCGTGGATGCCCACGATGCCGTTCGCCTCGTCGGAGAACGGCGGCAGCCCGATCCACGACGCGGAGGAGACACCGTCCCAGTTGACGCGGAAGTGTTCGGTGACTGCGCCGGCGACCGGGTCGTACGACGTGATCATGCCGGTCGTCAGGTCGAGCACCCACGACAGCACGTATCCGAAGAGCAGCGTCAGGAAGATGGCGACCCGCCCGAGGAATCCGCGCAGCGCGACGCTGGCCACAACCAGCACGACCATCACCGTCAACGCGACCCATTGGTCCTGGGGCCAGTACGTTCCGGCCACCACCGGGGCCAGGTTGAACCCGATCAGCATGACGACGGCACCGGTGACCACCGGCGGGAGGATCTTGAACACCACCCCGCCGCCGAGGAAGTGGATCAGCACGCCGATGCCGGCGAGCACGAGGCCGGATACCAGGATCGCGCCCGTCACCTGCGCCGACGTGCCGCCCTGGGCGCGGATGGCGGCGATGCCGCCGACGAATGCGGCCGACGTCCCCAGGTAGCTGGGAATCCGGCCCTTGACGACCAGGAGGAAGAACAGGGTGCAGAACCCCGACATCATCACGGCCAGTTGAGGATTGAGACCCATGATGATCGGGAAGACGAACGTGGCCCCGAACATCGAGACCACGTGCTGCCCGCCGAGTCCGATCGTGCGACCCCAGCTGAGGCGTTCGCTCGGGGCGACGACCTCTCCGGGCGCGATGGTCTTGCCATCTCCGTGCAGTGTCCAGATAGGCATAGGGGGACCTTTCAGACAGGTGACGGTGCAGGGGTGCCGGCGGCCAGCTTCGATGATGTGCCGCATGTCACAGTTGCACCTCGATAGGAGGGAAACGTTATTACAGCGTCAGCCACCCGGCGTGAGAAGAATCTGCCAGTGCGTGCCCGGCGAAATTGGCAACTTTAGGAATTGATGCCGCGCATCGCCATGATCTTGAGGGCGAGAGACAGATCGAGGCGCAGTTCGGGGTGATCGGTGAACGACCCGAGCATCTTCTCCAGCTTCACCACCCGGTACCGCAGGGTGTTGTAGTGAAAGTGCAGTTGACGTGCGGTTTCGGCGATGTTGATGTTGGTGGCGAGCAGCACCTCGAGGGTGCGTCGCATGTCCTGCGCCTCGGGTGTGTCCGCCGTCAGCTCACGCAGGGTCTCCTGCGCGAACGACTCGAGTTCGCGGTCGTCGTCGACGAGGCTGAGCAGCCGGTAGACGCCGAGGTCGTCGAAATGCGTCACCGCCCAGGCACCGGTGATCTGCCGCCCCACCTTCAGCGCGGTCCGGGCCTGACCGTAGAGGGCGGGGATGCCGTCGACCGAGTCCGTCGGCCGGGACACGCCCACACCGAACGCCCGGCGACCGCCGCCGCCGGCGCCGCGCACGGTGGCGACGAGTTCGTGGACGAGGTTCATCGTGTCGGCGCCGACACCCATGAGGATCACCGTCTCCGTCGCCAGCGCGGTGACGGCGGCGCCGGTGTCGCGGCCCGCGACGGCACTCGTGAATGCCCGCGCCTGCCGTTCGACGAGCGGCATCCGGGGCATCGACGGTTCGTCCTCACCGACCGGATCGGGTTCGATCACCACGACGACCACGGGACGATCCAGATCCCAGCCGAACGTCTTGGCGTGCGCGACGACGTGCTCGTGCTCGCCGCCGCGGCCGAGCAGCAGGTCGCGGATGAAGTTGGCGCGGTGCTTCTCCTCCACCGAGGAGACCACCAGTTCGCGGGCCACCACCAGGGCGCACACGGCCGCCGCCTGCTCGACGAGGTACAGGTCTTCGCTGCGCAGTCGCCGTCCGGTGCTGAACTGCACCAGCCGCCCGTGATCGATGCCGTTGGCCGAAATCGCCGACACCGCGATGGACTCGTCGCCCAGCCGGTGCAGACCGAGACCGCCCTCGGTGGAATCGGTGCGGACCCGCCCGGTGGAGTCGAGCGCCGCACTCGATGCCAGCCGAGTCAGCTCGGACTCGTCGCCGGCGCGGCACAACTGACGTCCGTCGGGGGTCGTGATCAGCACGGCTCCGCCCAATTCGCGGGCGACAGCGACGGACAGTTCGGCAAACCCGCCGCCGGCCATCACGACGTCGACGAGCACTCTGCGCAACCGGTCCGCCTCGAACACGGCGTCGACCTGCCGGGCCGACAACTCCGCGAGGTCGCCGGACAGGGGGTGATCCTTCGCGTACAGATCGGGAACCACGACGACGGGAAACCCGAGTTCGTCGGCCGCATCGGACATCTCGGCCGGAAGCGCGGCGGTGTCGTCGTCGAGCCGGACCGTGAGCCCGGCGACGCCCCGCCTGTCGAGGCGAGTGAGAAACGCGTCGATCGGCTCGACCAGCCGGCCGAGCACCGAGGTCGTGGTGATCAGCAGCTGCCCGCTCCGGAGCCACGGCCCGATGTCCGGCACCGCCATCACGGCGACGTTCGACACCTCGCGGGAGGTGCCGGTGCCGCCGGCCACCAGCGTCGGCGAGACGAGGAGATCCGCCGCCAGCACCTCGGTGATCGACTGCGGTGGAAGGTCGAGACCACGCCCGGCGTCAATGTCGGGGGCTGCGCGGAACCCGGGAGCGGAACTACCGACATCCCTCGTCGTCACTGCAACACCCTGCTCACCTGATCCGACACTCGCCCCGGACGGCGCGAAAGTGTGACCATAAGTCCCCACCCGAACAGCCGTCAAACAATGTTCACACGGTGCACTCGCGCGGGCGGCCGGTGCCGGCCGGCGCATCGCGGTGAATCGGACCGGTCAGCAGCTGGAGTTCGAGCCCCGACGTGCCCCGGGTCGTCTTCATCATCTCGGCCAGGATCGACACCGCCGTCTCCTCGGGGGTGCGGGCGCCCAGGTCGAGACCGATCGGTGAATGCAGCCGCGCCAGTTCCTCGGCGGTCGCTCCCTGGTCACGCAGCAGCGCGACCCGGCGTTCGTGCGTGGCCCGGCTGCCCATCGCGCCGATGTACGCCGCGTCCGACCGCAGGGCGAGCCCCAGCAGCGGGATGTCGAATTTCTCGTCGTGGGTGAGGACGGCGAGGACGGTCCGGCGGTCGACCGGCGCGGTCTCGAGGAACCGGTGCGGCCACATCACGACGACGTCGTCGGCGTCCGGAAAGCGGGCGCGGGTCGCGAAGACTGCGCGGGCGTCGATCACGGTGACGTGGTAGCCGGCGAATGCGCCCAGCGTGCACATGGCCGCGGCGAAGTCGATGGCCCCGAAGATGTACATCCGCGGTGGGGGCGCGAAGATCTCGACCATGCACACCGTCTCCGACTGCAGCTGATAGACGACCGACTCACCGGCGTCGAGGCGACGGCGGACGCTCGCCACATCGGTCTCGGGCAGGTCGAGTTCGCCCACCGGTCCGCCTTCGGCGATCACGCAGCGCCGGGTCCGCGATCCGTCGCCCGTCTCCGTCACGACGGCGATCGACTCACCGCTGCGGATCCTTCGGGCCACGTCCGCGAAGTCCGGAAAGTCCGTCGGCCCGATGCGCTGCACGAACACCTCGATGGTGCCGCCGCACGTCAACCCGACACCAATGGCGTCGTCGTCCGCCACACAGAACACATCCGTCCGGCTGCGCCCGTCGGCCAGCACGTCCTGCGCCGTCTCGTACAACGCGCTCTCGACGCACCCACCCGACACGCTTCCGAGCACCTCACCGGACGCCGAGACCGCCATCGCCGCACCCGGGGCCCGCGGAGACGACTTCCAGGTGCGCACCACCGTGGCGAGGGCGAAATTCTCGCCGCGGTCGAACCACGATTCCAGGCCCGTCAGGATGTCACGCATCGTCTCGTCCTCCTCGGGTGCTTCGTCGGGGACCCTCACGCTAACCGGCGGAGACCGGACGTCGCGGCACACAATGCGCCGAAATCCCCAGCGGCCGCTTGTGCATTGTCGCCATCGCTATCGATCGGCGAGTCCGCAATTCTCGGACGGTCCCCTTCCTTCACAGAGAACCGAGGATCCACCATGAATCAGTTGCTCAGCGGGATCCGGGTCCTCGACCTCACGCGGGCCCTCGCCGGACCGCTGTGCACGGCGCTGCTGTCCGACTTCGGCGCCGACATCATCAAGGTCGAGACCCGTTCCGGTGGCGACAGTTCCCGGCAGTGGCCGCCGTTCGACGGCAGCGACAGCCTCTACTTCGCGTCCGTCAACCGCGGCAAACGCTCGGTGGCGCTCGACATGCGCAGCGAGCAGGGCCGGAAACTGCTGCGCCGCATGGTCGTCGACGTCGACGTCGTCGTGGAGAACTTCCGCCCCGGCGTCCTCGCCGACATGGGACTCGACCAGGAATCGCTCGCCGAGGACAATCCGGGGGTGATCGTCATGAGCGTCAGCGGTTTCGGCCCGACCGGACCCGAGCAGTTCTCACCCGGCCTCGATCAGGTGGCGCAGGGCATGTCGGGGCTGATGTCGGTGACCGGGGCCGGCGACAACACACCGATGCGGGTCGGCATCCCGATCATCGACACCGTATCCGGTATCTATGCGGCACTGGGTATCACGGCCGCGCTCGTAGCCCGCGGACGCGACGGCGCCGGCCATCACGTGCAGACGTCCCTGCTCGAGTCGGCGCTGTCGATCATGTCGTTCCAGGCGCAGGACTACCTGAGCACCGGACGCGTCGCGGAGCCGAACGGAAACACGCACCCCACGATCACCCCGTACGGGACGTTCGACACCGCCGATTTCCCCATCATCATCGCCACCGGCTCGGACCGGCACTGGGAGTCGCTGTGCGACGCTCTCGGAGATCCCGACCTCGCCGTCCGGCCCGAATACCGCACCGGCCAATCACGACTCGCGCACCGCGACCGGCTCACCAAGGAACTTCTCGAACTGCTGTCCGCGCGCCCGGCGGCCGACTGGGTGCGGCTCATGCGCGCCGCGGGCATTCCGTGCGGTCCCGTCCACACGATCGATCAGGCGTTCGCCGACCCGCAGGTGCAGGCACTGAAGATGGTGCAACCCGTGACCACCCCGGACGGCGGTGAGGTGCCATTGGTCCGGGGGCCGTTCTGGGTGGACGAGGAAACCCTGCCGATCCGGAACGCGCCGCCGATGGTGCTGGGGCAGGACACGGCCGAGGTGCTGGGCGAATTCGGGTTGAGCGAAGAAGACATCGAGGGTCTCCGGCGAGACCGGGTGATCTGACACCGCGTCGGCCGTGGTCGCTCACAACCGGGCGGCCACGGCCAGCGCGACGTGCTCGCACCACGGCCGCGCGACGATCTGCACGCCGATCGGCAACCCGGACGTCGTGTTTCCCACCGGAACGACGACGGACGGCAGACCCGTCACGCTGATCGCGCGGCAACTCGCCAGCGTCTGAGCCCACGTCAGCGAGTGCCCGTCGACGTCGAACACGTCCTCGCCGAGCGGAGGCGCCGGAATGGAGGCGACGGGCAGCACGAGGACGTCGCCCATCTCCCCGAGCAGCCGATGCACCAGTTCCGACCGCTGCGCCCACAATCGCTCGACGAAACGGCGGTCCACGTCCCGCACATCGGCGAGCATGGTGGCGATGTTCGACCCGAACACGGTGCCGAGTTCCTCGATGTCGGTGTGGGTTTCGACCGAACGCAGCCTCCCGAACAGTGCGTTCCCCTCCGCCAGCGCCCCGCCCTCGTACGGGCGGGCACCGAGCTTTCCGGCGACACCTGCCACGACCGCGGCGATCTCCTCGCCGACGGGCACGGTGCCCTCACCGGGGGCCCACGTGATGTCGAGGCGTGAGAGTTCCACCGACTCCGGATCCGTCCACGGGCACCGGGGGGACGAGAGCACCCGCAGCACCAGCGCCGCGTCCTGCAGGGTCCGCGCCATCGGGCCGATCGTCTGCAGCGTGCCGTGCATGGTCGCGGGATTGGTCAGCAGATGATCGCCCGACGGGACGCCGGGATACTGTCCGTCGGGGTCCACCCGGCCGATCGTCGGGCGCACCGAGCGCAGCCCCGTGCAGTGGGCGGGCCAGCGCACCGAGCCGCCGAAGTCGGTGCCGAGACCGACCACGCTCATCCCTGACGCGATCGCGGCCGCTTCGCCGCCGCTCGACCCCCCGGGTGAGCGGGGAACACCGTCGGGTCGGAGGGGGTTCACCGTGTACCCGAAGAGGTCGTTGTGCGTCAGGCCGCTCGCCCCGAACTCGGGGGTGTTCGTCTTCCCGACGAGAATCGCGCCGGCCGCCCTCATCGCGGCCACCGCGGGGGCGTCGACCCGCGGCACGTTGTGCTCGAGCGCGCGTGATCCCGCCGTCGTCCGAATGCCCGCGGTCGCGATCAGGTCCTTCACCGTGAACGGGACCCCGGCCAGCGGACCGACATCCTCACCTCGGCCGATCCGGCTGTCGAGGTCGTCTGCGGCCCGGATCGCCTGGTCCTCGGCGACGGTGACGACGGCGTTCAGCTCCGGGTTCCGGGCCTTGATGTGCGCGAGGTGCTCGTCGAGCACCTGAGTCGCCGAGACCTCGCGGCTCCTCACCACCCGCGCGATCGCGTGCGCATCCGAGCCGACCCAGCTGCCGTCGTTACCCCACACATGTCCTCCTCGGCTCGTGCCCGGGGTCGACGCTAGAGGTCCCCGAACCCGTCGCACACGGCCAGTCTGCACAGGAATGAGCGCCCCGAGCTGTGAAGAGTTGATACTTCGCCGCGTGCGGGGCTCTGGGAGGATCGGGTGATGCTCTCGCCGTGGGTCCGCCTCGCCGCCGCGATGTTCGCGGTCAGCTGGGGTGCCAACCAGTTCGCCCCGATGCAGCTCGTCTACCGCGAGCATCTCGGTCTCGGAAGCGGCTCGTTCACCGCGATGCTGGCGTCGTACGTCGTCGGGTTGATCCCGGCCCTGCTGTACTTCGGGCGCGTGTCCGACCGGTTCGGCCGGCGCGCGGTGATCCGGCCCATGATCCCCGTCGGCATCGTCTCGTCGCTCGTGCTCATCGCCGGTGCCGCCGTCCCCGACCTGCTCTACCTGGGGCGGGTGCTGGCCGGACTCGCGTCCGGCATGGCGTTCGGCGCCGGTACCGCCTGGATGAAGGAACTCAGCTCCGCCGCGCCGGCCGGGGCGGGTGCGCGCCGCGCCGCCGTGTCGTTGTCCGCGGGATTCGGATGCGGTGCCCTGTTCGCCGGGGTGATCGCGCAGTGGCTTCCCGCCCCCGAACTGCTCCCGTACCTGGTCCACATCGCGTTGATGGTCGGCGCCTTGGCGCTGGTGTGGTCGGTGCCCGATGCGCGGGGCCGCGCCACCAGCGGCACCGCGAAATCCCTGTCGGCGCTGTCGACACCGCAGTTCCGGTGGGGCATCGCGCCGTGGGCGCCTTGGGTGTTCGGCGTCGCGACGGTGTCGTTCGCGACCCTCCCGCCACTCGTGTCCGCATCGCTGCGCTCCACGTCGGTGGCGTTCACCGGACTCGTGGCGGCACTGACCCTGCTCACCGGCGCGGTGATCCAGCCGTGGGCCAAACGGTGGTCGCAGCAGGACGACGCCGCCGCCGGGATCCGGGTCGGCATCACCCTCGGCGTGCTGGGATTCGGTGCCGCAACCGTGGTCGCGTACACAGACGGTGCGCCGTCCGTCGCCGCGATCGTCGTCGCGGCGTTCCTCCTCGGGTCCTGCTACGGCATCCTGCTGGGTTCGGGACTCGCGTCCGTCGAAAAGCTGGCGCCGGCAGACGAACTCGCGCAGACCGTGGCCGTGTTCTACTGCCTGATCTACGTCGGCTTCGCCGTCCCGTTCGTCATCTCCCTCCTCGCACCACACCTCGGGTACGCCACCTGCTTCGTCGGTGCGGCGCTGCTCATGCTGGTGTCGGTGGCGGTCGGCCGGAAGGCGAAGGATCGGCACCTCACCCGCACATGACCGACCCACAGCAGGGCACCCCGCGAATGCCGAACTCGCGGGGTGCCGTGGTGTGAACGATCAGGCGATGTCGAACCGGTCGAGGTTCATCACCTTGACCCATGTGGAGACGAAGTCCTGGACGAACTTCGCCTTCGCGTCGTCGGTGGCATAGACCTCGGCCAGAGCACGCAACTGCGAGTTGGACCCGAAGACCAGGTCGACGGCGGTGGCGGTCCACTTGGAATCGCCGGTGACTCGGTCACGACCCTCGTACACGTTCTCCGCCGACTCGGACCCCTTCCACACCGTGCCCATGTCGAGGAGGTTCACGAAGAAGTCGTTGGTCAACGTCTCGGGCCGGTCGGTGAAGACGCCGTGCCCGGTCTGGCCGAAGTTGGCGTTCAGGGCACGCAGGCCGCCGACGAGCACCGTCATCTCCGGGGCGGTCAGGTTCAGCATGTACGCCCGTTCGACCAGAAGGGCCTCCGCAGGCAACTTCTCTCCGGCGCGGAGGTAGTTGCGGAACCCGTCGGCCCTCGGCTCGAGTACGGCGAACGACTCCACGTCCGTCTGCTCCTGCGAGGCGTCCGTGCGTCCCGGCGTGAACGGGACCGTGACGTCGTGCCCGGCACTCTTCGCCGCCTTCTCGACGGCCGCCGTTCCAGCCAGGACGATCAGGTCGGCGAGCGAGACCTTCGTTCCGCCGGACTGCGACGCGTTGAAGTCCTGCTGGATCTGTTCGAGGGTCTGCAGGACCTTCGACAGCTCGGCCGGGTTGTTGATCTCCCAGCCCTTCTGCGGCTCGAGCCGAATACGTGCTCCGTTGGCGCCGCCGCGCATGTCGGTGCTGCGGAAGGTGGCTGCCGACGCCCAGGCGGTGGACACCAGCTGGGAGACGGACAGACCCGAGTCGAGGATCTTGCCCTTCAGTGCAGCGATCTCGTTGTCACCGATCAGCTGGTGATCGACTGCCGGAACCGGGTCCTGCCACAGCTGCGCCTCGGGAACCCACGGGCCGAGATACCGTGTGGCGGGGCCCATGTCGCGGTGCAGCAGCTTGTACCAAGCCTTGGCGAACTCCTCGGCGAACTCCTCCGGGTGGTCGAGCCAGCGCCGGGTGATCTTCTCGTAGGCCGGGTCGATGCGCAACGAGAGGTCCGTGGTCAGCATCGTGGGAGCACGCCCCGCCGACGAATCGAACGGGTCGGGAATCGTGCCCGCGCCTGCGCCGTCCTTGGCGGTCCACTGCCAGGCACCGGCAGGGCTCTTGGTGAGTTCCCACTCGTAGCCGTACAGGACCTCCAGGAAGCTGTTGTCCCACTTCGTCGGTGTGGGGGTCCACACGACCTCGAGACCACTGGTGATCGCGTCCTTACCCACACCGGTGCCGTAGGCGCTCTTCCAGCCCAGGCCCTGCTGCTCGATCGGGGCGCCTTCCGGTTCCGGACCGACCAGGTCGGCGTCGCCCGCGCCGTGGGTCTTGCCGAAGGTGTGGCCGCCGGCGATCAGCGCGGCGGTCTCCACGTCGTTCATCGCCATGCGGGCGAACGTCTCCCGGATGTCGCGGGCGGCTGCCAGCGGATCCGGCTGGCCGTTCGGGCCCTCCGGGTTCACGTAGATGAGACCCATCTGCACGGCACCGAGCGGACCCGAGAGTTCGCGGTCGCCGCTGTAGCGCTCGTCGCCCAGCCACGTGTCCTCGGGACCCCAGTACATCTCCTCGGGCTCCCAGACGTCCTCACGGCCGAATCCGAATCCAAAGGTCTTGAATCCCATCGACTCCAGGGCGCAGTTGCCGGCGAAGACGAGGAGGTCGGCCCAGGAGATCTGCTTGCCGTACTTCTGCTTCACCGGCCACAGCAGCCGGCGGGCCTTGTCGAGGCTCGCGTTGTCGGGCCAGCTGTTGAGGGGCGCGAAACGCTGGGCGCCCTGACCGCCACCGCCGCGACCGTCCGCGATGCGGTAGGTGCCCGCGGCGTGCCAGCTCATCCGGATGAAGAGGCCGCCGTAATGGCCGTAGTCGGCGGGCCACCAGTCCTGCGAGGTCGTCATCAGATCGATGACGTCGCGCTTGAGCGCCTCGACGTCGAGTTTGGCGAACTCCTCGGCGTAGTCGAAGTCTTCGCCCATCGGGTTCGACTTGGACGTGTGGGCGTGCAACACCGACAGCTCCGGCTGGTTCGGCCACCAGTCGCGGTTCGTCCTCGGGCGGTGCGCCGCCGGAGTGGGAGACGGGATTGCGGGGTTTTCACTTTCACTGGTGCTCCGAGTGTTTCCCTCGTGAGCGACCGGGCAGCTATCGGACACAACATTCCTTCCGGGAGAGACCAAGTTGGGCTGTGGTCATGGATTCGATCGAGAAGTCTGGGATGTCGAGCAGTCGGGGCACAGGCCCCAGTAGACGACCTCGGCCTCGTCGACGAGGAAGCCGCTGTCGTCGGACGGTGTCAGGCAGGGCGCCTCGCCGACGGCGCAGTCGACGTCTGCGATGGCCCCGCAGGACCGGCAGATGACGTGGTGGTGGTTGTCGCCGACCCGCGACTCGTAGCGGGCAACGGAGCCGGGTGGCTGGATCCGCCGTACCAACCCGGCGGCGGTCACGGCGTGCAGCACGTCGTACACGGCCTGTCGGGACACCCCATCCAGGACCGTGCGTACTGCTCCGAAAATCGTCTCCGTATCGGCGTGCGGACGTGTGTGCACCGCCTCCAGCACCGCGACCCGGGGGCGGGTCACGCGAAGTTCAGCACCACGCAGCTGCTCTGCGTAATCCGGCATCGACGGCACTCACACACTATGACTTACTTTTCTGGACTGAACCCAGACTTTGCGAAAATTAATGTCGCAGCCCCAGCTTATTCGCCTGGAGTGGCCGCCGGGAGGCAGGATTCGGCCCGAAATCTCGGCGCCGTCGGCAGGCTCAGCTGCCGAACGGAGACGCGCTGTTGGAGTACCGCGCGAAGTCGCCCTGCGCCCCGCTGTAGACGTTGAGGTCGACGTCGCCGTTGACTCCGGGGATGCGACCGGTGCTGGTGTACTGCCAGAACGTCCAGTTGCTCCAGCCGCCGGGCAGCGGACCGGGAACGTTCTGACCGTTGTAGTCGGCGATCCACAGCGGGTAGCCGGCGAACTCGTTCGTGTTCGCCATCGCCGTCCGCCAGAAGTTCGGGTACGTGTAGATGATCGGCTGACGCCCCGTCAGCGATTGGACCGTGTTCAGGTAGCGGTGCGTCCAGTCGATCAGGGCGGCGGGCGGCAACCCGTTGGACACTTCCATGTCGAGGACGGGCGGCATGTCGCCGGGACCGTTGATGCCCAGCACCACCGTCGAGAAGAAGGCGGCCTGCGCCTCCGGCGACTGCGTCGGGTCGGCGTAGTGGTACGCGCCGCGGGCAACCCCGGCCACCCGCATGGCGAGGCAGTCCTGCACGAAGAACGGGTTGACGTAGTTGAGCCCCTCGGTGGCCTTGACCATCGAGAAGTCGTGGCCGGCGTTGCGGACGGCGAACCAGTCGATCGGCGAACCGCCCGGGTGCTGCCACGAGGCCACGTCCGGACCTCGGACGGGTTCGGCGGCAGCAGTCCCCGGCAACGCGGCAGCGAGCGCCCCGGCGAGCAGTAGTGGTGCGATCTTGGAGAACCTTCGGACCTTCACCCCGATAGCCATGCGCCCGAGGGTAGTGCCTTCTCAGCGTCCGCACGCGCCAACGGAAATCACTTCGTCACGAACGCCGCCTGCCGGAGCGCCTCGCCGCGTGCGGCCCGTCCCGGCGCCGTCGATGCGTTGATCGCGAGGACCGACAGCAACTCGTACGCGACGTGCGCGGCCGCGATTCCGGTGATCTCGGCGTGGTCGTATGCGGGAGCGACCTCCACGATGTCGGCGCCGACCACGTTGAGGCCGACGAGTCCGCGCAGCGTGTTCAGCAACTCGCGGGACGTCATGCCGCCGGCCTCTGGTGTGCCGGTGCCCGGCGCGTGGGCAGGATCGAGGACGTCGATGTCCACGGACACGTAGACGGGACCGCCGTCGAGCCGTCGGCGCATCCGTTCGACGATGCTCGCGACGCCGTCCACCTCGTAGTCGTCGGAGCGGATCACCTGGAAGCCGAGGACGGCGTCGTCCTCGAGGTCCTTCTTGCTGTACAGCGGGCCACGGATGCCGATGTGCTGCGAACGCTCGAGGTCGATCAGCCCTTCCTCGCTGGCCCGCCGGAACGGGGTGCCGTGCGTGTAGGGGGCGCCGAAGTAGGTGTCCCACGTGTCGAGGTGGGCGTCGAAATGCAGGACGGCGATCGGACCGTGGTCGCGGGCGAGCGAGCGCAGGATCGGCAGGGCGATGGTGTGGTCACCGCCGAGCGTCAGCACGGTCGAGCCGTCCTTGCGGAGGTCGGTGACGGCACCGTCGACGGTGGCCAGCGCCTCCTGGATGTCGAACGGGTTGACGCCGATGTCACCGAAGTCGGCGACCTGCTGCGCCGCGAAGGGGTGCACGTCGAGTGCCGGGTTGTACGGACGCAGGAGCTTCGACGACGCGCGGATGTGGCCCGGGCCGAACCGGGAACCGGGGCGGTAGCTCACACCGGAGTCGAACGGGACACCCATCACCGTGACGTCGGCGCGGGACACCTCGTCGAGTCGGGGCAGGCGGGCGAACGTGCTGGGCTCGGCGTAGCGCGGCGTGCGGGTCGCGTCGACGGGACCTTGGATGCGGGTCGCGTCGACGGGGCTCTGGATGCGGGTCGCGTCGATGGGGCCTTGGATGCGGGTCGCGTCGGGGTCCTGTATGTCGTCTGTACTCATCGGAATCCTTCGGTGTGTGCCGGAGACGTGGCGTCGTCGTATCGTTTCCTTGGAACGCAATCTTGTCAACACTTGTTTCCTATACGAGACACAGCGAAGGATCGATGCATGGCGAACGAGCTCGCAACCGAAGGTGCGTCGGGCGTCGACGCGCCCAGGATCGGCCCCCGGCTCAAGGCGGCCCGGCAGGCCCAGCGCCTGACCCTCGACGAACTGGCCGCGGGCTGCGGCATCACCAAGGGCTATCTGTCGAAGATCGAGCGGGATCACGCGAGCGCGTCCGTGGCCACGCTGGTGCGGATCTGCGCCGCCCTGAACATTCCCGTCGGGTCGCTGTTCGAGAACTCCGCCGCAGGTGAGGTGGTGCGCGCCGACGCGTATCCGCCGATCAGCTTCGGTGGCGAGCACATGTCCGAGTTCCTGCTGACCCCGTTCGGCGAGCGTCGCATCCAGTCGCTCCTGAGCAGGATCGAACCCGGCGGCGGCAGCGGCTCCGAGACGTACGAACTGCCTGTCGACGTCGCATTCGTCTATGTCGTCTCGGGCCGGATCGGCATTTCGTTCAACGGGCCGGGAGCCGGGGAGGACGTGACGCTCGCGACCGGGGACGCATTCACCTTCTCCCCGCAGTTGCCGCACAGCTTCCGTGCACTCGGCGACGACGCCGCGACCGTGCTGTGGATTCTGGCCCCGGCACTTCCGGACGACGTCCGCCCCACTTCCCGCTAGGAAACCACCGAGCGGCTTAGGAAACATGTGTTGACAGTCACGGCTCCCGCGGTCATTGTTGTCCACGTCACTCCACCGCTCAGGAGATAAAAGTTGGACATCACCAAGATTTCTCCGCGCCCGCCGGGAATGGCCGGCGCCCTGCGCGCCCGCAAATCGGTCGAAGCGATCGTGGCGCGCAACGACCAGGAACCCGGCCACGGACTCAAACGGTCCATGGGCCTGGTGCACCTCACCGCGCTGAGCATCGGCGCATCACTGGGGACGGGCATCTTCGTCATCCTCGGCGAGGCCACACCCAAGGCCGGTCCCGCCGTGGTCCTGGCGTTCGTGCTCGCCGCGTTCACCGCGCTGTTCTCCGCCCTCTCCTACGCGGAACTCGCCGGCAGCATCCCCGTGTCCGGCAGCTCCTACTCGTACACCTACGCGACCATGGGCGAACTGTTCGCCTGGATCTGCGGATGGTGCCTGATGCTCGAGTACGGAGTCTCGGTCGCGGCCGTCGCCGTCGGCTGGTGTGAATACATCAACGAACTGCTGCAGGGCATGTTCAGCATCGCACTTCCCACCGCGATCAGCGAGTCACCGGGAGCGGGCGGCATCGTCAACGTCCCGGCCATCGTCATCGTGCTGGTCGCGGTGGCACTGCTGACTCGCGGTGCGTCCGAGAGCGCCGTGGTGAACACAGTCATGGTCGCGCTGAAGATCCTGGTGCTCGTCTTCTTCTGCGCGGTCGCGTTCACCGCGTTCCGGGCCGGAAACTTCGCGCCGTTCATGCCCCTGGGCGCGGCAGGCGTGACGGCCGCCGCCTCGCAGGTGTTCTTCGCCTACATCGGCTTCGACGCCGCCTCGACCGCGGGCGACGAGGCGAAGAACGCGAAACGTGACCTTCCCCGGGCCATCATCCTCTCGCTCCTGATCGTCACGATCCTCTACTGCCTGGTCGCGATCGCGGCCGTCGGCGCGATGCCGTGGCAGGACATCGCGGGCGAGGGCGCGGCACTCGCGACCATCATGAACGCCGCCACCACCAGCACGTGGCCCGCCGTCCTCCTGTCCGCGGGTGCCGTCATCGCCATCGCGAGCGTCGTCCTCGCCGTGTTGTACGGGCAGACCCGGATCCTGTACGCGATGTCGCTCGACGGCCTCGTTCCGCGGGTCTTCTCCCGCGTCAACCCTCGCACCCGGGTGCCCGTCGTCAACATCGTCGTAGTCGGCGGCGTCGTGTCCGCCCTCGCGGGATTCGTCCCGCTGGGCGAGCTGGCCGACGCGACGAGCATCGGCTCGCTGTTCGCGTTCATGCTCGTCAACGTCGCCGTCATCATCCTGCGCCGGCGGCACCCCGACCTGCACCGCAGCTTCCGCACCCCACTGTTCCCGCTGATGCCGATCCTCGGCGTCGTGTTCTGCGCGCTGCTGCTGTTCGGTCTGGGCGTCTCGACGTGGGTGGCGTTCGCGCTGTGGATGGTGGTGGGCCTCGCCATCTACTTCGCCTACGGCGTCCGCAAGTCCGAACTCCGCAGCACTCCGGAAGAGGTGACGGCACCATGAGGGCAGCACTGTTCCAAGGACCCGACCTGTCCTTCGACGTCGCGGCGAACCTCGCCGCGATCGCCTCCGCCGCGCAGACCGCCGCCGCGTCGGGGGCGTCCATCCTGGTCTGTCCGGAGATGTCGGCCACCGGCTACAACATCGGTGCGCTCATCGCGGAGCGGGCCGAACCCGCCGACGGACCGATCGCGGCGAGGATCGCGGCGATCGCCCGCGACTCCGGAATCGCCGTCGTCTACGGGTACCCTGAGGCGGACGACGGCGTCGTCTACAACAGCGTGCGGGTCGTCGACTCCTCCGGGAATTCGCCGGCGAACTACCGCAAGACGCACCTGTTCGGCGATCTCGACCGCACGCACTTCGCCGCGGGCAACGAACTCGTGGTGCAGTTCGACCATGAGGGAATCCGCTGCGGGATCCTGATCTGCTACGACGTCGAATTCCCGGAAGCCGTTCGCGCACATGCCGACCGCGGCACCCAGTGGCTGATCGTCCCCACCGGCCTGATGAGCCCGTACGAGTTCATCGCGGAGAGCGTCGTCCCGACGCGTGCGTACGAGAGCCAGCTGTTCGTGACGTACGTGAACCGGTGCGGCACCGAAGCCGACCTCGACTACTGCGGATCCAGCTGCGCGATCGCCCCCGACGGCACGGAACTCGCCCGAGCCGGCCGCCACGAGGAGCTGGCGCTCGTCGACCTCGACCTCGACGTCCTCCACCGATCCCGCCGTGAGAACACCCATCTCGACGATCGACGCGTCGACCTCTACCCCTTCCTGCAGGAGAAGACTTCATGACGATCCCCGTCACCCCGGACAGCACCGCCGCGGACACCCACGTCCCCCCGTTGACGATGTTCGGGCCCGATTTCCCGTTCGCCTACGACGACTACATCACGCACCGCTCCGGTCTCGGCGCGGTGCCCGCCGACCGGCACGGCACCGAGGTGGCAGTCATCGGCGGCGGACTGTCCGGGATGGTCACCGCGTACGAGCTGATGAAGCTGAGCCTCAAACCCGTTGTGTACGAGGCCGATCAGATCGGCGGCCGGATGCGGTCGCAGCCGTTCGACGGACACCCCGAGGTGGTCGCGGAGATGGGCGCGATGCGGTTCCCACCGTCGTCGACCACCCTGTTCCACTACCTCGACGCGATGGGACTGCGGACCGAGGCGTTTCCCAACCCGCTCGCCGACGCCACGCCCAGCACCGTCATCGACCTCAAGGGCGAAAGCTACTACGCGCAGCACCTCGACGATCTGCCGCCCGTGTTCCGCGAGGTGTCGGACGCCTGGCAGCGCACCCTCGAGGATCACGCCGAACTGATCCCGCTCCAGCAGGCGATCCGCGACCGGGACACCGCCGAACTCAAGCGGATCTGGAACGACCTCGTGGTCCGGCTCGACGATCAGACGTTCTACGGATTCCTCGCCGGATCCAAGCACTTCGCGTCGTTCCGGCACCGGGAAGTGTTCGGGCAGGTCGGTTTCGGAACCGGCGGCTGGGACACCGATTTCCCCAACTCGATCCTCGAGATCCTGCGCGTGGTGATCACCGCCGCCGACGACCATCACCGCGGCATCGTCGGCGGGTCGCAGCAACTGCCGCTGCGGCTGTGGACGGACACCCCGACGGGGATGGCGCACTGGCCGAACGGCACGTCGGTGCGCGCACTGAACGGCGGGTCCACCCGACCACGGGTCACCGAGGTCCGCCGCACCGCGCCGCACCGGTTCACCGTCACCGACTCCTCCGGGGAGATCCGCACCTACCCGGCAGCCGTCTTCACCGCGCAGAGTTGGATGCTGCTCAACAACATTCACTGCGACGACGACCTCTTCCCGATCGACCACTGGACCGCCATCGAACGCACCCACTACATGGGGTCGACCAAGGTGTTCGCCCTCGTCGACCGCCCGTTCTGGAAGGACAAGGACCCCGTCAACGGCCGCGATCTGGTCAGCATGACCCTGACGGACCGGATGAGCCGCGGCACGTACCTCCTCGATCACGGCGACGACAAGCCCGGACTGATCTGCCTGTCGTACACGTGGTCCGACGATTCGCTCAAGTTGCTGCCGCTCGACGCGACCGAGCGGATGAACCTGATGATCAAGTCGCTCGAGGAGATCTACCCGGGCGTCGACTTCCGCAGCCACGTCATCTCGACTCCGGTGACGCTGTCGTGGGAGACCGAACGCGACTTCATGGGCGCGTTCAAGGCGAACCTCCCCGGCCACTACCGGTACCAGGAGCGGCTGTTCAGCCACTTCGTCCAGGACGAACTCGACCCACGACACCGCGGTATCTTCCTTGCCGGCGACGACATCTCGTGGACCGCCGGCTGGGCGGAGGGCGCCGTGCAGACCGCACTCAACGCCGTCTGGGGCGTGATGCACCACCTCGGCGGAGCCGCACCCGCCGACAATCCCGGCCCCGGCGACAGGTACGCCGACCTCGGCCCGATCCGGCTTGGGGACTAGCGTGAGTTTCCTAGGTAGCCGAGTTTTCGTGTCGCGTCGTGCGTGTTGAGCTGGGCAAACGCGGCCGGAGAGTGTATTACCTATATATGGCTTCGATCGTGGGGAAACGGCAGGGAGGGAAGACGTACTACTACCTGGTCGAGTCCGCCCGGGTCGAGGGCAAGCCGCGCATCGTCTCGCAACAGTACCTGGGCAGCGGAGGAGGTG
>RRBB01000014.1:0-97206 GCA_006543605.1 Rhodococcus sp. WS4
CAGGCCCTGCGCGCGTAACGCGCGGATGCGGGCAACGGTGGGCGGGGTGAGTTTAGAGGCGCGGCGCGGGCCCTTGCGATCGGGGCTGAGCCCACTCACCCCCGAATTCGACAGCTTCTGTTCCCACCTCCACACCGTCAGCGGTACGGTGCCGAACGCGGCGGCGACTTCGGCCTGGGTGGCGGCTTTGATCCGCGTCAACTGCACCGCGGCGAATCGCCGCGTCGCGGTATCACCGGCGTCCCACGCGAAGGCCAGATTCCCGTGGACGAAGACCCTGCCGCCCTCGGCGTCCTCGACCAGCGCGGCCGCGGCGCCGATCTCGACGCAACCGGCGGGCAGTAGTGCGAGGGGCGGTTGGGCGGTCATCACGCTCATCGTCCCACCCTTCACAGCCCGCCGAAGCATTACATCTATTATTGTACAGAGCGGGTGCGAGCACAACCTCAAAATCGAGCAAATCCGCTGATCAGGGCGACGAAAGCGCCGTCACACCCAGCCGTATGTCGGGAGTCCTGGTCACCGACGCACTCGAGATGGCGATCACCCACCGAAATCCGTCGGCCGGGGTGATCTTCCATTCCGACCGCGGATGCCAATATACGTCGACAGAGTTCGACCAGTTCTGCCGGAATAACAACATTCGACGGTCGCTGGGGCGAACTGGAATTTGCTACGATAATGCGGTCTCGGAATCGTTCTTCGCTACCTATAAGAAAGAACTCATCCACACCCGCCCCTGGCCGACGATCAAGGATCTGATATCAAGAACATTCGACTGGATTGAATCCTACTACAATCGCAGAAGAAGGCACTCCACACTCGGATATTTGACACCAGGAGAATACGAACTAGGATATAGAGACATTACCGAATTAGCCGCCTAAACGGTGTCCACAAAATCGGGAACACTCCAGCCTGATGGTTGACGGCGGGGGCGGAGTCAATTCCGATGTACGGGTGGATCGCGGGCAGCACCTGCGACACGTTGCCCATGTCGGTGGACGCCCGGTTCATCAGCGAGTCCGCGCCGGTGCGGAACACCCGGCCCAGACCCTCCGCGTGCCGGACGTACGACGCGAGCAGCGCTTCGTCGGTGCGGAACTCCGAGTACGGTTCGCTTTCCGGGGCGATGGTGAGTTCACAGCCGGTGGCGACGGCGCCGGCCTCGAAGCAGCGCACCACCCGGGGTTCGATGCGGGCCAGCTCGTCGAGCGTCTCCGCGCGCACGTACCAGCGACCTTCGGTGCGCTGGGGAATCGCGTTGGGCGCTTCTCCCCCGCGGGTCATCATGCCGTGCACGCGTGTGCTCGGCGGAAGCTGCTGCCGGAGAAGTCCGATGGCGACCTGCGCGACGGTGAACGCGTCGGCCGCGTTGACACCCCGTTCGGGGTAGGCCGCGGCGTGTGCCGCCTTGCCGTCGTACCGGATGTGGCTGTGGGACACGGCGTACGGTTCGGCCCGGGCGACGTCGACCGGACCGGGGTGGGCCATGACGGCGGCGTGCACACCCTCGAACGCTCCGCGTTTGAGCATGTCGATCTTGCCGCCCCCGCCTTCCTCGGCGGGGGTGCCGAGCACCGACAGGGTGATGCCGAGGTCGTCGACCAGCGGGGCGAGGGCCAGCGCCGTGCCCACCGAGACGGCGGAGATGACGTTGTGCCCGCACGCGTGTCCGAGCCCGGGGAGCGCGTCGTATTCCGCGCAGACCGCGAGGTGCAGCGGTCCGGAACCGACGTGTGCGCGGAACGCGGTGGGCAGACCGACGTACTGCTGTTCGACCGTGAACCCGGCGTCCGACAGCACCCCGGCCACCCGGACGCACGAGCGTTCCTCCTCCCACGCGACCTCGGGGTGGGCGTGGAGGTCGTGCGACAGAGCCAGGATCCGGTCTTCCGCCCGCCGGGCTCCGTCACGGATCGCGGCGTCCGCGCCGGCGGTCACAGGTCACCCGGCACGCCGTAGGACGGGGCGGCCGTCGGATCGACGCCGCGCACCCGGTAGTCCCGCTTCTGCGGTTCCCACACCGTCCACAGCCGGCGCAGTTCGCCGACCGGGTCGTCGTGCCAGTCGACCCGCAGGTCGGTGACGGGCCAGGGCACGTCCTCGACCACCTGGATTCCCGCCGAGTGCACGGGCCCCGCCTCCCCGCCCGCGGTGACGGCCGCGGTGAGACCGTCGAGCAGTCTGCCCTCGAACGTCGGGGCGGTACTCGACACGTAGCCGAACAGCAGCGACCGGATGACGCCTTCGTCGCGGAGCATGTTTCCGGCGACGGCGGCGCCGTTGCCCTGCGCGCTGCTGTGGATGCCCAATGTCTGCGCGCCCGAGGCACCGCGGTGCCGCCGTCCGCGCCGACGACGACGATCTGCCGGTATTCCGGGAACTTCTCCTGCGCGAGTGCGCTTTTCAGGGCCGTCTCGGCGTTCGCACCCGAGGCGAGTGCGTCGAGACCAATCGGCCCCAGCTGCGGATTGGTCACGTTCTGGGAGGCGACGACGCCGACCCCGGACCGCACGTGCAGGCAGCGTGCGGCCACGGCGGGGCTCGAGGAGCAGACGACCATCCCGAACGCGCCCCCGGGATCACGGGCGACGAGTGAGAACGTCATGAGCTGATCACTGCCGTCGCGTCGATCTCGACGAGCCATTCGGGCCGGGCGAGGGCGTCGACGACGATGCCGGTGGACACCGGGTGCACACCCTTCAGCCAGCGTCCGACCACTCGGTAGACGGTCTCGCGGTACCGGACGTCCACCAGGTAGATGGTGACCTTGACGACGTCCTCGAGCCGACTGCCCGATTCCTTCAGCAGCATCGCGATGTTCGCCATCGCCTTCTCGGCCTGGGCCTCGACGTCGCCGATTCCCACCGACTCCCGGGTGTCGAGGTCCTGTCCGATCTGCCCGCGGAGATACACGACTCCGCCGGCGACGACGGCCTGCGCGAGGTCGTTGTCGAGGTTCTGTTCCGGGTACGTGTCGCGGGTGTTGAACGGGCGGATGCGGGTGTGGGTGGTCACGCCGCACCTCCGACGACGTTGTCCGACAGTCCCGCTGCGGCCTTGACCAGCCCGAGCGGACCGTCGAAGTCGAAGTTGCGGTAGACCGCGGCGAGCTGCGCGAAAGGCGGCGACTGGGCGAAGAGCTGGAATGTCAGGCGATGTCCCGCGTAGTCGCTGTTGAGCAGGTCGCGGGCGAACGCGAGGAGCTTGCGACGGTCGTCCGCCACCCAGTTGTCGTTGATGGAGTAGAACTTCTCCAGCCACGGCGCGACGTCGGGGTCGGCGAACGTGGCGGCGTCCGGGGTGATGCAGATCTGGCCGCCGCACAGCTCGCGGGCGATGTGCATCATCGCGGGCAGCTGGCTGAGCGCCATCACCCGGCCGGTGTAGAGCAGGGACTGGTTGGGCATGAGCAGGCCGCCGGGGCTGGGCTCGGCGAGGGAGATGGCCGCGGTGAGGTGGGCGTTGATCGTCTCCCGGTAGCAGGCGAGCTGAGCGAGCTTCTCCTGCACCGCCTGCTGCTTCTCGAGCCCGCTCTGCTTGACGTTCCAGAGTGCGGATCCGATCATCAGATCGGCGAGGTGCAGGGTGCGTTGCACGAACGGGAACGCGCTGTAGCGGTGCAGGGTGGAGCGGATGAACGTGGCCGCCCGGGTGTGTCGGTAGAACAGCACGTCTTCCCAGGGGATCTCGACGTTGTCGAACACGACAAGGGACTCGACCTCGTCGACGCGGTTGGCGAGCGGGTAGTCGGCGGACGGCGCGCGGCCGGCGAACCCGTTGCGGGAGATGTACTTCAGCCCCGGCGCACCCATGTCGAGCACGAATCCGACGGCGTAGTCGGACAGTTCGCTGTTGCCCCAGTTGGCGATGGTCGGTTTGGTGAACGCCTGGTTGGAGTAGGCGGCGGCGGTCTCGTACTTCGCGCCGCGCACGACGATGCCGTTGTCGGTCTCCTTCACCACGTGCAGGAGCATGTCGGGGTCCTGATCCTGCGGCGCCTTCGACCGGTCGCCCTTGGGGTCGGTGTTCGCCGACACGTGGAACGGGTCCTCGCGGACGGAGCGCTCGAGGTGGCGGCGGATGTTCTCCGAGAAGCGCGGGTCGACCTCGTTGAGGACGTCCTGGCCGTCGAACAGCGACCACATCTCACCGATGGTCTCGTCACCGACGCGGGTGACCACTCCTCGGGTGTCGTCCAGGACCAGGTCCACGGCGGCGCGCTTGTCGAGCCAATCCTGCTGGGTGCGGGGAAGCTTGTTGGCGATGGCGTTGCGTTCACCGGATTCGGGATCGACGTAGGTCATCGCGTCCTGCGTGGCCTCCTCGTGCGCGAGGTCGTAGATGCGCGCCCGCACGTCGACGATCGGCTTGAACATGGGATGGTCGGCCACATCCTTGACGCGTTCCCCGTCGACCCAGACCTCGCGGCCGTCCCTGATGGACTCCCTGTATTCGTCTCCGGTGCGGATCATTTCGTGCTCCTGGTCCTCGGCGCGGGGTGTGCGTCCGGGTAGTCGGGGAAGGTGGAAGGTTCGAATGCTGCGGGCTTGCTGTAGGTGTGGGAGGCGTACACGAGCGGATCGCCGGGGTGAGTCTCGACGGCGGCGACCCGGCCGATGTAGATGCGGTGGGTGCCCGCCTCGATGATCTCGTGGACGGCGCAGTCGAAGGACGCGATCGCGTCGTGCACGCGCGGTGCGCCGGATTCGGCGACGGTCCAGTGCCCGCAGGTGAAGTCCCACCGCTGCTTGCCGGGCCAAGGCCGGCCGGCGAAGGTGTCGGCGACGTGATCGTGCTGGGTGGCAAGCACATTGACGCAGAACACGCCGTTCTCGGAGATCGCGTCGTTGACGGGGCTGCGTCCGTGGAGGCAGACCAGCACGAGCGCCGGATCGGCCGAGACGGAGCACATCGCGCTCACGGTCTGCGCCGTCCGGCCGCCGGGACCGTCGGTCGCGACGACGGTGACTCCGGTCGCGACGGCGCCCATGGCCGTGACGAAGTTCACGGTCGAGCTGTCCGGAATCGGTGGGCCCACCCATGTTCGGGCCGTCGTTTCGACGGCTGCGTGACGGTCAGCGATCGGCATGACGGGCTCCTTTCTGTGTGCGGTGAGCGAGGAGTTCGTGCCGTGGAACCAATCTTGGGGCGCACGGCGAATCTGTACAACACAGATAAGTGGCGCACTGCATAAGGAAATTCGATGCGGGGCGAAGGCATGTCGATCACGGCGTCGACCAGGGATAATTCCTTACATCAGCCGATGCGGACGGGGACGATCATGACGCCACTGCAGCGCTACATCGCCGAAGAGATCGCGATCGACCATGCGGACGGACTGTTGTCCCGCCGCGAGGCGCTGCGAAGACTCGGACTCATCGGCCTCGGTGTGGCGGCGGCGTCGTCGTTGCTGGCCGCCTGCTCCGCGGACGGCGACGGGGAGTCGTCCACCTCGGCTCCGGTCACACCCGGAGGGGCGACGCCGCCGCCACCGGGTATGGCCGAGGCCGTCGGAACCGAAGCCGTGACCTTCGCCGGTCCGGACGGGCGGGTCCTGCAGGGGGCCTGGGCCGAAGCGGCCGAGCCCCGCGGAGCCGTTCTGGTGGTGCACGAGAACAAGGGCCTGACCGACCACATCCGTTCGGTGGCGGGCCGATTCGCCGGTGCCGGCTACTCCGCACTGGCCATCGATCTGCTCTCGGAGGAGGGCGGGACGACGACCTTCACCGACCAGGCTCAGGCCACCGCCGCGCTGGCCACGGTGCCGCCGGAGCGCTTCGTCGCCGACATGAAGGCCGGCGTGGACGAACTCGCCCGCCGGGTACCGGACCAGAAGTACGCGGCGGTCGGGTTCTGCTTCGGCGGCGGCATGGTGTGGCAACTCCTCGCGTCCGGCGAACCGCGACTGGCGGCCGCCGTCCCCTTCTACGGTCCCCTGCCCGAGGGCGCCGACTTCTCCGGCTCGAAGGCCGCGGTCCTCGCCATCTACGCGGAACTGGATGCCCGGGTGAACGCGTCCCGCGACGCCGCGGCCGCGGCACTCGCGAAGGCGGGGCTGCCGCACGAGATCGTCACGGTTCCGGGTGCCGATCACGCGTTCTTCAACGACACCGGGCCCCGCTACAACGCGGCCGCGGCGGCGGAAGCCTACGAACGTGTCCTCGCCTGGTTCGACGAATACGTGGGGTGAGGCGGGCGCATCAGCAGTGCGGCGACGAGGAAACAGACCGCGCCCACGAACGTCCCCAGGTCGGCGACCGTCGCGTTCGCCAGCGCGCCGGTACCGGGGACGATGAACGCGGCCACCGCGGACACCCCGAATGCCACCGACCCGAGCATGTTCAACCAGGTACTGCGCCAGTTCCGGGCGTGCGGATCCCACAACTTGTCGGTTTCGGTGGTGGCCACCACCGCCAGAGCGCTGGCGACGAGGAAGGCCGTCGACCCGAAGATGTCGGGCCGCCACCCCCACACCCGGTCCTGTTCGACGGTGAGCCCTTGGATGAGCGCGACGCCGGTACTGACGTTGAACAGGAGGGTGCCGACGAACTGGATCAGCGCCGCCCACCAGTCGTAGCGTTCGACCCTCTCTGATTCTTCCCCGGGTACAGGTCTGCCACTGAGCAGCAGCTGGATGAACCCGGCGGTGGTGAAGAACAGGGATCCGACGAAGTAGGTGATGTTGTCGATCTCGGGGCCGACCGCGTCCCCGTACATCCGCGTGGCCGCCATCCCGAACAGAAAGGAGCCTATGACGAATCCCCAGGACTCCCGGCGCAGCCGGAGCGTTCGGCGCGGTGCGGGAGAGGTGTGGTCGTTCGACACCGTGACGTCACCCCCTCACCACCGGGTCGGCAGGATCTCAGACTCTCCGAAGACGCTCACCGGGTCAAGGCCGGGCAGGGAAATTCGGCTGCGAGTCCGCGCGGGGTGTGTCAGTGTCGGATGATGACGAGCGACGACGGAATCACGATCAGAGCCGCGACTGAACAGGACTGGCCGAAGATCACCGTGCTCAACGAGATCTGTTTCCTGACACCGCAGACCGCCGAGTTCACCGCGCACTGGAAGCAACTCGTGAGTGGCGAGCCGCCGATCATCGCGCTCGACGGCGACGAGGTGGTCGGCGCCACCATGGACATTCCCATGACCGTCACCGTCCCCGGCGGCGGAAGCGTCGCGGCGGCAGGTATCACGGCGGTGACGGTCGCGCCCACCCACCGCCGGCGCGGCATCCTCCGCGCCCTGTACACCGAGCACCACGCGCGCATCCGGGAGTCCGGGGCGCCGCTGTCGATTCTCACCGCCAGCGAGGGCGGGATCTACGGACGGTTCGGGTACGGGCCCGCGACGGTCGAGGCGACGGTGAGCGTCGACCGCCGCTTCGCGACCCCGCATCGGAACGCGCCCGACCCGGGCGGGGTGCGCATGGTGCATCCGGCCGAGGCGCGTCCCGCCTTCACCGACGTCTACGACCGCTGGCAGGCGATGACGCCGGGAGCGCAGGTGCGGCCGGAGATCGTGTGGAATCGGATCTTCGCCGACCGGGAGAGCGAGCGGGGTGGCGGCACAGCGCAGTTCGGACTGGTGCACGCCGACGGCTACGTGCTCTACCGTCGTGTCTCCGGCGACAGCGGATCGGTGGCCCGTGTAGAGGAGATCCGGACCGTCAGCGCCGCGGCGCATGCCGCGCTGTGGCGGGCGTTGCTCGGGCTCGACCTGGTGCGCCGCGTCGAGGCGAATCTGACCCCCGAGGACCCGTTGCCGTATCTGCTGGCCGACGGCCGGTTGGTGCGCACGACGTCACGCCACGACGAGTTGTGGGTGCGGATCATGGAGGTTCCGGCCGCGCTGGAGGCCCGCACCTATCGCCGCGACCTCGACGTGGTGGTCCAGGTCGACGACGGGTTCCTGGACGCGGGTGGCCGATTCGCGCTCACCGTGCGGGACGGCAAGGCCGTGTGCACTCGGACCGACGCAACCCCCCACCTGGTGCTCGACCTCGACGTGTTGGGCAGCCTGTATCTCGGGGCGCACCGGGCGCGCACTTTCGCGGCCGCGAACCGGCTGTGGGCCGCCGACGCCGACACGCTCGACCGGTTCGACAACGCGTTCGGCTCCGACCGCGACGCCCAGATGGGATGGGCGTTCTAACCCGACGTCCCTGCCTGTTGCGCGAACACCGCCCGCGCCCGCTCGGCGACGGCCCGGGCCCGCGCCGTGCTCCGCACCCCCTTCAGCCGGGCGAGCACCACCGGGAGGCCCGGAACGTCGTCGGCGATCGGCAACGTCGCGACCCGTCCGCCGTCGTAGGTCCGGCCCTCCGCGGGCCGCTGGTTCAGGATCGAGAAGCCGTGGCCGCGGGCGACGAGTCCGCGCACCGTTTCATATCTCGCCGACCGGTACCGGACCAACGGCGTGACCCCCGACCCCGACAGCATCGCCAGGAAGTAGTCGCGGCTGCTCGGCAGGTCCAGCAACACCATGGGTTCGCCCTCGAGGTCGGCGAGCGCGATCGCGTCGTGCCCGGCCAGCCGGTGGTCCGGCGGGAGGATGACGTGCGGCCTCGCGACGCCGAGGGTCTCGGTTTCCATGTCGTCGCCCAGCGCGAGGTCGTAGGTGAGGGCCAGTTCGGCGGTGCCGTTCCGCAGCGCCGCCCGCACCGCCTCCGCCTGGGTCTCGACCACCTCCACCTCGAGGTCGGGGTGCTGATCGCGCAGGTCCGAGATCAGCGTCGGCAGGATGAACGGAGTGAGGGTGACGAAGCAGGCCAGGCGGACGGTGCCCCGGACGTTGTCCTCGTGGCCGCGCGCCGCGTCGAGCACCTCACCGAGGTGGGCGAGGACGCTGCGGGTGTCGCGGAGCATCTCCTCCCCCGCCGCCGTGAGAACCAGCCCGCGGGACCGTTGCCGGATGAAGAGCTGGGTGCCGATCTGGTGCTCGAGCTGAGAGATCGCCG
Source organism: Rhodococcus sp. WS4 (assembly GCA_006543605.1). Lineage (GTDB taxonomy): Bacteria > Actinomycetota > Actinomycetes > Mycobacteriales > Mycobacteriaceae > Rhodococcus_F. Next base: position 8,966 of record RRBB01000014.1, read on the forward strand.
AGGACACCGCCGACTGCGCGACCATCAGTTCGTCGGCGGCCTTCGTCATGCTGGAGAAATTCGCGGCCTCGACGAAATACCTGAGCTGGGTGAACGTCACGTCGGGTCGTCGGTGCATGCGCTCTCCTCGGGATCTGAGGCCACCAGGATCGCAGGTCTCCGACCGGCGAGCCACCCACGACACCCGCGGCGGACGCGACGGCATTACCGGACTTCGGCCTTCACGAGGTCGGGATCCGGCTCCGAACCCGGGTCGTCGTCGCGCGCGGTACGCGGGCCGGTCGCGGACCGCACGGACTTGCCGCGCAGGTACCCGACCGCGCCGAGAAGCGCGAGCACGGCGAGCGTCCCGAGGGTGAACACCTCGAACGTCCCCTGACTCACGCCCCAGATCTTGTCGAAGTCGTAGTCCAGGCCGAAGACCGCGTCCAGGGTTCCGGGGAAGACCGCCACCAGGAACCGAGCAGCACCCACGCGAAGCAGAGTCCGCCGAGAACGCGGAAGCCGGCGTTGCCGGTGGGAACCCGGAAGGGCCGCACGACGTCCGGGAAGTGCGTGCGCAACCGGATCCCCGACGGGATGACGATCAGGTAGCTGAGCAGGAACGTCGAGATCGAGATCGTCAGCACGACGGCGAAGAGGGAACCGCCGGAGCCGGTGATCTGCATGGCCGCGAGCATGAACACGGTGGCGACCACACCGGACAGGAAGTTGACGCGCACCGGCGTGCCTAGGCGGGGATGGAATCGGCCGAAGAACCCACCGAAGAAGGCGCCGTCGGCGGCCGCCATGGCCTGCATGCGGTCGCTGATGATCATCCACGCCGCACCCTGGGTCATGAGGATGACCGCGAAGATCACGCCGGTCACGGTCAGCATGGCCGGCGCGGCGGGACCGTAGACGCTGTACACGGTCGCGACGGCCTCGAGCAGTCCGCCGACACCGGTGATGTCGTCGGCGGGCACGACGAGCAGGATCGCGAAGATCGGCAGCAGGTAGGACGCGGCGGCGATCGCGCAGGCGCGGGCGATCGAGATCGGGACGTCGCGGGCAGGGTTCTTCATCTCTCCGGCTGCGCTGTTCCCGGATTCGAAACCGAGGTAGGAGAACAGCAGCAGCGGCGTCACGCCGAGGAGCCCGGTGAGGGTGGGGCTGAAGTCTCCCGCGGAGATGCCGACGAATCCGTTCTTCGCGGCGTAGATCCCGGTGGTCACGAGGAAGAACAGGAGGAACACGATCTTCAGGAACGCACCGACCGTCGGAATCCATTTGCCGCGCGCCAGACTCACCACGGCGGCCAGCACCGTCAGCCAGATGAAGACCAGCATCAACTACTCGGCCCTGAAGGGCTGGGTTTGCTGCTCACGTTCCCACTGGCTGCGGGAGGGGTGGCTGCTATGGGCGCGGTTGATTGGGCGGCCCTGTACGTGCGATGCCCGAGTGCGGCGATGTTGCGGGCCGCGTTGTGGTCGGCGTGACCGGTCCACTGGCAGTGTCGGCATCGGAATGTTGCTTGCGAGACCCGGTTCGCTTTGTCGCAGTACCCGCACTGCGAGCAGGTCCGCGAGGTGTTCCGGGGGTCGACGACAGCGACGGGCACCCCAGCCCTCTCGGCTTTGTAGGTGATCTGTGCTCGCAGCTGGGCGTATCCCCAGGAGTGGAGTTGGGTCCGTTGCCCTCGGGCTAGCCGTACCCGGTCGCGGATACCCGACAGGTCTTCCACCGCGATCCCACGACCGGTGCGTTGTGCCTTGGCAACAATAGTTTTCGACAGTTGATGGTTGATGTCGGTGGCGAACCGCTGTTCCTTTCGTCGCCGTGCCTTCAACTTGCGTTTCGCTGATTTCGTGCCGACCCGTTGCAACGTCGCGCGCAGGGCGGCGTTCTTCTTCCGGCGCGCCGTCACTGCCCCGGCGGACCACCGCACGTCCAGGGTGGCCGGGTCGTCGTCGGTGGTGACGGCGAGGTTCACGATCCCCAGATCCACACCCAACCAGCCTTCGGCGGTGTCCGGCGGCGGGGTCGGTTCCGGTGCGGGTTCGTCGACGGTGGCGTACAGGTAGAAGTGCCCGTCGCGGTAGACGAGGTCGGTTTCACCTTTGCGGGCAGCGAGGAGTGTGTGTTGCCACGGTGCGCATACGAACCGCACACCTCGCATCCGCCCGGCGGTGGTCCAGATCGATACGGTCGAGGAATCCATTTGCCACGACAGACACCTGTCGTCGAACGGTTGGGCGGCATGTGGCCGGAATTTGACTGCGGTACCTGCGACTGCCGTATACCGTGTCGACCCAGGCCGACCGTGGTTACCGTTGGTCAGGTTTGCTTGTCTGGTGGTGTACGCGTCGGCAACTTTCCGCAGAACCTGCAAGGTCGGTTGCGCGGAGAGCCCCCGTGCCTTCACCATCGGATACAGCGCGACCTGCAGCGCCCGCCGCGACCGAAGGTCCATTGACTGAGCCCACCCGGCAACCTCGTTGGCAACGTCGTTGCACAACACCAATGTCGACTCCAGCGCCGCGAACTGGTCAGCAGTGGGTACGAGCTTGACCACGACAATCCGCTTCACCGCACCCACCGCCTCCCCAAGTCGACTAGCCTCCACCGACCCCGATGTGTGAACTGATCATGACAGAGGGGTGTGACAAGTCCGGGCACACCGACCGAAACTCGAAGTCGAAACAGATCATCTGCACGTACGTATGCACTATCCACCCACAGAGCGGCCGGCCCCTCGGGGCAACAAGTCTCAACCGCGTACCACCTCGCATGCAGGCAGCGTTCACCGCATAGCGCAAGTACTCGGGGCGACCATTTCTAGCGCGCCCTGATCCGTTCACGTGTGCTCAGTCGGCGCGCCGTTGCGATCATCACCAATTACGTCACCCGTCAGAAACAACCCTGTACCACAGATCAGATTCTTCCAAGGCGACAAGTACACCGGGCTGAAGACCACCTGGATCCGGCTGCGGCAGTAGCCGTCACGGCACCGGGTTCAGCTCCCGAACTCGCCGGGCGAATGTACCCGTCGGCGCTGCCGAGGCGCCCGAAGGTACATTCGCCCCGAAACGTGGCACCCCACGCGGGCCCGTCGAGCCGTTAAGCTGGCGCCATGTTTGCCCTCGTCCCTTCGGAACCCGATCCTCGATTGCGTTGTGTCACAGCACTTCATGGCCACACCTCCACGATTCCGTCGATCGCCGTACGCCGGCTCGACACGAGGGACTGGGGGTCGGTTCTCCGGATCTACTCGGAGGGCATCGCCGGCGGGCTGGCCACTTTCGACACCGAGACCCCGACACGGTCGGAACTGGACGCGCGCTGGCTGGGCGGGCACCGGTGGGTGGCCGAGGTGGAGGGGAAGGTCGCCGGGTGGGCGGCCCTGTCCCCCGTGTCCTCGCGGCGCTGTTTCCGCGGGGTGGCCGAGAACTCGGTGTACACGGCCAGGGAGTTCCGTGGCGCGGGGGTCGGGACCGCGCTGATGCGCCGGCTGATCGACAAGGCCGATTTCTCGGGCATCTGGATGCTGCAGGCCTCGGTGCTGGCCGTGAACACCGGGTCCATCGCCCTGCACCACGCGGTCGGATACCGGACGGTCGGGGTCCGGGAGCGGCTCGCGCAGATCGACGGCGTCTGGCACGACAGCGTTCTCCTCGAGCGCCGCCGAGACACCTGACACCACGACGAACCGGGCATACCGTGGAGGGATGCTCCCCGTCATCGACCTCGCCGAACTCGACACACCGGCCGGGCGGGAACGGCTGCGGGAGATCACCCACCACGTGGGCTTCTTCTACCTCGACGGGCACGGCGTCGATCGGGAACTGCTCGACCGCGTATTCACCGTCGCGCGGGAGTTCTTCGCCCTGTCCGAGGACTCCAAGCAGTCGATCGCCATGCTGAACAGCCCCCATTTCCGTGGGTACAACCGGGTGGGCGGCGAACTGACCAACGGCGAGACCGACTGGCGGGAGCAGATCGACATCGGCCCCGAACGGCAGCCGATCCCCGGCGCCGCCGACTACCTGCGACTGCAGGGTCCCAATCAATGGCCCGCGGACCTCCCCGACCTCGAGAAGACGATCGAGGCCCTGGACGCCGCACTCGCCGACGTCGGGATGCGACTGCTCCGGAACTGGGCTGCGTCGCTCGACGCCGACCCCGCGATCTTCGACGACGCGTTCGCGCACGCCCCCGCCACGCTCATCAAGGTCGTCCGCTACCCGGAGCGGCCGAGCGCCGACCACACCGGAGAGCAGGGAGTCGGCGCCCACAAGGACTCGGGTGTGCTGACGATGCTGCTTCTCGAACCGGGGTCGTCGGGACTTCAGGTCGAAACCGAGGACGGCGACTGGATCGACGCACCGGCCCGCGCCGGCTCGTTCGTGGTCAACATCGGCGAACTGCTCGAGGTCGCGACCGGCGGGTACCTCAGGGCCACCCGGCACCGCGTGCTCACCCCCGCCGGTGCGCCCGAGCGACTGTCGGTGCCGTACTTCCTCAATCCCGCTCTCGACGCCACGGTCCCGACCATCGTGCTGCCGCCGCACCTGGCCGAACGTGCCCGCGGCATCGAACTCGACCCGGCGAATCCGCTCTACCGCACCTACGGCGAGAACGCGTGGAAGAGCCGCACCCGCGCCCACCCCGACGTCTACCAACGTTGGTATCCCGGCGAGGCCGAACCGGAGTAAACGCGCGCCGCCACCGGGAGTATTGTTCCCGCAGTGTTATTCCTGACCTCTCGACGCTACGTCGACCTCCGCCTCCAGGCGAGCGCCATCTGTCCGCGCTCGCGCTGACGCACCTCTCCACTCAGGACTCTCTCTCGCCGTATCCGCCCCACCGGGCGAAGTCTCACGGCCCCATGCGAAAGGCACACCCATGCCCACTTCCGCGCTGTACACGCGCGCCGAGACCACCTCTCGACGCCGGCTACCCCAGTGGGCCACATCCTTCGGCCCCCAGATCGTCACCGGACTCGTCGTCGGCGTCGTCCTCGGACTCGTCGCACGCGCAATGCCCGTCGCCGCCGACGGCAACGAGAACTGGCTCGTCGGAACCGTCCACACCATCGGCTCGAGTTACGTGAAACTGCTGACCGTCGCGGTGATCCCGTTGGTGTTCACCGCCATCGTCAGTTCGATCGCCAACCTGCGTGAGGTGGCCAACGCCGCGCGCCTCGCCGTGCAGACGCTGCTGTGGTTCGCGATCACCGCGTTCATCGCCGTCGTCATCGGGATCGTCATCGGACTCGTCACGCAACCGGGATCACACACCACCGTCACCGGCGCGGGCAAGGAACCGACCACCACCGGTTCCTGGTGGGCGTTCGTCACCGGCCTGGTGCCCAGTAACTTCCTGGGCCTGAACGCGAAGACCACCCTCACCGAGGGCGCGGCCAGCACGTCGCTCAGTTTCAACGTGCTGCAGCTGCTCGTCGTCGCGGCCGCGATCGGCATCGCCGCCCTCAAAGTCGGGGCCAAGGCCGAACCGTTCCTGCAGTTCAACGCCTCGCTGCTGGCGATCGTGCAGAAGGTGCTGTGGTGGATCATCCGCCTCGCCCCGATCGGGACCGCCGCGCTGATCGCCAACGCCGTCGCCACCTACGGCTGGGACGCCATCGGCTCGCTCGGCTGGTTCACCGCCGCCGTCTACATCGGCCTGGCCATCGTGTTCCTCGTCGTGTACCCCGTCCTGATCCGAGCGCACGGACTGTCGGTGCGCGCCTTCTACTCCGGCGTCTGGCCCGCGACGCAGCTCGGCTTCGTGTCCCGTTCGTCGATCGGTACCCTGCCCCTCACCGAGCGGGTCACCGAACGCAATCTCGGTGTCCCCCGCGAGTACGCGTCGTTCGCGGTGCCGCTCGGGTCGACCACCAAGATGGACGGCTGCGCTGCCATCTACCCCGCGATCGCCGCGATCTTCGTCGCCGAGTTCTACGGTGTGCCTTTGTCGTTCACCGACTACCTGCTGATCATCGTCGTCTCCGTGATCGGATCCGCGGCCACCGCGGGCACCACCGGCGCGACGGTCATGCTGACGCTCACGCTGTCGACGCTGGGACTGCCCCTCGCCGGCGTGGGCCTGCTGCTCGCCGTCGAACCGATCGTCGACATGGGCCGCACCGCGGTCAACGTCACCGGCCAGGCTCTCGTCCCGACGATCGTCGCGAAGCGGGAAGGCATCCTCGACGAAGCCCGCTACAACGCCGAACGGACCGGCGACCCGTTCCAGGACGACGACGCGGTCGCAGCGAAGTAGCGAAACGCTCGACGAGAGCCTTCCCCACGTGGAAGGCTCTCGTCATGGCTGACCTCGACGCGATCAAACGACGGATCGTCATGCAATTCCAGCGGCACGTCGCCAACCCGCTCTCCACGCGACTGTCGAGCCAGACGCTCCTCGAGACCACCGGCCGCGTCAGCGGACAGCCCCGCGTCACGCCGATCGGTGGCCGGCGACAGGGCACCGAATTCTGGCTGGTGTCCGAGTTCGGTGAGCGGTCGAATTACATCCGCAACATCCGCGCGAACAATGCCGTTCGCCTGCGGATCCACGGCAAGTGGCATACGGGCACCGCGACTCTGCTCCCCGACGACGACACCCACGCCCGGCTGGCGCAGCTTCCGCGGATGAACAGCGCCGCCGTCCGGGCCGTCGGCACCGACCTCCTGACCGTCCGCATCGATCTCACCGACTGAGACCCACCTGCAGACGCCCACGGAATAGCGGTCCGCACCCGCAATAGCGCCGGCGTCCGACCGATGTCCGAGCGTCTGCATACCCGGCCCAGCCGCCTGGCCAGGTGTGATGTTCGCAACTACGCGTTCTGCGTGCACGCTCGGCGCGGATTTGGTACCGCTCGTCGGCTGCGGATCGAGCTACTTGCTCTAGAGACTTAGCCTCCGCTAATCTGCGATTTCGCGCGGACATGCCACGCTCCGCACTTCAGACAACGACGTCTGCCTCACCGGCGTATCGGTTCGGGGCCGGTTCTCCGCCGTGATCCTCTCGCCGACGCCACCCGTGCGCCCAGCACGGACCCCTATTCGGCGAGTATCGCGAGGAGACAGTCGGTTGAACACGAGTGCCACCGAGTCCGGCCTGTACGACAGGACGCTCGACAAGAGCAGCTGCGGCGTGGGCTTCATCACCCGCAAGGACGGCACTCAGACCCATGACGTCCTCCTCCGGGGCCATGAGGCCCTGTGTGCGGTTCCTCACCGCGGTGGCATGTCGGCCGAGGGTGTCGGCGACGGCGCCGGCGTCTGCGTCGACCTGTCGGTGCCGTTCTTCCGTGCCCTGACGGGGCAGGACGCCCTCGAGGCCGGCCGCTTCGGTGTCGGCAACTTCTTCCTCCCCACCGACGTGGCGTGCCACGGCGACGCCGAGGCCGTCATCGAGCGGGCTCTCGCCGAGCAGGGGCTCGAGGTGCTACTCGAACGCGACGTGCCCGTCGACGCCACCGTGCTCCGGCCCGCCGCGATCCGGCACCAGCTGCCGATCCGGCAGTGGGTGTTCACCGCGCCCGACGCGTGCGCCGACGCGACCGAGTTCGACCGGCGCATCCACGCGGCCCTGCTCGCGATCGAGGCCGTCGCCTACACCCAGCCGGATCTGGCCGGGCTGTACCCGCTGTCGCTGAGCGCCCGCACCCAGGTGCTCAAGGGCCGTCTGAACTCGAACGAGGTGATGCCGTACTTCCGGGACCTCGTCGACCCGGCCCACGCCATCCACACCCTGTACTTCCACACCCGGTTCTCGACCAACACCGACCCGCATCCGACGATGGCGCAGCCGTTCCGTCTGATGGCGCACAACGGTGAGCTCAACACCGACAAGAAGAACCGCCTCTCCGAGACAGCGCTGGCCCGTGCCCGCAACCGGGAGATCGTCCGCCCGCACGGCCAGTCGGACAGTTGTCGCCTCGACCAGACGCTGCAGAGCCGTGTCGTGGAGGACGGTCTCGACCTGGTGACCGCGGTGGTGTCGATGATGCCGCCGGCGTGGGAGAACGATTCCACCCTGTCGCCCGAGGTGCGGGCGATGCTCGAGTACTTCTCGCTGTACGAGGAGAAGAACGACGGTCCGGCGGCGCTGATCTTCGGCGACGGCACGGTCGTCGGCGCCCGCCTCGACCGGCTCGGACTGCGTCCGCTGCGCTCGGTGGAGACGGACGAGTACCTGTGCGTCACGTCCGAGGCCGGACAGATCGACTTCGATCCCGCCACCGTCCTGCACCGCGGACGCATCGAGGCCGGCGGGATGCTGTACTTCGACCACCGTGAGGGCCGCTCGTACTCCACCGACGAGGCGCTCGAGCTGCTCGCCTCCCGGAACGACTACCCGACGCTCGTCGCCGAGGCTCGCCGGACCATCGAGGCGCTGCCCGAGGTCGAGGCCGAGCCGGGACCGCTGCGGTACAACGGCGACCTCGAGCGCACGCAGCGCTACGTCGCGTACTCGCACAACCAGGAGAGCTTCAAGTTCATGATGGACCCGATGCTCGCGTCGGGTCAGGAGAAGATCTCCGCGATGGGCTACGGCAACGCCATCAATGCCCTCTCCGATCAGGAGGGTGGCGTGGCGAAGTACTTCTCGCAGCGTTTCGCACAGGTCACCAACCCGTCGCTCGACAGCATCCGTGAGGCCGACGGCATGACGCTGCGCGTCGCGCTGGGCGCCAAGCCGAACAGTGGTGCGCTGTCGGCGCCGCAGATCGTGGTGCCCTCGCCGATCCTCACCCACATGGACATGCTGCGGATCCGCAAGCAGTCCGAGACGCCGGTGCAGCGATTCCCGATGCTGTACACCCCCGTGCAGGGTGACTCCGCCGCCAACGCGGCCGCGCTCGAGGCCGCCGTAGACGGGCTGTGCGACGAGGTGGAGGCGTTCGCCCGCGAGCAGGGTGGCATCGCGATCCTCACCGACCGTCACGTGGCCACGGACCGCGCGGCGCTGCCGATGATCGTGGCCATCTCCGCTGTCAATCAGCGGCTGATCGAGGAGGGCCTGCGCCTGCGGGTGTCCGTCGTCGCCGAGAGCGGTCAGATCTCGTCCTCGCATCATGTGGCCGCCGCCCTCGGTTTCGGCGCCGCCGCGATCTACCCGCTCGCCGTCCGTCTGCGGGCCGAGGAGAAGTTCGCCGACGAGGCGGACGTGGCGTTCAAGCGGTTCGCGAAGGCCGCCGAGAAGTCGCTGATGAAGACGATGGGCCGGGTCGGCCTGTGCACCGCCGAAAGCTACATCGGCGGCGAGTTCTTCGAACCCAACTACCTCGACACCGACGACCGGGTGCTGCGCCGCTACTTCCCGAACGTGAAGACGCCGGTCGGTGGTGTCGGGTTCACCGTCATCGCGCAGGCCGTCGCCGACTGGCACCAGCGTGCCCTCACGGTGACCGGGGAGAAGGACGTCCCGCTGCTCGGCCTTTTCAAGGAGCGCGCGGAGGGCGCGGGTCACTCGTACGGCACGGCGGCCGTGCGCGGCTTCGTCGACCTCACCGAGGAGCCCATCGCGTTCGACACGGCGGGCACGCAGGACCACACGGAATCGCTGCGACTGCTGCCGCTGAACCGGCTCGAGGACGCGTTCGGCCTCGACGACGACGCGTACCGCAACGCCGGTTTCCAGAAGCTGACGCACGACGCGATCGACCGTTTCGAGATCACCCCCGGCTACCGCGCGTTCGCGCGGACCATGGCCGAGGAGCGCACCCGTCGTCCCGCAGCGCTGCGCGACGTCCTGGACCTGCCTGCCGACGTCACGTTCCTCACCACGGCTGCGGAGTTCCGCAAGCAGATGGGCCGCTTCTCCCGCAAGGGCAACAACAGCTTCGCGGTGCGCGGACTCGAATCCGAGGCCCTCGGCGAGGACCGGTTCCGACTCCGGCTCACCGGACCCCACGCCGGTGAGGCCGAGGTGCTGTCGGCGCTCGGCGAGTCGCTCGTGATGCGGTTCGGCGACGACCTCCGCGAGCACAGCGTCGACGGCGACGCCCTCGTCGTGCGCACGTCCGGCGAGGCGCTGCGGTGCCTGTCGCTGCTGCGCACCGCTCCGGCGAGCCTGCCGATCGAGCAGGTGCAGAAGGCCAGCGACATCACCCCGTTCCTCACGTCCGGCGCCATGAGCCACGGCGCGTTGAACTCCAACGCCCACGAGGCCGTCGCACATGGCACCAACATGGCCGGCGGCATGTCGAACAGCGGTGAGGGCGGCGAGCACATCTCCCGCTACGGCACCATCCGCGGTTCCAAGATCAAGCAGTTCGCGTCCGGTCGCTTCGGTGTGTGGGCCGGCTACCTGGCCGACCCGATGCTCGAGGAACTCGAGATCAAGATCGCGCAGGGCGCCAAGCCCGGCGAGGGCGGGCAGCTGCCCGCACCCAAGGTGACCGTCGAGATCGCGGCCGCGCGTGGCGGCACCCCCGGAGTCGAACTCGTCTCTCCCCCACCGCATCACGACACGTACTCCATCGAGGACCTCGCACAGCTGATCCACGACTGCAAGGCGGCGCGGGTCCGCGTCATCGTCAAGCTCGTGTCCTCGGAGGGCATCGGCACCATCGCGGTGGGTGTCGCGAAGGCGGGCGCCGACGTCATCAACGTGGCGGGCAACACCGGCGGCACCGGTGCCGCCGCGGTGACCAGCCTCAAGTACGCTGGACGTTCGGCGGAGATCGGTGTCGCCGAGGTCCATCAGGCGTTGTGCGCCAACGGGTTGCGGCAGAAGGTGCTGCTCCGTTGCTCCGGCGCGCACCAGACGGCGAGCGACGTGGTGAAGTCGGCGCTGCTCGGCGCCGACAGCTTCGAGTTCGGCACTACCGCGCTGATGATGCTCAAGTGCGTCATGGCCAAGAACTGCAACGTCAAGTGCCCGGCCGGTCTGACCACCAATCCCGAACTGTTCGACGGTGATCCGCGGGCAATGGCGCAGTACCTGCTCAACATCGCGCACGAGACCCGCGAGGTACTGGCCGAGCTGGGCATGTCCTCGCTGCGCGAGGCCCGGGGCCGGTCGGATCTGCTGCAGCTGCTCGACCACCCGTCGAGCGTCGGCCAGCTCGACCTGCGGGCGATGCTCGCCGTGGTCGAGGAAGTGACCATCGGCGATCCGGTGTACCTGGAGAAGGACTACACGCTAGACGACGGCTGGCTCGTGCAGCTGCGCGCCGCGCTGGTCGAGCAGGGTGAGGCCACGGTCGAGCTCGGCGACGGAGTGCACCTGAGCAACCGCAACAAGAGCGTCGGCGCCCAGCTGGCGGTCGACATCGAGCGGATGCTGAACCACGAACTCACCGATGTCGAGCTGACCGCCGTGCTCCGCGACGAGCGCGGCCGCGGCTACCTACGCGAGGGCAGCGTCCGGATCGCCACGTCCGGGTCCGCGGGCCTGTCGTACGGTGCGTTCTGCAACGACGGCATGACCCTCGTCCACACCGGCACCGCCAACGACGGCGTCGGCAAGGGCGCCAACGGCGGCAGCATCGTCGTGCGCTCGCCCGGTGGCGGTTCCGACCTTCACGGCGGCAACGTGCTGATCGGCAACTTCGCGCTGTTCGGCGCCACCGGCGGTCGCACGTTCGTCGAGGGCCAGGCGGGTGACCGGTTCGCCGTCCGCAATTCGGGTGCCACCGCAGTGGTCGAGGGTGTCGGCGACTTCGCCTGCGAGTACATGACCAATGGCGCCGTGTTGAACCTCGGCGGCTTCGGCAAGGGTGTCGGCAACGGCATGAGCGGCGGCTTCGTCTACCAGTACGACCCCGAGGGCAAGTTGCCCGGCAAGGCCAGCGCGGACTCGATCCTGCTCGGTTCGATCACGGGCGACGACGAGCACGCGGCGCTGCACCGTCAGGCCGTGCACGTGCTGCTCGGGTGGCACCTCGAGGCCACCGGCTCCGCCAAGGCGGCGTGGTTGCACGAGAACTGGGAGACCGAGCAGCACCACTTCGTGTACGGCATGCCGCGCGCGCTGCTGCAGTACCAGGACAGCGACGAGATCCTGAAGGCCAAGCCCCGCAAGGACCTGGCCGACGAACTCGCTGCCGCGCTCGTCGCGCACCAGGTGCGGAAGTTCAAGCTGGACTACCGGGACGGTCGCGCGGTCCAGGGTGGCTCCGTGCCCGGCTACGGCGAGACCGACACCGAGGCCATGTTCGCGCTGCTGAACAACTACACCGTGCTGAACGCGGCGCAGGAGATGGCACTGTCGAAGCTGCCGGGGGTCACGGATCCGTCCGACCCGGCCGTCGACAAGGCCGTCCGCAATCTGCTGCTCACCGAGGACTTCTTCCTCGTGCAGCGGTTGCAGCGGTACGCGCGGGAAGCGTTGAAGGACTACAGCGACGAGGACCTGGCCGTGATGGTGGCGGCCAAGCGTCTCGCCGACTACAAGGATGCGCTGCGCCGCCGCAACGTGCGGTCCATCGACGCCCCCGGCACGTACGGCTGGATCCTGCACCAGGACGCGAAGAACGTCGACAAGATCGGCCGGCTGCCCGGATTCGAGGAGCTGTTCGCGCAGCACGCTCTCCCCGATCTGATCCCCACGAAAGACATCTCCACGAAAGACGTTGTCCCCTCATGAAGATGCCCTACATCCCCCAGGACGCCCCGTTCAGCGAGGACCAGCGAGTGTGGCTCACCGGCTTCCTCGCCGGCATGAGCTCGCGCCTCGTCGCGGGCGGCTCCGACGCGCCCGCCGCGGCGTCCGGTGGGCAGTTGCCCGCCATGCACGTGCTGTACGGCAGCCAGACCGGGAACGCCGAGGGCGTCGCGGAAGACGCTGCGGCCGCAGCACGTTCGCAGGGTTTCGCGCCCGTCGTGAGCGCCCTCGACGACGTCGACACCGATGCGCTCGCCGCCATGCAGCGCGTCCTCGTCGTCAGCTCCACCTACGGTGAGGGCGAGATGCCCGACAACGCGGAACTGTTCTGGCAGGCGTTGGCGGCGGAGACGGCGCCGCGGCTGGAGGCCACCGACTTCGCGGTGCTCGCCCTCGGCGACACCGGGTACGACGGCTACTGCCAGGCCGGCAAGATGATCGACACCAGGCTCGAGCAGCTCGGTGCCCACCGCGTCACGCCGCGCGTCGACTGCGACGTCGACTACGAGGACGCGGCCGCCGCGTGGGTGGCCGACACTCTCCCCCTGTTCGCGGCCGTCGAGGGCATTCGTGGCGAGTCCGCGGTCGCCGACGTCGCCGCGCCGGAGACGAAACCGGCCCGCAAGAGGTCGCAGTGGAACCGCAAGAACCCCTACGCGTCCACGCTCTCCGTGAACCGCCGGCTGTCGAGCGAGGACTCGGCGAAGGAGATCCGGCACTACGAGTTCGCACTCGCCGACAGCGGTCTCGAGTACGAGGCCGGTGACGCTCTCGGGGTGATGCCGATCAACGATCCCGTCCTCGTCGACGCGCTCGTGGCCCGGCTGGGCATTCCGGCGGATGCCGCCGTCACCGGCAAGGAGCGGCCGTTCAGCGACCTGCTGCTGCACGCGTACGAGATCTCCACACCCAGCCACGAATTCATCGACGAGATCGAGAAGCGGGCGGGCGACGACGAACTGAGTCACGTGCTGCGGCACGGCGACAAGGAAGCCCTCGACGCCTGGCTGTGGGGCAAGGACGTGCTCGACCTGCTGCTCCTCGAGCCGTCGGTGACCCTCACCGCCGACGAGTTCGTCGGACTGCTGAAGCCGTTGCAGCACAGGGCGTATTCCATCTCGTCCAGCCCGCTGGCCAACCCGGGCAGCGTGCACCTGACCGTCGCCAGCGTCCGCCACAGCTCCGCCGGGCGCGACCGCGGCGGCGTGTGCTCCACGTTCCTCGCCGACCGGATCGCCGAGGGCGGCAACGGCGGGATCTTCGTGTCGAAGAACAAGTCGTTCCGCGTCCCGGCGGACGACGACGCACCGATGATCATGGTCGGCCCAGGCACCGGCATCGCCCCGTTCCGCGCGTTCCTGCAGGAGCGGCAGGCGCGCGGCGCGTCGGGACGCAACTGGTTGTTCTTCGGCGACCAGCACCGCGCGTCGGACTACATCTACGAGGAGGAGATCGGCGCGATGACCGACAGCGGTCTCCTCACCCGTCTCGACCTGGCGTTCTCCCGCGACCAGGCGGAGAAGATCTACGTGCAGAACCGGATGGTCGAGAACGGCGCGGAGTTGTTCGCCTGGCTCGAGGACGGCGGCCACTTCTATGTCTGCGGCGACGCCACCCGCATGGCGAAGGACGTCGACCGGGCCCTGCACGAGGTCGTCGCCACCCATGGCATCCTCTCCGCCGAGCAGGCCGCCGAGTACGTGACCAAGCTCAAGAAGGACAAGCGCTACCTGCGCGACGTGTACTGACGACGTCGGCAGCAACTCACGAGGAGCAAGAACAATGGCAGTGGTGATTCTGTACGGCAGCGAGGGTGGAACCTCCGAACTGGTGGCCGACAACATCGCCGACGTGCTCGGCGACTACGGCGACACGTCCCTGTACGACATGATGGAGTTCGACGCGGGCGATCTCGACCCCGACAACTTCCACGTCATCGTGTGCTCCACCTACGGTGAGGGCGAGTTGCCCACCGGCGCGGAACCCTTCTTCGAGGGCCTCGAGGAGGACGAACCCGACCTCACCGGCATGCAGTTCGCGCTCTTCGGCCTCGGCGACAAGGTCTACGAGGAGACGTACAACCGCGGCGGCGAGATCATCGCCGAGAAGCTCGTCTCCCTCGGCGCGGTCCAGGTCGGCGAACACGGCCGGCACGACGGCTCCAGCTCCATCCGCCCCAAGGACCAGGCCGAGGAGTGGGCCAAGAACATCGGCGAGGAATTCCTCGGATAGCACCTCACACGGGTAGTCGCGACTGCACGCTCCGCACCCAGTCGCGGCTCCCGGCGAGGTAGCGGTCCCGCGCCGACGCGAACAGGCGGACGCTGTCGGAGCCCGGCCAGTTCTCGGGCAGCATTCCGGCGGGCAGCCCCGGGTCGATGTACGGGATGATCCGCCATTCGTCGAGCAGCGGCACGAAACGGACGAACGCGTCGCGCGGCGACACCTCTTCTGCCTCGGACAGTGCGACACGGTGGTGGTCGAGGAATTCCCGGTGCCGCGCGGCGATGTCGTCGAGGTCCCACCACCGTCCCGCGGCGTCCGTCATCGAATCGGGCACGAACACCGACGTGGACACGAAGGTCGTCACGTGGTCGGACAGGCCCAGCGCGTCGACGATGTCTCCCACCTCACCGGCGAGGTACTCGGGGGCGATCCACAGTCCCGGCGACACCGTTCCGCAGCCGATCCACCCGAGCCGCCTGCGTAGCTGGTGCCGGGCGGCCCGTTGCGATTCGGGGATGGTGAACGAGATCAGCCGCCACGGGTCGGTGTCCGTCATCTGCCGGAAGCCGAAGATCCGCGGGTCGCCGCGCGTGAACATCGCCTCGGCCTGTTCGGTCACCTCGTACCCACTTCGCCCGTCGCGGGCCCGTGGCCGCAGCACCCCCTTCTTCTTCAGGCGGGCCACCGCGATGCGCGTCGATTCGGAGGGGATGCCGACAGCCTGCATCAGTTCCACGAAGTCGGCGATGGCCACCCACCCGCCGAGGTCGCGCACGTACGCGCCGAGGACCGTGCGGATCAGCGACGTCACGCTACCGGGCCGCGAATCGAAGTCGTCGAGGATCGCGCTCGCCGGTTCAGTCGGCGAGTTCATCACGGATCGCGAGTATCCCGGCGCACACCTCACGGAAGCTCGTGCTCAGCGGGCTCAGGCCGAGACGCAGGCCCTGCGGGGCCCGGAAGTCGGGGATGACGCCCTTCTGCCACAGGCGCTCGACGACGGTCTCGAATTGCGGGTGATCGATGATGACGTGACCGCCGCGTTCGGCGGCATTCTCCGGCGATCCGATCTCCACGCCCAGCAGAACGAGCACCTCGCGGACGAGGTCGAGCGCGTACTCGGTGAGCGCGATCGACTTGGCCCGCACCGCCTCCATGCCGACCTCGTCGAGAAGGGCGAGGGTGTCCTGCAGTGCGAGCATGCCGAGGATCGACGGCGTTCCGCTGATCACGCGGCGGATGCCGGGAGCCGGTTCGTAGCCCTGCGCCATGGCGAACGGGTTGTCGCGCCCCATCCAGCCCCAGATCGGCTGCACGAAGTCCTGCTGGTGCTCGGCACGGACATAGGCGAACGCCGGTGAGCCCGGGCCGCCGTTCAGATACTTGTACGTGCACCCGACCGCCAGATCGACACCCCATGTGTCGAGTTCGAGGGGAACCGACCCTACGGAGTGGCACAGGTCGAGCAGCAGGAGCGCACCCGCGTCGTGGGTCACGCGAGCGGCAGCCGCCGCGTCCACCAGGTACCCCGAGCGGTAGGCGACGTGACTGAGTACGACGAGCGCGGTGCGATCGGAGACGACGGCGTTCAGGTCGCCTGTGCGGACGCCGCCCCTCCGATCCGACTCGATCCACCGGAGGGTGAGTCCGAGTTCGCCGGCGATCGACTCCAGCACGTACCGATCTGTCGGAAAGTTGTCGCGGTCCACGACGATCTCCGAACGGCCCGGCCGCAGGGCCAGCGCACCTCGGGCGAGTTTGTACAGCATGACGGTGGTCGAGTCACCGATGGTGGTCTGCCCGGCGGCCGCACCGAGCGCCGCCCGCGCGAGAGTGTCGCCGATCGTGATCGGCAGGTCGTACCACTCCTCGTCCCACCCGCGGATGAGCCGGCCGCCCCACGACCGGGTGACGAAGGAATTGATCCGCTCTGCACTCGCCTTGGTGGGCCGACCGAGCGAGTTCCCGTCGAGGTAGGCCACGACCCCGGGATCGTCGGCGCCGACGAACAGATTGCGGTACGCGCGGAGCGGATCCGCGGCGTCGAGCTGTTCGGCCCGCGTCGTCAGTACGTCGGTAGAGGTGGTCATCATCGTCCGATCTCGGTGCGGACTGCGAGAAGTTCCGGGAAGAACGTCAGGTCCAGCGCCTTCTGCAGGAATCC
This sequence comes from Rhodococcus sp. WS4, assembly GCA_006543605.1. Classification (GTDB taxonomy): domain Bacteria; phylum Actinomycetota; class Actinomycetes; order Mycobacteriales; family Mycobacteriaceae; genus Rhodococcus_F. The sequence goes on from RRBB01000014.1 coordinate 25,962, forward strand.
CACACCGCTGGATCCGCCCGTCCCGGGCTTCATGCCGATGGTCCGCAGCACCGTGCGCATGTGGCGGAAGCGCCACAGCTGAAAGTTCTCCTCGAGGTCGACGAACTCCTCGAACGCCTCGTAGACGGCCCAGTGCTCCTCGGAATTCTCGTACACGAACTTGATCAGCGGCATCAGGTCGTCGTTCAGGGTGTAGGCGGCGGTCACGTCGCGGTTCAGCGCGGACGCCGGCACGTCGTATCCGAGCCGGGACAGGCACTGCCAGAAGGCGTCGTACAGACTCGGCTCGCGGAGCAGCCGCTCGAGCAGTTCGTGGGCGGCGGGATCCGCCTCGAACACCGTCAGCATTCCGGCGTTCTTGTTGCCGAGTACGAACTCGACGGCCCGGTACTGATAGGACTGGAACCCGGACGAATTGCCGAGGAACTGACGGAACTCGGAGTACTCGGTGGGCGTCAGCGTGGCCAGGACCGACCACTGCTCGGTGAGCGTCTTCTGGATGTGCTTGACGCGCGCCACGCACTTGAGCGCCCTGCCGATGTCGTCGGCGTCGAAAGCCGCCCGGGCGGCGAGGGTTTCGTGCAGGACGAGCTTCAACCAGAGTTCGGTCGTCTGGTGCTGGATGATGAACAGCAGTTCGTCGTGATGCTCCGGCCGGCTCACCGGTTTCTGCGCGCTCAGCAAGGTGTCGAGGTCCAGGTACGAGCCGTAGCTCATCCGCTCGCTGAAGTCGGTGACGATGTCTTTCTCGATGGCTCTGGTGTTGGCCTGCACGCCCATGACCGTCCTCACTGCTGGTGTTCGAGTACCGGGCTCCCGAACTCCATATTACATAATCGTGGCGACCGCTAGGCAGATGTCATCACGGGTGCGTACGGTGGCCTGGTGACCGAATCCTCTCGCCGTGTCGACGTCGTCTTCGCGCCCGGGACTGTGGCGCACCGCGGAACCACGGAGGAACTCCTCGGCCGCGCCCTGGATGCGCGCGGCCTCACCGGCGCTCTCATATTTGCCGCGGACACCGCGGACTTCGAGCGCGCCGTGCAGTCGGCGGCGAGCCGAGGCGAGTTCGTCGTCGTGCCCGGCGCCGGAGCAGCGTGCGCCGCGCCGTCCTGCGAGGCGATTCGCGTCGATTTCGCGGAGTGCGAACCGGACCGCGCGGACGGCATCCGGGTGCACATCCGCGGACGCGGACTCGACGGACTCCGCTTCGCCGTCGACAGCTGGTACCACCACCGCTTCCACGCCGGGACGATCGTCCACTACGGCGACCACCCCGATCAGCTCGCCGAACTGCGGATCCCCGACGGCGCGGGACCCTTCCCCGTCGCCGTGCTGGTTCACGGCGGATATTGGCGCTCCCGTTGGGATTTCGACCTGATGGACGGTCTGGCCGTCGATCTGACGGCCCGCGGGTACGTGACGTGGAATGTCGAGTACCGGCGCTCCGCGCAGGACCGGTGGGCAGCGATGGCGTCCGATGTCGCCGACGCCGTGCAGGCCGTCGGGACCGTCCTGGAGGCGGACCCGGGGCGCGTCGTGATCCTCGGCCACTCCGCCGGCGGACAGCTCGCGCTGCGCGCCGCTGCCGACGCAGTTTCCGACGGGTCGGCGGTCCGCCCGGCCTTGGCGGTCGGCCTCGCGGGTGTGCTGAATCTGCGACTCGCCGACGAACGCCGCCTCGGCGAGGGCGCGGTGGCCGACGCCGTCGGCAGCCGCTGGGTGGACGACCGGGCGACGTACGCGCGGTCGTCACCGATCCAGCGACTGCCGCTCGGCGTCCCGCAACTGGTGGCGTGCGCCGTCGGCGACGAACCGGACCTGCTGGAGATGAGCAGGCAGTACCACGCGGCGGCAGGGGCAACCGCCGACGACGTCGTCCGGATCGAGGGTCCCGGCGATCACTTCGCCGTCATCGATCCGGACAGCGACATCTGGCGAAGCGTCGCCGAGGCGGTCGATGCGCGGCTCAGACCTCGGACAGCGTCGCCTCCGCCGGTCGCAGGCCGGCGCCCGCGCGACCACGCAGAAGGTCCGCGCAGCGCTCGGCCATCGTCATCACCGTGATGTTGGGGTTGACGTGCGGCAGTTTCGGCATCGCCGACGCGTCGACGACCCGCAGTCCCCGCACACCCTTGACGCGTAGTTCCGGGTCGAGCACCGCCATCGGGTCGTCGACGCTGCCCATTCGTGCCGTGCCGGCGGGGTGATAGACCGTGTTGTGGGTCTTGTGGATGTAGTCGAGGATGTCCTCGTCGGTCACCGCGTCCGGGCCGGGCGCCAGCTCACGGGCGATCCACCCGCGGAGCGCCTTCTGCTCGGCGATGGTCCGGGCCAGTTTCACCCCGGCCAGCATCACCCGGTCGTCGTGGCCCTCGCTGTCGGTGAAGTACCGGGGGTCGACCTTCGCGCGGTCGCGGAAGTCGCGGGACCGCAGCCGCACCGTCCCACGGGATCTGCCCTGAGTGACGTTGGGGGTCAGGCAGAATCCGTTGTCCGTGGTGGGGTATCCCCAACGCAGGGTATTCATGTCGAAGGGAACGCTGCCGTAGTGCATCATCAGATCGGGGTGATTCAGGCCCTCCTGCGTGGTCGCGAACAGCCCGATCTCCCACCACTGTGAGGACTCGGTGACCATCGGCCGGGACGCCTCCCAGAAGACGAGACCCTCCACATGGTCGTCGAGGTTCGATCCGACCCCGGGCGAATCGACGCGGACGGGAATGCCGAACTCGGCGAGATGCGCAGCGGGGCCGATTCCGGAGAGCATCAACAACTTCGGAGTGTCGATGGCGCCCGCCGTGACGATCACCTCGCGCCGGGCCGACACCGTGTCGTAGCCGGTGAGATCCGGGCGTTGGTATCGCACGCCCGTCGCCGTCCGCTGCTCGTCGAACAGGATCTCGCTCACCCAGCAGCCGGTCCGGACTTCCAGATTGGGCCGGGTGCCGAGGATCGGGTGGAGATAGGCGTGCGAGGACGACATCCGGGTGCCGTCCTCGGACGCGTTGATCTGGAACCACCCGGCGCCGTTGAGCACCGTTCCGCCGCGGTTGAATGCGACGGTCGGCAGACCTACTGCGGCGGCAGCGTCGAGAACCGCTCGGCCGCACGGGTCGTTCGGCGGGACGTCCCGCAGTCGTACCGGCCCGCTGCGGCCGTGCCCCTCGCCAGGGGCGTCGTTGCTCTCCAGCCGACTGACGTACGGGAGGATGTCACGCGCACCCCATCCCGACGCCCCCATCGCCTCCCAGTCGTCCAGTGCCTCGGCGGGCGGCCAGAATGCGATACACGAATTGTGGGACGAGCACCCGCCCAGCACCTTCGCCCGGGCGTGCCGCATGAAGCTGTTGCCTCGCTCCTGCGGCTCGACCGGATAGTCCCAGTCGTATCCCGAGTCCAGCAGGTGCATCCACTGCGACAGCTCGAGGATCGCCCGGTCGCCGACGTCCGACGGTCCTGCCTCGAGCAGACACACCGTCACCGACGGGTCTTCGCTGAGACGTGCCGCGAGAGCGCATCCCGCGCTGCCACCGCCCGCGATCACGTAGTCGAATTCCCCTGCAGTGCTCTTCGATTCGCCGTCGGTCATCGGGCGAGCTCCTTGTCGTTCGGTTCGGATTCCGGCGCGGGCGTTACCACCGCCGCGCAGTGCGAGGTCAACGTGCCGATGTGGTGGCGGCCGGTGGTGAGGTACCACAGCAGACCGAACCCGAGAATGACACCGATGTAGACGAAGGCGCCCCAGGTGTTGTACCAAGGTTCCCCGTACACGGCCTCACGGGGCCACGCGAGGTTGACGGCCATCCCGATTCCCCACACTACGGCGACGATGTTGACGGGTAGTCCCCATTTGCCCATCGTGAAGTAGCCGCCCTCCTTCAGGTCTCGGGGCGGCCACTCGCCGCGCAGCCTCTTCTTCAGCATCGGACCGGTGACCATGAGGTAGGCGAGGTAGATCATGATGATCGCGATCGAGGTGAGCACCGTGAAGATGTGCGGTTGGCCGATGTTGACCACCAGGATGAGCGCGGCGACCACTCCGATCGTCACCGCCGGCACGACGGGCGTCCGCGTCTTCGGATGAACGCGAGCGAGCCGCTCCCCGAAAGGGAGTGCGTTGTCGCGTGCCATCGCGAACGTCAGCCTGATCGCGGCGGTGTGCACGGCGAGCGAGCAGACGGTGACCGCGATGACGATGCAGACCAGGAAGATCGTGCCCAGCGGCCCCCACATCACCTGCTCGACGATGTACTGGAGGCTGCCGTCCGACGCGCCGATCTTCGGATCGTCGAGGTCGGGTGCCGCCATCACGGCGAAGACCAGGATCGCACCGCCGATCACGAACGACGCCAGGATCGCTCGCAGAATCGCCTTGGGGGCGGTGCGGCGTGGTTCCACCGTCTCCTCGCCCAGCGAACTCGCGGTGTCGAATCCGTACATCACGTAGCCCGATGCGAGGGTGGCCACCAGGAACGCGCCGAGATACCCACCGCTTTCGCCGGCACCGTACCCGTGGGTGGAGAAGAACACCTGCGGGCCGCGGGTCGCGTGGGCGGCGAGGATGATCGCGATCAGGACGGCGGCGATCAGCTCGATGAACACTCCGGCGCTGTTGATCATCGCCATCAGCCGGACCCCGAGCGCGTTGACGACGGTGGTGAACGCGATCATCACCGTGCCGAGTATGACGGCGTTGGTGGCGAAGTCGTGTTCGCCGGTTCCGTCGCCGATGATCTGAAAGCCGCTCCACAGGCGCGGCAGGTTGAGCTGCAGCGCCAGCACGACGGCCGACAGGGTGACGATCGAGGCGGTGAGCATCAGCCACCCGGCGGACCATCCCACCACCCTGCTGCCGAGCGTCTTCGCCCAGTTGTACACCGAGCCCGCGATCGGGTATTTGGCGGCCAGCTCCATGAAGCACAGCGCCACCGCGAGCTGGCCGACGAACACCAGCGGCCACGACCACAGGTACGCGGGGCCGGCAGTGCCGAAACCGAAGTAGAACAACTGGAACGTGCCGGTCAGGATGGAGATGTAACTGACACCGGCGGCGAAGCTCGCGAATTTGCCGATACTGCGATCGAGGGACTCCTTGTAGCCGAAGTCCTCGAGTCCGCTGTCGTGATCGCCGGTCGTGTTGTCGGTACTGGTCATTCGATCACTTCCTGAGAAGTCGATTGGGTCTGCGCGCGTACCCTGCGGGGAGCGCGTCAGGTCGCGGTGAACCAACCCGCGAGAGGTGAGGTGGTGTTGTTCCAGATGTGCTTGGTCTCTTGGTATTCGGACAGACCGGCGGGTCCGAGTTCGCGCCCGTTGCCGGACTTCTTGAATCCGCCCCATTCCGCCGCCGCGGTGTAGTAGCCGAAGTCGTTGAGCCACACGGTCCCGTGGCGCAGACGGCGCACCACCCGTTCGCCCCGGGCGGCGTCCGACGTCCGGACTCCGGCGGCGAGGCCGTACTCGGTGTCGTTGCCGAGCCGGACCGCGTCCTCCTCAGTGGTGAATCTCTCGACCGTGAGAATGGGCCCGAACGTCTCCTCCTGCACGATGCGCATGGAGCGGTCGCAGTGGTCGAAGATGGTGGGCAGGTAGTAGCTGCCGCCCTCGAGCGCGGGATCGGCGGGCCGGGAGCCACCCGTACGGAGCGTCGCCCCTTCGGAGATACCCAGTGCCACATAGGATTCGATCTTGTCGCGCTGCGCCGCCGACACGAGAGGTCCGGTCTCGCTGCCGGGATCGAGACCCGGTCCGACGCGGATGGCCTCGGCGCGCGAGACGAGGGCGGCGACGAAGTCGTCGGCGATCGACTCCTCCACGATCAGCCGCGTCCCGGCCGAGCACACCTGCCCCGAGTGCAGGAACACGCCGGTGAGCACCTGGTCGACCGACGACTCCCAGTCGGCGTCCGCGAACACGATGTGCGGGTTCTTCCCGCCCAGTTCCACGGCGACCTTCGTGACGTGCTTCGCGGCCGTTTCCAGGATGGTGGTGCCGGTCGCGAGTCCGCCGGTGAACGAGATGAAGTCGACGTCACCGGTGTCGGTCAGCGCGGGGCCGAGGTCCGCGCCGCTGCCCTGCACCAGGTTGACGACCCCGGCGGGCACACCCGCCTCCTCGACGAGCCGCGCGAACGCGATGGTGCTGAGCGGCGTGACCTCACTGGGCTTGAGCACCATCGTGCACCCGGCCGCCAGCGCCGGCGCCACCTTCCAGGAGATCTGGAGGAGCGGGTAGTTCCACGGCGCGATGAGGACGCACACCCCGATCGGTTCGTGGACCACCCGGGAGACGACCGCGGGGTCACCCACGTCGACCACTCGGTCGCTGGAGACGAGGGCCAGCCGGGCGTAGTACCGGAATACCGAGACGACGTCGTCGATGTCGATTCGGCTCTCCACCAACGTCTTACCGGTGTCCAGCGTCTCGATACGCGCTAATTCCTCCTTGTCGCGCTCGAGGAGATCCGCGATGCGCGACAGGAGCGACGATCGCACGGCAACCGCCGTCTCCGGCCAGTCCCCGGCATCGAAGGTCGCCCGGGCGGCGGCAACGGCCCGCGCGGCGTCGGCCGGCGATGCCTCGTCGACGGTGGCGATCACGTTCCCGGTTGCCGGGTCGATGCAGTCGCGGGTGCGCCCCGACGTCGCCGCGACCCACTCCCCCGCGATGAAATTCACCTTCCCGAACAACCTCTGGACGTCGAGATCCGCGGATAGTGCCGACATCTTCATACTGTGTCCGAAACCCTCTCGTGTGCAGACTTTTTCGATGAACCGACGATGAGCGGATCGCGGGAGACGTCCCGGTACAGCGAGAAGCACAGCCCGATCATCACCAGGAGGAAGGGCGCGGCCGCGATGATGGTCATCGTCTGCAGTCCCTGCAGGGCATCCGAGCCACCGGTCCAGAGGATGAGCGCCGCGGTGCCCCCGGTGAGGGTGCCCCAGAAGATGACGACCCACGTGCTCGGCTCCCGCGCGCCTCGTTGCGAGAGAGTGCCCATCACCAGCGAGGCGGCGTCGGCGCCGGACACGAAGAAGATCGCGACCAGCACCATGACCAGCACGGTGGCGAACCCCGTCAACGGCAGGTGGTCGAGCATTCCGAACAGCTGGCCCTCGGTCGAGGACTTCGACGCCAGGTCGACGCCGTCCTGCTGCTGCCCGATACCGGCACCGCCGAACACCGCGAACCACACCAGGCTGACCGAGGTGGGAATGACGATCACGCCGATCACGAACTGCCGGATCGTGCGGCCTCGGCTGATCCGGGCGAGGAACATCCCGACGAACGGAGTCCACGACACCCACCACGCCCAGTAGAAGATCGTCCACGACGACAACCAGGACGCCGTGTCGTCACCGGCGCTCGCCGCCGTTCGTCCCGACATGGTGGCGAGCTGCGCCGCATAGTCCGCGATCGCGGTGGGGAGCAGATTGAGGATGAGCACCGTCGGACCGAGGACGAACACGAACAGCGCGAGAATCACCGCCAGCACCATGTTGATGTTGGACAGCCAGTGGATGCCGCGCGCGACTCCCGAGACCGCCGAACCGACGAACGCGAAGGTCAGCAGTCCGACGAGGGCGACGAGCGCGAACGTGCCGACGTGCCCCATCCAGCCGATGATCTCGAGCCCGGAACCGATCTGCAGTGCGCCGAGCCCGAGCGACGCGGCGGTGCCGAACATCGTCGCGATGATGGCGAGGACGTCGATGACCTTGCCGGCCGCTCCCTCCGACCGCCGTCCGAGGAGCGGGAAGAACGCGGCGCTGATGAGTTGCTTGCGTCCGCGCCGGTAGGAGCCGTAGGCGATGGACAACCCGACGACCGCGTAGATCGCCCACGGGTGCAGTCCCCAGTGGAACATCGTCGTGGCCATCGCCGACCCGACGGAACCGTCTGTTCCCGGCGCCGGGCTCACCATGTGGGCGAGGGGTTCGGCGACGCCGTAGAACATCAGGCCGATGCCCATCCCGGCGCTGAACATCATCGCGATCCAGCTCACCGTGCGGAACTCCGGCTTCTCGCCGTCGCGGCCGAGCGGTATCCGCCCGTACCGGGAGAATGCGAGGAACAGTGAGAAGACGACGAACGCCGACGACGCGGCGATGAACAGCCAGCCGAGGTCGGCCACCACCCAGTCCAGTGCGGCCGCCGACATCTCCGCGAGGCTGTCCGGAGCCAGCAGCCCCCACAGGATCAGTCCGATGCCGAGCGCCGCGGCCGCACCGAACACCACCTTGTCGACGCTCCCCCGCCCCTCGCCGTCGGCGGATGCCGCCGGCTCCGGCGCCTGCACCCGAGGAGGATCGGTCACCCTCGGTTGTTCGCCGGCGTACGTCATCGCGGATCCCCGCTCAGCCTTTCGAGTAACCAGTCGTGGAATTCGCCGATGTGGTGTTCCGCCGGCACCAGCACACCCCCGTTGCGGTACGCCTTCGACGCCATCGTGGGTTGCGTCCGCTCGCAGGCATCGAAATCCTGCTGGTTGACCCGGTGGAAGAGTTCGACGGAACGGGAGACGTCTCTGCCCGACGCGGTCACGTCCGGCGCGTACAGCCAGTCGCATTCGACGATGGTGCGGTCTGCGGACACGGGGAACATCCGGTGAAAGATGACGTGGTCGGGGACGAGGTTGATGAAGACCTGGGGACGGATCGTGATGGCGTAGTACTTGCGGTCCTGCTCGGGGCTGATACCCGACAGCGACTCGAATCCGCCGCTGCCGTCGACGGTGAAACCCTCGACGTCCTCACCGAACGCGGCGCCGTGCCCCACGAAGTACTGTGCGGCAAGGCCGTCCGCGAACTCCGGGAGTACCTCGGTGAGCTCGGGGTGGATGGTCGCGCAGTGGTAGCACTCCATGAAGTTCTCGATGATCAGCTTCCAGTTGGCCGCGACGTCGTAGACGATCCGGCGGCCGAGTTCGAGGCTGCCGATCTGGTACCGATCGATGGCGCCCGGATCTCCGAGTCGTTCGGTCACGGCTCCGACGACCTCGTCCTCGAACGACGGCGGATCGTCGGCCAGGCACACCCAGGCGTACCCGAGCCACTCGCGGATCGCGACCGGGATCAGTCCGTACCGGACCCGGTCGATGTCGGCACCGGTCTCGTCCCGCAACGCAGCCATGTTGGGGGCGGCCACCAGTTTGCCGTCGAGTCCGTACGTCCATGCGTGGTACGGACATTGCAGGTTCCTGCGGATCTGCCCTTCGTCCTCGGTGCACAGCATCGCACCGCGATGCCGGCAGATGTTGAGGAAGGCGCGGAGTTCGCCGTCGCGGCCGCGGACGAGGAGAACACTCTCCCGGCCCACCGTGATCTTCTTGAAAGCTCCGGGATCGGCGAGGTCGGCAGCGCGGACGGCGCAGAACCACATCGCCTCGAACAGGTTCTCCTGTTCGTCCGTGAAGATGTCGGAGTCGGTGTAATACCGGCCTCCCAAGGTGGGGATCAGGGCCGGGGCGGGGGCTTGGATCTCCGGAGCGGACATAGATGTCACCGTTTCTTTCGTTGCCGGGAAAGATGCGTTCGGTCGAGCTGTGACCTGAAGTTTGTGTGCGTATGGGGCGCAGATCGCAGTAGGCGTCGTTGCCGAGCGAGACGACATACGTGCCCGATCCTCGGTGACCGGTCGAACAGCCGACAGCTGTTCTCCGCCGAGCCACCGCGGCGTCGGCATTGTTGCGTCATCAGCAACGCTATGCGATTTACACAACTTAGACCGTCGCCCGCAGACGTGTCAAACATCACATTCGGCACTTCTTTCGCAGACGCGACACGGCCGAAACACCGCGTTAACCGCGGACGGCCGAAATCCGTCAAATGGGACTATCTACTCGTCCCTCGTTGAGCGAGAAGCACTTCCGGCGCTCAGTCGCCTTCGCCGGCGGATTGCTGCGCTTCGATCCGGACGGCGGCGTCGGCGAGTTCGAGCGCCACCGCTTCGAACCGTTCGGGCGCGAGCCGGTACTCGGGCCCGGATACGCAGATCGAGGCGACGATCCGCTTCGTGACCTGACTGCGCACGGGTACGGCGATGGAATGCAGACCCGCTTCGAGCTCCTCGGCGGTGGACGCCCACCCACGCGACCGCACGTGCTCGAGTTCGACGTCCAACGCCCGGAAATCGGTGATCGTATTGGGAGTGAGCGCCTCGAGACGCGGCCCCAACCGGCTCCGGAGCTGACCGGACGTCATTTCCGAGACCAGGACCTTGCCGGTCGCGGTCGCGTGCGCCGGGCTGACCTGCCCCACCCACGTGCGCAACGCCACGTGCCGATCACTGCGAGCCTCGAGCACGTTGATGGTCCCCGCGCCGTCCAGCACGGCCAGGTTGACCGTCTCCCCGAAGGCGTCGGCCAGCCGGTCGCATTCCGGCTGCGCAACCTCGACGAGTCCGCTCTGCGCGACCGTGGCCTCGGCCAGCCGCACCACCGCGAACCCGAGCTGGTACTTGCCGCGAACGCCCGCTTCCTCCACGAACCCACGTTGCTGCAGCGACGCGATCAGGCGCGACACGGTCGATTTGTGCACGCCGAGCCGCACGGCGATCTCCGAGGCGCCCACCCGGCCTTCCGCCGCGACGATCTCGAGCACGTCGATGGCCCGTTCCACCGCGTGCACGGTCTTCGCTTTTCCCTCGGCACCCTGGGCCGCGGGCGCCGTTGCCTCGGATTCACTCATGCCCCGAGGTTATGCCCACCGACTTCCGCCACGCAGTTTTTACACGCGAGTGCTTGACACCCGGGGGGCGCAGCGGAGAGCATTGTGTTGCACACCACGCAAGTCGTCGCGCATAGCGCAACAGCTGCTCCACAACTTGTCCTTCCTCCCCGACGCTTCCGGAGGTATCGAGTGATTCTCGATAACGATTCCCCAGTTGTGATCCATCCCGGCACCACACTGTTCCCAGTGTGCGAGCTCGTGACACTGCCCGTCGGCGAAGTAGTCACGGTGACGCCGCCGGGAATGGCCCCCATCTCCGTCTTCCACACCTCCGACGGTCTGTACGCCATCGACGACACGTGCACTCACCAGGACGCCTCACTCGCCGACGGCTGGGTCGAGGGCTGCACTGTCGAGTGCCCCCTCCACGAAGCGTGCTTCGACCTGCGCACCGGAGTGCCCTCCGGCCCGCCGGCCAAGATCGCCGTCCGCACCCACGACGTGTCGATCGCCGACGGCACCGTGCTGGTCCATCTCGAACAGAAGGGCGACACGCGATGAATGCTGTCCCGAATTCCGTTGTAGTACTGGGCGCTTCGCTCGCCGGACTGTCGGCGGTGCGTGCGCTTCGCGAGAAGGGGTTCGCGGGCCGCCTCGTCGTGGCCGGCAGCGAACAGTCCCTTCCCTACGACCGGCCGCCGCTGTCGAAGGAGTTCCTCACCGGCGAAGTGACGGACCAGGACCTGTTTCTGATGAACAGCGACGACGACACCCTCGACGTCGAGTGGCGCATGAACAGCACGGCGACCGGCCTGGTTCGCTCCCCTGACGGGATGCACCGCGTCACCTTCGACGACGGATCCCACCTCGACGCCGACGCCGTGATCGTCGCGACCGGTGCGCGTGCGCGAACTCTGCCCGGACACTCCGGCCTCGCCGGGGTGCACACCCTCCGATCGGTCGACGATGCACGCGCCCTTCGGGAAGCACTCTCGAAGGCGCGGAACCTGGTGATCGTGGGAGCCGGTTTCATCGGAGCGGAGGTGGCCTCCAGCGCCGCCGGAATGAGCCTGGCCGTCACCGTCGTCGAGGCGTCGCCGACCCCCTTGGCGGGCCCCCTCGGCATCGAGCTCGGCGCCATCTGCGCGGGACAGCACGCCGCGCACGGCGTCCGACTCCTCACCGGCGCGGTCGTCGACGCCCTGCTGGGCGACGGCGCAGTCGAAGCCGTCCGGCTCAGTGACGGAACGGTCCTGCCCGCGGACGCCGTGGTGGTCGGGATCGGGGCCGTCCCCAACATCGAATGGGCCTGCGATTCGGAACTGATGATCGATGACGGCTTCCTCACCGACTCGTCGTGCCGCACGAACCTACCCGGCGTCTACGCGATCGGCGACTGCGCACGGTCCTTCGACGACACCCACCAGATTCACCACCGGAGCGAACACTGGAGCAACGCCGTCGCGCAGGCAGCGACGGTGGCGGACACGATCATGGCGACACCGTCCGGGCCCGCCGCGATCCCGTACTTCTGGTCCCACCAGTACGGCAAGATGCTGCAGTTCGCCGGTACGCGGCACAGCACGGACGAGGTGCGGTTCGTCGACGGGGATCCCGGAACCGGCTCGTTCGTGGCCACCTACGACCGGAATGGCGACACCGTCGGTGTCTTCGCGATGAACAACCCCCGCCTGTTCACCCGGTACAAGAAGCAACTCGCCAGGTCGCGGGCCTGATGCCGGCGCTACGTGACGGCATAGCCCAATCGGCTGCTGATCTGCTGGGAAGTGTCGAGCGCGGCGCGGGCGACTTCCTCGAACCGTTCCGGCAGCAGCCGGTACGCCGGCCCGGACACACTCAGGGCCGCAATCATTCTCGACGTGTAGTCGCGGACCGGAACGGAGATCGCGTTCAGCCCCAGTTCGAGCTCCTCCTCGGACTCCGCCCAGCCCCGCTCGCGAATAGTACTCAGCGACTCCACGAGCGCCTGCACATCCGTCAGAGTCTTGGACGTGAGCGCAATCGGAGTTTCTCCCACGCGCTCCGCAATTTCACTGTCGGACAATTCCGTCAGCAACAATTTTCCACTCGCCGTCGCATGCGCCGGACTGCTCTGCCCCACCCACGTAGTGGTACCGACGCCGGACGGACCATCTGCTTTGACGATGCTCACCGAGCGATTGCCGTCGAGTATCGACACATTCACGCTCTCACCGACAGTGACCGCGAGTTCGGCGCACAATTCCTGACTCTGCCGCACCAGATCGCCGTCCGGCGACGCGGTGCGGGCCAGACGGACGATCGAATTTCCGAGTTGAAATTTTCCCCGGTTCTTCAATTGCGCGACGTAGCCTCTCGAATCCAGAACGGCGACGAGACGCGACGCGGTCGACTTGTGGACACCCAACTCGTCGGCGATTTCCGTGACCCCGGCGGTACCGAGTCTCGCCAGGATTTCGAGTACTGCCAGAGCGCGGTCTACTGACTGCACAGCCCCGGTCGGCCGGCTCCGATCCCCATTCGAGTTATCGTCCAATTCAGTCATCGCGACTATCAGGATAGGCGACATCACCGTGCGACGGTTACCTCCATCCACAACCGGTCCCGCAACGTCACGCGCGATCGCGCTGCGCAATTTCGCCGAAATACGCGGAACGGTCGTCGTTTCCCGTATCCGATCGCCATGGAATTACCCATAATTCGGGGTTGACCCGTTATCGAACTCACACCTACTGTGTTGATATATCAGTTGTCGATAATGGCTCGATCCACTCCGGCCCATTTCGAGACTCCCAGAACTTTCCGGCGCCGCTCGGGCACACACCGAACGAAAACCCTGACGCCGCCCCCGCAAAAAACAGCACCCGTACTTCGCCGCACACAGGCACCCACCGAACCAGGAGGACCATCATGGGGTCACCCCGCGTAGTGATCATCGGAGCCGGCATCGTCGGCGCGAATCTGGCCGACGAGCTCACCGCTCGCGGCTGGGATCGGATCACGGTTCTCGACCAGGGACCGTTGCCGCTCACCGGAGGCTCCACGTCGCACGCACCGGGCCTGGTGTTCCAGACGAACGCGTCCAAGACGATGACCGAGTTCGCCCGGTACACGGTCGAGAAGTTCGTCGGACTCGACGTCGACGGGCAGTGGTGCTTCAACCAGCTCGGCGGACTCGAGGTGGCCACCACCCCCGAGCGCCTGGCCGATCTGCACCGCAAGCAGGGGTGGGCGACGTCCTGGGGCATCGAGGGCAACGTCCTCGACCCACAGGAGTGCGCGAAGCTCCACCCGCTGCTCGACGAGAAGCGGATCCTCGGCGGCCTGTACGTGGAGACCGACGGCCTCGCGAAAGCGTCGCGTGTCGTCGTCGCGCTCGCCCGCCGCGCGGAGGCGCGCGGTGCGGTATTCCAGGGCTCGACGAAGGTGATCGGAATCGAGCAGGCCGGCGGCAAGGTCACTGGCGTCGCCACCCCGAACGGCGTGATCCCCGCCGACATCGTCGTGTCCTGCGCCGGCTTCTGGGGGCCCGACATCGGCGCGATGGTCGGCATGGACGTCCCGCTGCTGCCGCTGGCGCACCAGTACGCGAAAACCGACCAGATCCCCGAACTCGTCGGTCGCAACACCGAACTCGCCGAGGCCGGCTTCCCGATCCTGCGTCACCAGGACCAGGACCTCTACTTCCGCGAGCACGTCGACCGCCTCGGCATCGGCTCGTACGCACACCGCCCGATGCCGGTGAACCTGCGCGACCTGGCCGAGAGCAGGGACGACGTCTCCGACGCCGGGATGCCGTCGATGCTCCCCTTCACCGACGACGACTTCGCCCCGTCCTGGGCGGAGTGCAAGCGCCTGCTGCCGTGCCTCGAGTCCGCCAAGCTGGAGTCGGGTTTCAACGGCGTCTTCTCGTTCACCCCGGACGGCGGGCCCCTCATCGGGGAGTCCCCGGACGTCGCCGGATTCTGGATCGCCGAAGCCGTGTGGGTCACGCACTCCGCCGGGGTCGGCCGCGCCGTCGCGCAACTGCTCGTCGACGGCCGCTCCGACGTCGAACTGCACGGCTGCGACGTCCACCGGTTCGAGGACATCCAGATCGCACCCGACTACGTCAGCGAGACGTCGCAGCAGAACTTCGTCGAGATCTACGACGTGCTGCACCCGTTGCAGCCCAAGGAGTCTCCTCGCGACCTTCGGGTGAGCCCGTTCCACGCACGCCAGAAGGAACTCGGCGCCGTGTTCCTGGAGAGCTCCGGCTGGGAGCGCCCGCACTGGTTCGAGGCGAATGCGCATCTGGTGCAGCAGCTTCCGGCCGAGTGGCAGCCGCCGGCCCGCGAGCCGTGGGCGGCGATGTTCCACTCCCCCATCGCCGCGGCCGAGGCCTGGAAGACCCGCACCTCGGTGGCGATGTACGACATGACGCCGCTGAAGCGACTGGAGATCAGCGGTCCCGGTGCACTCGAGCTTCTCGAGGGGTTGACGACCGGCAAGATGGACAAGTCCGTCGGGTCGGTGACGTACACCCTCGCCCTCGACGACGCCGGCGGCGTGCGCAGCGACCTCACCGTCACGCGACTGTCCGACAGCACCTTCCAGATCGGCGCCAACGGAAACCTGGACCTCGACTACTTCCGCAGGCAGGCCCCCGCCGACGGCAGCGTGCAGGTGCGCGACATCACCGGCGGCACGTGCTGCATCGGCCTGTGGGGTCCGCACGCCCGCGACGTCGTGGAAGCGCTCAGCAGCGACGATTTCACCAACGAGAACTTCAAGTACTTCCGCTCCAAGCAGGTCCGGATCGGCGGGGTCCCCGTCACCGCCATGCGGCTGTCGTACGTCGGCGAACTGGGCTGGGAGCTGTACACGTCGGCCGACAACGGTCTGCGCCTGTGGGATCTGCTGTGGTCGGAGGGACAGAAGTACGAGGTGATCGCCGCCGGCCGGGCCGCGTTCAACAGCCTGCGGATGGAGAAGGGCTACCGCTCGTGGGGAGCCGACATGACCACCGAGCACAATCCGTACGAGGCCGGCCTGGGCTTCGCGGTCCGGCTGCAGAAGGGCGACTTCCGCGGGCGTGACGCACTCGGCGGCGTCTCCGACGAGACGGTCGAACGGCGACTCGTCTGCCTCATGATCGACGACCGGAAGTCGGTGGTCCTCGGCCACGAGCCCGTCTTCGTCGACGGCGAGCCCGCCGGGTACGTCACGAGCGCCGCATTCGGGCACACCGTCGGCGCCCCGATCGCCTACGCGTGGCTGCCCGCGACCGCGACGGTCGACACGTCCGTCGAGATCGAGTACTTCGGTCGCCGCATTCCCGCCACGGTGGTGGCGGAACCGCTCGTCGACCCCGAGATGAAGAAGATCCGGTCGTGACGGGGACCGTGGAGAGCGGCCAGATGCGGCACGACACGATCGCCGGGTTCCTGGACTCGCTCTCCGCCCGGATCCCGGCTCCGGGCGGCGGCGCGACCGCCGCGCTGCACCTCGGCCAGGCCGCCGCCCTGGTGGCCATGGTCGCCCGGTACACCACCGGCAAGCGGTACGCCGACCACGGACTGCTCGTCGAGCGGGTCTGCGCCGCCGCGGACGCCCACCGGGAGAAGGCCCTGCAATTCGCCGAGGACGACATGGCGGCGTTCACCGCCGTCATCGACGCCTACCGGTTACCTCAGGGCACGGACGACGAATCCGCGGCGCGCACCGCGGTGATCGCGTCGGCCCTCGCCGGCGCCGCCGCGGTCCCCGCAGAGGTGGTGGCCGCGGCGGGCGACGTGGTGGCCCTCGCCGAAACCCTGCTGCCGGTAGCGAACCGCACCGTCGTCAGCGACATCGCGGCCGCCGCGGAGGCCGCACGGGCGGCGGCGACCACGGCGCGCGTCAACGTCGAGGTGAACCTGCCCGGAATCACCGACCCGAGAACCCGCCAAACCCTCACCGAGTGCGTGGCCGCAGTCGACACCATCCTCGACCGCGCCGACGCCGTCACGACACGAGTACGAAAGCAGCTGAGTTCATGACCCGAAGCCTCGGCGGCGCCGAACTCGCCGCCTCCATCCGCAACGATGCCTCCGTCGCGGCCGATGCCCTGTCCGAAATCGGAATCCGGCCCACCCTGGCGGTGGTGCTCGCCACCGACGACGAGTCGACCGCCTGGTACGTGCGATCCATCGCGTCGGCCGCGAAGCGCACCGGAATTCTCTGCGACATCGTCGATCTCGGACCGTTGGCGACCACCGAGCAGATCCACACGACGCTCGTCGAACTCGGCCACGACCCCGACGTCCACGGAATCATCCTGCAGACGCCCCTGCCGGAGGGAACCGACCTCGATGCGCTCCGCGAGGCGATCAATCCTGCCAAGGACATCGACGGCGCGAACCCGGTCAGCCTCGGACGCCTCGTCGCCCGCCTTCCGGCGTTCGCGCCCGCCACCGCGCAGGCCGTGATCGCACTCCTCGATCACCACGGAATCGACCTGCACGGCAAGACCGCCGCGGTCGTCGGGCGGTCGACGGTCGTGGGAAGCCCTGCCGCGCATCTGCTCGTGCAGCGCAACGCGACGGTGACCGTGTGCCACCGGCACACCGCCGATCTCGTCGCCGGCACCCGCGACGCCGAGATTCTCGTCGTCGCGGTCGGGATCCCGGGACTGATCACGGCCGAGCACGTGGCCGAGGGTGCCGTCGTCATCGACGTCGGGACCACGGCCACCGACGACGGGCAACTGCTCGGTGACGTCGACTCGGCCGCCGTCGACGGGCGCGCCGGTGCGCTGACCCCGGTTCCCGGAGGGGTGGGACCGGTGACCACCGCGCTGTTGCTCAATCACACCGTCGACGCTGCCGCCACCCAATACGCCCAGACCCGATCGGACGCGCTGCTGACCGGGTCCCGACGCGGCGGCTGACTCCCTCTCCACCCCTTGACCCGCTCGTCCAGCCTGAAATAGCATTGGCCATTCTGATATATCAGTTCGCTCGGACTGACACCTCAATCAGTCCGGCATCGAGGAGACCCACATGACCCAGACCTTCACCCTGACGCTCAGCTGCGCTCAGCGTCCCGGGATCGTTCACGCAGTCAGCTCCTTTCTCTTCGAGCAGAACTGCGATATCGCCGAGCATCAGCAGTTCGACGACACCCTGAGCGACGCCTTCTTCCTCCGCACGTCGTTCGTCTCGGCAGAAGATGTCGACATCGAGCCACTCACCGAGGAATTCCGGAGCGTCGCCGAGAAATTCGGCATGACGTTCAATTTCAACGGCACCGACCTGCCCCGCGTGATCGTGATGGTCTCCAAGATGGGCCACTGCCTCAACGACCTCATCTTCCGCTGGCGGGCCGGCAACCTCGGCGCCGAACTCGTTGCAGTCGTCTCCAACCACGAGACGCTCCGGCCGATGGCCGAGGCCGCCGGACTGCCGTTCGTCCACGTCCCGGTCACCCCGACCACCAAACCGGAGGCAGAGGCCCGGCTGCTCGAACTCGTCGAGGAGTTCGACGCGGATCTCGTGGTACTTGCCCGCTACATGCAGGTGCTGTCCGACGACGCGTGCCGGGCACTGCGCGGCCGGGCCATCAACATCCACCACTCGTTCCTGCCCGGCTTCAAGGGCGCCAAGCCCTACCACCAGGCGTTCGACCGCGGCGTCAAGCAGGTCGGCGCCACCGCCCACTACGTGACCCCCGACCTCGACGAGGGCCCCATCATCGAGCAGGAAGTCATCCGCATCGACCACTCCTTCGACCCGGCACGACTCGCCACGGTCGGGCAGGACGCCGAGGCCCTCGCGCTGTCGCGCGCCGTGCGCTGGCACTGCGAGAACCGCGTCCTGCTCCACGGCCACCGGACGGTCGTCTTCAGCTGAGGCGGCTCCGCCGCCCGTGAGTGGTTAACGAGTCTCTGGACTCGTTACCCACTCACGGGCGCGGAGCGCCTACAGCAGGTCGCGGATGGCCTTCTCGAAGCCGGCGACGTGAGCGAGGGTGAGCGCCGAGGCGGTGTCCTCGTCGCCGTCGACGATGGCCCGGAGCAGGTCCGCGTGCTCGCGGACGTGGCTCGCGACGTCGGGCAGACGGTCGAGGAACAGGCACCAGATCCGGGTGGCGTGTGCGTCGAGGCTGACGAGGATGTCTTCCAGGTGCGGATTCCCGGACGCCCGGTAGATCTCGCGGTGGACGCGCACATCCTTGCGGAGGACGTCACGCGGGTCCTCGCTGTCGCTGATCTCGGCGATCTCGTCGGCGAGCGCAGACAGGCGCGATCGCGCGTCCTGCGATGCCGTCCTCGCTGCGCGGGCGGCCGCGGTGGGTTCGAGTTGCTTGCGGATCTCGGAGATGTCGGCGAGGTCGGTCATGTCGACGGCGGTCGCGAACGTTCCCCGTCGCGGGTAGGCGACGACGAGACGCTCCCGTTCGAGGCGCTTGAGAGCCTCACGTACCGGGGTGCGGCCGAATCCGAGTTCTTCCGCGAGGCGGTCGTCGTTGATCGGCTCGCCGGGCCGGATGTCCAGCATCACCAGGCGTTCGCGCACGATCTCGTACGCGCGGTCGGCGTTGGTGCCGCCGTTCGATGCCGTGTCCGCGACCGATGAATGCGCCAGGCTCATGTTCCGTCTCCCTGATATTCCGGAGCTATTGACCTTTGTCCGGCCCTGACCTTACTCTACCTTCCAGTTGATATATCAGTTCGAAGTCAACTGACCTTCCAGAAAGGCGAACCATGACCGTGGACACCGCAGGCCGCACCGAAGCGGCAGCAGCGAACCCGACGCTGACCCATTCGCTCGCCGACCTCGACCCCGCCGTGCACCAGGCGATCGCGGCCGAGCTCCAGCGCCAGCAGGGCACCCTGGAGATGATCGCCAGCGAGAACTTCGCCCCGCTCGCGGTGATGCAGGCGCAGGGGTCGGTACTGACGAACAAGTACGCCGAGGGCTACCCCGGACGCCGCTACTACGGTGGCTGCGAGCACGTCGACGTGATCGAGCAGCTCGCCATCGACCGCCTGACGTCGTTGTTCGGTGCGAAGTTCGCCAACGTGCAGCCGCATTCGGGCGCGCAGGCCAACGCTGCCGCGATGTCGGCGCTGCTGAAGCCCGGCGACGGCATCCTCGGCCTCGACCTCGCGCACGGCGGCCACCTCACGCACGGCATGAAGCTCAACTTCTCCGGCAAGCTCTACGACGTCGCCGCCTACCACGTCCGCGAGGACGATCACCTGGTCGACATGGACGAGGTCGAGCGTCTGGCCCGTGAGCACCGCCCCAAGCTGATCCTGGCCGGCTGGTCCGCGTACACCCGCCAGCTCGACTTCGCCGCGTTCCGGCGTATCGCCGACGAGGTCGGCGCGTACCTCATGGTCGACATGGCGCACTTTGCCGGTCTCGTCGCCGCCGGACTGCACCCGTCTCCCGTCCCGCACGCGCACGTCGTGACGTCGACGACGCACAAGACCCTGGGCGGTCCCCGCGGCGGTGTCATCCTCACCAACGACGAGGCGCTGGCGAAGAAGTTCAACTCCTCGGTGTTCCCCGGACAGCAGGGTGGCCCGCTCGAGCACGTGATCGCCGGCAAGGCCGTCTCCTTCAAGCTCGCCGCCGAGCCCGAGTTCCGCGAGCGCCAGGAACGCACCCTCGCCGGTGCGAAGATCCTCGCCGACCGCCTCCTGCAGGACGACTCCCGGCAGGCCGGCATCAACGTCGTCTCCGGCGGCACCGACGTGCACTTGGTGCTGGTGGACCTGCGCGAGTCCGAACTCGACGGCAAGCAGGCCGAGGACCGGCTGCACCGGGTGGGAATCACGGTGAACCGCAACGCCGTTCCGTTCGACCCGCGCCCGCCGATGGTCAGCTCCGGTGTGCGAATCGGCACGCCCGCCCTCGCGACCCGCGGCTTCGACCTGGACGCGTTCACCGAGGTAGCCGACATCATCAGCTACGCGCTGCGGCCGGCCACCGACGAGGCCGGACTCGACGACCTCCGCGCCCGGGTCGACGCCCTCGCCCTGCGCTTCCCGCTCTACCCCGACCTCACGGAGGCGAACTGATGAGTGCCACCCAGCCACCCGGCGCCCACCTGCCCGACCACCCCGACTTCCTGTGGCGCAACCCGGAACCGAAGAAGTCGTACGACGTCGTCATCGTCGGCGGCGGCGGACACGGCCTCGCCACCGCGCACTACCTCGCCAAGAATCACGGCATCACCAACGTCGCGGTCCTGGAAAAGGGCTGGCTCGCGGGCGGCAACATGGCCCGCAACACCACGCTGATCCGCTCGAACTATCTGTGGGACGAGAGCGCCAAGATCTACGAGCACGCCCTCAAGCTGTGGGAGGGCCTCGAGGACGACCTCGACTACCCGATCCTGTTCAGCCAGCGCGGCGTCCTCAACCTCGCGCACAGCCTGCAGGACGTCCGCGACAGCGTCCGCCGAGTGG
This sequence comes from Rhodococcus sp. WS4, assembly GCA_006543605.1. Classification (GTDB taxonomy): domain Bacteria; phylum Actinomycetota; class Actinomycetes; order Mycobacteriales; family Mycobacteriaceae; genus Rhodococcus_F. The sequence goes on from RRBB01000014.1 coordinate 47,079, forward strand.
AGGCCAACAAACTCAACGGAATCGACGCCGAGTGGGTCGGACCCGACGAGGTCAAGAAGCTGTGCCCGCTGGTGAACATCTCGAGCGACATCCGCTACCCCGTCCTCGGCGCGACCTATCAGCCGCGCGCCGGCATCGCCAAGCACGACTACGTGGCCTGGGGATTCGCCCGTCGCGCCGACGAGGCGGGCATCGACATCATCCAGAACTGTGAGGTCACCGGGTTCGTCACCGACGGCAACAAGGTCACCGGGGTGCGCACCACCCGCGGCGACATCGCGACCGGCCAGGTCGCCCTGTGCGCGGCCGGACACACCTCGACGCTCACCGACATGCTCGGCATCCGCACCCCCGTGCAGTCCCATCCCCTGCAGGCGCTGGTCTCCGAACTGCTCGAGCCCGTGCACCCGACCATCGTGATGTCCAACGCGATCCACGTGTACGTCTCGCAGGCGCACAAGGGTGAACTGGTGATGGGCGCCGGTGTCGACTCCTACAACGGGTACGGCCAGCGCGGCGCGTTCCACATCATCGAACGGCAGATGGCGGCCGCGGTCGAGTTGTTCCCCGTCTTCGCCCGCGCACACCTGCTGCGCACCTGGGGCGGCATCGTCGACGTGTGCCCCGACGCCTCCCCGATCGTGGGCCGCACCCCCTATGACAACGTGTATCTCAACTGCGGTTGGGGCACCGGCGGATTCAAGGCCACCCCGGGTCTCGGCTGGTGCCTGGCGGACACGATCGCCAACGACGAACCCCACGAGTTCATCGCGCCGTTCAGCCTCGACCGGTTCGTCACCGGCGCCCTCGTCGACGAGCACGGCGCAGCGGCCGTCGCCCACTGATCCCCCGTCGCGCACTGAAATCCAGGAGCCACAATGCAACTCATCGAATGCCCGTGGTGCGGGTCCCGTGAGGAAACCGAGTTCCACTACGGCGGCGAAGCCCACGTCGTCTACCCGGAAGACCCCGCGTCGCTGAACGACGAGGAATGGGCGCACTTCGTGTTCTTCCGCGCGAACCCGAAGGGTCTCTTCGCGGAACGGTGGAACCACAGCGCCGGATGCCGGCGCTGGTTCAACGCCGTACGCGACACCGCCACCTACCGATTCCACAGCGTCTACCGCTTGGACGAGCAGAAGCCGACGATATCGTGAACGCACCCTTCCGCACCCGCCAGGGCGGTCGCATCGACCGCGACACCTCCTACACCTTCACCTTCGAGGGCCGGGAACTGACCGGCCACGCCGGCGACACCCTCGGCTCGGCACTGCTCGCCAACGGCGTCCACCAGATCACCACCAGCATCAAACTGGGCCGGCCCCGCGGCATCACCGCGGCGTGGGCGGAGGACACGGGCGGCCTCGTGCAGATCGAGGAGCCGTTCCCCGAGCCGATGCTGCTCGCCACCACCATCGAACTGTTCGACGGTCTCGTCGCCCGCGGCATCCCCGGTCAGGGACGTCTTGCCACGATCGCCGATTCGGCGAAGTACGACGCCACGCACGTCCACACCGACCTGCTCGTCGCCGGCGCCGGCCCTGCGGGTCTCGCAGCGGCTCTCACCGCCGCCCGGGCGGGCGCGCGGGTGGTGATCGTCGACGAGCAGAGCGAAGCCGGCGGAGACCTCCTCGGCAGCACGGACCTCATCGACGGCGCACCCGCCCTCGACTGGGTAGCCGCCGCGGTCGCCGAACTGGCCACCTTCCCGGATGTGCTGCACCTGCAGCGCACCACCGCGTTCGGCAACTACGACGACGGCTTCGTCCTCGCACTCGAGCGTCGCACCGACCACCTCGGCGTCGAGGCCCCCGCCGCGCTGAGCCGCCAACGGGTCTGGCGCATCCGCGCCCGGCACATCCTCGTCGCCGCCGGAGCGCACGAGCGTCCCGTCGTCTTCACCGACAACGACCGCCCCGGCATCATGCTCGCGCACGGCGCCCGCACGTTCCTGCACCGCTACGGCGTCAAGGTCGGCGAACAGGCCGTCGTGTTCACCACCAACGACAGCGCGTACGAAGCCGCGATCGACCTGCACGATGCGGGTGTCCGCATCAACGCGATCGTCGAGGCCCGCGATCAGGCACCCGCCGGCTGGCAGGCCGAATGCGACAAGCGGGGCATCGCCGTCCGCACCGGGTCCGTGGTGTCGGGCACTCGCGGCAACGGCCGGATCAGCCACGCCGTCGTCTCCCAACGCGACGACACCGGCACCGCGCTTCCCCTCGCCTGCGACGTCCTGCTGGTCAGCGGCGGCTGGAACCCGGCCGTGCACCTGTTCAGCCAGGCCCGCGGCAAACTCCGCTACGACGAGAACCTCGGCGCGTTCGTCCCCGGCGAGACCCTCGACGGCGTCTCCGTCGCCGGCTCCGCCAACGGAATCTTCGACTTGGACGGGTGTCTGCGCGACGGGCAGAAGGCCGGGCAGGCGATCATGAGCGAGCTGGGCTTCACCGTCCCCGACCGCACGATCGACGTGACGACCGGAGCCGACTCCGCATCGTCCGCACCGCTGGTGCTGTGGCGGGTGCCGGACGTCGCCGGCGAGGACAGCCAGTTCGTCGACGTGCAGCGCGACGCCACGGTCGCCGACCTCTCCCGCGCGGTGGGCGCCGGCATGACGTCGATGGAGCACATCAAGCGCTACACGACCATCGGCACCGCACACGACCAGGGCAAGACGTCGGGCGTCATCTCGTCCGGCATCACCGCCGAACTGCTGGGCAGGCCGATCGAGACGCTGGGCACCACCACGTTCCGCCCGCCGTACACGCCGGTCGCGTTCGCCGCCCTCGCCGGCCGCAGTCGCGGCGCCCTCTTCGACCCCGAACGGGTGACGGCACTACACGATTGGCACGTCGGCCGCGGCGCCGTGTTCGAGGACGTCGGCCAGTGGAAGCGTCCCCGCTACTACCCGCTCCCCGGGGAGGACATGGACGCGGCGGTGCTGCGCGAGTGCGCCGCGGTGCGCCGCAGCATCGGCATCCTCGACGGCTCCACCCTCGGCAAGATCGACGTCCAGGGTCCCGACGCCGGGGTGCTGCTCGACATGATCTACACGAACATGATGAGCACCCTCAAGGTCGGCATGGTCCGCTACGGCGTCATGTGCGGCGTCGACGGCATGGTCATCGACGACGGCACCGTGATGCGCCTGGCCGACGACCGGTTCCAGGTCTTCACCACCACCGGCGGCGCCGCGAAGATCCTCGACTGGATGGAGGAATGGCTTCAGACCGAATCGCCGCACCTGAGGGTGCGCCTCACCTCGGTCACCGAACAGTGGGCCACGTTCCCCGTCGTCGGACCGCGCTCGCGCGACGTGATCGGTGAGGTCTTCCCCGACCTCGACGTCAGCAACGACGCCTTCCCGTTCATGGCCTGGCGCGACACGTCCCTCGGCGGCGTGCACGTGAGGGTCGCGCGGATCAGCTTCTCCGGCGAACTCGCGTTCGAGGTCAACGTCAACGGCTGGCATGCGCCCGCCGTGTGGGCGCGCCTCATCGCGGCCGGTGAGAAGTTCGACATCACCCCGTACGGCACCGAGACGATGCACGTGCTCCGCGCGGAGAAGGGCTACCCGATCATCGGTCAGGACACCGACGGCACTGTCACCCCGCAGGACCTCGGGATGAGCTGGGCGGTGTCGAAGAAGAAGCCCGACTTCATCGGGAAGCGCTCCTTCTCCCGTGAGGAGAACCAGAACCCGCTGCGCAAGCAGTTCGTCGGGCTGCTGCCCCTCGACAAGCAGACCGTGCTGCCCGAGGGCGCGCAGATCATCGAAGAGATCTCCGACGGCGTCCTGCCGCCCCCTCCGGTGCCGATGCTCGGCCACGTCACGTCGAGCTACCTCAGCGCCGAACTCGGCCGGCCGTTCGGTCTCGCCCTCGTCAAGGGTGGCCGGGCCCGAGTCGGTGACACCCTGCACGTCCCGGTGGACGGCCAGCTGGTGGCCGTGGAGGTCACCGGTTCCGTTCTCGTCGATCCCGAAGGAGCACGCCGCGATGGCTGACACCCTCGTTCCCCTCAGCCCCCTGCACGGCTGGGACCAGAAGTTCTCGGCGCTCCCCGATTCGGTGAGCCTCGCCGAGGAACCGTTCGTCGCGACGGTCGATCTGTGGGTCGACCCGAGCGGCCCCGGTGGCGCGGCGGCGGCCGACGTCCTCGGCGTCGACCTGCCCACGACACCGTCGACACGCGTCGAGCGCGGCGCGATCACCGTCGTCTGGCTCGGCCCGGAGGAATGGCTGATCACCACCCGATCCCAGTCCCCCGAGGAGCTCGAGGACACGCTGCGCACCGCGGTGACCCCGCACGGCGGCGCCGCGATCGACGTCTCCGCGCAGCGCACGACGATCCGGCTCACCGGAGCGCACGCCCGCGACGTTCTCGCCAAGGGCTGCTCGATCGACCTGCACCCCAAGGTCTTCGGGCCGGGTTCGGCCGTGCAGACGATGCTCGGTCTCGCCGGCGTCGTGCTGATCGCGCTCGACGACACCGGCACCGACTACCGCATCCTGGTGCGGGCCTCGTTCGCCCGGTATCTGGCGGAATGGCTGATCGACGCCGCCGAGGAGTTCGGCGTCGATCCCGTGTAACGAGACAGTCCTCGGTCCGGTGGGCGACATGGCGCCGTCCACCGGACCGATCCCATTCTGGAAGGAGTGCGTCGGATGGCCCCGTCCCCTGTTCTCATCGCGTCCCGCCCCGACCGCCTGCTCACCGCGCTCGCCCACGACGTCCCCGTGGTCTGCGGCATCGTCAACGTGACACCCGATTCGTTCTCCGACGGCGGCCGGTACCTCGACACCTCCGCGGCGGTCGAGCACGGACTGTCGCTCGTCGCGGAGGGCGCCGGACTTCTCGACGTCGGCGGTGAATCGACGCGGCCGGGGTCGCGGCCACCGTCGGTCACCGACGAGATCGACCGCGTGGTCCCCGTCATCGCCGCACTCGCCCGCCGGACCGCTGTCCCCATCTCCGTCGACACGTCCCGCCCGGAGGTGATGCGGGAAGCGGTCGCCGCCGGCGCGACCCTGATCAACGACGTCCGCGCACTCCGTGTCCGGGGTGCCCTGCGCGCCGCCGCGGAACTGCAGGTCCCGGTGTGCCTGATGCACATGCAGGGCGACCCCGAGTCGATGCAGAAAGGCCCCACCTACGCCGACGTGGTCGGCGAGGTCCGGCGATTCCTCGTCGCCCGCATCACGGCGTGTCTCGAAGCGGGCATACCGAGCTCGCACATCCTCGTCGACCCGGGATTCGGCTTCGGAAAGAGGCTCACACACAATCTCGAGTTGCTGTCGGAGCTGCACCAGATCGCCGACCTCGGTCTGCCGGTCATGGCAGGGCTGTCGCGCAAGGGCATGGTCGGGGCGATCACCGGACGCGACGTCGACCAGCGGCTCGCCGGTTCGGTCGCCGCCGCCCTCGTCGCGGCGCAGAACGGAGCGGCCGTGCTCCGCGTCCACGACGTCGCCGCGACCATGGACGCGGTGTCCGTTCTCCGCGCGCTCGTATATCGTGGTCCCGCCCACTCCACTCACGTGTCGAATCGAGCCTCCGCCCTGTGAACACCTCCGTGTCCGCCGCAGTCGGGCTCGCGACGATCGACACCCGCGGGGTTCAGCTGGCCGGGGTCCACCTGGCCGATGCCCAGCTGATGGAGACGATGTATCACGATCCGCGGACCGGCCTGCGGCACGTGGAGCGTCACCTGCGACGTCTGGCCCGCTCCGCGGCCGTGCTCGGGTACGCGTTCCGGGAATCGGACGTCCGGCGCCGGCTCGCTCAGCGGCTGTCGGGTGTCGGAGCGGCCCGGGTCCGCGTGCGCTTGCACCGCGACGGTGGTGTGGACGTCGACGTCTTCGAGCCGCCGGTCGCGCCCGCCTCGGTGTCTCTCGTGCTCGACGACGAACCCGTCGACTCCCGGGACGTCCTCCTCGGACACAAGACGACGGTGCGCGAGCGGTACGACCGCAGGCGCCGCCGCAATCCCGGGGCCGACGACGTGGTGCTGGTCAACGAACTCGGGCACGTCACCGAGACCACGATCGCGAACCTCGCGGCCCGGATCGACGGCGTCTGGTGGACGCCGCCGTTGTCGTCGGGGTGCCTGCCGGGTGTCGAGCGGTCCTGGCAGCTCGACCGCGGGTCAATGCGCGAGCGCATTCTCACGCCGGCCGACCTCCTGGCCGCCGAAGCACTCGCCGTGACGAGTTCGCTCAAGGGCGTGCTGCCCGCGACCCTCCGGCCGTAGCCGCTTCGTTTCCGGACGTTCTCCGGATCCCTCTTGACCCACCTCGATACCTGACCTACCGTTATGACACAGACTGATATATCAATATTCGGTCTGTTGGATCACACGCGACGTCCGCGACCACAACGCCCGACTGTCAAAGGAAAAGGCATGAGAGCTCGAAAGATTCCCTCGGATCGACGGTTCACGGCAATGCACAGCTGGCTGGCCCTCGCACCGGGACAGAACTTCTCCGACTTTCCGCTCCGGGCCGGCGTCACGGACACGGCCCTCGACGACGTCGAGGTGGTCGGGCTGGAACTTCCGGCGGTGCGCAGCACGATCGACGCCGGCGCCCCCTGCGCCCTGGTGTGGTCGTCGGACCGCACTCCGATCACGGTGTACGCGCCGATCAGCGGACTCGTCACCCTCACCAACGCCGACGCCCTCGCGAATCCGCAACTCGTCGCCGACGACCCGTTCCACCGTGGCTGGCTGTTCGCGGTCCTCCCCCTTCCGACGTCGTCCGCCTACGGACTCCTCACTCCCGCGCAATACGCCAACGAACTCAGCGAGGCGGTGTAACCCCATGACCATCAGCGTGTTCGACCTGTTCTCCGTCGGTGTCGGCCCCTCGAGTTCCCACACCGTCGGACCGATGCGCGCTGCCGCGAGGTTCGTCGCCGATCTTCGCGCGCTCGACGCGCTCACCGAGGTGGCCGATGTCCGCGTCGACCTGTACGGCTCCCTCGCGGCCACCGGAGCGGGCCACGGCACGATGTCGGCGGTGCTGCTCGGACTCGAAGGGTACTTCCCGGAGAAGATCGAGACCGACGAGATGGAACGGCGGCTCGACGAGATGCGGACCACCCGCCGCGTCACGATCGGCGGATCGCACGCCGTCGCGCTGGCCGAAGACGAGATCGTCCTCCATCCGCTGACCATCCTGCCGCTGCATCCGAACGGCATGACGATCACCGCCTTCGCCGCCGGGGGCGTCGAGATCCACAGCGAGACCTACTTTTCCGTCGGCGGAGGCTTCGTCGTCACCGAAGCGGAGAGCGCGGAGCCGCCGGCAGGCAGCAGCGGCGGCCTGTCGTTCGGCTCGGCGAAGGAACTCCTGGATCTCGCGGCCCGCCACGGCTACACCATCAGCGAGGTGATGCTCGAGTTCGAACGCGAACAGCGTCCGACCGCAGAGATCCACGAACGGCTCCTCCATATTCGCGACGTCATGGTGGAATGTGAGAAGCGCGGGATATCCCGCGACGGGATCCTTCCCGGCGCTTTGCGCGTGCGGCGCCGCGCGCGGGACTGGTATCTGCGGCTGGATCAGGAAGACCCGCACCGCGATCCGGCCTTCGCCGAGGACTGGGTCAACCTCGTCGCGCTCGCCGTCAACGAGGAGAACGCGTCCGGCGGCCGGATCGTCACCGCGCCGACCAACGGCGCGGCGGGCATCATTCCCGCGGTGCTGCACTACGCCGTCCACTACACGCCGGCGGGGAGGGCGGATCCCGACGACACCGCGATCCGCTTCCTCCTGGCCGCCGGAGCCGTGGGGTCGTTGTACAAGGAGCGCGCGTCGATCTCCGGCGCCGAGGTCGGTTGCCAGGGCGAGGTGGGGTCCGCGGCGTCCATGGCCGCTGCCGGACTCGCCGAGATCCTCGGCGGCACCATCGAACAGGTGGAGAACGCCGCGGAGATCGCGATGGAGCACAGCCTCGGCCTCACCTGCGACCCCATCGAGGGTCTGGTGCAGATCCCCTGCATCGAACGCAACGCGATCTCGGCGGGCAAGGCCATCAACGCCGCTCGCATGGCTTTGCGCGGCGACGGCACCCACCGGGTGAGCCTCGATCAGGTGATCGAGACGATGCGCTCGACGGGTGCGGACATGCTGTCGAAGTACAAGGAAACGTCGACCGGCGGTCTGGCCGTCAACGTTCCGGTCAACTATGTCGAGTGCTGACGTGATCACGGACGAACTTCGGCTTCTGCCCACCCGCGCCGCGCAGTTCATTCGGCGGCACCGCGACCGCGGAGACTCCGCACCCGAGACGGGCTTCTCCGTTCTCGAGGTCCTCGTGCACTGCGCGCCGGTCCGCGGTGACGCGTTCGTGGCGTTCCAGTTGCTGAGCCGGCGCGACCTGCCGGCGTCCGACATCCTGCAGCAGGACGTCCTGGACGACGCGCTCGTCGTGCTCGATTCGTTCGCGGTGACCGAACACGAATGTGAGGAGACCTTCGGCCCGAACTGGCCGCAGGTGATGATGCACGCCGTCGACGCGGCGGCAGTCCTGCACGACCGCTTCGGAGAACTGCGACGGCCGAGCGACGCCGTCGACAGCCGCCCGAGGCTCGCGGCCTGGGTCTGCGCCCGCGATGCGGCCTGGGCGGCAGGACGGATCAAGTCCTGGTATCGCGCACAGGACGCTGCCTGGGAACGGCGTTACATGGACGAGGTGACCCTGCGGGAGGACGAGCGACTGTGCTCGGATCTCGCCACCGCGGTCCGTGATGCGGCTGCGGCGCTCGCGGTGGCGGATCTGGTCGGAACGGACGACTTCACCGGCTCGCACTTCGAGACGTTGCGCGAGCCGTGGCGTCTCTGCTCACCGGAGGGAGCTAGTTCGCGGCCGCGAGCACTGCATCGGTGAACGCCCGAGGCAGGCCCGGATGATCGTTCCGTCTCAGGGCCGACAGCACCGCGAGGACGTTCGGGCCGCCGTCGGGCAGGAACAGGATCAGGCCGTGCCGGGCGCAGTCCACGACCATCGGGAACAGAGCGGCCTGCGCCTCCTCGCGCCGTCCCGCCGCCCACAGGCAGGACACCAGCAGCCGCCTGGCCTGCAGCCCGGCCCTGCGCCTTCCGGTCCGGTCGAGGCTCCGCACCCACTCGTCCGCCCAGTCGCAGGCATGTTCCGTCTGCGTGGGGTCGCCCTGCGCGACGAGCAACGCGATGGCCGCCTCCTCCTCGAGTTGGGCCGTGGCCTCCCCGATTCCGTCCGTCGGGGTCCGCCGCGTCGCCCGCGTGACGGCGACGAATCCGGATGCCGGGGGTAGCCCGATCCGCACCCTCTCGGCGTCGACCGCGGCGCGCAGCCGCGGCAGCGAGAACGTCTCGGCCGTCCGCGCGCCCTCACCGAGTCGGCGTGCCGCGGCCTCGCGATCGCCGCGCACGCCCATGATGCGCGCTCCGAGGCAGTAGTGCCGGATCATGAAGTCCGTTGCGCCGCCGAGCGCGGCCGCGTCGAAACTCTCGTTGATCAACTCTTCCGCTTCGTCGATCCGGCCCTGCTCGTAGTGCACCTCGGCGAGCAGCGCGCGCGTCAGCCGCGCATGCTGCGACTGCGTGTTCGCCGCCTCCCGGACCAGTTGGAACGCCTTGCGGTACAACTCCATCGCACCGCCGATGTCGAGCTGCTCGAACTTCGCGAGTCCGGCGAAACAGTATCCGTACGCCACGGAGTACGGCCCGGTGTTCTGCCGGTGATACGGGGCCGCCCAGCTCTGTCTCCGGTACGCGTCCTCGAATCGGAATTCGTAACAGTCGACGAACGTCTCGAGGAGCGCGGCCATCGATACCACGAACGGGTGATACTCCGCGGGTTGCGCGAGGCATTCGGCGACGAGACCTCGCACCCCCTCGATGCGGTCTGCGGTCGCCTCGATGTCGCCTTGCAGGACATCCGCTTCCACTCGGAGCTGCGCGGCGCGGCGCTCGGGCACCTCCGCGCCGTCGAGTTGTTCGAGCGCGCGGGTTCGGGCGGCCTGCGCGAGTTCGAGACGCTGCAGTTCGCAATTCGCCCACCCGATGGTGAGCTGCAGCCGGGGGCTCGCGGCCACCAGTTCGGCCGGCAGCTTCGCGATCAAACAGAGCAACGTCGACATCTGGGACCTGTCGAGGAGGTAGAGGTCGTCCTCCTCGAGCAGTTCCACCGCTCGCTGCGGTTCACCCGCCGCGAGGAGGTGATCGACAGCCTCGCCCAGCAGGTGCCGCTCCCGGAACCAGTCGTGCGCCTTGCGGTGCAGGTCCGTGATGCGTCCGGGGTGGTCCCGTTCGAGACGCTGGTGGAGGATCTGCGCGAACAGGTGGTGGTAGCGGTACCACTGCCGGTCGTCCCCCGTCCTGCCGAGGAACAGATCGCGGGCGGCGACCTGCTCGAGTTTCGCCTGCCCGTCCCGCACCCCGGCCAGCGCCGACGCCAGGTCTCCGCATACCTTGTCGGGGACCGACGTGGCGAGCATGAAGTCGAGCATCTCGGGTTCGAGGGCTTCGAGCACGTTCTCGGCCAGATACTCACCGATGGCATCGGTGCCCGACCGGAGTTGTTCGATGAGATTCTCCGGACTTCCGTCTTCCCGCAACGACAGCGACGCCAACTGCAGCGCCGCGATCCAGCCGTCGGTCGAGTCCCGCAGTTGTTCGATTTCGGTGTCGTTCAGGGGCACCCGAACTCGGTCCGACAGGAAGTTCTGCGATTCACCGAAGTCGAAAGCCAGTTCCCCGGAGTCTATTTCGTTCAGTTCGTCGAGCACCCGCATCCGGCTCAGCGGCAAACCCGACCGGCTCCGGCTCGCCACGACGATCTTCAGGTGGTGGCAGCCGTTGTCCAGGAGGAATGTCATCGCGTCGATCGGTCCGGCGTCGGTGATCCGATGCCAATCGTCGATCACGACGACCAGGGCCTCCCCGCTGTCGTGGAGCCGGTTGATCAGCGAGGTGAGAACGAACCGCTCCACCATGCTCCCGTGTTCCTCGAGCGCTTGACCGAGTTCGCCGACGACCTCGGGGCGCACCCGCCGGATCGCCTCGACCAGATGGGAGAGAAACCACACCAGATAGTTGTCGTCACGATCGACGGTGAGCCATGCGACCGCGGTTCCCGCTTCGACCAGGTCGTCGCGCCACTGGGCCACCAGGCTGCTCTTGCCGAACCCGGCCGGCGCGTGGACGAGGGTCAACCGACGGTCCCGGCCCGCGCGGAGGGCGGTGATCAGCCGCCGTCGCGGCACGAGCCGACGGGTGGTGGTGGGCGGGCGGAATTTCGTGACCGACGCGGGTGGGGTCGGCGGCGTCCGCACGTTGTAGGGAGTCCCGGAACCACGGGACCGGGTTGCCTCGGCGGCACCGTCGTGGGGCTGCGCGGGTGCCCGCTGAATCGGAATGTACATGTCGTCGACGGTCAGGCCGTTGCGTCGCTCCACGGCGCGGAGTTCGTTGCCGAAGTCGGCGGCGCCCGCGGGTCTGTCCTCGACCGCGCGGGCCATGGCGTGTCCCACGGCGCTGCACACGTCGGCGGGGATTCCGGCGTCCCGCAGGTCGGGAACGGCCTGTGTGGAGATCCGCAGGAACTGGCCGACGACCTGTTCACCGCTCCTGCGCTCGTACGCGGCGTGGCCGGTCAACGCGCAGAACAGTGTGGACCCGAGGCTGTAGACGTCGGATTCGACCGTGGGAGGGCGCCCTTCGAGCACTTCGGGTGCGGTGAACGCCGGGGAGCCGGTGATCGAGCCGGCCGTCGTCTCGAATCCGCCGGAGACGCGGGCGATCCCGAAGTCGGTCAATTGCGGTTCGTCGTATTCGGTGAGCAGGATGTTCGCGGGTTTGACGTCACGGTGCAGCATCCCACCGCGATGCGCGGTTTCGAGGGCGCCGGAAATCTTGATCCCGAGCCGCAGCACTTCCTGCCATCCGAGCGGACCCGAACGGCGGATCTGTGCGTCGAGCGAACCGAACGAGTGGTACGGCATGACGAGGTACGGGCGCCTGCTTCGGGTGACGCCGACCTGGTAGACGGCGACGATGTTCGGGTGCCCGGACGTCCGGCCCATCGCCCGCTGCTCGCGCACGAACCTCGTCAGGTTGTCGGGATCGAGGTTCGACGTGAGGACCTTGACGGCGACGGTGCGGTCGAGATCTTCCTGCAGGCAGCGGTACACGACGCCGAACCCGCCGCGGCCGATTTCCACGGCTTCGTCGAACCCGGCGGCGGCCAATTCTGTCGCGATCTCCGGCTCGCGCTGGGTTGCCCACGGATCGTCGTTCGCCATCGGCCTGCACCACCTCCGACACGCTCCACCCAGAATAGTCCGCGGCAGGTGTCCGACAGGCGGATGCGAAGCGGTCAGTCTGGCGGCGTCGCCGCCCGCACATGCACTCCTTCTGTGCAGACGCACCCCTATTCGGCCCCCAGAAGGGGTGCGTCTGCCGAGGAGGGGTGCGTTTCAGATCCAGCGGGTCGCGCGACTCCCGCTGTCATTCGGATGATCGACAGCGGAGCTGACTGAGTCACAAGACCTTTCGGCCGCGGCTACCATCATCGGCAGACGGGATCCGAATCACGAAAGCGCTGTCGCGAGGTGCATGTGCCGGTGATCCTGTCGAGGCCCCACCCCACCCCTGAACGAGGTAGAAGATGAAGGCTCGACGGCTAGTTCTCAGCATCCTCGGTTGTGCCGCCATTTCGATGGCAGCCGCGCCCTCCGCGCAGGCGGCGACGATCTTCGATTTCCTTCCCCCGGAGATCGCGTCCCTGATTCCGAGCGGATCGGCGGATGCGGTGAACCCCCTCCTGCCGCCCACACCCGCCGCCCCGGCCGCACCGGCACCGGCACCGCAGGCCGCTCCCGCCCCGCAGGCGGCTCCGGCTCCGCCGTCACCCGCACCGCGCGCTGGGTACAAGAACTGCACCGAGGCCCGCAACGCCGGCGTGACACCGATCTACCGAGGTGAGGACGGCTACGCGTCGCACCTCGACCGCGACAACGACGGCATCGCCTGCGAGTAGATCCCGACCTACGTCCGTAGCCGCACCCCTTCTCCGCAGATGCACCCCGTTTCGGGCACTAGAAGGGGTGCGTATGCCGAGAACCGATGCGTGTGAGACCCGACAGGCCGGTGTCACCATTCCCCGTGCGGCACGGCGCGTTCGGCACTATGTTCGGCGATGACGGTGGAGGTTTCTACGCGAGGGGGCAGTCCGGCATGAGCAGGACACATTTCACGGCTCTGACACTGGGCGCGGTGGCGCTGGCCGGGGGTGCCGCACTCGCCGCGGGCGTGGGCACCGCCGCTGCGGACGTCCTCACCGAAATCAACGGCTGCAGAATCGTGGCGAATCCGACGCCCGAAGATCGCACGACGTGCCCCGGCGCTGATCTGAGTTTCGCGAATTTAGCGGGCGTGAACCTGAGCTTCGCCGACCTGTCGGGCGCGATCCTGAAGCGAGCCGACCTCACCGGCACCAACTTCGCCGCCGCGAATCTGTCGTACGCCGATCTGAGCGACGCGAACATCACCAACACGAACTTCACGGACTCGCAGCGCAACGCCGTGATCCTGTACAGCACGGACATCGACATCTTCGGCACGATCATCGGGGACATGAACATCACCACCGAGCCCGAATGGTCGACCGAGGCGCACGAACGTGCACTCGCCTCGGTCATCCCGGTGACACCGCCGGTCCAGTCCCCGTAATCCATCCCTGATCCACCCCACCCGGGCTGCGCACTGCGCGGTCCGGGTTTTCGTATACCCGCACCCCTTGACATTGGATACTGTCACTATCCATTATTAGATAGTACTGATATCCAATGCAGGGAGGCATCTGATGACGACGATCGAACCGGCCCGCTCGACGCACCATTACGACGGCGAACTGGTGGTCTTCCTGATCGGGATGACCATCAACCGGCCGTGGCGACCGGACCTCTGGCTCCCGGCATTCCTCGCGATGCCGAGGATGCTGCGCGAGCTGTCGGAGGACCCGGATTCGGGTCTGATGGGCTACCGCCTGACGTTCGAGGGGCGTGGCCCGACAGTGATCCAGTACTGGAACTCCATCGACAAGCTGTATGCCTACGCCAGCGACAGCCAAGCGAAGCATCGCCCGGCCTGGGCCGCCTTCAACAAGCGGGCCCGCAAGGCACCCGGCGCGGTCGGTGTCTGGCACGAGACCTACCCGGTAGACCACGCCGAGTCGATCTACGTCGGTGCGCCGGCGATGGGGCTGGCACGTGCCACCGAACGTGTCCCCGTCACACAGAAGTTCAGCCGCGCCCGAGACCGGCTGTCCCGCAGCAGTAACTCCCACGAACACTGATCGATTCAGGAGAACATGATGGAACCCTTGATCGCCCTCGTCGCCGTCACTCTGGCACTTCTCGTCGCAGGCGCCGCGGGTGTGCGACGGTTTCGACCGTGGCCCGTTGCCCTGCGGGGCGGACTCGCGGCCATGTTCACGCTGACCGGCATGGCCCACTTCGTCGGAATGCGAGCGGAACTCGTCGACATGGTCCCGCCGGCTCTGCCGAACCCCGGACTGCTGGTGACCGTCACCGGTCTGCTCGAACTGGCCGGCGCCGCCGGACTGCTGATCCGACGTACCGCGCCGTGGGCGGCAGGCTGCCTCACCGCACTGCTGATCCTGATGTTCCCGGCGAACGTGTACGCCGCCGTGGAGGGACTCTCGACGGGACCGTTCGAAGCCCTGATCCCCCGCACACTCCTGCAGATCGTCTTCCTGTCGGCGACTCTCGCCGTCGTGATCTCCTCCCTGCGGAGCCGTGCTACGGAATCGCCCTCCGAAGCCCACTCGCCCGCAGCACCCGGCGTTGCACTCCTGCCCGCACCGCGTCCTCGGTCCCGATGATCCGCACGTGCTGTCGTGCGCGGGTGATCGCGGTGTACAGCAACTCGCGGGTCAGCAGCGACGACGCCTCACCGGGCAGTACCACGGACACCGTGTCGTACTGACTGCCCTGACTGCGGTGAATCGTCATCGCGTACACCGTCTGCACCGCGGAGAGATGCGTCGGATGCAACAGGAACGGTTCGTTGCCCCGCACGAAAGCGGCGACGAGTTCGTCGTCGTCCCGCCGCACAATTACCCCCGTGTCGCCGTTGTAGATCTTCGTTTCGTGGTCATTGGCCGTCACCATCAGCGGCTGGCCCGGATACCAGCGATCCGGATCCAGCCGCTGCCCCGTCGCCTCCCCGATCCACTCCATCGCCTGTCGCGCCCACCGCTGCACGCCGTACGGGCCTTCCCGGTGCGCACACAACAGCCGGTGTTCCTCCGAATGCCGCAGTGCAGCAGCCGCATCGCCGGATTCTGCGGAGCGGGTAACCGCGGCGGCCGTGCCCACCAAATCCGACCGCAGTGCGTCCAGGTCGTCCGGATCGTGGAACGACACCTCGGGGGCACCGCCGCCGCGCAGGATGTCGATCACCCGGTCTTCGTCCCCGTCCCGCACCGCGACAGCCAGTTTCGCGATGCCGCCGCCGAACCGGCGTCCGCGGCTGAGCCGGACCACTCCGCCGCGCAACCGGTCGCGTTCTCCCGCGCTCAGCGACGCTTCGAGGGGGTCGTCCGCGGCGTCCAGGTCCGCTCCGACCACCCGCGCGAGCACAGGATTCTCGGTTCCCGACACCGGCCGCGCCACCAGATCCGCGAGAACCGCGCCCGCATCGACGGACGTCAGCTGATCCGGATCGCCGACGAGCACCAAGTGCGTGTCGGGGCGGACGGCCTCGAGCAGCCGGCACATCATCGTCAGCGACACCATCGACGTCTCGTCGACGACGATCACGTCGTAGGGCAGGTGATTGTTCGCGTTGTAGCGGAACCGGCTGCCGCGCCCACGCTGCCACCCCAGCAGCCGATGCAGCGTCATCGCAGTCAGGTCGGACGGCAACCCGAGTGCGTCGGATTGCTCGTTCACCGCCTCCTGCAACCGCGCCGCGGCCTTGCCGGTGGGGGCGGCGAGCGCGATGCGCCGCGTCGGCCCCGGTTGCCTCGTCAGCAGCGCCAGCACCCGGGCGACGGTGTGCGTCTTGCCCGTTCCCGGTCCGCCGACCACCACCGACGTCCACTGTGTGGCGGCCATAGCGGCGGCGATCCGTTGCCGATCCGGTGATGGGGACGGCGCCTCGACGTCGTGCTGGTCGCGGAACAACGCGTCCAACCCGTCCCGCAGCGCCTCCTCGTCGACGACGGGCTGCCCGACGGCACGCTGGTCGAGGACCCGCCGGATGGTCGCCTCCTGCCGGAAGTACCGGTCGAGGTAGAGCAGCCCGCCCTCCGCGGTGTCGACGAGCCGCAGCGGTCGCAGCGGTCCCGCCGAACCACCCGTGATCAGCGGGCTCCGGCGCAGCGCCTCGACGACGGTGTCGTCGTCCGGCCACGGCAGCGCGTCGAGGTCGACCTCGGACTCCTCGTCGACGGTCACCTCCCGGATCCGCGTCAGGTCCAGACACACCGAGCCGGCCCGCACCGCGCGCACCGCCAGCGCCGTCGCCAGCACGACGTCTTCGGACGACTCGCCCCCGAGCGCCGACAACCGCAACGCGACGTGCACATCCGCGGCGGCGAGCACCCCGGCCTCGTTGAAGATCCGCAGCCTTCCCTTGCCGCGCTGCGCCACCTGCACCTCGGTCACGGCGCCCCCTCGGGATCGGCAGCCGACCCGGACAGCAGATCGGACAGTTCGGTGATCAGCGCGGCGGGCGGTGCCCAGTCGAAGACGCCGCAGCCCGGTGGGGTGTCGGGGCCGACCATGCCGCGGACGAACAGGTACTGGACGCCTCCGAGGTGCACCGCGGGATCGTAATCCGGTTGCCGCCAGCGCAGATAGCGATGCAACGCAACGGAATACAGCAGCGCCTGCAGCGGATAGTGCGCCCGCAGCATCTCGGCGGCCATGCTGTCGCGGGTGTAGTGGGCGGTGGTCAGCTCACCCTGCGCGAGGCGGTTGGTCTTGTAGTCGACCACGACGTATCGCGGCCCGGGCAGTCGCAGCACCGCGTCGATGCTGCCGGTGAGGTATCCGCGCAGCGGCGTCGGTTCGAGTGTCTGCACGGCGTCGGCGTACGACTGCAGCGGATCGCCGTCCGGAAGGTGGGTGCGCAGCAGTCTGCCGACGCCGTCGAGCATCACGGTCAGCGAGGGCGTGTCGCCACCGGCGAGGGGCAGTTCGAAGTCGAGTTCCGCCAGCAGGTCTGCGGGTGCGAGTTCGGCGAGTGCCCGCTCGGCCCCCGCACCGAGTGGCGTCCGCAGCACCGGCACCAGCGCGGTAGCCAGCTGAACGGGATCGATGTCCGACAGAGTCGACCCGATCACGTCGCGGCAGCACCGCAGCACCTCCTCCTCCAGATCGGGCGCTGCGGTGTCGACGATCTCGAAGACGGCGTGGACGAGCGTGCCGAACGTCGCGCCGCCCGGGAGTTCGTTCATCGTCGACGGCACACCGGCGGTGACGTCGGCCGGTGCGTGCAGCGGCGGTTCGTCCGGCTCGTCCGTCTTCTCGTCGACCTCCGCCTCGCTCCCCACGGCAGGCGCGTCGTGCGCGGACGCGGTCAACGCCGAATACGACGTGCGACGCCAGCGTGTGTCGAGCAGCCGACGGAACCGCGCGGCTTCCAGGTCTCCGCTGGGCTCACGCTGCGGCGTCCACCCGACCGGTGCGATCGGTTCGGAACCCACCGCCTCGACCGTCACCGTCTCCGGCGCCGCCGTGCCCCACGCGGACAACCGTTCCGCGACAACCGGATCCTCGGGAACGGTGACCTTCTGCGGGACCTCCCGCTGCCCGGGCTGCCGCCCCAGGATCATCCGGTGCAGCGGCGCTCCCGCCGTCGTGAACGCCGGCGCCCACCACACCACGAGCCCGCACATCGCGCGGGTGACCGCGACGTACAGCAGCCGCAGTTCCTCCCCCGCCTCTTCGGCGTCGTGCCGGTTCCTGCGGTCCGCGTAGCCGGGGCTGCCCGGACCTCCGACGTCGAGGATGCGCCGCCCGTCGTCGTCGTGCAAGAGCAGTTTGCTCGGCTTCGAGATCTTGGCGGCGTCCCAGGCGTAGGGCAGGTAGACGAGCGGGAATTCGAGGCCCTTGCTGGCGTGGACGGTCGCGATCTGCACGGCCGCGGCGTCGCTGTCGAGTCTTCGGCTGCGATCCACTCCGCCCGAGGCCGGGTCCTTCATGCGTTCGGTGAGCCAGCGGGTGACCGCCGTCAGACCGAGTGACTGCTCGACGGCGGCGCTGTTGAGCAACTGCGCCACGTGCCGCAGGTCGGTGAGTGCCCGTTCGCCGGCCGCCACCCGAAGCAGTCTCGCCTCCAGGGCGGCGACCGCGGACAGTCGTTCGAACAGGGCCGCGAAACCGGACTGCGCGAACACCGCACCGAGTTCGCGGAGCTGCCCGCCGACCTCCGCGACGATGTCGTCGCCGCGGGCATCGAGTTCCTCGGCCGTATGTCCGAGCAGCGGCGTGAGTGCCGCCAGCCGCACCCGGTCGGCGCGGTGCGGCTGCTCGATGGCCTGCAGGATCCAGAGCCAGTGCTGCGCAGCCGGAGTGGTGAAGACACTGGCCCCGCCGGCGAGGACGGACGGCACACCCGCCCGGTCGAGGGCGTCGTGGACCAGCGTGATCTGGGCGTTGGTGCGCACCAGCACGGCGATGTCGCCGGGTTCGACGAGTCGGGCGCTGCCCCCGACGTCGAGCGTCGCGCCGCCGCCCAGGAGGGCGACGATGTCGGCGGCGAGGTCTGCGGCGATCCGCTTCCGGAGTGGCCCCACCGCGGGATACCCCGATTTGTTGATCGGTCCCGCACCGGTCCGGGGCAGATACCGTAGCCGCAGCGGCGCGGCGCCGGTGAGGCGCGATTTGGGCCTCGCCCCGTCGACGCGGTGCACCACGATCTCGGGATGCCCGAGTGCGGCACCGCCGTGGAGATACTCGAGGCCGTCGAGGAGTTCCTGATCGCTGCGCCAGTTGGTGGTCAACTCCTGGTGCCGGTCGGCCGACCGCACCGCATCGAGGTAGCTGAGCACCTCCGCCCCGCGGAACGCGTAGATGGCCTGCTTCGGATCGCCGACCAGCACCAGCGTTCCGTTGCCGTGGAAGGTGCGGCGCAGAATGTCCCATTGCAGCGGGTCGGTGTCCTGGAACTCGTCGACGAGCACGACGCCGTACCGTTCGCGGACCCGCCGGCAGGCCGCCGCACCGTGCTCGGGGTCGCTGAGGACGCGGTGCAGAAGCATCGGGAGATCGTCGAAGTCGCGCAACCCGACCGCGCGTTTGCGCCGCTCGACCTCGGCGCGCACCGCCTCGGCGAACGCCACCCGTTCTCCGGCCGGGGTGCCCCGCGCATCTTCCGGGGCGAGCACGGCCTGCGGGTCGAAGATGGCGGCCCGGGCCGCGGCGGTGGCCTCGGCCGGGGTGAACGGCGCGACGTCGACGCGACTGTAGGCCCGCAGGTACAGGTCGTCGATCACCTCCGTCGTGAGGTCGTCGGCCGCCTCGACGAGCACCGTGTCGGGGTCGCGCTCGCCGGCGATGCCGAGTCCGTCGAGCATGCGCTGGCAGAAGCTGTGCGTGGTGACGATGGTGGCGGCGTCGAAGTCCGACAGTGCCTGCAGCAGGCGCCGGCGTCGCAGCGTCACCTCCTCGGCGTCACCTTCGGCGAGATGCCGGATCAGGTGATCCGCGCTCAGGCGCGCCGCCGCCGGATCGGCCAATGCGGCTGCGGCCGAACCGAATCGCTCGCGGGTACGTTCCCGCAACTCCTGCGTGGCTGCACGGCTGAACGTGACCAGCAACAGCCGCGACAGGTCCGCTCCGCCCTCGGCGACGAAGCGGGCGGCCAGGCCGACGATCGCGTAGGTCTTGCCGGTGCCGGCGCTCGCCTCGAGCACCGTCGTCCCCTCGGGCAGCGGGCCCAGCAGGTCGAATCCTCTCGCGCCGTTCACGGCTGCGCCAACGTCTCGGCGGTGAGCAGCGGCGCCCACAGTTGCCGGGCGTAGTTCTCGATCGTCACCGAATCACCGAGCACGTCCAGACCCGGAGAAGCCCCGTACACGTAGGTGATGTGCCGGTCGCGTGCATCACCGAAATCACTGCTCCACTCCTTCCGGGCCGCCTCGATCGCCTCCTCGACGCTGCTGCCGCCGTACCGTCGTTCGGCGTACGCCGCCGACGCCCCCGTGGCGATCGGCAGCGGGGCGTGCAGACCCAGATCCCGCAGTTCGACCAGGCGGACCAACTCGTCCACCGGGTTCTCGGGCACCGTCAACGTCGAACGCCATGCCGGACGGCTGTAGGCGCCCCGGCCGGTCGTCACGGCAGTCCAGTCGCCTCCACCGTCGGAGGCCGCCACTGCCAGCAACTGCGCCCACGCGGCGAGGCGGTGTTTGGGACCCAACCTGGAGTAGGTGGTGCTCGCGATCACCGATCCGTGCACACCGCCGACGGTTCCGGTGAGTCGCCGACCGGAACCGAGGTCTACGTCGACGTCGACGGTCTCCGCGCGGCCGACGTGCACGGACCCGCTGACCGCGACGAGCGACTCCACCGCGTGCTCGATTCCCCCGAGCACCGACTCCCCTAATTTGTACGGCGGCAACGTACCTCGGCGCCACTCCGCGGCGCGGAAGTCGGCGAGTTCGACTCCCGCCAGCCTCGCGACGAGCATCCGCTGGCCGAGATCCCACCGGGCCAGCGGATCGGGCGACACATCCACACTGTCGGCGAGGTCCTCGTCGACGTCCGGAACCCGCAACCCCAGCCGTTGCCGCAGAAACGCCTGCGTCGGGTGCACCAGGAACGCGATGAGGTCGGCGAGATCCACGTCCCCGGGCTGCGGCGGCACCAACGGCGCCGGCAGGAACGCCGGCTCCGGTTCGGGCGGGTGCTGCGCGGCGCGGGCACCGGCCAGCGCCGCCCGGTCGAAACTGAACGGGTGCTCCGGCCGGAAATTGCGGGCATCGAACGGCTGCAACGGATGCCGGGTGACGATGTCGGGGAGAGCATCACTCCCGGCGGTGGCCGCCACCGCGTCGAGCAGCTCGGACAGCGGGATCGCCGGAGGCCGGGACATACCGGTGACGGGATCGGCGCCCGTGTAGAACAGCAGGAGTTTCTCACTCGCCGACATGACGGCGTCGAGCAGCAGCTGCCGATCCTCGCTCCGCGGATCACGTTCGCCGAGCAGAGGATTGCGGGCCAGCACGTCGTCGCCGTCGACACTCACACCCCGCGGGAACACTTCGTCGTCGAGACCGAGGAGGACGACGACGCGGTGCGGCACCGACCGCATCGGCACCATGGTGCACACCGTCAGCTCCCCCGTGCGGAAATTCGCGCGGGTGGGACGGCCCGCGAGGCGGGCGGCCAGCATGGCCCGCACGTCCGACAGTCGCAGGACCGCGTCGCCGCCGTGCTCCATCGCGGCCCCGAGTTCACGGCGTGCCTGCGCCAGTTGCCACGTGTCGGCGGCGCCGACGTCGACCAGAAGGTCCAACGCCCGGGTGAGGGCGCTCGACCACGCCGCGACCGACTGCGGTCCGCCGAGCCCGCGCAGCGCGACGTCGAGTCGGTCGACGAACTCGGCGAGCCTCCCGGTGAGATCGATGTCGTTGCTGTCGACGTCGTCGAGCGGAAGTGCGAGGGCGAGCCATTCGCCTTCCGACTCGTCGGCCGCGGCGCCGAGCAGGATGCGGTCGAGCGCGGTGGTGAACGTGTTCTGTGGGAAGTCGCCGAGACCGAATGCGGTGCGCTGTCGCGGTCCGATTCCCCAGCGGGCGCCCGTCGCCGTGGCCCACTCCCGGATCCGTTCTAGGTCGTCGTCGCCGAACCGGAACCGCCTGCGCACCGGGGCGGCCGCCGACAGGTCCAGCACCTGACTGGCCGTGACCCTCGCGTCGGCGAGTTCGAGGAGCGCCGACACCACAGCGAGAACCGGATTGGTCTGGTGCAGGGCACGGTCCGCGAGCCGGACCCGCAGTCGGTGGCCGGGATGCCCGAGCACGTCCTGCCCGAACGCCGCGCGGATCAGCGGGGCGTACGCCTCGACGTCGGGGCACATCACCAGCACGTCGCGGGGTTCGAGACTCGGATCGTCCTCGAAGAGGTGCAGGAGGCATTCGCGCAGGACCTCCACCTGGCGGGCCGGCCCGTGGCAGGCGTGCACCTGGACGGACGCGTCGGCCGTACACTCGGCGAGGACGGGCGCGCGGTCGTCCCGGACATCTGCCTGGAGACACCCCAGCAGTGAGTCGCGCGGTGCAGGTCCCTCGTGGTGGACGTCGTCGACGTCGAGGCGCGTCAGCCTCGACTCGAGTTCGCGAACGTCCCGCGCCAGGCTCGACAGCAGCGGGTGGGCGACGGCCAGCGCGGAGTGGTCGTCGGCGCGCGCGAGCACGCCGTCCGTCGGGGCCAGGGCCGACCACATCGCCGGGCTCGGATGCGGAAGCCACAGGTGCACATCGCGATTCGTGGCGAGCGCGGCGAGGACGGCGATCTGATCGGTCGCGAGGCGAGTCGGACCGAACAGCGAGAGCCGGCCCGGGAGTTCGACGAGGTCCGGTTCGGCGCGCAGTCGGTCGCACGCGGAGTCGAGCCGCTCGGCAGGCGCCGGGGTGCCGATGCGCGCGCGCAGGCGACGCCACAGTTCGGCCTGCCAGAGCAGGTCCTCGTCGAGCGAACCCCCGGCCCCATCGGTGTCACGACCACCGGCCCAGTCGACCAGCATCGCGGGCCGCTGTGCGGCGTAACTCCGGAACAGGTCGGTCAGGTGCGACGCGGTGGCGTAACGACGGCCGGGCCGGTGATCGTCCGGGTCGTGATCCGGGAGGCGGTGCCCGAGATGCTTCGCGAGAACCGCACACCACGGCTCGCCGAGGCACTCGTCGACGACGTCGAGCAGCGCCCACAGCATGCGCGACGGGGCCCACGGGTCGTCGTCGGCCGACATCCCGGTGGCCGCCGCGAGAGCCCCGTCGACGAGCCGGCTCGGCGAGGGGAAGTCGATGTTCGCGGCCACACCGTCGCCGAGGCCGGCGCGCGCACCGAGCGACGTCGACAGCCGCTGCGTGAGCCAGCGCTCCACACCCTTCGCGGGGACCGCGACGATCTCACGGGCGAACGGATCGGACAGCGGGGTCGCGAGCACGTCGCCGAGTGCCGACGCGAGGGTGGTGGAACGCTCGGCGCGATGCAGTACGAGCACGTGGCCTCCCTTCGCTCCCCAACTCCGGTCGGCTCAGACTTACCACAACCCACCGACTCGGGAGGCCACTCCGCAGGTGAGTGGCAAAGTGTGCCGGGGCACGCTTTGCCACTCACGTCAGCGGCCGGGGCGGGCCTGGGTGAGGTGCGGTACCCAGCCGTGGGTGGGCCACTTCTTCAGACCGACCTTGGCGGGGACGATCCGCTTGTTCACGAACTGCGACTCCAGTTCGGTGTCGGATTCGCCCGTGAACCGCCACAGCGAGGCGTCACCCGGCCGCGCGACGGACGACCACGACTTGGCCCGGTACGCGGCGCGAACGATGTTGTCCGCGAACACGATCACCGGGATGTCGTCGGTGTTGCGCACCGCCGCGCCGGCGGCCCACGCGCCGCGGGACAGTTCGTACACCTGTTCCGACGTCACGCCGCGCCGGGAGGCTGCGGGCACCTCGAGTACGACGCAGGGGGTCGGGAGATTCGGCACGGGTTCTGCTGCGTACTGCAACACGAGGTCGTCGACGGGCACCGCGCGATGCTCTCCCGCGCCGCCGGCGAGATTGGCGAGCACGGCACCCTCGTTCAACCCCAGCGCGCCGATCACGCCGTTGCGCACGGCATCGGCGACGCCACCGCTGTCGGCGACCCCGACGCCGGTGGCGTCACCGACGCCGTGCGCCACGATGTAGTGCTCGACCTCGTGACCGGAGTCGAAGATCTCCCGGATGCGGGCGATTGTCGCAGCCTTCACCTCGGCGCTGTCGGTTTCCGCGTCCTCCAGCGTCTGCCGGTGCTCGTTCTCGGCCAGGGCCTCCCACACGTAGCCGTACACCCGCGTGCCCCGCCCCGTGCCGACGTAGAACACCGACCTGTTGCGGGGATCGAGCAACGCGTAGACGTAGGTGCCGAGTTCCTCGCCCACCCGTTTCGGGAACGGCTGCGGCGCGTGGCGGGTCTGATACACCTCTTTCAGGATCAGGCGCAGCGCCGCCAGCTTCAACGCGACCGGGACACCGCCGTCGATGCCGTCGAACAGCGCGGTGGCCGCGCCCTGCACCGAGGAGAAGGTGTGCCCGATGTGCCGTTCCAGTGACTTCGTGACGTCCGCGAACTGCGCGAACCGCACCCGGGGGTCGGGGGACGCGTTGTCGTGGTCGTTGGACGCCAGGAAGGTCTGGACCTCGGCATTGTCGAGCCAGCGAGAAGTGATGTCGATCGGGATCGTCCAGACGGTAGCCATGCCCCTACCGTAAGGGAAAAGTTCGGTGAAGAACTCGGACGACTAATGCACGGGGCGATTCGAAACCTTTCGACGTACTTCCCGGTGCGGGAAGATGGAGTGGTACCCATTCCGACACAGGTTGGGAGAACATTCATGACAGCACCCAGCTACTCCACCCGCACGGCGGTCGACATCGCCGTCGGCATCCTCATCGGCTTCCGCGGCTGCTCCGAGAACGACGCGTTCACCGAACTCGCGGAGACGTCCCGGCAACACAAGGTCGCCCTGGCGCGCACCGCCCGCGCGTTGATCGCGTTCAGTCAGACTCACCATCACGACCTTCCCGCGTCCGATCTCACCGCGGCGGCTCTGCAGTGGAGTCACGCCACTCCGTACCGCGGCGCCTTCGGCACGGCCGCGTGAGGCCGATGTGCGGTGAAGTCTGAGAATTCTCTGGCTTCCGCGGCGCGACGCCCCGCAACCCTTCAGACTCGATGTGAGACCGAACGACCTGCGCACCGAGATACGAAGAGGTAACTGAGTTGACGATCCGCAAGATCACGGTTGCCGCGGTAGCGATCGCCGCAGCCCTCACGATGTCTTCCTGTGGTTCCGACGAGCCGGCCGGCCCGAGCGCGACCACCACGTCCACCACCGCGACCGAGACCACGGCCGATCTCGCACTGCCCACCGCGGCCGATCTCAACGCCCTGATGGCGAAGGGGCTCGACCCGGCGACTCCGGTCGAGGAGAAGATCGCCATGGTGGAGGGGTCCGAGCAGGATCCGAACCTGTTCAACCAGGTCGCGGCCGCCGCGCAGCAGGCGGGTGCGCAGGTGCAGGTGCTGGACCCGGTGATCGACAACGGCGACGGCAGCGCGAGCGCGCAGCTGCAGTTGACGATCAACGGTCAGGTTCAGCAGAACACCCTGCCCGCCATCTTCGTGCCCGGCGAGAACGGCACGTGGAAGCTGTCGAAGGCGACGGCGTGCTCGATCGTGGCAATCGCGCAGCTGACGTCGCCGGCGTGCCCGCCCGCCTGATCCCTACCCCCGATATCAGACACCTTCCAGGGCTTCCCCGATCTCCTGGACGGCCCGGTTGTGCTGATCGGTGAGCAGGATGTGTCCTGCCGCGATGGTCACCGCCACCGGCCATTCGATGATCTCGACGGCCGCGAGCAGGCCTATCGCGGCGAAGAACGCCAACTGCTCGGGACGGGGAAGCGGCACCCTGCCGAGGACCGGTAGCTGCACCGCGAAGCTGCGGGCTTCCCGCACCCGCTGAACGGCGTCGCTCTGCGACTCCGCGTCCGACGTTCGTTGGGCCATCGTTCGTCTCCCTTGTCCGTACCGTTTTCCTATCCGCCACCTTGATCGCGGACCGTTGCAGGCGTGCTGAGTTCCGTCGCCCAGACCGCTGTCGGTGTGTTCTCCGCTGCCGGGGACCCGTTGACCGGGGCGGTGACCCGGGTGCTCATCCCGCCGCTGCGGGAGGTGTACGCCGTGTTGCTGCGGGCGGGCGTGATCGAGATCGTCGACTGATCGCCCGCCAGCTTTTCCAGCAGTCCCGGTGCGAGGGCGGCTGCCGCGGTTGCGGCGCACGCGCAACCCAGCGCCTGGGCCCAGCCGAGCGGCCCGAGCGGGGTGCATCCCAGGAGCTGACTGACGCCGGGAGTGCTGACCATGGCCGTGAGCGCGACGAGTGAACCGCCCGCGGTGAGCACGACGAGCGGGCTCCGCGAATCGATGAGTGTCTGCCCCAGCTGCGTGCCGACCAGTGCCACCAACCCGACCGTCGATGCCCGGCGCTGCCGGCCCGTCACGCTGGCCAGCGCCCACGCCGTCGTCGCACCTGCCGCGGTGGCCGCGCCGCGGATCGCGACGGTCCGCCACAGCGCCGCGCTGTCCGGGCCGCGTCCTTCGCCGCGGGCATCCTCGTTGGGCGGACTCACCGCGAGCGCGGCCGCAGGCAGGGCGTCCGTGAGCACGTTCACCAGCAGGAGTTGGCGCGCGGTCAGCGGCGACCGTCCGGCGATCGCGCTGCCGACCAGGGCGAACGCCACCTCCCCCGCGTTTCCGCCGAGCAGCACCGACACTCCCGCCTGCACCCGCCGCCACAGCTGACGGCCCTCGTCCAGGGCGTCGAGCAGCGCATCGACGCGACCGTCGAGGAGCACGACGTCCGCGGCGCTGCGGGCGGGGTCGCTGCCACGGGAGCTGACTCCGATACCCACGCTGGCGGCCCGGATGGCCGCCGCGTCGTTGGCGCCGTCGCCGACCATGGCGCAGACGTGCCCCACCCGCTCGAGGGTCTGCACGATCTGCACCTTGTTCTCCGGGGACATGCGGGCGAAGACGACGCACTTCTCGACGGCATTCTCCTGGCCCCGGTGCGACAACGTGTCCCAGTCGGTCCCGCTGATCACCTGCTCGGGCGACACCGGCAATCCCAGTTCTCGCGTGATGGCGGTCGCGGTGACGGGATGGTCGCCGGTGATCAACCGGACCCCGACCTGTCGCCGTTCCAACTCCGGAAGCAGTCCGGCCGCTTCGCGGCGCGGGGTGTCGGCGAGCCCGAGCAGTCCGACGAGTTCCAGTCCGCTGCCGCAGAGCTCGTCGAGTACCGCGGTGTCCTCGGCGGCGCGACGCGCCTGGAAGGAGGTGACGGTCCCGCGGGCGACGGCGATGACGCGCAGCCCGTCGGCGGCCATGCCGAGAACGGTGGCGTGGACGTCGTCGGCGTCGATTCCGGTGCATGCCTCCAGCACGGTCTCCGGCGCGCCCTTCAGCGACAGGTGCGTGCCCGACAGCGCGGCGGAGTACGACCGTCCGGACCGGAATGGGAGATAGGTGTGCTCGCCGTCCTCCTGAGGGAGACCCGCTGCTTCGGCGATCGCGGCGTCGGTGGCGTGCGCGGCCGGACGTCCGTCGGGTGTCACCGCACTGCGGGCCGCGCAGACGAGCACCTCCTCGAGTTCGTGACCCGGTTGCGGGACGATGCTGACCACCCGGAGCCGGTTCTCGCTGAGGGTGCCGGTCTTGTCGAAGCACACCACGTCGACGCGGCCGAGTGCCTCGACCGAACGCGGCGCCCGCACCAACGCGTCCGACCTCGTCAGCCTGCGTGCGGCGGCCTGCTGCGCCAGCGTCGCAACCAGCGGCAGGCCCTCCGGAACCGCCGCCACCGCAACCGCGACACCACTGGTGACCGCCTGCCGCAGTCCGGTGCCGCGCAGGAACCCGACGGCGGTCACCAGCGCACCACCTCCGACGCTGACGGGCAGCACCCGGTCGGTGAGGCTCCTGAGCTGCGCCTGCAAACCCACGTGCGACGCGCTCGCGGGAGTGAGTGCGCCGGCGCGCCCGGCTTCGGTTGTCTCGCCCACCGCGGTGACGATCGCCGTCGCCGTGCCGGTGAGGATGGTGCTTCCCGCGAACACCATGCAGGCGCGTTCGCTGAGCGGCGCACCGGGTGTGGGCGCCGTCTGCTTGGCCATCGGCAGCGATTCCCCGGTGAGCGAAGATTCGTCGACCTCGACGCCCGCGCACTCGAGAAGCCGGCCGTCGGCGGGCACCACCTCGCCGGGACCGATCTCGATCACGTCCCCGGGCCGCAACCGCGAGGCGTCCACCTGCTCCGTCACCCGATGGTCCGGGACGCCGACGACGCGGTGCGCGGGCGGATCCCCCGCCGCCAGCAACCGGTTCAGGAGGCGTTCGGCGTGCAGACGTTGCACGGCCGACAGCGCGGCGTTGCCGACGAGGACTGATCCCACCAGCACCGCGTCCACCGGCGACCCGAGCAGGGCGCTCGCCGCCGATCCGGTGGCGAGGACTGGGGTCAGCGGGTCGGACAGCTCGGTGCGCATCGCCCGGCCGAAATCCCACGCCAGCCCGACCGGCCATGCGGTGAGTCGCCCGACCGCCTCGACCGGGGTCAGCACCAGGTTCACCGAACGACGCCGGGAGCCGTTCGCCTCCTCGTCTTCGCGCGCGGGCAGCAGGCGGCGTACGTCCGGCACCGGCATCTCGTGCCACGCGTGGACCGGGGCCGCGGCCGGAACCGGGGCCCGCAGCACTCCGCGCGCGAGGGAATGCCCCGTCCACACCCCGGCCGCCGCCCCGACCGTCACGGGTCCGGGTCCGCGGCCGCGCACTCCCGGCAGCATGAGGAGCGCACCGAGTATCGACGACGCCGTCGCGATCTCCACGCCGCGCCGGCTCGCGGTCCTCGCATCCGGCAGCGACCGCAGCACCCGCCAGGCCACGACGAGATCGTCGACGAGAAGATCCGCCGGCCAGGGCGGTGGGGCA
Organism: Rhodococcus sp. WS4; assembly: GCA_006543605.1. Taxonomy (GTDB): domain Bacteria; phylum Actinomycetota; class Actinomycetes; order Mycobacteriales; family Mycobacteriaceae; genus Rhodococcus_F. Next base: position 75,868 of record RRBB01000014.1, read on the forward strand.
TCGTCGACGAGAACTCCGATGCCGACGTCCGCCGCGGCCAGGGCCTGCGGCGCCCGGCCCGCGAGCACCGCGACGGTCGCGCCTTTCGCCTGCAGCGCCGCGACGGCGTCGCGGAGGTCCGCATCCGGTGATCCGCTCGAGGGGAACAGGTCGTCGAACGCCGAGCGGAGACCGCCGAGGGTGTCCACGTCCACCGACACCACCTGGGCACCCGACGTGCGGGCCTGTGCGAGCACGGCCGCCGCGTGCGGGTGGTGGGCGGGCGTCACGAGCACGGCGGCGTCGTCGTCCTCGGCCGCCGCGGCGAGATCACCCGGAAGCTCGCCGAGCCCGTGCCAGCCCGCTCCGAGAGCTCCGGCGTCCACGGCGGATCCGGCAGCCTCCCACACCCGGGTCCGGTCGGAGTCCCGGACCGCGCGGATCGCGCTCACCCGAAGTTCGACCGTGTGCAGAACGGTGGGGTCGACGACCACCGCGTCCACCCGGTCGAGGCACCGCAGCGCACCCGGACGCAGCGTAAGCACGCCGTGGCGATCAGCCAGTCCGCGGCCGAGCGTGGCGGCAAACACCTCGCGGGCGGTGCGCGCCGCCTTCGGTGCGGCAACCAGGGCTGCATCCGCGGCGCCCGCCACGCTGCGGGCGGCGGCCCCCACCGCCGTCGCCCCCACCAGCTGGGCGACGGCCGCGCGGTCGCCGTCCCGCTCCAGAAGACCTGACGTGCGCTCCCGCGGGATTCGGGCCGTGTCGTCGTCCGGGTTCCGCGCCAGCTCGGGCTCGCGCCGCCGCCACGCCTGCCGACCCGACCAGGCCTCCGCCGTGAGCGCCGACCGCAGGACCACGTCGACGCCGAGCGACGCGGGCGCCTGCCGCATCACGTCGCCGACGGCCTGCGCGGCGGCGAGCAGCAATTCGGCCGCGTCCGGTCCGAGCCGGTCCTCGACCATCCCGCGCAGGCGCGGCTGATAGTTGACGAACGTGACCGCCGCAGCGGGCACCGACCTGGGCAGGCTGGGCATCGGGACCAGGCGACCGGCGACGGCCGCGACTAACCCGGTCGTCACGGCGGCCAGCGCGAGAGATCGTTCGGCGAGTGTCACGTCGTCGCCGGGCAGTTCCCTCGGCCGGTCGCGGTCGGCGCCCCGGACCAGCGGCCGGGCGAGATCCTCGGCGCCCGTGATCACAGCGCACAGCTCGGCCACTGAAGGTCCGTTCTCGCCGACGGTCACGACCAGCCGGGACAGCGCGTGGTTGAGTTCCGCCCGGTCCACACCGTCGAGTCCGCGGACGGCGCCCAGAACTGCCGCTGCCACCTCGTCCCCGCGTGCCCCGTCCAGTCCACGGACCTCGATCCAGGCGCGACCGTGTCCGGAACTCGTGCGCCTGGCCGGGGTTCCCCCCACCACCTCGCTCGCGATCTGCCTCGCGGTCCGGGCGGTGGTGGCCACCAGATCTGCGGCGACGGCGCCCCCGTAGGCCGCGATTCCGAGTCCGACCCCGGCACCGCGCACCGGCAGAGACGCGGCGGTGAGGAGGTATCGACGCAGTCCCACGACACCTACTGCGCGCGCGTGGAACGTCGCGACGACGAATTCTTCGCTGTGGACGCCGCGGATTTCTTGGCGGGCGCAGTCTTCCCGGGCGCCGACTTCTCGGCGGGCGCAGTTTTCCTGGCGGTCGCGGTTTTCGTGGCAGGCACCGATCTGGTGGCGGGCACAAGTGCCGTGTCGCGTGGCGTCGTGGAACGCCCTCGGAACTGCCGCAGGACGAGGGCGGCCCCTCCGACGGTCACCAACACGGGCCACTCGACCAGCCCCGCCGCACCGACGGCCGCCAACGTCAGCACGGCGACCGGCGTCGAACTACTCCCGCTCTCCATGCCGGAACGGACGCCGCCCGCCGCCCCGCGCACGCCGCCGACCACCCCGCCGACTGCGGCGCCTCCCACCGCTCCGACCGCACTCGTCGTCGCTTGTGCAGCACCTGTCACGGCGTGCACAGCGCCGTCGACGATTCGCATGATGAGCTCCCATCGGCCGTGGCCACAACCGCCGCCGACACCGGCGGCGTCACGACTGCGGTACCCACCCCAGGGTATTCTCAACCGCCGCACGTCGGAACAGATTTCAGGGAACTCTCAGAGAAACTCAGACACTGTTCTGCCCCAAGGGAATTCGCTCACCCTCTTCGGTGCGCCAGAACTCCCACCCGTCGTGGGTCTCGACGTCGCCGCTGATATGACTGGCAACGGCACCCGCCGCGGTCGTCGGGTCGGGGAACCGCCGGCCCTGCATCGGGCCGCGCATGATCTCCAGCGAATGTGTGCCGGGGTCGAACCTCCCGACCAAGCGGTACCCCTCGAAGTCGGCGACCACTTCGAGTCGGGTATCGATCAGTTCGTCCGACACGGCGGCAGCTTTCGCCGGCTTCTTCCGGGCGGATGCGTCGGCGAGCGCGTCGGCGCGCAACGTCGCCGCGGTGGTGGCACGCTGGGCGTCGCTGTAGCGGCTGGGGTCCTTCTCCCCCGCCAGCCCGAGCAGGTCCCAGCGGCCGCGGCCGTGCGCGACCCGGCTCAGCGGAATCGCGTGATGCCCGGTTCGCGTGCGGCCGGGGGTGTCCATCATCCAGAGGTCCACCTCGGCGCGGATGTCGTCCGCGACCTCGGCGGAGGGCACGACGAAGAACTCCTCCGGGGTGCTCGCGAGGTCCACGAACACCCAGAACTGTGAGCCGGTGTCGTCGTCGTCGAGCGATTCGTCCTGTTTACGGGCCTGCCAGTCGCCGCTCAGCTTGGAGCGCACCCGCACGATGCAACTCTTGCCGTCGTCGCCCCAGACCTGGACCGGGTTGCGACGTGAGTGGGTGAGCCGGACTGCTTTGCCGCCCCGTTCCACGACATCGGCGATGAAGGCCTGGATTCCCCGGCTGGCGGTGTCTTCCACTGTGTACGTGTCCGTCCGTGATTCTGCGTCCCGTACGCAGGTGGAGAGAGGTGTCGCGACGGGTTTGCGCAGCACGACTCGGCGTTCTTCTCCTCACCATACGTGCAGTGCCCTGCGAGCGGTGACTACCCGACCGGGCGGGCCGCTTCCGCGGCTTCGGCGAACAGCCACGACAGCACCAGCGCACCGGGGTCCACGACACCGCGCGCCGCCTCGCCGATGTAGCTGGCCCGGCCGCGCCTCGCGGTGAGGTCGGCGGTGGCCTCGGCCCCGCGAGCGGACGCGTCCGCGGCCTCGGCCAGACCGTCGGCCAGGCTCCTTCCGGCGGCGACGGCCGATTCGAGGGCGGCGACGGCGGGGGCGATGGCATCGATCATCGTCTTGTCTCCGGGTTGCGCCCCGCCGAGTTCCTGGATCGCGTCGAGGCCGGCGCGTGCCGCGGCGGCGATCGCCTTCAGGTCCAGACCGTCCGGTGCGTCGGCGGCCACCCGGAAGAACTGCCGGAACCAGACGCCGAACAGCGCCCCCGACGTGCCACCGGCGTGGCCGAGGTAGGCGTCGGACAGCGACTCGAACACGGTGGCCGGGGCGTACGTGCCGCGAATCTTCGCGACGTCGACGTGGTCGAGTGCGGCCACCATGTTGGTGCCGAAGTCGCCGTCGCCGGCGCGGCGGTCGAGGTCGGTGAGGTTCGGCTCCTCGGCGAGGACCTTCTCCACGAACGCGCCGATCCACCTGCCCACCGCCGCCCGGCCGAGCGCGTCGCCGGTGCCCGGAACATCCACCTCGTCCTCGCGTGATGCGACCTTCGATCGGAACTGCATCCCGGATTCGTCTGGAACGCCACGGAATTCGCCGGCCGGGGCGTTGGGCCACCCCGGCGCCGAGGTCGGTGCGTCCCACAGGTCGAGGAGTTCGTCGTCGCAGCGCACCAGTGTGATGGACGCGCCGTCCATGTCGAGGGCGGTGACGAAACTGCCGACCAGCGAGCGGCGGATCACCACTCCCCGCTCCGCGAGGTGATCGGCGAGCTGACCGAACAGCAGTTGCAGTTCGAGCGGGTGGGCCGCGCCGAGCCCGTTGACGATCGCGATCACCGGATCCCCGCTCTGCACGCCGAGCGAGGTGAGGACGGGGTCGGTGAGCCGGCGGACCAGTTCGGCCGCCGGCATCGCCTCGACCCGTTCGGTTCCGCGTTCACCGTGGATGCCGATCCCCAGTTCGATCTGCCCGTCCGGGAGGTCGAACGACGGGGAGTTCGCCCCCGGCAGCGTGCACGCCCGCAGGGCGACCGCCATGCTGCGGGCGTTCCGGGCGGTGCGACGCCCGAACTCCGCGACGGCGGCGAGGTCGTCGCCGCGTTCGGCCGAAGCGCCGCAGACCTTCTCGACGGCGATCGTGGCCGCGGTGCCGCGGCGTCCCGGACCGTCCTCCCGTTCGGACGCCACGTCGTCGTCGACGAGGACGTGCTCGACCGTGATGCCGTCCTCCGCCGCCAGATCGCCGGCGATCCGGAAGTTGAGGACGTCGCCGGTGTAGTTCTTCACGATGTGCACGACGCCGCCGCCCGCGTCCACGGCCCGGGTGGCGGCCCGCACCTGCAGCGCGTTGGGTGAGCTGAAGATCAGACCGGGGCACGCTCCGGTGAGCATGCCGCGGCCGACGAAACCGGCGTGCAGCGGTTCGTGCCCGGACCCACCGCCCGACAGCAACGCGACCTGCCCGGACGGCAACGGTTCCCGGCGCGTCAGATAACCCGGTTCCGGATGCCACTCGAGGTCGTCGGTGCTGGCGACGGCCCCGCGGAGCGCGTCGACGACGAAGGACTTGGGCGAATTCAGGAACTGTGGGTGCGCCATGCCCCCAGGCTAAGCCCCCGCATGTGAGTGCCGCGGCGTGCCGGAACACACATTGTCACTCACGTGGGCGGCGGCGGCGAGCGCTTCCTCGAACTCCCGCTGCCCCGACCGCGATCCGAGCAGCAGCGCCAGCCGGGTCAGGAACCCTTCCCGGTCCGATTCGTCCGTCTGGTCGAGCGCCTCCGACAGTCCCATCCACACGTTCTCGCGCAGCAACTCTTCCGGGCTCGCGGCCGTCTCCGTGTGCGCGGGGACGACGCCCGCTGCGGGGGCTGTCGCCGACTTCAGGTGCCCGTGCACGTCGCCGAGCAGGCACAGGTCGCGGACCCGGCACAGGACGAGCCCGTCCGGCCGGATGACGAAGCACTCGCCCGGGGACGCACCGAGAGCCGCCGCGACCGCACCGTCGGGGTCGTCGAGGACCGTCAGATCGGCCGCCGCGTCCACCGCCGCACCCGGAGCGGGAACGACGACCGCCCGCACCGACTCGGGTGACAGCGCCATCGCGAGCGCGGACGCGTGCGCGGCGAGCATCCGAGCACCGGCCGGGTCGACTCCGACACCCAGCACCGCGAAACCTGTTCCCCGGACGCGGTTCAGCGAAGACTCCACCGACCCCTCGGCGGCGACGACGCGCACGCGCCGGTCCTCCAGCGGATCCCCGGGCAGCACCCCGGTCGTGCCCTCGGCCACCGGCCACGTCAGCGGGGACAGGTGCGCGTGCGTCGCACTGGACTGCCGCGGATTGATCAGGTGACCGAACTCCGGGCGGGTGGTGGCCAGTGCCAGCACCGCGTCGCGGGTGGTGCGGTAGCCGTGGCTGCCGGGCGACATGATGAGGGTCGACTTGCCCGCATTGTCGACGTTCTGCTGCCAGGCGCCGCGACGCTCGGCCGAATACGCCTGCAGCAGAGCCTCGTCCGCGGTGCCGTGGACGACGGCGGCCAGGGTCCAGGCGAGGGTCTCGGCGTCCTCCATTCCGGAGTTCAGCCCGCGGACGCCGAAGATCGGTACCAGGTGGGCGGCGTCGCCGGCGAACAGGATGCGACCGTGCGCGAAATCGTCCAGCGCGAGCGCGTGCGCTCGGTAGAAGCCGTGCCATTCGAGGGTCCACGGCACGTCGTTCTCGAGCCAGTCGAGGTGCCGGGTGATCCGGTCGCGGATGCGGTCTTCCTGCGTCTCGAGTTCGGCGTCGTCGGAGCTGTCGAGCTGGTAGTCGATGCGCCAGATGTCGCGGGGCTGCTGATGCATGATGATCGTCGAGCCGGGGTTGCTCGGCGGGTCGAACCACACCATCCGCTCGGCGGGCAATGTCGACTCCCAGTGGATGTCGGCGATGACGTAGTTGCCCTGATAGCTGTTTCCCTGCAAGCGGATTCCCGCCAGTTCCCGCATGCGGCTGCGGCCACCGTCGGCCGCGACCACCCATCGCGCACGGAGCCGGCGAGCACCGAAGGCGGTGTCGATGTCGAGTGTCACGTCGTCATCCGACCGCAGGATCCCGGCGACGCTCGACGACCAGTGGAACGTGATCAGCGGGTGCTCGAGCAGCGTGTCGGTCATGATCTGCTCGATCTCGGACTGCGACACGTTGACCATGGGACCGCGGACGTCGTGCTCGCCGTGCGCCATCTCGAAGTGCAGCACCTGCTCGTCGCGGTAGAAGCTGCGACCGCCCACCCAGGGGAGCACGATCTCGTCGAGTTGCGGTCCGAAGCCGAGCCGGGCCGCGACCTCCAGGCTGTGCCGGGAGATACAGATGGCGCGGCTGCCGAACGACACCTGGTCGGCGGCCTCGAGCACGGTCACCGGTATGCCGCGCTGGGCGAGACCGAGCGCGACCCCCATCCCGACCGGTCCGGCGCCCACAACGACCACGGGCAGGGCGTCGTCGGTTGCGGTGGTCGACGCGCAATCCGTCGCCGGGTACTTCTGCGGCTCGAAGTAGGTGGACATCAGGCGACCTCCGCTTTCTGTGCGGTCTTGTTCGTTTCCGGCAGCAGCAGGATCGCGACGAGACTGATCACGGCGATCACCACGAAGTAGGCGCTGATCGCCGTGGAACTCCCGAAGGCCCCGAACAGCCACGTCGCCATGAACGGTGCCAGCCCGCCGCCGAGGATGGCGCCGATCTGGTAGCCGAGAGATGCTCCGCTGTAACGGATGTGGGCGGGGAAGAGCTCCGCGAACAGCGCGGACTGCGGTCCGGCGGTGGTGCCGAGCACCGCGGCCATCACCACCATCGCGAGGAGCATGACCGGGAGCGATGCCGTGTCGATCAGCGGGAAGAACACCGCCGCGACGATCACCAGCGCGATCGAACTCCACGTGTACACGCGGCGCCGGCCCAGCACGTCCGACTTCCAGGCCGAGACCGCCATGCCCGCCATCCACACCGGGCACGCGACGATCAGCAGGGTGAGCATGGTGGCGCGGCTGAAGCCGAGTTCCGTCGTGCCGTAGGTGAGCACGTAGACCATGAAGACGTAGGCGATGCCGTTGGTCGCGATGAACGTGCCCGCGGCGAGCAGCACGGTCCGCCAGTTCTTCGTGAGTACCTCGACGATCGGCATCTTCACGATCGTGTCGCTCTCCTTGGCCTCGGCGAAGGCCGGGGATTCGAAGACGCCGAGGCGAATCCACATCGCGACGCCGACGAGCACGGCGCTCATGAGGAACGGAACGCGCCAGCCCCAGGTCTGGAACGCGTCGTCGGACAGCAACTGCGTGACGCCGAGGAACACGACGTTCGCCATGATCACACCGGCCGGGACACCCATCTGCGGGGCGGCGCCGTACAGTCCGCGCTTGCCTTCGGGGGCGTGCTCGGTGGCCATGAGAACGGCGCCACCCCACTCGCCGCCCACGCCGATTCCCTGGACGAACCGCAACGCCACCAGCAGGATGGGTGCGGCCACCCCGATGGCCTCGAAGTTCGGGAGGAGTCCGATGCCGACGGTCGCGGCACCCATCATCGTCAACGACAGCACCAGCATCGACTTGCGTCCGATGCGGTCACCGAAGTGGCCCATGACGACGCCGCCGATGGGGCGGGCGATGAAGCCGACCGCGAAGGTGGCGAACGCGGCCAGGGTTCCGGCGAACGTGGACGCGCCGGGGAAGAATTGTGGTCCGATCACCAGGGCCGCGGCGGTGCCGTAGATGAAGAAGTCGTACCACTCGATCGCGGTGCCGACGAAACTCGACAGGACTGCCCTGCGCGCTTCCTTGGGGGACACCGTCGGTGTCGCCTCGGTGATTGCCGTCATCGTCTGCCTTCCCGGTTCTGCTGCGCACACTTCTCGCGCTACGAGAAAAACAATGACCCCGCTCACAAGCTTTGAAAAGCGGGACTATCCCCCCATGAATTGCAGAAAATCCGTGGAAGGGGCGATTGCGCTGTTCAGACCGACACGAATCGGATGAAGGCCCGCGCGACTCTGCTCAGCGTGGCCTCCTGATGCCACGCGACGACCACCGCCACCGATGCCGGCTTCGGGTCGGCGATCGGTTTCACCACGACGGGCAGACCCTCGTAGGTGACGTCCACCCGGGGGCGCTGGAGCAGCAGGGTCCATCCGAGTCCGCGCCCGACGAACGCCCGGGCCGTCTCGAAGTTCGCCGTCCGGTACGCCACCCGCGGCGCGAAACCGGCCTCCCGGCAGACGTCCATCGCGTGGTTGGTACTCGGCGGCGCATCCAGCAGCACCATCGGGTGCTCGGCCAGATCGGCCAGACGCACCGGCCCGTCGATTCCCGCCAGCGGATGCTCCGCCCCGAGCACCACCATCGGCTCGCGAGTCATCAACGGCACCGTCTGCCAGTCCGGGGACAGGTCGAGGTCGTAGACGATGGCGACGTCCAGTTCGCCGCCCTCGAGTTCCGTCCGCAACCGGTTCTGGGTGTCTTCCCGGAACTCGACCGACGCCCGCGGGTACTCGGTGGTGAACGCGTACAGCATCGACGGCAGGATCGTCGGACCGAGCGCCGGATAGCAGCCGACGGCGATCGGTCCGGCGACGACGCCGCCCTCCCCCGACGCGTCGGCCTGCAACTCCCCCGCCTGCTGCAGCAGGGCCCGCGCCCGCGACAGCACCGCCTCACCCGTGGGTGTCAATTGCACGCCGCGGGCGCGTCGACGCACGCACAGTTGCGCCCTCAGCGCCTTTTCGAGGTCTGTCACCGCCGCGGACAACGCCGACTGCGACAGGTGCATCCGCTCGGCCGCGCCGCTGATCGTGCCCGTCTCCGCGACGGCGACGAACGCCGCCAGCTGGCGCATCGTGTACGCGGGGACGTTGTCGGAGCGGGGCATGGAAGAACGGTAGCGCGGACGCGCCCCGAGAGAACCGAAGTCCCGAGCCTTGCTCCGGTGTTAATGTTGACGCAGTTCGCTGCGAAAGGCGCACGTCGATGAGTAGATTCACTCGAAGAATGAGTTCGGCCATCGTGACGCTGACGCTCACTGCCGCCGCCCTGGTCGTCTCACCGCCGCTGGTCCATGGTTTCGCCGAGGACATCTGTTACACCGAAGACGGAGCGCCACCGCACAACTGCGCTCCCCTGCCCACCGAATGCCCGCTGAACGACCCCAACGGGCCGATCTGCGGCGTCGAGGCGTTCGCACGGTACGGGTTCACGTTGCGCCGCCCGCTCGGCGGACGGAGTCTCGTGCACTCGGATTCGACGTACATCATCGCCCGCACCGTCGGATTCTCGGAGCGGGACGCGTATTGGATCGCGGCGTACGACGAAGCGACCGACCTCGGCACGTTCGCGCCGCGAGACATCAACGGCCGACTCGTCCCCGACGCCGACGCACTCACCACCAAGGCCATCAACGGTCTGGTGCGCACGCACTTCGCCACCGGCGGGTTCCTCTTCCACTTCCTGCCCACGATGCGCACCCCGTCGGATCCCCTGCCCAACGGGTTGCGGCCCGACATCGACGATCCGCAGCACGAGGTCATGCTCACGCACCTGCGACGCTGGGCCATGGCCGGGCCGGGAAGTGACGTCCCGTTGTGCACAGGAGGTTTCACGAACCCCTCCGCCGAGGGCGACTATGCCACGGGTGCAACGTGTTACGGAGGTTCGCAGCCCGTTCAGATCAACGGCACATACAGCGTGGAGACCCCGATCGCCATCCCCTTCACCAACGACACCGGGGAGCAGGTCATCTCCGACACCGTCCTGTCGTCTCAGTTCGACTCCTGGATCGGCAGCGATTCCTGGAACGCGAGGACGGGCATCTACATTCACGCTCTGGGTGATCGCATCTCGCACCACGTCTGCACCGATGCCGGAACGGTCACGCCGCCCAGCCCGGAAAGCCAGGGCTTTCGGATCGATCTGAACGTGCCCACCTGCGACCAGGGTCCGCACGCGGTCCGCCACGAGTACGAGACGGGTGTGGATTTCGCCGGGCTCGCACCGGAAGACAGGACGACCGAGGCGGCGCTGTCGATGGTGTACGACGAACTCGCCGCGTTCGCGAGAGAGCGCGGCACGCTCGATCCGCGCGCCACGACGCCCGCGACCAAGAACGCACTCCTGACCGACGGACTGCTGCCGGCGCTCGAGATTCGGGAACCGGTCGAGCGGTTGACAGCGGTCACCGCCGTCGGCTGCCGGAGCGGGGTTCCGGCGTTCCCGGGAAACCCGGTGTGTCCCGCGTGATCGCGAACCGGGAGATGTTCGGCTGACGAGTCAGCGTGCCGCCGGAACCTGCGCGAGAACGCCCCGGGTCGCGGCGACGAGCCGCGCGAGCCACGCGTCCGTGCCGACGGCCCGCCGGAGTGGTTCGTTCGGCAGTTCGATGCTCACCGGCAAGTCCGCGGGCAACGTGGACCAGATACCGGCGAGATCGATACCCCCGGTCCCCGGTACCAGTCGCTCCTCGCGCGCGTGGCGGATCAACTCGGCGTCGTCGGTGGGCGCCGGGGTGGAGCCGTCGCACATCTGCGCGTAGTGCAGCCACTCGCGCGGGATCGCCGCCAGGTCGCCCAGGGTGGTCGTGGAGCGGGCCGTGTGCAGCGCGTCGACGAGGACACTGCGCGCGGGACCGTCGGCCTGCGACACGATCTCGACGGCCGCGGCCGCGTCGGGCACGGCGGTCCACGGCATGAACTCGAGGCTCGCGACGATGCCGTACGTCGCGCACAGTTCCGCGAGCCGGGCGTAGGAGTCGGTGAGCCGGGCTCGGTCGCGGTCGTCACCGCCCACGAGTGCCGCTTTCGCGCCGAGTCGCGCACCGGCCTCCAGGAGGGGGACATATGCCTTCGGGTCGAAATCGGCTCCGAGCCGGATGATTTCGAGGTCGAATACCTCGATCGGCGAGTCGTCGAGTCGCCGCACGAGCGCGTCGAGCGCGGTGTCGTTCTCGTGCAGCGGATACGCGGTGGTGCCCGGCGCCGCGGGCAGCAACCGGATGCCGATAGTGTCGAACCCGTGCTTCTCGGCGAGGTCCACCTGCTCGAGCGGAGCCGTGTCCAGGACGGTGAGTGCGGCGAGGCCGAGTCGTGCGGTCATCGGGAAACTCCTGTCGTCGAGGCGAGTCGGCGACCGGTGAGGTAGCCGAAGGTCATGGCCGGTCCGAGGTTGATGCCGCCGGACGGGTAGTGGCCGCCCATCACGCTGGACTGATCGACTCCGACGGCGAACAGGCCGTCGACGGGCTGGTTTTCGTCGTTCAGCACCCGCGACGTCGCGTCGGTCACCAGTCCGGCGAACGTCCCGAAGCTGCCGGGCACGACCTTCACCGCGTAGAACGGCCCCTGTTCGAGCGGGGCGAGCGCCGGGTTCGGCCACGGGTTGTCGGGGTCTCCGGAGCCGGCGGTGAACGGGGTCGTGCCACGATCGAACTCGGGGTCGACGCCGTCGCGGGCGCCCTCGTTGAATGCGGCGACCGTCTTCTCCAGGCCGTCCGGGTCGACGCCGATCTTCTCGGCGAGTTCGCGGACCGTGCGGCCGCGGGTCAGGTACCCCGACTTCAGGTACGGCCACGTGGGGATCGGGAGCGGCTTGGCCATCCCCAGCGGGAAGTACCGCAGGTACCGCTGGTCGGCGATCAGCCAGGAGCAGACCTCCTCGCCGTCGGGCACCTGCTCGACCATCGCGAGGGTGTAGTCGTGGTAGCCGAGTCCCTCGTTGACGAAGCGACGCCCGTCGGCGAGAACGCCGATGGCGCCGGGCTTTCCGCGGTCGAGGATGTGCGGGAACACGCCTTCCTTGCCGTTGCGGTACCGGATGATCGAGACGGGGCAGTATGCCACGGGTGACGCGAGCGAGCGGTCCAGCCGGCCGCCGACGGATTCGCCCAGCGTGATGCCGTCGCCGGTGGTCGTCGACGGGGTGAGTGTCCAGTGCTCGCGCCCCGTGGGTGTCCGGGGGAAGAGTTCGCGGCGCCGGTCCAGGTCGTGGGAGAAGCCGCCCGTTGCGAGGACGACTCCGCGGCGGGCGTGCACGGTGTACGCGCCGTCGGGACCCGCCAGCCGGACACCCGTGACGCGACCGTCGGAGTCGGTGGTCAGCGCGGTGGCCGCCGTGCCGACCCGGATCTCGACACCCGCGTCCAGCGCCGACCGCAGCAGCCGGCCGACGAGCGCGGTGCCGTTGACGAGGTGCTGGCCGCGCCGCTTGGTGGCGAGGTCGATCAGGTGCGTGGAGACCCGCCGGGCACAGTGCACGAACGCCTTCGCCGAGCGCGTCGAATGCAGGAACGCCTGCAGGTCGGGACCGGCCATGATGCCCATCCCGAGGAACGACGTCTCGTAGAGTTGGCGACGCAGGAGAGCCGCGACGTCGGGTCCCAGCTTCCGCAGGCTCACCGGCTCCGGACCGACGGAGCGGTGACCGGTACCGGCGCCGGGGGTGTCGCCGTGGATGTCGGCGATCTTCGCTCCGGGCACGAACTGCAGGGCCGTCTGCTTCTCGAAGAACTCCACCATCTCGGGGGCGCCGTCGAGGAGGGCGTCCACCTTTGCGGCGTCGAAGTTGTCTCCGAGCCGGTGCTCGAGGTACGTGCGCGGCAGCGAGCGGTCCTCGGTCACGCCGTCCGCGTGCGCGAACAGGTTCCGCGGCGTCCAAATCCAGCCGCCGGACCACGCCGTGGCGCCGCCGCACGTCTCCGCCTTCTCGGCGACGAGGACGGACGCGCCGCCGTGAGCCGCCGCGATCGCGGCGGAGAGACCGCCCGCGCCGGAGCCGACGACGACGACGTCATAGGTGGTGGTGTCGGGGGTCATCAGTTCTCCTTGGTGGTGGCGAGGGCCGGGGCGGGCGCGAGGTTCACGACCCGGCCGGTGCGGGACGATTCGTAGACGGCGGCGACGATCGCGAGGGAGGCGCGGGCGTCGCGCCCGGTGACGGCCGGCTCTCGGCCGGTGAGGACGGCGTCGGCGAAGTCCTGCACCTGGAGGGTGTGGAAATCGGCGAGTCCGGCGTTGACGTCACCGACATCGAGGTTGGCGTGGACGTCGGCAGTGCACGGGGCGCGGAACTCCAGTTCCCCGGGGGCGGTCCAGATCTCGTTGACCCCCTCCCGGCCCTCCGGGAATTCGAGGACGCTGGCGATCGCGCCGGTCTGCCCGATCACGGTGACCCGGTTGCCGAGATTGTGGTTGGCACCGGTGGTCGCGGTGACGGTGGCCGTGCCGCCGGATGCGAACGAGACGACAGCCGAGGCACTGTCCTCGGTTTCGATGTGCTCGCCGTGCGTGTGGGTGCGGATGAAGCCGCTCACCGAGACCGCCTCGCCCATGAACCACTGCAGCATGTCGATCTGGTGCACGGCCTGGGTCATGAGGACGCCGCCGCCGTCGGTGTCCCACCGGCCGCGCCACGCGTCGGCGGAGTAGTACGTCGACGGGCGGTGCAGGATGACCGAGGCCTCGCCGAGCACCGGGACCCCGAGGCGGCCATCGTCGATCGCGGTCTTGATCCGCCGGGCGGCGGGCCAGAACCGGCGCTGGAACAGCACTCCGAACGTGACGCCGGCGCGGTCGGCGGCCTCGATCATCCGGTCGGCCGCGGCGACGTCGACGGCGATCGGCTTCTCGCACAGCACGTGGATGCCGGCCTCGGCCGCCGCGACGACCACCTCTTCGTGGACGGGATGCGGGGTGCAGACGGTGCACGCGTCGAGACCGAGTGCGAGCAGCTCCGCGACCGAGCCGACGGCCCGCGCGATGCCGTGCGCCGCCGCGAACGCGCGGGCCCGCTCCAGGTCGGGGTCGCAGCACCCGACCACCTCGACGCCGGGCACCTGCTGCAGTGCCTGTGCGTGGTTGCCGGCGATCTTGCCGCAGCCGACGATGCCGATTCGTAGTGCCATCAGAAATGCTCCTCGGTGTCGACGTCCCGGGCGGCGGACTCGCCACGGTCGAGACGGTTCAGTGCGGCCACGTCCTCGGCGGTGAGCCGCACGTCGAGGGCGGCCAGATTCTCGGCCTGGCGGGCAGGATTCGCGGACCGGGCCACCGGCACCACGCCCTGCGCGCGATGCCACGCCAGGATCACCTGCGCGGGTGTGCAGTCGAGGCGCCGTGCGGTGTCGACGACGACCGGGGCACCCAGGACCTCGCCGCGTCCCAGCGGGCTCCACGACTGGGTGAACACCCCCAGTTCGTCGTTGACGCGCCGGACGGGCAGCCGGGCGAGGGTCGGGTCCATCTGAATCTGGTTGACGGCCGGTGCCTCTCCGGTCTCGTCGACGACGCGGCGCAGGTGCTTCTCCAGGAAGTTGGAGACACCCACGTACCGGACGAGCCCGGCGTCCCGGCAGGCGAGCATCGCCTCGAACGCCGCCACATACCGATCGAGACGCGGGAGCGGCCAGTGGATGAGGAACAGGTCGAGCCGTTCGAGCCCCAGGCGCTCCAGGCTGCGTTCGAGTGCGCCGCGGATGTCGCCCGAGACATGATCGCTCCCCCGGAGTTTCGTGGTGACGAACAGGTCGTCCCGCGGCACTCCGCATTCCCTGATCGCGACGCCGACGGCGTCCTCGTTCTCGTAGATCGCGGCGGTGTCGATCAGGCGGTAGCCGGCCTCGACGCCGGCGAGGACGGCCCGGGTGGCGTCCGCGCCGGTCAACGGCCAGGTGCCGAGACCGAGGGGCGGGATCACCATCATGCGCTCACCGCCTCGCGGGCAGCGGCGGCGGCCGTGATCTTCGCGGCGACGTCGACGGCGGTGACGATCGCGGCGTGGATGGAGCCACCGTCGCCACTGGCATCACCGACGGTGTGGACACCAAGTCGCGGTGCCAGCGAGCGGAGTTCGGTGAGCAGGTCGGAACGCGGCTCGATGCCGTGCGAGATCAGCAACTCGCCGGGTGCGTCGACCGTGCGTTCCACGCCGCCGGTCGAGATCACCACCCGATCCTCCTCGACCCGCGTCACGATCGACGACAGGTGGGTGGTGAGGTTCTCGCTGGCCTCGAGCCTCGGGAGCAGCACGATCTTGCCGCGCCTGCCGACGTCGTGGGCGATGGTCTCCTGCGGGCCGATCATGACCACCGTCGTGCCGCGCTGCAGCAGGTCGTCGGCGACGGCCGCAGCCTCGCGGTCTGCGCCGAAGATCGTGATCGCCTCGGGCGCAGGCTCACCGGAGGCGAGGAAGTCGCGGACGTCCCGGATCCGGCGCTGTTCGGCCCCGGGCAGGTCGACCACAGGTCCGCGCCCGCCCGTCGCGAGCACGATGGCGTCGAAGTCCGAGGCGGCCAGTGCAGTGGCGTCGACCCGGGTGCCGGTGTGGCAGGTGACGTCGAGGTCGGTGAGTTCGGCGAGATACCAGTCGACGATCCGCGCGTACTCAGGGTACTCGTGCAGCCGCGACGCCAGCGCGAAATCGCCACCGAGGCTCTCGCGTTCGTCGTAGAGGTCGACACGGTGGCCGGCCAGTGCGAGGTCGCGGGCGGCCGCCATCCCCGAAGGGCCGCCGCCGACGACCGCGACATGCACGGACACGTCGGCCGGCGTCGACGGCTGCGCGAGTTCGCGGCCCACCCACGGGTTCACCGAACACGGAACGGGTCCTGCGGCAAGGCTGTCGATGCAGTAGTTGCACGCGATGCACGGGCGGTACCGGCCGCCGTCCAGCGCGCGGTTCGGGAAGTCGGGGTCGGCGTGCAATGTGCGGGCCATGCTCACGAAGTCGGCCTGCCCGGATTCGATGATCCGCGCCGCGGCCTCCGGGGAGTTGATCCGGCCGGCGACACCCACGGGGAGATCGAAGTCCCGTGTGTACTGTTCGGCGTAGGGCGCCAGGAGGCCGCGGGGCCACTCGCCCGGCTGGATGATCCACTGCCCGGACTCGTAGTTGCCGGCCGAGACGTCGAGGAAGTCGAGTCGGCCGGTGTCGATCGCGTCGATGCGCGCCCGGGTGGTCTCGGCGTCGAGACCGCCGTCGATCCCTTCGAATGCCGAGAACCGCAGTCCCAGGGCGATACCCGGGGCCATCGTGCGGACGGTGTCGATGATGCGGTTTACGAACAGTGTCGGATCCGCCCACTCGTCGTCGCGGTGATTGTAGGCGGGCGAGAGGAATTGGTGGATGAGGTAGCCGTGCCCGCCGTGCAGCGACAGGACGTCGACACCGGCCTTCTGGCAGCGGACGGCCGCCTCACCGAAGCACTCGATGATGTGCTCGATGTCGTCGCTCTCGAGTTGCTCAGGCATCTCGCCGCCGACCACCGCGCACGGGATGGGTGTCGGTGCGACGGGGACGAAGCCGCTCACGGCGCCCTGCGCGGTGCGGCCGCCGTGGTTGAGTTCGACGCCCACGAGCGCACCGTGCGCATGGATCGCGGCGGCCATCTTCGCGATGCCGGGGATGCGTTCGTCGACGTCGACGCCCATCTGCCGGATGCGGCCCTTGCCGTCGGCGCGGACGTAACTGGCCTCGGTGAACACGAGAGCGGCCCCGCCCGCGGCGCGTCGCTCGAGATACGCGATGTAGTCGTCGGTCATCGTGCCGTCGACGTCGCAGTAGTTGCGTTCCATCGGCGCCGACACAAAGCGGTTGCGTAGTCGCACGCCGCCGAGGTCGAGTGGTGCGGCGAACGGCAGTGGTGCGGTCATCGGGACTCCTCGAGAAGGGTCGGGACACCCTGGTCGGCGAGGAGTTCACCGAGGTGGCGTCGCATGCGTTCGGGATCGGGCCGTACCCCGGTGACGAGGGCGAACGTGTCGGCGGCCTGCGCGACGAGCATCTGTCCGCCGTCGAGCACCGAACAGCCGAGGGCGGTTGCGGCCGAGAGCAGTTCGGTGTGCAGCGGGCGGTACACGATGTCCGCGACCCACAGGCCGGGGTGCAGCGCGCCGGTGTCGAACGGGGTTCCGGGGTGACCGACCATGCCGACGGGTGAGGCGTTGACGACGCCGTCGCAGGACCGCAGATCGTCGGGGATCGCGGCGATCGGGATCGGTGTGGCCCGGGTCGACGGGAACGCCGCGGCGACCCGGGAGCACACGTCGGCGGCGCGGGCGGGGTCGGCGTCGGCGACCCGCAGGTCCCGCACGCCGGCCGCGGCGAGCGCGTAGGCGACCGCCGAACCGGCCCCACCGGCACCGGCCAGGACGACCCGGCCCAGCGTCGCGTCGGGCAGTCCGCGTCGCAGGGCGGCGAGGAATCCGCTGTGGTCGGTGTTGTGGCCGATCAGCCGGCCGTCGCGGACGACGACCGTGTTGACGGCGCCGAGGAGGCGCGCGTCGGCCGACAATTCGTCGAGGGCGTCCACGACGATCTGCTTGCACGGGTGCGTGACGTTGAGGCCGGTGTACCCGACGGCGACGGCGTCGCGCAGGACCGTACCGGCGCTCCCGGCCGGAACCCCCGACGCGTCGAGGTCGATCAGTTCGTAGCGGTAGCCGGTGAGGCCGAGAGCGTCCGCTTCGTGTGCGTGCAGCGCCGGCGACAGGGACGTGGCGATCCCTGCCCCGACGAGTCCGATGCGGTGACGGCTGGATTCGGGGCCCATGAAGATTCTCCTGCGTGGTTCGGTCCGGTCAGGCGTCGTTGCGGACGAGCGCCTCGGGCCGCGCGGCGACCGTTGCGGTGCTGGGCTCGCCGAGCTGATCGGTGGGCGTGCGATACGTCTCCGGACCGGTGAGTGCGGCAGCCGACGACAGCAGAGCGAAGCCCAGGCACATCCACGCGACCGGGGTCCAGTTGGCGGTGTCTCCCGCCGACAGCCACTGCGCGATGGCCGGGGTGAAGCCGGCGACCAGAAGTCCCAGCATGAGACTCACGGCCATACCCGTGTATCGGACCTTCGCGGGGAACTGCTCGGGGAAGTACGCCGGGTACACGCCGTTCGGCATTGCGTAGAACAGGCCGATCAGGACGATGCCGGCCGCGAATACCATGGGCGCGCTTCCGGTTCCGATGGCGTGGAAGAACACGAACACGATACCCCCGGCCCCGACGGCGCCCGTCACGAACACCGGCTTGCGGCCGATCCGGTCGGCGAGCATGCCGAACAGCGGCTGAGTGAGCACCGCGACGAAGTTGGCGGTCGCGATGGCCCACAGCATCGTGGACCGTTCGAATCCGGCGACCTGCACGGCGTACGCGAGGGCGAAGACGTTGATGATGGTGTTGATCATCGCGAAGGTCGCGCTGAGGCTGATGCGGATCACGGTGCGCCAGTGCGAACGGAACATCTCGACGACGGGGATTCCGGCCGTGTCGTCCTGCTCCTTCAGCTCTTCGAAGACTTCCGGCTCGTCTAGCTTGCGCCGGAGCCAGACTGCAACTCCCGTCACGACGATGCTGAGCAGGAACGGCACCCGCCAGCCCCACGAGTAGAGCGCATCGTCCGGCAGGGCCGCCACGGGGATGAACACCAGACTCGAGATGACGATGCCGAACATGATGCCGCTCATGGTGAACGATGTGAAGAACGAACGGCGGCGGTCCGGGGCGTGCTCGAGCGTCAGAGCGGAAGATCCGGGCGACTCTCCGCCCGCGGACAGTCCCTGCAACAGTCGCAGGAGCACCAGAATGATGGGCGCGGCGATGCCGATCTGCTCATAGGTCGGCAGACAGCCGACGACGACGGTCGCGATACCCATGAGCAGCAGGCAGGCGAGGAGCGAGTTCTTGCGGCCGTAGCGATCGCCGAGATGCCCCCACAGGACTGCGCCGAGCGGACGGGCGATGTAGGCGACACCCAGCGTGCCGATCGACAGCAACGTCGCCGTGGCTCCGCCGCCCGGGAAGAAGATCCGGGGAAAGACGAGCGCCGCCGCCGATCCGTAGATGAAGAAGTCGTAATACTCCAGCGTGCTGCCGAGGAATCCCGAGACGGCGGCCCGGCGGGCGTTCTCGTTCGGATGTCCCCCGGTGTCGCGAGTAGACGTGCTTGCCATGGTGTTCCTTTCGTCCCAGGGATCCGGGACGCCGCGAGGCTTTCTTCGGGGGTGATTCACCTCACACGAAGATCCGGACCGTGACGAGCGTGTCACGGTCGACTATGTCGCGTCCAACACCAAAAAAGTCTCAGATAAAGACCGAAAACGTCTCACTCGGGGGTGGGGAGGATTTCCTCCGACACCCGCAGTGCCACGGCGAGCGCGTCGGACACCCGGCGGGGCGACCAGGCGAGTCCGTGGTTCATGTAGATCGGCTCACCGGTGAGCGGCACGAACACCGTCCCCGGAGGTGTGATCGCGGCGATTCCCGAGGTCATGAGCGCCACGCCGACACCCGTCGCGACGAGCATCAGGATCATGTACGGATCGGTGATCTCCTGGACCACCCGCGGCCGGAAGCCGGCGTCGACGCACGCCCGCATCGCGACCTCCTGCAGCGCGGAACCGGCGGACAGTGGGGTGGTGACGAAGCCATCTTCGGCAAGGTCGCGCAGGTCGATCTGCTTCTCGCCGGCGAGTCGGTGGTCGGACGGCAGCACGGCGCCGAACGCCTCGCGGCGGATCAGCCGCGTCGACACCGACGCCGTCTCGACCGGTAGTCCGACGAAGGCGAGATCGAGCGCGCCGCTGTCCAATTGGGTCACCGCGTCGCGGGTCATGATGCGGCCGACGAGAGTGAGTTCGATGTCGGGGTAGCGCTGCCGCAGCGCCCTGGTGAGCGGTGGCAGCGACAGGTGATTCAGCACGCCGGTGAAACCGATCCTGATGCGGCCGTAGACACCGCCGGCCGAGGCACGGGTGGCCTGCCGGGCGGTGTCGACACTCTCGAGGATGCGGTAGGCGTGCGGCAGGAAGGCGTGGCCTCCCGCAGTGAGGGCGACGCTGCGGGTGCTGCGCTCGAACAGCGGCACCCCGAGATCTTTCTCGAGTTTGCGCACGGTCTGGCTCAGTGGCGACTGGGCCATCTGAAGCCGAGCCGCGGCCCGGCCGAAATGCAGTTCCTCGGCGACGGCGACGAACGCCTGGATCCAGCGGATCTCCACGAATCCTCCTCGACGACTTGACGTTTGTCGCTCACGTCATATATCCAGATTCATACACAGTGCCGAAATCATCATGCCGATTTCGCACATAGAGTAAGACTACTGCGCACTCAGCGCTCGAGGAGACTTCATAATGCTCACCTACCCCGACGGCGCGACAGCCCTCGTCACCGGCGGCGCGAGTGGAATCGGCGCGGCCTGCGCGAAGCGACTGTCCGACGACGGCGTCCGAGTCGTCACCGCCGACATCGCGGCGGGTGCCGGCGAGCGCCTGGACGTCACCGACCCCGACTCCGTCGACAGTCTCCGCACCCGGCTGGGCCGGGTCGACGTCCTCGTCAACAGCGCCGGTGTCGTGGGGCCGTCGGCGCCACTCGTCGACGTCGGCCTCGAGGAGTGGCGGCGCACGTTCCGCATCAACGTCGACGGGACATTCCTCCTGTGCCGCGCCTTCGTGCCGGGCATGGTCGAGGCCGGCTGGGGACGGGTCGTGAACCTGGCGAGCATCGCGGCGAAGGACGGCAACCCCGGCCAGAGTGCGTACTCCGCGTCCAAGGCTGCCGTCATCGCCCTGACGAAATCGCTCGGCAAGGAGGTCGCGACCACCGGCGTCCTGGCCAATGTGGTGGCCCCGGCCGCGGTGGAGAGCCCGATGAACGCCGGCACCGACCCCGCGATCCTTGCCCGCTCGCAGAGTCTCACCCCGATGGCCCGGATGGGGCGGCCGGAGGAGATCGCCGAACTCGTCGCGTGGCTGTCGTCGACGGCGCTCAGCTTCTCCACCGGGGCCGTCTACGACGCCAGCGGCGGCCGGGCGTCGTACTGACTCACAACCAGCGCGGGGGCTCCGGAACCTCCCCGCCCGCACTCACCCCGACCGCGCCGCGCCCCGCGGCCCACCGAACGAGGGACGCGAGGGACCCGCCGATCTTCTCGGAGACCTGCGAATCCGGTTGCACCGCAATGGGAGCGCAGCCGTCGACCTCGAGCACCAACCCGGCGCCGAGGTCCTTCTTCTGCCACATCCCGACGATGTCGGTGAGCAGCGAGTCGAGGACGACGTCGGGGAAGTCGCCGAACCGGCCACCGTTGCCGAGGTCGACGGCATGGATCCACACCTCCC
>RRBB01000150.1:0-27913 GCA_006543605.1 Rhodococcus sp. WS4
ACGCTGTCCGCGCTGCGCGCGGCCGGCTATGCGCCGGTGGTGCGTGAGGTGGACGGCAGCGTGCTGATCTCGGCGCCGCCGCACACCGGCCCCGCCGACGTCGACGGCCCCGACCTCGACCTCGACGTCATTGGGGTCCCCGCCGCCGATCCCGACCGGCATGCCCGCCACCTCACCGCCACCGCCGCCGCCGCACCGTCCGAACCCGCCGGGCAGTTCCCGTCCTTCGCCGCACTGCGCGGCCGCGGGCAGCCCGAGGCGATCTGGGAACTGGTGGCCGGTCAGCCCGCACACCTCACCCATGACGGGTACACGCACCTGGTGCACAGCGCCAGACTGCACGGGAACACACTGACCGCCTGGAGCACCACGACGCAGCGGTACGAGGACTTCCCGGTGGCGCACATCGCGATTTCCGGACACCCCGGGGCCGGGCGCTGAGCGGACCCCCTTTCGCCGAAGAAGCCAGGGCCGCCCCACGCAGCCCAACGGACAACAGAAATGATGAACGCGCACGGCCAACCGGGGTTCGTCGATGGGGCGTTCGCACCTCAACCCGGGTTCCCCACACGTACCCGCTGCCGCCCCGTCACCCCGAATGCCAGGACGGAGGGGTGACGGTGGTTTCGGTCGGAAAACCGGGGTGTCATCCTCGCCCGAGTCGGTGGCTGCGGGTAGACAGGGAAGGGCATGGTCGGCCCCGGGTGCCGGGCCGGTGGCGGGGATGAAGTGAGGTGCTGCGTTGACTGAGAGTGATCGGCCTCGGCCGTTGTTGATGGTGGATCGGTCCGGTGCTCTCGACCGCGATGACGCATTCGCGGTCACCGAGGTTGCTGACGGTGTCGGGTGGCGGATGGAGGTGCACATCGCCGGGGTCGCGGACGTCGTGGCCCTCGGCTCGGATGCCGATGCGACGGCGTTCCTGCGTCGCGAATCGAAGTACCTGGCCGCCCGGACGGTGCCGATGCTCGGCCGCGACACCGAACGGGCGGCGACCCTGACCAAGAAGACGGACCGCTCCACGCTGCGGATGCGCGCGGACTTGTCCGCCGACGGCACGATCTCCGACGTGGTAGTGGACCGCGGGTGGGTGCCGGCGGGCCGCTGCGTTCCGGCCGACCACGCCGAGATCGCCCGCATCCTCGCCGCCGAGACGGATCCGCTGCACGCGGCGGTGCGGGCGGCGCACCGGGCCGCCCAGGTGCTGCTGGCCACCCGGCGCCGCTCCGGGGCGTTCGCCCTCTACGACCTCACCCACGGTTGGGTCAGCACCGAGGAGGGCGGCCTGGCCTCGATACCGCCGGCGCAGCGCACCGTCGGATATGTGATCGTGCAGGAGCTGATGATCGCCGCCAACGAGGCGATCGCCCTGTGGTGCGCGGGGGAGGATCTGCCGGTTCTGTTCCGGAACCACCGCAGCGCGCTGACCGCGGGCACCGGCGAGGATCTGGCCGCGGAGGTGGCGGTGGCGATGACCGACCCGGTGCTGTTGGACAAGCTCCGCTCCCGGCTGCAGTCCGCGTATCGTGCTGCTACCTATGCCCCGACGGTGCACGGCCATCACGGGCTTCGGTTGGCGGCGTACACGCATGCGACGTCGCCGCTGCGCAGGGTGTCGGACCTGATCACCCAGCGGGTGATCTTCGCTCACCTCGACGCCGCGCCCGCGCCGTACACGAGCGAGCAACTCGGCAACCTCGCCGCCGATATCAACCGGCGCGTCGCCGCGGACCGGGACGAGAAGGCGGCGCACTTCGAGGCCCGCGACCGGCGGGTGACCGCGCAGGTCGTCGCCGCCGGCGAACTCGAGCAGCTCGACGCGAAGCGGTGGGCGAAAGTGCTGGCGGCCGCGGCGGCACGGGACCCGATCGATGAGGTGGTCGGCGAGCTGCACCGCCGGATGCGGGCCGACGAGGTGACGGTGACCACCATCGTGACCTTGCTCGAAGCCGGGGAGGCGTGGGCGCCGATCCGCCATGAGGTCTTCGACTGGGCGTCACGGGCGCATCCGGAGTTCGGGCCGAGTGTGGTGTCGATGTGGCTTCAAGCCCATCCCGACCTGCCCAGACCTGAGATCGACGGCGATCACCGGGGGCCCTCGCACACACCGGTGTTCGCGGCCCGGCTGCGGTCCGGGGCGGTGTGCGGGCCGTGGGCCACCGCGGGCAGTAAGAAACGCGCCGAGCAGGACGCGGCCTGGGGTTGGGCCCGGGCGGTCGCGGCGGGGGAGAGCCACCCCGACACCGACTCCCCGCTGACAGACCCGGAACCGTCCGGCGCACCGGGCGACACCACGGCGCTCTCGACCGAACCCGGCGACGTCGCGGCCGGGCGCAGGAACCGCCCGGTACCGCCGCCGAACGCCCCGCGGGCATCCGAGGCGGTGGCGAAGAAACGGGCGCGGGCCCGCAAGAACCCGATCGCCTGGGTGCTCAGCCACGCCCAACACCACGGTCACCCGCCCCCGCAGTGGGCGGTGACCGTCGACGGACCACCCCACGCCCCGGTGTTCACCTGCGAGGTCCGCTACCTCGGCTGCGCCGCCACCGGCCGCGGAAACACGAAAACGTCGGCGAAATCCGCTGCGGCAGCAGACCTTCTCGATGCCCTGCTCGACGACACCGTTTCGGCGCGATCAGGAATACCGGCGGGCAGATGATCTGTCGCGACTGCGCCGGCTGAACAAATCCGCCACTGGTCGGGTCGGTGCGGGTGTGGGGACCGACGCCGGCCCCGGCGCGGACGGTTCCGACACGTCCGTCACCGTGCCGAGCGTCAGCAATCAACCGACGTGGTTGCCGTCATCGTGCCGACGACGTCGTCACCGCGCCGACGAACGATGGGATCAGCGTCGGCATAGTCGGTGACGCAATGATCGGCACACTCGGGGGCAACAGTCGCATCGCCTTCTGAACCCGGACCGCCGGGTGTTCTGTCGTCGCGATCGTGACCGGGAAGGTGTAGGCACGCTAATTAGGCTATAATTATGTACATGACGACTCTTCCTGTTGCCGACGCCCGAGCGCAGTTGTCGCGGCTGGTCGACGAGGCCGAGCACACCCATGAACGGTTCGAGATCACCCGCAACGGGCACCGCGCGGCGGTCCTCCTCGGTGCCGATGATTACGACGCGTTGCGGGAGACGATCGCGGTGTTGTCGGATACCGATCTGCTGGCGGCGCATCTCGCCGGCCGGGCCGAGGTCGAGGGTGGGGATGTCGTCGATGCCGCCGAGCTGGCGCGGTTGATGCGCGGCGGTCGGTCGGTTGGGGAGTGAGCGAGGCCGGTGACCGGTATCGGTTGGTGATGGCCCGGTCGGCGGCGCGGGCGTTGGCGACGTCGTTGCCGGAGAAGGTCGCGACCGCGGTGTACGAGTTCGTCACGGGTCCACTTCGGGACAATCCGCGGCGGGTGGGCAAACCCCTGGATCCGCCGCTGGCGCCGGCCTACAGTGCGCGCCGGGGCACTTACCGGGTGCTGTATCTGATCAACGAGGGAAACCGCACGGTGGAGGTCACCGCGATCGCACACCGCGCCGATGCCTATCACTTGTAGCCTGCTCAGCCTCGATCCGGGGATGCGTGATGTCGGTGGTACCGGATCGAATTTTTCCTCTCGTCAGTTCTTTGGTCGGCACCTCGAGAATGATCTGGTGGTGGCAGCCTCCTACACCGCCGACACGCCGAACAGCACCGGATTCGGCCGCTACCACGCCACGCGGAGGTTGAAACTCGAGCTCGGGGGAGTTTCGGGATCGAGGCGACCCTGGAACAGGCCATGGCCGCGCGGGTGGAGGTCGAACGCCTTCACTGGTCGGTGGTGCACGGGAAGCTGGTCGCGGGGTCCCGGTTCGACGACGGGCGCACCGTGCGGATGACGCTCGCCGTTCTCGGCGTCTCCGACGTTCGGTTGGCCGAGCACGAGTGGATCGGGAACGAGCAGATGCCGTGGCCGCTCCCCGGGAGCGGGAAGCAGACGTGTCGGGAGGGGCGTACCGATTGACCCCCATCGCGGGTGGGGCGTCGGTGGACCTCACGATCTCGGTCGTGCCGACGGTCTGGGGACGAAGCCGGTCCTGAGTCAGGGGCAGAAGCAGGCCGTCCGGTTGCTCCGCAGGAGGCTTCACCCAGTGCGTTCCCGAAAACTGTGTCTGAGTCGGCGTCCGCGTGCAGCGCCGACACCCGCCACCCGCTTGCTACCCGAACAACGCCTCGAAGGCCTCGTTGATCCGGTCTCGATCGAACGACGTCGGGTCGAGTTGCTGATCGGGGCGCAGGCCCAGCCACTCCCGGATCTCCAAGTGTTCCTGGTGATGCGGATCGGCGCTGGTTTCGATTTTGTTCGCCCAGCCCCACGGCCCGCCGGAATCTTCGCATGGCGCCATACTGCGTCCGTCGAGGCAGAGGGCGGCAGGGGAGTCGGGGTCGGAGTCGCCGACCGATTCGACGACGATGTGATGGGTCCAGTCGTCACCGAAGTCGTACCGGTAGGTGAGTTGGTCGCCGACCGAGGTGAGCAACGAGCCGAGAAGGACCTCTTCCTCCGCGACGGCGGGGCCGACGAGGGCGCGGTGCGCGATGTCTTCGGCGGGGATGAATACGGGGCCACCCGAGGACGCGGGCCCGGCGGAGAACTCATGGAGATGGCAGTCTTCCCACCCGAACGCTGACTGGATGACGTCATGGAGCGCGGCGAGCGGTAGTGCGGCATCGAGTCGAATGCGGCGCCAGACGGGAATGTGGGTGCCTTCCAATGAGATCCGCAACGTAATGTGCGAATCCACCCTGTCGGGTGGTGCGTACTCGGTTTCGGAACTCGCCAGTTGGACGGCACGAAGGACGGCGGGCCGCAGCGCGGCCGGAACCCGGTATGCGTCCCCCTTGGTGAGCCACCCGTGTTTCACCAGCGTGTCCAATCGGTCGTAGATGAAGGACTCCATGAACGATTGCTCGTCGGCGAACGCCGCGTCGTCCGGGGTGGCGACCGACGGCTCCGGTGTCATCCCCGCCAAGATCACCTGGGTCACAATGATGTCGGTCAGTGGGGTGGGGTCGAGCGGGTGACGTTGCGTCGATACGAGGTGGCTGCGGACGTATTCGGTGACAGCTGCGCGAATCACGGGCAGCGCCCGAGTCGTGCGGTCGGAAATTAGGTCCGCATTTGGTCCGCGGACCGCCCGCGTGGAGTTGACGGTGATGAGACCGACCTCCTCCGCGGTCTCCCAATACTCCAGCATTTCGGGGACGTCGCGCATCGAGCGGAGACGCCTCGCGCGCGCAAACCCCTCCGAGTCGGATTCGAGATCGATACCCAACGCGTGAGCGAGACCGGGAACCGAGGCGGGTTTGGGCACCCTGGTCGAGGTGACGGCCGCACCCGCGCCGACCCAGTCGACGAGTGCGGCGAGGGTCGTGATCACCGGAAGTGCGGTGAGTGCGCGAAGTTCGTCTCCCTCGTCCACGGCGGGAAGTGCGATGTCGTCCGGAAGGAGGACGGGTGGTTGTGGCTCGACGAAATGGAGGAGGTCCTCGATGCAATGGGTGAGGTTCTCCTCGGTGCCGGTCCACAGCCGATTCTCGTCGAGAAAGTTGAGGAACGTCAGTGCCGAGGCGACGATCGTCACGGCGACGTCATCGATGTCCTCGGAAGGTTCGGCGGCGAGTTCGTCCGCGGCATCGAGCAGGGTATGCGCGTCCTCGGGGAGCCAGCCGGTGGCGCGGAAACCCGGGCGGGCGTGTGCGAGGTTCGCCAGTGCCGACTCCAGGAGGTGCGCGAAGAGTTCCGCGTCCTCGATGAGATCGCCCGTGCGCAGCCACTGAACGAAGTTGTCGATGAGCGTGGGGTCCACGGCGGAAGTGGGGAACAGCGGCACGACTGTGGAGCGGTTCCTGCGTTGGCGTGCCTGCTGTTTGGCCGCCCGCTTCTGGCCCGGATTCCGACTCCGCTTCGATCCCATGGCGAGATGGTATCGCGGCCGAGATTGGTGGTCGGGCGTTCGTCACGCCGAAGCGCCCGATGCCCCGCCGGTCAGTGGGCCGCCCTGCACCCGGCCTTGCTCGCTCCCCCCGCGTGCGCGAGGTGGCGGTGTCCGGGTTCCTGCAGGTGTCTTCCGCGGAGCGGGTCATGTTCCCCGGGTGTTCGATGAGGGTGGGGGGTGTGGTTTCGGTGGGCCGCCGGGGATCGCGGTGAGTGACCAGTCGCGGCGTTCGGTGAGGGCGCGGTGGAGGTGCTGTGCCCAGCGGCGGCGTTCGTCGCTCCTACGATGGGTGATCGTGATTCGCCGGGTCCACCTTTCGGGCAGCCCGCGGTCGTTGATCGCCAGCCCGATGACAACCCGAAGATCGGGATCGGGTGCTGCGGTGACCACGATGCGGCCGGGTTCGCCGCCCATCTCCATCCGGGCCCCGAGCACCGCGGCGACCACTTCGGCCACCTCGAGCACGGACTGCGCCCCGACCACGTCGATGTGGTCGACTTCGGTCATCTCGGTCCTCCATTGCGTGCCGGCGGGGCCGTCAATCGCCGGCACCGTCGACCGAATCACATCACGCACGTTGGTCGACGGTTCGAGTGGCACCGGCAGCCCGTTACCTGAAAGCAGTGGGTACGGCTCCGGCGGGCGATGCGCTCAGCACCTCGTCCGGCCGCGCAGCACTCCCGGATGCTCCAGGTGGTCGACCAATCGGCGAAATCAGGCTCTGCCGGCAAAAACGTCAACGGCACCGTCGATCGCCATCCTGAGGACCCGGTCGGAGCCGGCGCGAGCCAACCGCGCCATCAGTCGGCGCAGTGGCCTCGGGTGCGGACCGGACCGAGTGGACCTCCGGCTATCCTCGGCCCGTGACACCACCGAATCGTGCGGCGCTCGAGGCCCTGGTCGCCGAGGCCACCGTCGACTGCTACAACGACAGCGAATGCGTCACGGGTTTCTACACCATGCTCGACGAGCATCTCGACCTGCCGTTTCAGACATCGGTGTTGGGGACCGAGGTCACCGTGTCGGGCATCGACCTGACCGCTGACGAACACATCGTGGTGATCTGCGCCCGTGGCCGGTCGCGACAGCGCATCCCCCTCCTCGATCTGCCGTTGCCGACGCCTCCGCCCGCCGGTGCGGAGTGGATCGAGGCATACCGGCACTGGCTGCGGTAGGTGAGGGCATGAGTGTGAACACCGGCGACACCGGACCTCTGAGCGCGATCGGGGAGCACCGGATACGGGAGACCGAGCAGGAGGCCGTACTGAACCTGCACACGGTGCTGCAGCTGCGCGCGGCGGGCGAACTGCGGTGCAGCGAAAAGACCCGCCGCCCCTCCGCGGCGACGGTCGGCGCCGTGGGCTCTCAGCTCGCGCACGGCGACTTCTACGCCCACGACCCGATCGCGTCGTTCGCGTGGCCGCTGATCATCCAGGCCGGTGGGCTCGCCACGATCGGGGACGGGCGCCTGACGCTGACCGCCAAGGGTCGGAGCGCCCTGCGCCGGCCGCCGGCCGAGGTCATCGGGCAGCTGTGGCGGCGCTGGCTCACCCATGCGGTGATCGACGAGTTCAGCCGACTCGAGACAATCAAGGGCCAACGCGCACGCAATGTCCTCACCTCGGCCACCACTCGCCGACAGACGGTCGCGCAGGCATTGGCCGGCTGCCCACCCGGCGGGTGGATCGGCGTGGATGCCCTGTTCACGACCATGCGGCGGAAACGGTTGAGCCCCAATATTGCCCGCAGCGAGAGGGCACTGTGGAAGCTCTATCTCGTCGACTCCCGCTACGGCAGTCTGGGCTACGACGGCCACCACCGGTGGGAGATCCTCGAGGGCCGCTACACGATGGCGGTGCTGTTCGAGTACGCCGGCACGCTGGGGCTGCTCGACCTCGACTACCTCCACCCCACCGGCGCCCGGGAGGATTTCCACGACAACTGGGGCGGCGACGATCTGGACGCGCTGAGCAGGTACGACGGACTGCAGGCGATCCGGCTCACCGCCCTGGGCTGCTACACCCTGGGCCTGACCGACACCCACCACCCGCCACCGGCGACGCCAAGACGACCGCGGTGCTCGAGGTCCTGCCCAACCTCGACGTCGTCGCCACCGGAACCCTGTCCCCCGGGGATCGGCTGCTGCTGTCCGGCTACGCCGAGCAGACCGCGGACCGGGTCTGGACCCTCTCCGCCGCGAGCCTGTTGACGGCGATCGATACCGGCCGCAGCCTCGAGGACCTCACCGCCTTTCTCGCCCGGCGGACCAGCCGCGAGTTGCCCGGCGCGCTGACAACCCTCGTCACCGATGTCATCCGCCGAACCACCCAGCTGACCGACCTCGGCCACGCCCGGGTGATCGAATGCACCGATGCCGCACTGACGACGCTCATCGCCCGCTCGATAGCATGCGGTAGCGGGAGGCGCGTGCACCCGACCGTTCCTGCCTGCCGATACAGCGGTTGCTGTGCAGCTGACTCCCCGCGCCTGAAGTGCCGCGCATAGTCAGAGGTTCCACAGTCCCAGCAACGCGGACCGGAGGCTGGGGGAGCGGACGACGTGGTCGGTCCGCAGCCGTGAGCCAGGGTGCCCGAGGTCGGTCAGTGCCTTCTCGGCGCTTGGGAGGGGGAGCGGTGACATGCCGGTGCGCAGGCGGATGAAGTACAGAACCGCTCCACCGGACCGCGGGATCTTCATCGGGTCGGACACCACGGCAGCCGGCGCGTGAATCCATTCGTCGTCGGCGGAGACGAAGATGATCACGTCGCCCCGCTTCGCCCCGCTGGGCTTGTCGAGGCGAAGGGATTCGAGCTGGTACTTCGCCGCCGGGCCGCCGCGGCTGTGGTGCCGGCCCGGCTGGTGGTCGAGGACCTGTTGTTCGGTGCGGGTGGGTTCGTAGTCGACGGCGTGTTTGACGAACATCCGGGTCACCGGTGTGTGCAGGAAGTCTGTCTCGGTGCGGACGCGGCCGGTGACCCCGGGCAGTGGGACAGCGCGGCCGATCTCCCACTCGAGGATCGCGTCGTCGAGGAACACCTGATCGACCTCGGTGATCTCGTCGAGGCTGTCGATGAACTTCCGGACGGAGGCGATGATTTCGGGGTCGTCGGTGATGACCACCGCGTCGTCGGCGAGGGTGGAGTTTTCCGATGCGTTTGCCGACCCGATCACCGTCCGGGTGTTGGTCGCGATCACCTTGGCGTGCAGGGTCGGTGACGACAGCACCCGTACCCCCTTGTTCAGGTAGTAGGCGAGGGCGGCGGGGGAGGTGGCGTGCGCCCGGATAGCGGCCTTGGAGGCGTTGACGACCAACAGGTCTCCGGTGCGTAGCGGGAGCAGGGCGGGTGCGTCCTGTCCGAGGTAGCCGATCGCGGCGTACCGGGCGCCGCGGGTGCGGATGGCGCGGGTGATGTGTGGCCACGGACTCGGCCCGTGGAAGGTGGTCCCCATACCGACAGACGGTAACCGGTCTCGTTCACTGCCTCATGAAGCGCCACAGGAGCGCTGAACTGCACCCGACCCTGCGCCCGGCCCGAGTTCGACGACGCCGGAGCCGGTCCGTCGAGGGCACTCACGGTCTCGGATCGTCAACGCTGCAAACAGCCCTGTTTTGGTGCGGGGGCATCGCCGATTTCGTCAGCATCGTCACCGAGGCTCGCCACAAACCGACACTCTGCAGAGCAAAAACACGCTGACGTGGCCTTTTCCGGGTAGCGGCGATAACTGAAATTATCGTGACCGAGTGCGCACAAACCATGAGTGACACGGAGCGGCGTCCTGGACAAGGCCCCACCAGCCGCCGGTTGTAGGTGAGACTTCCCATTGGGATGTCAGTGCGGTGAGCTGGCGTTTTCCCATCCGTGTCAGTGGGTTTTCCCGTTCGATGTCAGTGAGGTCCGGTTCGACCCTGATCCGGGTATGTGGGGCGGACCTGGGACTTTGTAGCGAGCAGGATCTCGTCCTGGCCGAGATGTACGGCTCTGGATGCCGTCTCCACCCACCGGGTCCGATCAGGCCGAACGGGCGTCAGGGAGTATCCAGGGCGAGGTTGAGGATGCCGGTCCGGCGGAGCCAGCCGTCGCGCCAGGGGTGCAGGGCGGGGATCGTCAGCCCGCACGTGCGTGCGGTGCGGTGCAGTCTGTCGGTCCTTCCGATGCCCGGTGCGATCCGTGCCGCCTGGACCTACGTCCACACCTTCGCCATCAATCAGGTCCGGTGTCCCGAAGGTTGCGTATACCCGGTCGACGAGGTGGTCCGGCCGTGACCTTGCCTGTTTCGTCGCTGTCCGACTGAGAGACCGCAGTCGCGGTGGACATCTACGCTGCTGGCGGCGACGGGACGCACTAGACGAAATGCTGGGCGCCCGAGTGTGGCCAGTTCATCGTTGCGGGCACCGGTCTGTTCGACATCGCGGGGTCGAAGCCGCATTGAGTGGTCTTCCGCGATTCGGGACCCACAGTCTGGCCTTCCAGGGTGGCGCGTTGGAGTGTCGCTCCGGGGTCCGTCGCTTCCGCTCGTCCGGCCGAACTCAACCTCAACAAGGTAGCCAATTTCCGTGACATTCGGTGTTGGCCATGGACAGCCAATCAACTTTGGCGCGGAGATGACCCGTTCTAGGAATTCTAGGGAGGCTAAAGCCTACCTCCCTCGACAAGTAGCGAACGCTACTCGGCACCACTATGACCAGCACATACATACGGAGAAACGCTGGACCCGAGCTGATACTGACATGTAAATAAAATGTAAATACCGGCCAATGCTGTGTACTGGTCGCAAAGTGAATCCAATTATCGGTAATGGACCGTTGAACTTCGGCGCCAACTGGGATTAGCTGGGCATACCAATCAGGTCTGTCCGGGGCCAAACGGAGGAATCCGAAGCGGTTCGCCGCAGTCCCCTAATTGACTGGTACACGACGATGTGAGCCAAGGAAGCGCTCCGCGAGTCCCAACGGGACCCGCGGAGCGCAGGCTTGACGTGAAAGTGGACCGCACAGTCGCCTAGTGCTGCTTCTGCCCCATTCACACGTCCTCTTGGTTCCGTCGCACCTACAGGAAGGAAGTACCTGCACATGAGTGCGAGGCGAGTTCGGGTAGCCGTTGATGTCGGCGGGACGTTTACCGACATCTGCGTGTTCGACGATGAAACCGGTCACAAGCAAGTCGAGAAGGTTCCGTCGTCGGTGGATCCCATCGAGGCTGTGCTCGCCGGGGTGGCTAAAGCGGGGGTGGATCTTCACGATGTGGCCTTGTTCAGCCACGGCACCACTGTCGCTACGAACGCGCTGATCACGCGGCGGCTGCCGCGTGCGGTGATGATCACAACAAAAGGCTTCCGCGACATCATCGAGATCCGCCGCGGTAACAAGGAAGACCTCTGGGACGCGTACAAAGACGTTGCGCCGCCGTATATCCGGCGTCGGGACCGTCTCGAAGTGGGTGAGCGTGTCGACTACGCCGGACAGGTGCTTGAGCCGCTAGACGAGGACGCGGCGAGGCGCGTCGCGGACGTCGTGCGGCGCAAGGGTGTTACGACGGTCGCGGTCTGCTTCATCAACGCCTACGCGAACCCGGCCAACGAACGGCGTATGGCTGAGATTCTGGCCGAAGAACTGCCGGACGTGCGGGTCACTACCTCCAGCGATGTGCTGCCGGAGATCTTCGAACATGAGCGGTTCTCGACCACCGTCGCCAATGCCGTGCTGGCGCCCCTGGTCAGCGGGTATGTCAACCGCCTCGGAAGCGACCTGAAAGAGGGTGGCTACGAAGCGGATTTGCTGATCCTGCATTCCGGTGGTGGTGTCATGACGCCGAAGACAGTGGAGAAGCTGGGGGTACGGCTCGCTGCGTCGGGAATCGCCGCCGGTGCCATCGCCAATCGTCACATTGCCACGCTCAGCGGACATCCCAACGCCATCGGCCTGGACATGGGCGGCACCAGCACCGACATCTCGCTCGTCGTTGACGGGGTGCTGCGGACCACCAAAGAGTGGCAGGTGGAGTACGGATACCCGATCTGCCTACCCAGCATCGAGGTGTTGACCATCGGTGCAGGCGGTGGATCGCTCGCGTGGTTCGATGAGGCTGGAGCACTGCGTAACGGACCGCATTCGGCGGGTGCGACACCGGGCCCGGCAGCGTACGGCAAGGGCGGTACTAAGCCCACCAACACCGACGCAAACTTGGTGCTGGGCAGGCTTGGAGGCAAGCTCATCAACGGCGGGATGACCCTGGACGCTGAGGCCGCCGAAGAGGCGATCCGAGAACATGCTGCGGAACCGCTAGGAGTCAGCGTGCAGGAGGCGGCGGAATCAATTCTGCGTGTCGCCAATGCCAATATGGCTGACGCCGTCCGCCTTATCTCGATCCGCCGCGGTTACGACCCGCGCGAGTTCGCCCTCGTCGTCTTCGGTGGTGCCGGACCGCTGCACGGTGTCGATCTGGCCCGCGAGTTGTCCATCCCGACAGTGCTGGTCCCGCCGAATCCGGGTATCACCTCGGCGCTGGGTTGCTTGCTGGTCGACATCCAGCACGATCTGTCCACCATGTTCCTCGGCCGGGTGGACACGGTGTCGCCGCAGGATGTGGAAGCCGAGTTCAGGAACCTCGAGGCGGAGGCGCGCGAGCGGCTCAGCAGCGAGAACGTTGCAGCTGAGGATATGCAGCTGATCCGGACGATCGACATGCGTTACCTCGGACAGTGGCGATCCATCGCGGTACCAGTCGGCTCGACGATCGACAGTCTCGACGACGTCGCCGCAGCGTTTCATCTCGAACATGCTCGCGAACACAACTTCCGACGGGACAGCACACCCGTTGAGGTCTACCGGCTCAACGTCACGGCGATTGGCACCGTGCCGAAGCCAAACCTGCCCGAGTACGAAGTGGTTCCGTCGACGCCAAATCCGCAGTCGTATCGTCCCGTCTGGTTCGCGGAGCAGAACGGCGCGGTCGACACACCGGTTTATGACCGCGACACGTTGACTGCGGGCGCGGTGATCGAGGGCCCCGCGATCGTCGAACAGCTTGACTCCACAACACCCATTCCGCCTGGTGTCACTGCAGAGGTCGACGCCTGGCTCAACTTGAGGATCACTGTCTGATGACCACTACGCTGACCTCTGAATCCAACTACACGCTCGACCCGGTGACGCTCGAAGTCATCAAGAACTCGTTTACCTCCATCGTCGACCAGATGGCCGAGCAGATCCTGCGGACCTGCCACTCGTTCGTCATGTACGCCCGTGACTTCTCGTCGGCGTTGTGCGACCGCGATGGCAACACCGTGATGCAGGGCAGCTCCGACATCGCCGTGCACGTCGGAACTCTGCACTTCACCGCAAAGGCCGTCATCGAGGACTTCGGTGACGATATCCACCCCGGTGACCTTTTCGCGATCAACGACCCCTATCGGGGCGGTACCCACTTCTCCGATGTCCGGATCGTGCGGCCCATCTTCGCAGACGAAGAATTGATCGGGTTTTCACAGTCCAATGGCCACTGGGCAGATATCGGCGGCCGGGTGCCGGGCTCATTCGACGTCACCGCCAAAGAGCACTTCGGCGAGGGGCTGCGTATCCCACCGGTGCGCATCGCTGCCGGCGGTGTTTACCGCAACGACGTCGCGAAGCTCATTCTGCAGAACACCCGTGCGCCTGAGGCTGCCGAGGGTGATCTACATGCGCAGATGGAAGCCACGCGAGTGGCCGAGGTCGAATTACTGCGCCTCGTCGAGAAGTACGGCCGCGAAACGGTTCTCATTGCCATGCAGGATGTCCAGGATTACGTCGAGCGGCTAGCCCGCAAGCGTGTCCTGGAACTGCCCGACGGCACCTGGGAAACCACCGATTATCTCGACTACGACCCGGACAAAGGGGAGGGCCTGGTCCCCGTCAAGGTGAAGATGACAATCGCGGGGGACCGGATCAGCTACGACCTGTCCGGAGCAGGCGACGCCGTGGGAACCTTTCTCAACGGAACATTCGGATCATCATTCTCCGGTCTGGTCACCGGCACCAAGATGTTCTTCCCGGACATCCCGCTGAACTCCGGATTTTACCGCCTCATCGATGTCGACCTCGGGCCCGAAGGCACTGTAGTCAACGCCGTCTGGCCTACTGCCGTCACTGGCTTCTGCTCCGGTTCCTACGGCAAGGTCACCAACGCCGTCTTCGAGCTGTGGTCTCGGGTGCAGCCGGAGCGAGCGATGGCCTGCTGCACCGACATCGAGTACCTCTTGGTCGGCGGACGTGACGCCCGCGAAGATGGCGGCGGCATCTTCATGTGGTACGACTGGATGGTCAACGGCTGGGGCGGTCGGAATGGCAAAGATGGAACCGGCGCCACCTCTGCGGTGTTCGGTTGCGGCGAATCCATCCAGCCCTTGGAAGGACAGGAACGGCTCTGCCCCGTAGTCACCACCGAGCACCAGATCGCGGTCGATTCCGGTGGCCCAGGCCAGTTCCGCGGCGGAGTGGGCGTGCGTAAGGGCGGTGTGTTGACTGGCGTGGAGAACACCGTCATGTCGTACTGTTGCGATCGCTCCCGCTCCATCACCTGGGGCATCATGGGCGGGCTGCCATCCCTGCCGCATGGTGTCTGGCTGACACGATCAAACAGCGAGCCCGAGTACCTGGGCGCCATCTTCTCGGGTGTCACGGTGGAACAGGGCGATTCGTTCACACGGCCATCCGCTGGCGGCGGCGGGCTGGGCGACCCACTGGAGCGGGACCCGAAAGCGGTGCTCGAAGATGTCATCGATGATTACGTGAGCACCGAGCGCGCGCTGAAGGACTACGGTGTCGTCATCATCGAGATCGATAAGGACGTCGACGAGTTCGAGCTCGACGAGGCGGCCACCCAGTCCGCCCGTGCACGCATTCGCGGTGCCAGAGTCGGGTGGCTGCAGGAGGATCCGGAGGCGGTGGCACGACGATACCGCGACGGTGAGCTCGACACCCTGGACTTGGTCCGCCAGTTCGGCGTCATCGTGGACTGGGGCACAGGCGAACTGCTCCCCGACACCACCTCGGAATACCGCAAGATGATTTCGACCCGCGCGGTCAGCGGCTGGATACCAGCCGATGACGAGAGCTGAGTCGAGGTAAAGATCCCCGGACTACTCGGTCCGAACACCAAGGGTGTGCCGGGCCACGCCGCAAAGCGGCCCGGCACACCCGGTCCTGGTCGCGCGTTTCGGGAAAACTCGACGATGCCTTACCTGCGTTGTATCGATCAAACAAGAGGATATGAAATGCGGACCACCCACGATCGTCATCTGGCCTGTTCGTCATCGCCGGAGGCCGCATCTTATGCAACCTGTTTGAGCGATCCGGAGTTCGCGCCGGGCTCCTCTGGTGTCCCAAGTCCCGCGGCACTGCGCAGAGTTTTACGCCGAGCTAGGGACGGGGTGGTGCTCAACGTGGACGAGGCTGCCATTGCGTTGACTGCGCGCGGGGACGACTTGGTTGACCTGTGCACTAGCGCTGGCCGAGTGCGTGACGCCGGGCTCAAATCCGCCGGTCGTCGCGGCGCCGAAGGCCGGTTGCCGATCAGCTATTCACGCAAGGTGTTCATCCCGATCACACACCTGTGCCGCGATACCTGCCACTACTGCACCTTCGTCACGGTGCCGGGGAGGCTGCGTGCGGCAGGTAGGGGCATGTATCTGGAGCCCGACGAGATCTTGGAGATCGCCCGTCACGGTGGAGCGCTCGGATGCAAAGAGGCGCTGTTCACGCTGGGGGACCGGCCGGAGGAACGCTGGCCCGAGGCCAAGCGGTGGCTCGATGAGCGTGGCTACGATTCCACGCTCGATTACGTACGGGCCATGGCAATCCGGGTATTGGAAGAGACCGGGCTGCTGCCGCACCTCAATCCCGGCGTGATGAGCTGGTCGGAGATGTCGCGGCTCAAGCCCGTCGCGCCGTCAATGGGCATGATGCTCGAGACGACGTCGCGGCGGCTGTTCGAAACAAAGGGGCTCGCACACTACGGCAGCCCCGACAAGGATCCTGACGTGCGCTTGCGCACGCTGACCGATGCCGGTCGGTTGTCTATTCCGTTCACGACCGGTCTCTTGGTTGGCATCGGGGAGGCGATCACCGAACGCGCGGAGACAATTCACGCAATTCGTAAGGCACACAAAGAATTCGGGCACATCCAGGAAGTCATCGTGCAGAACTTCCGAGCCAAGGATCGCACCGCGATGGCCGCGACGCCCGACGCTGGTATCGACGACTTCGTCGCCACCATCGCCGTGTCGCGGCTGGTGCTGGGGCCGGCCATGCGCATCCAGGCACCGCCGAACCTGGTGTCCCGCGAGGAATGCCTGGCACTGGTCGGCGCGGGCGTCGACGACTGGGGTGGCGTTTCACCGCTGACCCCTGACCACGTCAACCCCGAGCGGCCGTGGCCGGCGCTGGATGAGCTGGCCGCCGTCACCGCCGAGGGCGGTTACGACCTGGTGGAGCGGCTGACCGTGCAGCCGCGTTACGTGCAGGCCGGTTCGGCGTGGATCGACCCGCGGGTGCGTGCCCACGTTAACGCGCTGGTCGATCCGGAGACCGGCTGGGCCCGCGACACCAACCCGGTGGGTGCGCCGTGGCAGGAACCCGACGAGGCCACTGAGTCACTCGGCCGGATCGACCTGCACACGGCTATCGACACCGGCGGCCGCCTCACCGATACCCGGTCGGATCTGGACAGCGCATTCGGCGACTGGGATTCGATCCGCGACAAGGTGCACGAGCTGGCTGCCCGTGCTCCCGAGCGCGTCGACACCGATGTACTGGCCGCTTTGCGTTCGGCGGAGCGCGATCCTGCCGGCTGCAGTGACGACGAGTACTTGGCGCTGGCGACGGCTGACGGTCCGGCGCTGGAAGCCGTTACCGGCTTAGCAAATTCGTTGCGGAAAGAGGTCGTCGGCGACGATGTCACGTTCGTGATCAACCGCAATATCAACTTCACCAACATCTGCTACACGGGCTGCCGGTTCTGCGCATTCGCTCAGCGCAAGGGTGATGCCGATGCGTTCTCACTGTCCACCGGCGAGGTCGCCGACCGGGCCTGGGAGGCACACGTCGCAGGTGCCACCGAGGTCTGCATGCAGGGCGGAATTGATCCCGAACTACCTGTCACCGGTTACGCCGATCTGGTGCGGGCGGTGAAGGCCCGGGTGCCCGAGATGCACGTGCACGCATTCTCTCCGATGGAGATCTCCAACGGCGTCACCCGCAGTGGCGTATCGACTCGGGAGTGGCTCACCAGCTTGCGCGAGGCTGGCTTGGGCAGCATTCCCGGTACCGCCGCCGAGATCCTCGACGACGAGGTTCGTTGGGTGCTGACCAAGGGCAAGCTGCCCGCGTCGACGTGGATCGAGATCGTGACCACCGCCCACGAGGTTGGGCTGCGGTCCAGTTCGACGATGATGTACGGCCACGTCGACACCCCGAAGCACTGGGTTGAGCATCTGAACGTGCTACGCGAAATTCAGGACCGGACAGGTGGTTTCACCGAATTCGTGCCGCTGCCGTTCGTGCACCAGAGCTCGCCGCTGTATCTGGCCGGTGCGGCCAGGCCAGGACCGTCGCACCGCGACAACCGGGCTGTGCACGCGCTAGCCCGGATTATGTTGCACGGCAGGATCGACAACATCCAGACCAGCTGGGTGAAATTGGGCAGAGAGCGAACCCAGGTGATGCTCAATGGTGGTGCCAACGATCTCGGCGGGACCCTGATGGAGGAGACCATCTCCCGGATGGCGGGCTCTGAACACGGCTCAGCCAGGACCGTGGCTGAACTGATCGAGATCGCCGAGGGAATCAACCGGCCCACTCGGCAGCGCTCGACCACTTACGCCCCCATCGCCACCTAGACAGAACCGACGCGGTGACTGAAATCAATTGCCGTGCAGTGCTTATCGCGGTGGCGACCTCACTCACTGGACGCCCTCGCCGGGGGGTCCGGCAGTTGCGCTTCGAATGTGCGCCATGCGCGAGCCAGCCGCCGGACGCCGAGCGCCAATGTTTCCCGGTTCTGAACGAATTGCAGCCGAACGTAGTCATCGCAGGTCCCGTCGACCGTGAGCGAGTTACCCGCTACTACATTGACTCCGTGTAACAGTGCGAATTGCGCGAACCGTTCAGCGTTGCCGCGGGGTAGCCGTGCCCAGAACGACAGGCCGCCTGCCGGTCTGTTCCAGGACCAACCGGGTAGGAACTCGGTGAATGCCGCCTCCAGGTGATCTAGGCAAGAGGCAATTTCGGTGCACCGGATGTCTCGCATCCGGTCGGCGCGTTCGAGCAGTTGAACTGTGATGAGCTGAGACAGCAGCGAACTGCCCATATCGTTGACCGCTTTGAACTGCGAAAGATGTGTGGTGAGACTTCTGGGTGCACGAATCCAACCCACGCGTAGGCCGGGCCAGAACAACTTGCTGAAGGACCCGATGGTGATCACCGGTGCAGAGTCGGAAATCGCAGCGAGCGCGGTCGGAGCCGGTCGCCCATCGTCGAGCAGGAGCGGAAGCATGGTCTGATCCTCGATCAGGGTTACCTGATGTGCATCGACTAATTCGACAAGTGTCTCGCGATCAGCCTCAGACATCACCGTGCCAGTGGGCGCCTGACAGGTCGGCGCCACGAACACCAGACGAGGGTGATTGGTCTCGATCAACTCTTCGAGCACTTCGACGCGTAGCCGCTCGCGATCAGCAGGCAATGGCTGTACCCGAGCCCGCAACATCCGAAAGGCATCTATCGCTCCTGGATAGGAAGGGTTCTCCATGATCACATTCTCGCCGAACGGCGCATACACCTGGCCTAACAGCCAAATAGCTTGTTGGGCGCCAGTTGTAATCAGAATCTCCTCCTCGGAGGTCCGCATCCCGGTGGTTGACTCAATGTATTCGGCCACCGATTGCCGCAAGATAGCCAAACCCCGCGGCTGGTATCCGCTCTGCAGCGCCAGGGGTTCGACCTTGCTAGCCGCTTCGGTCATCGCCTCGCGGATCAACGGGCCGACACTGGCCTGAAGCGACACGGTGAAATCTACGGTCGATGGCGAGCCGTCAGGTGTCGCCGATCGCATCATCGGGTTCCGTGCAATGCTGTCCAGCGCCTCGTCATTGGCGTACGGGGCCGGTTTGCCATGCTCATGGTGGCGAATCCACGTCCCGCTGCCTTGTTTACGCTCGACGCGACCGCGGTCGCGAAGTTCGGCGTAAGCGGTGACCACCGTCGTCCTGCTGATCTGCAAGGCAAGTGCCAGCGACCGCTCGGGCGGTAGACGGGTACCAGGGGTGAGATCACCACGGTCGATGGCTTCCTCGATCTTCGAAGCGAGCTTCGAATAGAGCGGACCCGGGTTGTGTATCCAAGCTCCCAGTGTCTCGGCAATCTCTGCCCCACTGGCTTCCAACCGTGGAGATTCCATGTCAACCCAATCTTTCGTATTGGCCTCTTGTTGGCACTATACATTGGACACTAATCTGCTCTTATGACACTGAGGTTCAACTTAGATAGCCAGATCTCGACAATCCCCACGGTAACGGCTGAGCTGCTGTCTTCGACCGTTGCACCAACTCTCGATGGAAACCGTCCGATCATCTTTACCGGCATCGGTACGTCA
This sequence comes from Rhodococcus sp. WS4, assembly GCA_006543605.1. Classification (GTDB taxonomy): domain Bacteria; phylum Actinomycetota; class Actinomycetes; order Mycobacteriales; family Mycobacteriaceae; genus Rhodococcus_F. The sequence continues at coordinate 19,606 of RRBB01000150.1, forward strand.
CTACACGCCGCGCGTGTCGCTGCGAACTGGGTCACCTACTTGACGGATGGAAAAGTCCGGCCGCACGCCGTGGATGCACACGACATGGCAACGATGCTGCCGCTGACGGCCGATGACCAGATCGTCGTGATCAGCCACCGCGGTACCAAAATTTTTCCTACCGCAACCCTGGAGCGCGCAGCCAAGGCAGGGGCGAGCACCATCGCCGTCGTCGGACAGACTGCACCGGAGCAGCCGGCCGATGTCACCTTACGTACCTGTGCCAACGAAACCGCAGGTACTTTCAGCGTCTCGTATATAGCCTCGCTGGTCGTGCTGGGCAAGATCGCGGCGCAGTTCGATCAGGACGCAAGGTCCGGCTTCGCTCAGTCGCTGGGCGAACTGCCAGCGGCGGCCGCACGGACCATCAATGACTCTGGGGCAGGCGCGGCAGCGAAGATCCTCAACCAGGCAGATCCATTGCTGCTAGTCGGCTTTGGGTCGGACCTGCCGACTGTGCAGGAGGCTGCTCTCAAGATCAAGGAGGGCGCCTGGATGTGGACCGAGGCCATGTCACCCGAGTTCGCGCTACACGGCACTCCCGCCAGCTATCACCCGGAGATGGCCGCTGTGCTCGTTGAACCGACTTCGACAACCGTCGACGGGGGGCGCACACAAATCCTCAGCAAGGCACTGACCGACCTGGGTTTGTTCGCTGTACTGTCCTGCGCCGAACGCGAGGACGCAGACCTACGGTTCACCTCGCCGAGCCCGCTGCTACGGCCAGTCACCAGTATCATCCCATTGCTGCAGTTGACCGCCGAACTCGCCGCGCTGCGCGGCACCAACCCAGACACCATGCACGGCGACCGTGAACCCTGGGCGACGGTTATGAAAGGGCTCCAGCTCTGATGACATCGGCACATCGGCGCGTCGCGGTCGTTCAGGCTCCGGCGGTCGCCTTCGACGCGGCGGCGGGCCTGGCTGCGTTGCGCGACTACGCCCGGGCGGCGGCTGATGACGGATGCGACATCGTAGTTTTTCCCGAGGCGTATCTCGGAGGCTACCCCCGCGGCATTGCTTTTGGCACTGCCGTGGGTATCCGGACTCCGGAAGGTCGTGAGTGGTATCGGCGTTATCACGCTGGGGCAGTGGATATCCCGGGACCAGTTACAGTCGAGCTGGCAGCGATTTCCTCCGAGCTGAAGATATTCATGGTCGTCGGCGTGATCGAACGGGCCGGCGGAACCCTCTACTGCACTGTCGTCTTCGTTGATCCGCAGGACGGGATCATCTCTACTCGTCGGAAGTTGATGCCCACGGGTGCCGAGCGCCTCGTCTGGGGACAGGGTGACCTCGCCCAATCTCCGGTAGTGCAAACCCGATTGGGTGCAGTCGGCGCGGTCATCTGTTGGGAGAACTACATGCCACTGTTGCGGGCCTACGCGTACAACGAAGGTGTGCAGCTCTGGTGTGCCCCGACTGCGGACAACAGGGAGACATGGGAGATTGCGATGCGCCACATCGCGGTGGAAGGCCGCTGTTATGTAGTCAGTGCTAATCAGTTCACACGCCGCAGCGACTATCCAGATGACTATCCCCTCGACGTTCCGCCGGACACGGTACTGTGCGACGGCGCGAGCATGATAGTTGATCCGACCGGTACAGTTTTGGCCGGGCCGGAGAGAAATGGCCCGGCCATGCTCACGGCTGATATCGACTTCGCCCACAACACCAGGGGCGCATTCGACTTCGATGTGTCTGGCCATTACTCCCGAGCTGATCTATTCACTCTGCTGGTTCGCACGGAACGTGATGAAGTGGTTCGCAAAGTCGGTTCGCAGCCAGTTCCGTTGCCCAACCACGGATTAGCAGATCAGTAGTTCAACACTTCAGTTCCTTATCGACAACACACAATTTAACTACAGTTGAGACGGCGCTGTCTCTGATTTCACATCACAACAAGGAGATCTCTATGTCAGAGCCGCGTTCACCTGAGAACGTTCCGCTGCAGACCTTCGACGCCGACGACCCCAGGGTCGCGGCAAAGGCATCTACCGAGGACTACGCGTTACACGTCGCACCATATTCTTGGCGGTCCGGCCGGGTGTCGATGATGATGGTCTGGTATGCCTTCGCCAGTGCGATGTTTTGGCTGATCTTGGGTGCAACCCTGGCTCAGGTCGTTGGAACGGTGGACACAATCATTGGTCTGGCGGTGTCGGTTCTCGCCTACAGTGTCATCGGGGGCACACTGAGCCGGTACGCGGCTCGGACCGGTATCTCCAGCGCGATGTTCTCCCGCGCCCTGTTCGGTTACATTGGCGCGGCCGTCGCTCCGCTGATTATCGGCGCCACTGCGTTGTACTACGGGGTGTTCGAGGGTTCGGTCATCGCCGTGGTGTTCCATGAGTACACAGGCTACGGATCTATCTACCTGTGGTACGCAGTTGTTGCCGCATACAGCATTCCGCTGGTGATCGGCGGCGTACGCACGTGGCTCGACAAGTTCAACGGTGTGCTGTTGCCCTTCTACTACATCGGGTTGACGGTCGTCGTTGTCTGGACCATCGTGAGTGAAGGCTATTCCAACGACTGGCTGACCGCGCCACCGGCGACACCAGATGTGAACCTGCATGCACCGGGTTGGTTCTTTGCCTTCACCACCTACATGGGTGTCTGGATCATGATGCCGTTCACGTGGGATTATGCCCGCCTAGCCAAGCCCAAGGACGACAAGTTCCATCGCTGGCTGACCTTCGGCCCGCTGTTCTACGTACTGACTCTGGTGGTCAACGCGTTGGTCGGAATCTTCCTGTCACACAGCATCGCCGCTGACGGACAACTCAACGAGCTGTCAGCGGTCTCGGCGATAGTCGGACTCACGGGCATCATTGGAGTAGCGCTGATATGGGTCAGCCAGACCCGGATCAACACGGCGAACTTCTATCTGGCGAGCATCAACGCTGAGAGCTTTTTCGCAAGATTGTTCCGGATACACCTTCCCCGGCGGACCTGGGTCTATGTGATGGGTGTGGCGGCCTTCGCGCTGATGTTGACCGACGTGACCAGCTACCTGCTCGAGGCACTGCGGTGGCAGGGCGTCCTGGTGGTGGCCTGGGTTGCAGTTGCCCTTGTCTACCTGGCCTTCGCCCGTCGTGAGGGGCTCACCGCGCAGGACTTCGAGTTTCGCCCAGGCCGAATTCCCGCATTCAACGGCGTGGGCCTGGTCGCCTGGTTCGGCGCGTCGGCTCTGGGCATCGTGCTGATGCAGGTGGGCGGTTCGTGGGGCGCCACCTGGTCAGCGCCAATCACTTTTCTGAGCGCTGCCGGCGTCTACACGATCGGCCGGCTCGCCACCGGGAATCGGCACTTGGTCCTCAAGCGGCCCCACGATCCGCGCGATGAGGTCGAAGATCGCTGGGAGATCCGGATCCGTTGCGCCACCTGTGATTTGCATTACCTGGCCCAGGAGATGGACCGCAATCCGGCAGTAGCCGATCACGCACCCATTTGCGCGGAATGTGCCAGCAATGACCGCGATTACCTCGAAGCCGCGTACGCAGAAGCTAAGGAGTTCAACGCAACGGGTGCACACTCGCAGTCCCTGAGCGGCATTGACTAAAAATGATTGACAGAGAAGGGATTTCACACATCATGAAGATGAGCGCCTACTTGTTCCCCAAACCGGGTGAAGGCGAGTTCGAGAAGTTCATCGACTCGGTAGTCGCAGCCGAGGAGGCGGGCTACGAACGTGCGTGGGTTTTCGATTCGCAGATGATCTGGAAGGATGTCTACGTTTACATTTCCCACGCCCTAGCCGCGACTAAGAAGATCGCCCTCGGTACCGGCGTGACCAACCCGTTCACCAGGCACTTCACCGTTACCGCCAGTTCGCATGCGACGCTGTCGCAGATCTACCCCGGCCGCGTCATGCTGGGTATCGGCCGCGGCGACAGTGCCCGGCGCACGATCGGCCTGAACCCGTTCCCCACTGATCAATTCAGCGAAGTGGTTCGTGACATCCAAAAGCTGATGCGTGGCGAGCCGGTGTCGATCGTCGACAAGTCCGGCAAGACCGGGTCGGAGACACGCATAGTCTGGGCGCAGGAGGTCATCCCCACGATGATGTCGGCCACTGGGCCGAAGAACCTGAAGATCGCCGGTGCACTCGCCGATATCGTGCAGCTGCAGATCGGCAGTCACCCCGACGCTGTCCGCTGGGCTATGAAGTACGTCAAAGAGGGCGCCGAGTCGGTCGGTCGGGACCCGAGCGAGATTGAGATCGGGGTGTTCACCGCGATGTTCGTCAGCGAAGACCAGGAGAAGGCCTGGGAGTTTTGCCGGTTCAGTGCCAATATCGCAGCCAACCAGCTCGAGGATCTGGTGCGGTTCCATAAGGGAATCGAGCTACCTGGACCGCTGGATCGCTTGGTCAAGACGCCACGTGCCAAGTACGACTATTGGGGCGGGCATTGCGAGTCCGATGCGGCGCACATGGTGATGCCGGGCGAGGTCGTCGACGACTTCGCTATCGCGGGCACCGCCGAGAAGTGCCTGGCGCGTATCGAGGAATTAGCGGCTCTCGGTGTCAACGAGATCGCCCCCGGTGTGCTCAACGGTGAGGTTGAGCAGATCAGAAGGGTCGGTGAGGAGGTCGTGCCTACGGTCCAGAAGATGTCCGTCGCCAAGTGGTACGACCTGGTCTGAATTGAGGCCGAGCAGCTGCTCCGCCGTTTCGCGGCTTCGCCGGCGTTGCCGCTTCGCGGCGGCGCCGGCGAAGCCTTTCTGCAGGAGGTGAGACGTGAGTACATTGAGATTGGGCTATAAGGCGTCGGCGGAGCAGTTCGCTCCGCGGGAGCTTGTGGAACTGGCGGTCGCGGCGGAAGCGCACGGGATGGACAGTGCCACCGTCAGCGATCACTTCCAGCCGTGGCGCCATGATGGCGGGCATGCGCCCTTCTCTCTGGCCTGGATGACGGCGGTGGGGGAGCGCACTACGCGACTGGTGTTGGGCACATCCGTGCTAACGCCGACGTTCCGGTACAATCCCGCGGTGATCGCCCAGGCGTTCGCCACGATGGGGTGCCTGTACCCGGACCGGATCTTCCTCGGTATCGGCACTGGCGAGTCCCTCAACGAGATCGCGACCGGATACGTTGGAGAGTGGCCTGAGTTCAAGGAGCGCTACGCCCGGTTGCGCGAATCGGTACGCCTGATGCGCGAGCTGTGGCTCGGCGACCGAGTCGACTTCGACGGCGAGTACTACAAGACCAAGGGCGCCTCGATCTACGACGTGCCCGAGGGTGGTATCCCGATCTATATCGCCGCGGGCGGCCCGCAGGTGGCGAAGTACGCCGGCCGTGCGGGTGACGGCTTCATCTGCACCTCAGGCAAGGGCGCGGAACTCTACAAGGACAAGCTGATCCCAGCCACGATCGAAGGTGCCGAGGCGGCAGGCAAGAACCCCGACGATGTCGACCGGATGATCGAGATCAAGATCTCCTACGACACCGACCCCGCCTTGGCGTTGGAGAACACCCGGTTCTGGGCACCGCTGTCGTTGACCGCCGATCAGAAGACCAACATTCACGACCCGCTGGAGATGGAGAAGGCCGCCGACGAACTTTCCATCGAGCAGGTCGCCAAGCGCTGGATTGTGGCCTCGGATCCGGACGAGGCCGTCGAGAAGGTCAAGGACTACGTCGACTGGGGTATGAACCACCTGGTGTTTCATGCCCCTGGGCACGACCAGCGCCGCTTCCTGGAACTGTTCCAACGCGACCTAGCCCCACGCCTGCGAAAGCTCGGGTAGTGGATGCTGACGTCGATGTCCTGCTTGCGGTGAAACGACTGCAGTTGGCCAAAACACGGCTAGAGCCGACACTGACTGGTCCGTTGCGATACGCGACGGTGCTGGCGATGTTCATCGATACCATAACCGCCTGTTCGCGGGTCGAAGCCGTCCGTTCGATCAGCGTTATCACCCCCGACGAGTGTGTCGCGGCTGCCGGGCAACACTTCGGCGTCAGGGTGTTGCCCGAACCGCCGTGTCATGTGCACACCGATTCGCTCAACGTGGCGTTGCGAGCCGGTGAGGCCGCGATTGCGCGCGACCGTAACAGAAGCAGACTCAATATTGCGGTGCTGCAAGCAGATCTACCCGCACTAAAGCCCACCGAGCTGGCGGAGGCGTTGTCGCACGCACGATCTGCCCGGCGCAGCTTCGTGCCCGACAAACAGGGAACTGGCACCGCAGCATTGATCGCGTTCGGTGTCGAACTTGAGCCACGGTTCGGCGCGAATTCGGCTCATCTGCACCGACGTTCGGGCGCCATCCGCCTCAGTGGTGACTGGCCCGGTCTTCGCTGCGATATCGACACCCCCGACGACCTGACCGCGGCATCCCTGCTTGGCCTCGGGAACGCGACCACCGCAGCGTTGCAGCTACCTCGCCCAACGTGACGGGTTTGGTAGACCGGGCTGACTTACGACATCAGCCCTCGTAGAAGGGGTGCTGCCCTGCGGTGGACATCGTGGGTGACCAACTCCTTGCCCTCGGCCACCGAAGCGTCGATTGACAAGCTCACTCTGACCGTTGCCCCTCTGATTGCCCAAGGAGCTCGCCCGGTGTTCGAGGACGGATCGGCGTCATCGCACTTTGATGGGATCACGTAAGGCCGCCATGTGAAGAATGCCAGGTCTGGCGAATTGCACACGAAGTAATAGCTGAACATAGTTGCCGCGAAAGCGTTTGGAAGGGGGCCTTGTGGTAGCCCGAGCACTGCACCCATGTGGTTCTACACAACGAGCTCAGCCGAATCTCAGTCGGCGTACTGGTCTGAGAGAGTGTTTTGAAAGTGTCGATTCGGGCGCGGCGGACCGGCCGGTGGCGGCATGATTGGGCGGTGGTTGCTCGCAGGAAACGTCGCAAGCCGACGCCGTATCCGTCCGATCTGACCGACGCCCAATGGGAGTTGATCGCACCGATGGTGCCCGCGGCGCTGCCGGGCGGTCGCCCGGCGATCCACGATCGACGGCGGATCGTGGAGGCGATCCTCTACGTCAACCGCACCGGTTGCTCGTGGCGGCAGCTTCCGCACGACTTCCCGCCCTGGCAGACCGTTTTCGGGTACTTCCAGCGATGGAACGAGTCCGGGGTGACCGACTGCATCCACGACGCGCTGCGGGCGAAGCTCCGTGACAGTAGCGGCCGGGATCCGATGGCGTCGGCGGGGATGGTCGACGCGCAGGCGGTCAAGGGCGCCGACACGGTCGGCACGGACACACGCGGATGGGATGGCGGGAAACGGGTCAACGGCAGGAAGCGACACGTGGTCACGGACTCGCTGGGCCTGTTGGTGGTCGTGCTGGTGACCGCGGCGAGCGTGCAAGACCGCGACGGCGGGCGCCAGGCGTTGTCTCGGGCGAAGACAGTGATGCCGTCGATGGTGTTGGTGTGGGCAGACGGCGGCTACGCCGGACGTCTCGTCGCGTGGGTCGCGGAGCATTGCCGGATGACGCTCGATATCGTGCGGAAACCAAAGGGGCAGATCGGATTCAGTGTGCTGCCACACCGTTGGCTGATCGAACGAACCCTGGCGTGGATCGTGCGTTGCCGTCGACTTGACCACGACTACGAACGCCTCCCGGCGCACTCGGAGGCGATGATCAAATGGGCAATGATCGGATTGATGACCCGACGACTCACCCCCGCACGCGGACGACGCCCCTGGCAGTCGACCCGCGCGGCGTGACACTTTCAGAACACTTTCTGAGATCGCGAGGCCACCGTGTCGGCGACAGTCGCCGCCCAGCTATCACCGATTTGGCGATTCCGGCGCGCGCCGTTGTGCCACCCAGGTTGCGATCTGAGTGCGGGAGTTGAACCCAAGTTTGGCGAAGATGTGCTCCACGTGTACGTCGACGGTGCGTCGGGAGATGACCAGCTTGGCCGCCACGTCCTTGCTCGACATTCCCTGCGCCACCAGCTCCGCGACCTCGCGCTCTCGAGGTGTCAACAAGCTGTCGGCCTGTCGGGGCTCGACGGGGGAGACTCGGTGCTCTCGGAGCGCGAAGGTCAGCATCTCCTCGACGGTGAGCTGGCCTCCACGCGCAAACGCGGTGTCGAAGCCAGGGTTGCCCATCGCCTGCCGAGCCATGTTCTCGAACTGTTCGCGCCGCGCGAGCAGGTGTTTCGCCCCGAGCAGTGGGACGCCAATGGTCTGCCAGGCCTGGTCCGATGCGCCGAGGAGCACGGCGGCCCGCTCGGAATCGCCGCTCGCCGCGGCGGTCCAGGCGAGAGCGTCCAGGATGAACGCCAAGCCCA
>RRBB01000151.1:0-27892 GCA_006543605.1 Rhodococcus sp. WS4
CCGCCCGCATCGCGCAGCCCCAGCGTGAACCCGAAATCGTCGGCCGGAACACGATCCAGCGCCAGCACAGCGTCGCCCACCTGATCAGCGCTCGCTCAGCCGTTCCTCTCCAGTCGGTGGCAACCGGCCTGGTCCGTAAGGGCACCCCGCCAGCGTCACGACACGACAGTCCACGAGCCCACCCCTACTTCCCCCGACGATTACAGACCGAGCAAACTGTACTGGCAGAGAAACGGGAACGAGCAAGATTCACTGACAAAAAGGACGATCGACTGTCACAGGACACGTGAGATTACGACATCAGCCGCGAGACCCTACAATGCTGCTGTAGGGTCTCGCTGCCGGTGGCATTTTGAGACGCTGCGACCTGCGGGCATGTCACTTGTCTCACGGCATGCCACCGAAATCTGTCACAATTCCCTGGCATTTCTTCAGCGATCACGAAGCGAGGCGGACCGTGCCGATGCCTTGCCGCGACGGGTGGCGCTGGCACCGACGTCAGGAGTGGTTGGCGATCCCGTAAGCGGATCGTCCGCGGGAGGACACACCGAGTCGGTCTTCCGATTCAGCCGGGGACTGAAGGGGGGCGGATCCAACCTCGGCGTTGGTCCGGCGTACCAACCCGACATTGCTGTGCCCCGACCATGCGACGCGTAGAAAAGCCCGGGAGCACGGCAGCGGACACGGCGTTCCCGTTGCGCCCGGCCGAATTCTCTATGGTGTCGGTGCCAAGACCGCTGCTACTCACAGCTATATCGGTGTAGCGGATGTCCTCGCTCGGATACGGGCAGGCACGGGGCCGCCGGCAACCATGGTGAACGGCGTAACGAGCGGGAAGTCGACACTCAGGGACTCGGTCTGGACTGCTCGGAGGATGCTGGCCAAGGCCAATGTCGCTTCCAGCATGGCGAAATGATCCCCGATACAGGTGCGCGGACCGCCTCCGAACGGCAGGTACTGCCACCTGTTGCGCCCCGCCGATCGGTCCGGGCTGAACCGCTCCGGGTCGAACCGACCAGGGTCGCCCCACAGGGTGGGGTCGTGATGGAGCGCATAGACCCCGACGACAACGTTCGTGCCGGCAGGAATTCGGTAGCCGTCGACCACGACATCGCGCATGGCCATGCGCGCGAGGACCGCCGCGGGGGGACACATCCTCAGGGCTTCATGGATCACTTGGACGGTGTAGGGCAGGTGGGCAACGTCGTCCACCTGGAGCGGACGATCGCCGAGGGCGGCGCTCTCCGCTGCTACGCGCTCCTGGATCGCGCCGTCGCGCCCGAGCGCCCACAGACTGTATGCCAACGTGGTCGCGGTGGTGTCGTGTCCGGCGAAGAGGAATGCCCACAGCTCCTGGCGAATCGCCCGGTCGGTGAACCGCTTCCCGGTCACAGGATCCGTCGTCTCGAAGAAGAGTCTGATCAGCTCGGCATTTCGCCCGGGGTCGCCTTGGGCGGCCGTGATGGCGTCATCGATCGTTCTGTCGACGACGTCTTTCGCGGTTCGAAACCGGTGTCGTGCAAACGTCGGCAGCCACGCCGGGGCGCGAACGGGCTGTAGCGAGCGATCCGTCACGAACTGCACCGCCCGGTTGAGCGGCGGTCCGAGTGCTTCGGCCTGCGCACCGAGGTCGAGCCCGAACAGTGACTGTCCGAGCACCCGCATGGTGAGCCGACGGGTTTCCTTGTCGAGGTCGATCGAGCCCGCTTTCGCCCAGGTGGCCGCCGAGGTTTGGGCGATATCGGCCATGCGGCCAGCGTAGATCGCCACGTGTTTCTTGGTGAACAAGGGCTGCATGGTTCGGCGTCGGCTCAGCCACGGTTCCTGGGTGATGTTGAACAGATTGTCGCCGAACCACTTTCGTGCCTCGACAAAAGTGATCATCTCTTTGTCGAAGGAGCCGTCCGATCCACCGAGGACGTCGTGGGCGCCTTGCGGCGAGGTGACGACGGCCATGGGCGCCACCAGTCGCCCGGGCCCGAGCCTGACGAGTGTGACAGGCCCGCCCGCGTCGCGGATCTCTTCGGGCCCGGTGTGGAGCCTGCGCAGCGCCTTCACCCGTGCGATCAGCGGCATCGGCACGTCGGGTGCTAACGGATAGTCCTGCGCCTCTTCGCTGGTCCTGGCCACGACTTCAAGTCTGACACTCGGCCTGGCTCGAACGCTAGACCAGCGACGGGACGCCCGCGTTGAGGACTCGCACACCACGCCGCTCCCGTGTTCGTCCCAGAGTCGACATGCGAGAGCTAGGCAGGAAACGCCCCGTATCTCCTCGCCGGAGTCGTTCTTCAAGAGTGCTAGTGAGAAGCGTTGCCATCCTATGAGTTTGGTCGGCACCGGCACAGAATCTCCCGTTCATCGAAGCGATGATTCGGCCCTCGCCGCCCTGGGCGTGATACCGAATCGGCGTAATCCGTGCGCAGCGGCAGCGCGCATCAGACCGAAGGCGAACTTGACCTTGCGAGGCGAGGACGGATACCAGTGCAGTTCCTTTGACTGGGTCGGAATCCGCGGCACAGTGATCGCTTGCTGCCGGCAGAACTTGAGGAGTCCGCTGGCGCCGCCGTGTCGCACACCCACACCGGATTGTTTCCAACCACCCATCGGGATGGCGCAGAGGGATGTGTTCGTGAGGGCGTCGTTGATGTTGACCGCACCCACGTCGAGTTGGCGGGCAACGCGTTCGCCGCGGTCCTTGTCGCGGGTCCATACCGAGGCCGACAGCCCGTACACGGAGTCGTTTGCCAGCCGGATCGCTTCGGCCTCATCGGCGACCTTCACCACCGGCAAGGTCGGACCGAATGTCTCCTCGGTCATACACGACATCGACCGCTCGACGTCCACGAGCACGGTCGGCTCGAAAAACGTGCCAACCCCGGTCGGTTTACCGCCGGTCGCGACCCGGGCACCCGCGGCCAGCGCCTCGTCGACGTGGCGCCGCACGATGTCTCGCTGCGCGGCCGTGGCCATCGCCCCGACGTCGAACTCAGGACGGCGCCCGTCCTGACCCTGTTTGAGCTCCTGCACAGTCTTGGTCAACTTCGCCAGGAACTCGTCGTACACCGGCTCCTCGACATAAACCCGCTCCACCGAGGTGCACACCTGCCCGGAGTTATACAGCCCGCCCCATACGATGCCGCTGGCTGCCCGGTCGAGATCGGCATCGGCGAGTACCAGCGCCGGATCCTTGCCACCGAGTTCGAGGCTGTACGGGATCAGCCGCTCGGCGCACTGCCGGGCGACCTTTCGGCCGGTGGCAGTCGATCCGGTGAACTGCACGAAATCGGCGTTGGCGACGACGGCAGCCCCCGCCTCGCCGAAGCCCGTCACCAGCGTGAGCACCGGCGGCGCACCGATCTCGGACCAGCCACGGACGAACTCCACCGCACTCAGCGGCGTCACTTCCGAGGGTTTGAGCAACACCGCGGCGCCGGCGGCCAGCGCCGTAATCCCATCCACGCCGGGGTTGAAAAAGGGAAAGTTCCAGGGCGTGATGACACCGACGACCGGGTACGGCCGGTACAGCGTGGTCAGCTTCTTGGCTACGCCCATGGGGGTGCGCATCTTGGGGTGGGTGTCCGCAAGGAACTTCTCGGCGTTACCCGCCCAATAGTTGAGCATGTCAGCGCAAATCGGAGGTTCACCACTGGCGTCGAGGTGCGTCTTCCCGGTCTCGGACTGCAGCACCGCAACGATGTGCTCGGTGTTGTCGAGAATCCAGTCCTGGAACTTCAGCAGCCAGCGCTTGCGACCCTTCGGGCCGATCCTCTCCCACTCCGGCTGAAACAACCGCAGCTCACGAGCCTTGGCTGCAACCGCCTCAGCGGTTTCGTTCGGTACTACGCCGACGACTATTCCGTCGGCGGGATTTCGAACCTCGATCGTCGATCGTCGGGCCGTCGATGCCGTCTCGCTCATTGTGGAATCCCCGTTCCTCGCGCGCGAACAAGTCGTGCACGCACACCGGACCGCGGCCCAACGGCGAGTCCCCTCGCCGGGTCTGGCCCCCGACCCAACGCCCAGAGTATTCCGGCAGGCCCGGCCAATACGTCAGCCTCTGCGTGTGAGATCGGGGCAGGGGAACCGACCGGGGGGGCCGAACGGGCAGGCGAGCAGCGCCGTACCACTGTCCACGGACCCGGCAGCCGATTTCGACGACCCAGCCACCGTAGCGATCCCCATCACGTCAGCTCCCCAGCATCGGAAGTACCTCGCCTTGGATCATCCGCCCCCGGCGCACGGCCCCACCACGCAGCCACGCCGCGACATCTCACCCACTTGGCCAACTGGCCACCGAGTGGCCATCTCGCATGAGATTTGGCCACGGTTCTCGAGACTCTACATGCGCAGACTGGTTGCGGCGGCACCGCAGCCTCGACGGTGCATGCCTCGGGGCCTGACTTTTGACCGGCCTACTTTCCACTGCCCAAGTGGTCCTTTCATACGATTGCTTCTTGTGGCGGATCATTCAGGCGATCCGGTCAGTGACCGAGCGGCCGGATCACCAGTCCGCGAGCACCGGAACGACGCGCTCGCCCAAGATCTCGAGGGGCGTGATCGACGCGACCTGCGGCACCCATCCGTGAACGTGGGTGATGCCCAGTTTCGACAAATCCTCGAGCTGACCCAGAAGGTTGTCGACGTTCTGTCCGCCCGCACCCGGGTCGAGCGGGAACATCACGGTCTTCTCGATGGCGTCGTAGTCGGTACCGAGTGCGTCGCAGTGGCCCTTCAACACCTCCAGCTTGTGCGCGACCTCCGGTCCACCGAACAGGTTGCAGGCCTGCGCGTACTGCGCGACCATCCGAAGCGTCTTCTTCTCACCCCCACCGCCGATCAGAATAGGCGGGTGTGGGCGCCGTAGCGGCTGCGGCACGTTCATAGTGCGGCCGAGCTGGTAGTGCTTTCCCTCGAATGGTCCGTCGTTCTCGCTCCACATCTGCAGGCAGATCTGGAGTGTTTCCTCCAATCGTTCGAAGCGTTCGGCCGTGGGCGGGAAGTGGAGCCCGAGTCCCACACTCTCGGCCTCGTACCAGGCGGCGCCGATTCCCAGGTACGCACGACCCTGGGACAGGACGTCGAGCGTGGTCACAGCCTTGGCGAGCAGGCCTGGCTCGCGGTACACAGTGGCGGTGACCCAGGCCAGCAAGTCCATCTTCTCCGTGACGGCAGCGAGGTAACCGAGAGTGGTGTAGGCCTCGAGCATCTCGGTGTCGACCGGTCCCACCGGCTCGATCTGCCAGAGATGATCCATGACGCTGATCTTGGTGAAACCCACGTCCTCGGCGGTCACGGCAATGCGGCGCAAGTCGTGCGCGAGGGTCGACGGGCCATCGGGAAAGGTGAAGTCGGCGATGTGCAGTCCAAGTTCCATAGCTCCACGTTAGATGTGTTGCCGCCGACTACCCAGGGATCGTCAGTACCACCTTGGACTCCCCCACAGCCCACCTTGGTCTCCCCACAGCCTGGTGGATAGCACGGGCAGCAACGTCTCGCACCCAGTCGGTACGGGGAACCCGGCCTTCGTCGTTCCGGAGTTCACGAGGATTTCCCCCTCGGTAGCGCCCCTCGAATGGCGTCCACCTGCAGACGAATTCGATAAGCCCGTTCCAGCTTGGTGTCAGCATGCTCGCGCTTGCGCTCGATTTCGACCCAGCCGGCACGATGGGTGTGCCTTCTCCGGCAGTCATGGTGAGCCAGAACGGAGTGTGCGGACCATCCGTCATGTATCGGACGGCCCAACCCCGTTGGTCGTCTCAGCTGCCGCAGCTTTGCAGCCTTTCCGCCCGCGGTGGGTCGCAGATCACTCGCCTTTCACTCCTGCGGTGACTATTTGGGGTGCAGGGGAAGCGAATCCGGCTCTTCACAATGCAGGGTGTAGTCGGGGCGGGGCGTCGGCGATACTGTGGGCGTGGAGTACGTGTCCAGGGTGCCGCGACCGCCGCCGGACGGGCTGATCGACGACCTCTACTACCTGGAGGGTGCGCCGCCGTACGCCCGGCTTACGCTGCCGCCGATGCCGTCGGCGTCGCTCATCGTCAACCTCGGGGCGCCGTTCTACCGATGCCCGCGGCCGAGCTGTGTGACCGACCGGTGACGGCAGAGCAGGTTTGGGGCCGGCCCGCCATTGCTGAGCTGCGAGACCGGCTCGCCACGGCGGACGGACCGCACGAGATGCTGACGCTGCTCGAGGAGGAGCTCATGCGACGGCTGTGCGAGACCGCCGGCCTGGGACTGGTCCGCGATACGAGCAGCGTCATCGCGGCGCCCAGCGTGGCGGTGGCGATCGGCGACCTGAGCGTGGCAGCCGGTGTCAGCACCACTCATCTGGCACAGCGGTTCAAGGAGCTCATCGGCGTCACGCCGAAGCGGCTGGCCCGCACCTACCGCTTCACCGCCACCGTATTCGCGATCTACCCCGCCGGACCGATCGACTGGGCCGACCTCGCCGGTGGCGCAGGCTACTTCGACCAGGCCCACTTCGGCCACGATTTCCGGGCGTTCACCGGGCTCACGCCGACCCGGTACGTCGAAGTCCGGCGGCGGTTCCTGCGCGAACATCCCGGCCACGCGCTGGACAGCTGGCCGCTGCCGGCCGATTGATTGCTTACACGAGCGACAGCTCACGACACGCTAAATTTGGGGCACCCAAAGCAAAGGAGAGCCCCGTGGGCAAGGTGGTCATGTACAGCTCGGTGTCGGTGGACGGCTTCGTCGCGGACGAGCACGACCAGCCCGGACCGCTGTTCGACTGGTTGTCCAGCGGTGACGTCCCGTTGGACGAGAGCGGCGAGATCAAGGTGTCGCAGACGTCCTACGACTACACCCGGCCGTACTGGGACCAGATCGGGGCGACACTCGTCGGCCGCCACGTCTTCGACATGACGGACGGCTGGGACGGGAAGCCTCCGAGCGGGATCGACCATGTGGTCGTCGTGACGCACCGGCCGGAGCCCGAGGGCTGGGACCCCGAGGCACCGTTTCACTTCGTCGACGGCGTCGAGGCAGCCGTGGCCAAGGCGCAGGAGCTTGCGGGTGACCGCATGGTCGAGGTCGCCGCTGGCGACGTCGGTGGCCAGGTGCTTGCCGCAGGTTTGGTCGACGAGGTGCGCATGGACGTCGTACCCGTGGTGTTCGGGTCCGGCAAGCGCTACTTCGGGTCGGTCCACGCGCAGCACCTATTGGAGGATCCTGACGTGGTAATTCAGGGCAACCGGGTGCTTCACCTGCGCTATCGGGTGCGCCGTTCACCGATCTGAGCGGGTACGCGAACAAGTCCACTGCGAACGGTGACACAAGATCGGGCCTCCGGCTGCGTGTGCGCATCGCTGTCCCTGGTCGGGCAGCCGACGCCGATCCGCTCCAGCACCTCACCTGCGGCAAGTTCAACTCGAGGTCACTGGTTGCCGGTTTCCGTCGTATCTTGGCCGACCCCCAGGACCCCCGTGGGTTCAGGCGAACTGAGGGTTCTTCATCGGGACCCCAAGGGTCCGTTCAGTCTATGGGTGGTTTCGGCCCTTGGGTTCGCGCCAACTCCGAAGTGTGGTGCTCGATCGGGGTTTCCAGTAGTTGCCGCGCCGAGGCCGCGTACCGGATGGCGGTTTTCGGGTCGAGTCCGAACAGCACAGCCAGGTGCAGGGGATCGGGTCCGTGGGTGAGGGCTTCCTCAAGCTGGCGGTCGATGCGAAGTCGTTCCAGGGTAGCGGTCTGCTTATTGAGCAGATAGGAAGCCCATTTGACGGTGGCTGCCTTGGTCTCCAGGGCGGTGTGCTTGTTGATGATCAGGTGCGGGTTCGCGGTGTTGGGCCACCGCTCGCGCCGATGGCGAAGCCAGTCGAGCAGCAGTTGATGGGTGAGGTCGTCCAGCGGCCGGCATCGACCGGCGATGATCAAACGCCGGTTGCCGAGGTCGACGTCGTCCAGACGCATGGCCAGGATGGTGCCCACCCGCGCGGCGTGCACTCCGGCTAGCGCGACGAGCATGCGGGCCGCCGGAGTTACGGTGGCCCGGGTGGTTTGCTTGAAATGCTCCGGACGGAGCGGTTGCAGGACACCGGATTCCTGCTGGCCCACCTTGATGCGGCTGGCCGGGTTCCGGAAGATGGCCTTGGTCTTCTTCGCGTGGGCGAACAGTGACCTCAGCGCGACGAGCGTGGTTCTGCGCTGTTCGCCGTGCAGGTTCTCAAGCACGGCAAGGATGTCGTCGCGGGTGACTTCACGTAGGTGGTCGTAGCGAGTCGACCAGACCACCAGGACCGGGCGAATGTTGTTGAGGTAGTTGTAGACGGTGCCCCCGGCACGAGCCGTGCTGCGGGGCCCGCCGTCGTGCAAGGTCCTGGTCCACTGCTCGACCTCACGGCAGATGCCCGGTGCGAGGCCGTCAAGCTTGCGGTCCAGCCAGTCCTCGAACGGCGGGCGCCGGTCGTCGATGAACAGATCCAGCATCTGGAGTATCTCGACGGTGCGCTCGGTGCTGAGACCACGCGCTCTCAAGGCCGGGAAAATCTCGCCGTAGCGGACCTTCTGCCCCTCGACATGATCGGAGAGCAGGATGATCAGCGCGTCATCGACGTCACCGCGCACTCGGGAAATCCAGCCGCGGGCCTCTCCGTGGCGGTGGGCGACATGGCGTGCCCAGGCCAGCCACGGGTTGGCCAGGTTGGCGCCCCCACGGGTGAAGCCCGTGAAGTCCCGCGCCATGGCGAACAACGGCATCGGCGCTCCGACGAGGCGGGGCCTGCCGACTGACGGCGGGGCGGGCTTGGGTGGCCGGCCGATCCGTCCATGCTGCCGCACCCGGCGCAGCTTCTTGTCTCGGCCGCAGCGCGGATTCATGTGCGCGAAGAAGAGTTGGTGGCAGCTCACGTGCGGCAGGCAGGACTCCGCAGTGGTGGGCGCAGTCGCGGCTGTGGCCTCGATTCGAGCCTGTGACCAGCACAGTCGGCAGTACTGCTTGCGCAGAGGTTGCCGCCGAGAACAGCCGGTGCACTGGCCGACCGGATGCGACTCCGCGAAACTGGAACACGCACTGCACCGGTGGCCGGTCACCAGCCCCCAGGCCAGGCAGTCGGTGCATGATGTTGTCGCGGTGCGGCGGGGGCGGGGCATCGACTACTCCGGCGGCAGCGACCGGCCATCGCGGCGTTTCGGGGTCACCGCCGGACCGGCGCCCCCGGAGGCCGCGTCGGAAAGCGTTGCAGTTACGGGCTTTTGAACCTTATCCGGCTCGGGGATGAGCACTTCGCCGATCGGGCAGCCCAGCACGGCGCAGATGACGTCGAGATCGTCGAGCTTGATGCTGGCGGGATTGCCCGACCACAGGCCCGACATCTTTCCCGCGCTGATCACCAAGCCGCGTTCGGCGAGCATGTGCTGAAGTTCGCTGGCTTTCCAGATGCCGCGGTTGGCCGAGGCGAGGCGCAGGTTCCATCTCATGACGTCAGCAGTCCTTCCAGGCGTTCTGCGGCGCGTTGCTGACCGGCGACCCAGGCGTCTTCGATCCTGGTCCGGTGGACGTGGACATAATTCAGCGTCGATGAGATCCAGGAATGACCCAGGAGTTCCTGGATCGAGATCAGGTCCAGGCCCGACAGATACAGCTGGCTCGCGGCGAAGTGCCGCAATACATGCGGAGTGAGGGTGTCCGCCCAGTCCGGCAGGTGCGTCGCAGCCGCCTCGCCGAGCCCGGCCCGCAGGGCGTCGTCGCCGACCCTGCGGCAGGTCCCGTCGGTGTTCTTGCGCTCCGACGGGAACAGCGGAGCCGCGGGGCGCAGGTGATCGTCATCGAACTGGCCCCACACGTCCTCGACGAACCAGCGCACTGTCCGGTCGGCGCCGTTGATCAGCGGCACCATACGCTCCCTGGGTCCGCTGCCGCGAGCGCCCTTGCCGATGCGGACGTGCAGCTTGCCGAACCGGCCCAGCTCCCACTTGATGTCGGCCAGGTCCAGGTTGCGGGCCTCGTTCACGCGCAGCCCGACCTGTGACATCAGCTGGGCTGCAACATAATTACGGGCAGTCGGACCGAATTTGCGGCAGGTCGTCAACTCCTCGCGCCACCCGCCGAACAGCACCTTGACCTCGGCCTCGGTCGGCGGGATCCGCAACGCGGCCTGCTTGCGGCCGCGGGGCTTGTTCATCTCGTCGATCGGGCACTCGACAACCCGACCCGTCAGAGCGTGGATCTCGACCTTGTGCCGCAGCTCGAGGAACGCGAAGAACGTCGTCAACGCCTGCGCCCGCCCCAGGCGCGTGCCCTTCGCCGCGGCGCGCAACACCTGCCCGAAGTAGGCGTCCGCGTCGGCGGGTTCCATGTCCCACAACGGCCGACCGAACCACGCCCGCACCTGCTCCAGGTGGTTCACATCACCGCTGATCGTGCCGTCCGCCAACCCCGCCGACGCCCGGGCCAACACGAACCCGGCCACCACATCGGTCTCGAAGTCCGCAAGCTCCTCCGGGGTCGCCGGAGCCCGAAGGTCGCGCAGATCCCGCACCGCAGCCAGACTCAACCCGCGACCTCACCTTCAGCTCGAACCGCACTCTCTCAGTTCTGCCGAATCTACTTCAATAATACTGAAATTCGGTCAAGACACGCCAATCCATCCGAACCGAACGAAAATCCCCAGGTCCAGGGGCGGAGCGGTCCCCAGCTGCTCAGTAAGCAATCGCCCGAACTCACGGGTTATCTCTTAGAAGAGCCGTGAATCCTACTGGAGTTGAGTTTGCGTGGTCCGCGATTATTTGCGCAATATCGTTGGGCCGGGAAAGGAAGGGTGAGTGACTGGAGGCGAGACGTATGGTGCGTCCCGCCCGTGCGGACATGGCTTCCTGCGCCGGAACCGGAATCGCATTGTCGTTCTCGCAAATGATGTACGTGCTCGGCGTCGATTTCCATGCTGCAGCAGTTTGTGATTCCTTGAAGGAGGACAGGCTTTGTGGCGACAGCTTCGCTGTCGAAGCATCCGCAATGACTTCATCGACATCGGCAAAGAAGACATCTCGCGTGTCCGTTGGCATCGTGACGTCGCCTCCTATCTGCAACCACGATGTTGGTTGTCCCCCAATGGCGCTCCAGAGAGATTCGCCGATATCGAGCTGGAATGCCGTCAGATAGATGAGGTGTGCGACATTGGTGGCCCCCGCTGCCCCTTCGCTCAGTGGGATGCCGCCGTAGGAATGCGCTACCGCGATGACGTTCCCCTCTATCGAATCGAGAGCGGACCGCACAACACGCGCGTCATCATAAAGTCCCCCTCGTCGTCCCCCTCGAGGGTTGGCGCTGGGGAGGTCGACGGTCACGACCTCCAATCCGTTTCTGGTCAATTCTTCCTTGACGGCCTGCCAACACCACGCGCCATGCCATGCGCCGTGGACGAGGAGAACCGTGAGGCGTTCCCGGGAATGAGAGGACATGAAATCTCCTTGTTCGCAATGCGTATTGGCCAGGTTCGGGAAGGTCGAGTCAAAATTCGTATCGCTGGACGGTGGCGCGAAGGGGGCCGATCGTGGCGGTGGCCAGCTAGTGTGGCAGGTTGCGGGCACTGGTCTCGAGGGCCGGGGACACCGCAACGTCATCTCATCTCAGGTATTTCGATCAGTTCACGGAGCGCTGCTGTGACCGCACGCGCCGTTCGAGTGCCAGCACGCAGATACTGGCTACGACAAGGATCGTCGCCACAGCGAAGAAGACGTCGCGGGGCGCTACACCGACGCCCAGCGCGGCACCGACGATCAGGGGCCCGGCGATACCACCGAGTCTCCCCATGCCGAGCGCCCATCCCACACCGGTCGAGCGCATGCTTGTCGGATAGAGCACTGTCGCCAACGCGATCACGCTCATCTGACCGCCGGTCACACACGTTCCGGTCAGGAAAGCCGCTCCCAGGAGCGCCCAGGTGCTGCCTCCCCCGATCACCCATCCGAGTAGGGCCACAAATCCGGCACCGACGAGATACACCACACCGAGCGTGCGAAATGGGCTGGTTCTGTCCATGGCGGGGCCGATGATCATCGCCGCGGCAATGCCACCCACGGTGGTGAGAACTGTGGACGCGATCACCACCCGTGACGGTTCCCCCAGGGAGCCAACGATTGTCGGCAGCCAGCTCTGGATGGCATAGAACGCTGCCAGGTTCGCGACGAAGGCAAGCCAGAGCAGGAGGGTGTTGAGGAACCAGCGGCCCCGTACGAGGTCGAGCACCACCGACACCTTGCCGTCGGCGGGCGCGGCAGACTGGGCGAAGTCTGATGCGTCCGCCAGGACGATGGCATGGACGGGCAGGTCCGGGTCGAGCCGACGCAGGATGGCATGCGCGCGATTGTGGGCACCGCGCAGGAGTAGGTATCGGGGAGATTCCGGCAAGTAGCGCAGCAAGAACACCAGCAGCACCAAGGGCACCGAGCCCCCGACGACGAACATCGCGCGCCAGCCCCACAGCGGAATGACGATGCCGGAAACGACGCCGGCTGCGACGAATCCGAAGGCATACCAGCAGTAGATGAACATGACGAACGAAGGGCGTCGCCGTGCCGGTGCGAATTCGCTGGTCAAGGCAACGAGACTGGGAATGGCCGCGCCCAACCCCGCCCCGGTGAGGAATCGCAGTGCGATCAGTTGAATCGATGATTCTGCGAGCGCACACAGCAGGGTCAAGATCCCGAACATCGCTGTACAGACAAGCACCGTGCGCCGATGCCCGAATCGATGGGCGAGCGGCGCAAGGCACAGGTAGCCCACCATCAATCCGACGATGGCCGCGGAGAAGATGGGGCCGAGAGCGGAAACGGAAAGTCCCCACTCCCGCCCGATGGCCGGGGCCGCAAAGCTGATTGCCTGAGTGTCGAACCCATCGAGAAACATGACCGCGCCGGCGAGAGCGAGGAGCAGGTGATGGAAGCGGCCCACGGGCCGCCCGTCGATGAGTTCACCGACGCGGACACCGGTTACGGGTACGTGCGAACTCGAAAGTTCAGAGGCCATTGCAATTTCACTTTCGGTGAGGTGCGCGTTGAGTTGATCGCGGTCGTGCGACCGTCCGCGCGCCGCGCCTACCGGGAAGCAGTAGGGGCGTCGACGCCGGTGATGGAACCGTAGATGTGCTTTCCATTACAGTCAATAGTTGTAATGGAACGGCAGCTGAGGTGTCCACACCTCCTGTCCTCCGACCTCGCCTTAAGCGCGGGTGGCGCTCGCAGGCGCGCCGAATAGGCCTCGTCCGCCCGGTTACGTTACAAAGGTTGACCGTAATTGAACAGGAACGTAGGCTTCGCTCGCCGGGGTCTCGCCATCGTCGGGGCACATTCGCCCTCGAGCGAGGGGCGCATTGGGCACCCCGAGGCCGCGGCCCACCTCACAACATCGTCAAGGAGAACCCATTGAGCACGAAAGATCCGGCAGCGGCGACACACGTCAGACATCGACTCCGGCCGACACGGATGGCCGACGGAGACGAGGGCGGCCCCCTTGCCCCGGCCGTCGCCGGGAGGCCACAGCGATGAGCTCGTTCGATTTCGCCGTGCTGCTGCTTCGGGTCTGCCTCGGCCTGACGATGGCCGCCCACGGTTATCACAAGATCTTTCTCGGTGGCCGACTTGCCGGCAACGCCACATGGTTTGAGGGCCTGGGCATGCGGCCCGGCTTCCTTCATGCTCGGGTCGCAGCAGGGGCCGAGATCGCCGCCGGCATTGCTCTGGCGGTCGGACTCTTCACCTCGCTCGCCGCGGCAGCGTTTGTGGCACTGATGCTGGTGGCTGCGTGGACGGTGCACCGCACGAAGGGGTTCTATGTGATGACCTCGGGTTGGGAGTACACCTTCGTCATCGCGGTAGCGGCGGTGTGCGTTGCCATGCTCGGTGCGGGACGGATCAGCATCGATCAGGTGGTGTTCGGCGGCAACCCGACCGATGGGTGGGCCGGCCTCGTCGTTGCGGCCGGATTGGGGATCCTCGGCGGCGTCGGCCAACTTCTCCTGTTCTATCGCCCTTCCACGATCGAGACGGTGGCATAAGGGCGCTCCCGGAACATGGCTTCGGCCCCCACGCAGCTGGGGGCCAAAGCCGTACTTGCGGAGCGCCTTCCGTTGTCCAGGCACTGGCAACATCGCTGACGTATTCCGTTTCGCGAGGCGATCACCGATGGACCGATCGTCCGTGCGCTACCGGAAGTAGAGCGCTACACGAACCGGCCCGCCCGCATCGGACTCGAATCCGGTGCGGGCGGGCCGGGCGTACATCGTCACGCCGATGAGTGATTTTCTACGGGGCGTCACCGTAGAAGGTGGCGAAAGAGGCGACGGCTTCGCGGGTGGTGCTGTGTTTGCTCAGCCGGTGGTCGGGGTCCGCGTAACCCAATGCGAGTCCACAGACGATCAGCTGATCGTCGGGGATGTCGAGGCGTTCAC
The DNA here is from genome assembly GCA_006543605.1 of Rhodococcus sp. WS4. Lineage (GTDB taxonomy): Bacteria > Actinomycetota > Actinomycetes > Mycobacteriales > Mycobacteriaceae > Rhodococcus_F. The sequence continues at coordinate 14,403 of RRBB01000151.1, forward strand.
GCAGAACCGGGTAGAAGTCGATGAAGGCGGCCTGAGGGCAGGTGTCGAGCCCGGCGCCGCGGGCGGCGAGCATCAGCGCTTGGAGGAACAGGCCGGCGTCGACCAGCGCACCATCGAGGGTGTGCCGGCTGACCGTCAGAATGATCCCGACGGGAGCGCCGAAGAAGTCGTAGTTGCGCCGATGGTGGCCCACTCGGGCTGCTGAATCGGTCGCCTCGATGCCCAAGGTTCTGCCGTACAGACCCTCACCGAATGCACGTCGACGAGCATGAAATGGTTCCACCCATGCGTCCGGCTCGGGCTGGTAGTTGTACTCGCGAGTGCGGACGCGTCCCTCGGAGTCGTGGGCAGCGAGAAGTGCTGCAGTCAGGCGCGATTTCGCTGCGCCGGTGACCACGTGGACCTGCCACGGTTGGCAGTTGGAGTTGCTGGCGGACCGTGCCGCCAATTCGAGTAGGTGTTCCACATCGCGGCGCGGCACCGGTGTCGGCAGGAAGGCGCGCACGCTTCGTCGGCTCAGTAGCGCTTGCTCGACGGTCGTGTGGTTCTTCGCGCCGGGTACGGCTCGGGACGCTCGCGGGGCGGTGGTGGTCACATTGCTCATAGAGAATGCGCCCCCTTTCCTGAATCAGACGGTGGCGGCGGGCGTGATGTCGTAGGAGATCCGTCCGGCCGGCAGATAGAACAGAGCGATCAGAGCGCCACCCCTCACCTCGGGGTAGTGGTGGCTTCCCGGTCCGGGTGCCGTCCAGCCTGCGCCGCACCATCCGCGCGGGCCGGCCAACTCGGCACCGGGATCCAGCGGAACCACGAGGTTGAGTTCGCCGTACGGATGCTGGTGGTACTGGCCTCGATACCGGGAAACGCTGTTCATGTAGACCGCGGTGATGCTGAAGCAATGGAGCTCCTCGCTGGGGGAGGCGATCCGGCTGCGCCGATATTTCGGCCCGTCCAGCTCGACACTGGCCGCCCAGCCGTCGTCGACGCCTTCCATGATCATGCGAGCCAGGTCGTCGTACAACTCCGTCCCCGGTCCGTACGTGGTGTTGAGCCACCCCTCCAACTCGCCGCCGGCGGTCCGATTCTTGACCTCGTCGAGGAACGGGATGCTGCGATCGATCAGGGCCTGACTGGGATTCATGACGCGCTCCTGGGTGAGACTCACACCACTCTCCGTGGCTACAGCCACACTAGGACCGAGTTGCGTTACAGTCAAGATGTGTAACGTAAATGGCTCGATACGCCTCGACCTCAGGAGTCCCTGCATGACGATTGCGTTGGAACCGCCGCCTCGGCACGGCGGACTTCGTCGCACCGCGGCCTTCACATTGCTCGCGGTCGACGTTGCCACTTCGACATCTACGCCGCCAGCCTGCTACCGGCGTTGCTCACCGCAGGTTCATTGTCCGACTACATCGGCCGCCGGCCAGTACTTCTCACCGCGCTGGCGGTCGAAGCGGCATCGATGATTGCCTTCGCGTCCGCAGACGGGATCGGACTCCTCCTCGTGGCTCGGGTCGTACAAAGCCTCGCAACCGGCGCCGCGATCAGTGCGCTCGGCGCCGCACTGATCGACCTCGAGCGCACTCCCGGCCACGACAGCCCGGAGCCCTGGCATCGGTTCGCCCCGCCCTTGCGGTCCCCGCCGGTGCCCTCCACATGCTGCTCGCGCCAGCCCCTGCCTGATCGCAGTATGGGCGTTGGGCGGCTTCTACCTCTCGCTGGGACCATCGCTTGCACGCACCCCGCTCGGCGTCCACTCGTCTTTGATCGGGGCGATCATGGTGGCCACCCTCACCGGCACCGGCGCGGTCGCAGTCTTCGTGCTGCGCAATGTAGCGCCCCACCGGATCCTCTCGGTCGGCGCGGCTGCGCTCGTCGCCGACGTGGCATCCACACTCGTAGGTGCCGAAACCGACTCATTTGTAACGCTTCTCGCGGGAACAGCGGTTGCCGGCGTGGGATTCGGCGCAGGGTTTCAAGGCACAATTCACACTGTCATGCCCCTCGCCCGGCCTCACGAACGCGCCGGACTCCTCTCGAGCATCTACATGATCGCCTACCTCGCCAACAGCGCCCCGGCACTGATCGCCGGGTACTTCGTCGGACGCATCGGGCTTGTCGATACCACGAGGATCTACGGTGGGGTGGTGATCGCCATGGCGGGCATCGGCCTCGGCACCGTTGCCACTGTCCCACGAGCAAGAATCTGCCGAGCCTGACGTATCTGCGACGCGTACTCCCCGATAGGTTACAATCGCTCATTGTAACAGAAACAAGGTGATCGGGGTGGCTATGACCGATAAAGCAGTCAGAACAGACCCGCACAAGGATTCAGAAGCCGAGACCGGCACCCGCGGAGGCCGGCCCCGTGACCCGACCCTCGACGACGCCATCATCCAGGCGACCCGTCGACGGCTGGTCGTCGACGGGTACTCCAAGATGACATTGGGCGATATAGCAGCAGATGCCGGCGTCACCCGCCCCACCCTCTACCGGCGGTGGCCAGGAAAATTCGAACTCGTCGTCGACGCTCTCGACTTCGGCTTCCGCGCACAACGCGCGACCTACCCGGACCTGGAACTCACGAAATTGCGCCCGTTCGAAGCCTTCGCCGAGGCGATTCGCCGGGTCGATCCCTACTACTTCAATCCAGACGCGATGATCCTCATGGGGAACTTCATGGGCGAGACCTTCCGAACCCCGGAGCTGCTCGAGATTGTGCGCGAGCACGCAGTGGAGCCACGGGTCAATTTGGTCGAAGGCGTGCTGAAGGATCTGCAAAGTCGTGGCGAAGTACGACAGGACATCGATACCCACACCGTGGCCACCCTATGCTTCGGCAGCTACTACGCTGCCTTCCTCCGCGGCGACAGCGATCGGGAAGACCTGGCCGAAAAGGTCGCAGCGACACTGTGGCCCGGTCTCGCCGTCGAGCGAACCTAGCAGCGAACGAGCCGCACACAAGCGAGCCCGGCATCCCCTCAGGCTACGGCGCCACCGGGTAATGGCTGGTGATCGCAACCCGATTCCAGGCGTTCATTACGGTCGCGAGCCAGCTGATCGCGGACACCTGTACGTCGGTGAGGGAGCCGTCATCCCAGGCCCGCCGTTCCGGAACAGCGAGCGCGGTGACCTGTTCGGCGAGAGCGAGCGCTGCCCGCTCCTGGGGGCTGAAGTACTGCGACTCCCACCACGCTGCGACGACCGCAAGACGATCCGTCGTCTCACCCTTGGCGAGGGCGTCGCGGGTGTGCAGGCGAAGGCAGAAGGCGCAGCCGTTGAGTTGCGAGACGCGAATCTTCACCAACTCCACGAGAAGCGGGTCCACTCCCGCTGTTTCCAGGGCGGCCCTTACTTCCGCGTCCAACTTCATCAGGCTCTGGTAGACGGCGGGGTGCTGTTTGCCGAGATTCACGCTGGGCATGGTGTCCTATCGAAGTGGTGGTCGAGCAGTCGCGGGATGGATTCATTCTGACGAACGTGCATGAAGATGTGAGGGCAGCTCGGATCGCGCCCACGGCACCTCCTTTCAACACGCGCGGTGTGTCGCGGTGGAGCTGGTCACTGGGGCCAGACCGACCCCATGATGCGATCGACCATGCTCGTGCGGCGGAAGCCGGGTACGAAGTGCTCCAGGACATCAGCATTGACGGTGCCATAGGTGGTGTCCGGCCGGTGACTGAGCCCGTCGACGAAGGCTCGCAGAAACTCGTTCTTGAAGTCGCCCCGCGGATGGGCAGCGGTGATCTCCTCCACCTGCTCTCGGTTCAGTTCCCCCAGACCCAGCCCGACGACGTCGGTCAGGACACCGAAATTGGTGGCGGCGACTTCTGCTCCCATCCGGCCGGGAATGCCCGGCGTGGTGTGCAGCGCGATCGCCGTCCAGACCACCTCGGCGGCGGCGTCGGAGAAACCGCGATCGAGCAGGAACTTGCGGGCATGGTCAGCGCCATCGAGCTCGAACCGCTGCTCGACGTCGGAGTAAGGCGTGGAAAGGCCTGTGTCGTGGAACAGCGCGGAGAGGTAGAGCAGTTCGGGGTCGGGCTGCAGGCCGAGCGCGTGAGCACGGAGCATGCTGAAGATGAACACGCGCCGTGAGTGATGGAAGATGAGGGGGCTCGTCATCTTCTGGACGAAGCTCGTGGCTTCGGCCGCCGCCGGCGTCTGGGGGATCGCTACTCCTGCGATGATCTCGGTCATGGGCCCTGCACTTCCACGTTTCGATGTTGTAGAACGGACTGTGTGTCCGTCCCTCTACGGTGCCGTGTATCTGCCCTTCAGCGCCGCCTCGGTCCGGCCATGACTCACCCGAATCCGGACAGGCGGTGAGCGTGCAATCGAGCCCCCACCCGCATCGGGTCGCGGTCCTTGTCTATGACGGGGTGAAGCTGCTCGATGTCGCCGGCCCCGCCGAGGTGTTCGCGGAGGCGAATCTCTGCGGCGCCGACTACCAGATCGTGTTGTTGTCGCCGACCGGGGCCGACGTCGCGTCGTCTATCGGCATAAAGATCTCCGTGGACGGCAACGCAGAATCAGAGCCGGCCCCCGACACCTTCCTCGTGGCCGGCGGCGACATCTACCCGCGAACCGCTATCCCACGTGACCTCGTCGAGGCCACGGGCATCCTGGCGACGCGTGCTGCTCGGGTCGGCTCCATCTGCACCGGGGCGTTCATCCTCGGGGCGGCCGGTCTCTTGGAGGGAAAACGCGCGACCACGCACTGGAAAGTCGCACAGCAACTTGCCGCCCGGCACCCGACGACCCTTGTCGAACCCGATGCGATCTATATTCGCGACGGCACCACGTACACGTCCGCGGGCGTGAGCGCCGGCATCGACCTGGCGCTGGCACTGGTCGAGGAAGACCACGGCCCCGATCTGACACGCGACGTCGCCCGACGGCTGGTGGTCTACCTGCAGCGGGCGGGCGGGCAATCACAGTTCTCTGCTCCACTGCAGGGCCCAACCCCACGGACTCCAGCACTCCGCAGAACCGTGGACCTGGTGACGGCGGACCCCGCTGGGAACCACTCCCTCACCGAACTCGCCAGGCACCTCAACCTGAGCCCTCGACACCTCACCAGACTGTTCCGAGACGAGCTGTCCACCACCCCGGCCCGATATGTCGAGCTGATCCGATTCGACATGGCAAAGGCCCTGCTCGATCAGGGCCACAACGCAACGCAGGCAGCATCACTCGCCGGATTCCCCAGCTACGAGAGCCTACGACGGGTCTTCGCACGGGAGCTGATGATGACGCCTACGGTCTACCAACGCCGCTTCGGCACCGCCCACCGCGCCGACGCGAGGAAGGTCCCTGCCCCGCCGACCTGAGGAGTGCTCACCACACGCCGCGACAAGCCAGCGCACGGTGACCGAGGGCGAGATCACCCATCGCACGGTTGGGGTCCGCGAACGCCGGGTAACCACCGGTCATGACCACCGACCACCTGTCGCGCCATCGTTCTCCGCGGGCGGAGGATTACCCCACCGTTCGGCTAATCGCGGACCGCGAAGCCCAGCTGATGCGGACGCTGGGGCGGGCGGTGAACGTCCTCTCGGCCGCCGACGTGCCGTTCGCTGTCGGCGGGGACCTTGCCGTGTACGCCCGCGGCGGACCGCCGGCCGAGCACCAGGTGACCATCGTCGCCTCGGACAATCACCTGACCAGTGCAAGGACCGCGCTGGCTGCGGGCGGGATGCGGTCCATCGCTTTCCCCCGGCTCGGGTCGCGGCAGTTCGTCGGCGGAGATCTCCGGGTCACCCTCCTGTATCCCGCCTGTACCACCGGGACCGGGGAGGGACTCCTCGAGCGAGCCGAGACGATGCGGATCGGGCAGATCTGGGCACCGGTCCTCAGCGGAACCGACCTGATGATCGACAAACTCCGCCATCTCGGTTCTCATCGGTGTGATTTCGTGCCGATGCTGCCGGTTGCCCGCGCATTGCGCGAGCAGGTCGACTGGCCCACCGTGGCGGGGGCCACCGCCGACCTCCCCTGTGCCCGGGCATTTTTGGGGCTGCTCGACGACCTGGCGGTCACTCCGTCCGTGGAGGGGCGGACCTGACCCAGAGGCGCCACTCGGGCCCTGCACTGCACCGAACGTTCGACCCGTGCATGGTCCGTCCGATTGGACGGACCATGCCAGGTATCGCTGCAGCTATTCGGCTGTTGAACAGCGCTGTCCGGGAATGGATTTGATACAAGCCCAAGCCCGGCCCGGGGGGTTAGTGGTTCGGACTCAGCGTTGCGCGGCCGCCAGCGTGGTGTTCAGGGTCTTGCTCGGCCGCATCACGGCGTCGGCCTTCTCGCTGTCCGGCTGGTAGTAGCCACCGATGTCCACCGGCGAGCCCTGCACCTCGATGAGCTCCCGCACGATGGTGTCCTCGTTTGCGGTCAACGCCTCGGCAAGCGCGGCGAAGCGTTCCGCCAGTTCCTTGTCCTCGGTCTGCGCGGCGAGTTCCTGCGCCCAGTACAACGCGAGGTAGAACTGGCTGCCCCGGTTGTCGAGCTCGCCGGTCTTGCGCGACGGGTTCTTGTTCTCGTCCAGCAGCTTGCCGGTCGCCGCGTCGAGCGTCGTGGCCAGGATCTTGGCGTGCTCGTTGCCGGTCTTGATGCCGAGGTCCTCGAGGCTGACGGCCAGCGCCAGGAACTCACCGAGCGAATCCCAGCGCAGGTGGTTCTCCTCCACCAACTGCTTGACGTGCTTGGGCGCCGACCCGCCGGCGCCCGTCTCGTACATGCCGCCGCCGGCCATCAGCGGCACGATCGACAGCATCTTGGCGCTGGTGCCGAGTTCCAGGATCGGGAACAGGTCGGTGAGGTAGTCGCGCAGGATGTTGCCGGTCGCGGCGATGGTGTCCATGCCGCGGATCAGCCGCTCCAGCGTGTACCGCATCGAGCGCACCTGCGACATGATCTGGATGTCGAGGCCCTCGGTGTCGTGATCCTGCAGGTACAGCTCGACCTTCTTGATCAGCTCGTTCTCGTGCGGGCGGTACGGGTCGAGCCAGAACAGGACCGGCATGCCGGAGTTGCGTGCCCGGGTGACCGCGAGCTTGACCCAGTCGCGGATCGGCGCGTCCTTGACGGTGCACATGCGCCAGATGTCGCCGGCCTCGACGTGCTGGGTGAGCAGCACCTCACCGGTCTCGACATCGACGAAGTTGGCGTCGCCGTCCTCCGGGATCTCGAAGGTCTTGTCGTGCGAGCCGTATTCTTCGGCCTTCTGCGCCATGAGCCCGACGTTGGGGACGGTGCCCATGGTCGTCGGGTCGAACGCGCCGTTGGTCTTACAGAAGTTGATGATCTCCTGGTAGATGCGCGCGAACGTGGACTCCGGCATCACCGCCTTGGCGTCCTTGAGTCGCCCGTCGGCGCCGTACATCATGCCGCTCGAGCGGATCATCGCGGGCATCGAGGCGTCCACGATGACGTCGCTGGGCGAATGGAAGTTCGAGATGCCGCGGGCGGAGTCGACCATGGCCAACTCGGGACGGTGCTCATGGCAGTCGTGCAGGTCCTGAATGATCTCCTCGCGCTGCGTGCTGGGCAGCGTCTCGATCTTGTCGTAGAGGTCGACGAGGCCGTTGTTGACGTTGACGCCCAGCTCGTCGAACAGCTGCTGGTGCTTGGCGAAGGCGTCCTTGTAGAAGGTCTTCACCGCGTGGCCGAAGACGATGGGGTGCGAGACCTTCATCATCGTCGCCTTGACGTGGAGGGAGAACATCACGCCCGTCTTGCGCGCATCCTCCATCTGCTCCTCGTAGAACTCGAGCAAGGCCTTCTTGCTCATGAACATGCTGTCCATGATGTCGCCCTCGCCCAGGGTCAGCCCCTCCTTGAGGACGATCGTCTCGCCGCCGTCGGTCACCAACTCCATCCGGACCGTGCGTTCCCGGTCCAGCGTCATCGACTTCTCGCCGTGGTAGAAGTCGCCGTGCCGCATGTGCGCGACGTGGCTGCGCGAGGCCATCGACCACTCACCCATGCTGTGCGGATGCTTGCGGACGTACTCCTTCACCGCCCGGGGTGCGCGGCGGTCGGAGTTGCCCTCACGCAGGACCGGGTTGACCGCACTGCCGAGGATCCTGCCGTAGCGCTGCCGGGTATCGCGTTCCTCGTCGGTCTTGGGGGCTTCCGGAAAGTCCGGAATCTGGTAGCCCTTGCCCTGCAGTTCCTTGATGGCGGCCAGGAGCTGCGGCACAGACGCGCTGATGTTCGGCAGCTTGATGATGTTGGTCTCGGGAAGTTGCGTCAGACGACCCAGCTCGGCCAAGTTGTCCGGGACGCGCTGCTCCTCGGTGAGGCGGTCGGGGAACTCGGCCAGGATCCGCGCCGGCACCGAGATGTCGCTGGACTCGACCTCGATGCCCGCGGCACCGGCGAAGGTCCGCACGATCGGCAGGAAGGCGTAGGTCGCGAGTAACGGCGCCTCGTCGGTCAGCGTGTAGATGATGGTTGGATGCTTATCGGCGCTCATGGTTGTTCTCCCGCGTCAGTTCGTTCCGAGGTCGATAGGCTCCTCGTGAGGCTATCGATCTCGCGTCGAGTCCAGGTTAGGTGCGACATCATCAGAGCATATTCAAGCGCCCTATTCTGATTCACTGCGACCTTTTTGGTTCACCATGCGAACACTCCGCGGTCACGTGTGCATCGGTCGCGTTCACCGAGGTGTGCGTGGCTCGGGATCCCCCCACCAGCCCTCGCGACGACCCCGGAAATGTGTCGCGGCACCGGACGCTCTACCCTGGCGGGTCCGAACACGCAGAGCCCGAGGTAGAACAGTCATGGCCACCGATTACGACGCACCCAGAGTCACCGATTCCGACGATACGGCGGATACGTCGCTCGAACAGCTGACGGCCGGCAGGAAAGAATCCCAGTCCCCCGTCGTGGACGTCGAGGACAGCGACACCGCCGAGTCCTTCGAACTGCCCGGCGCAGACCTGTCCGGCGAAGAATTCACCGTCCGCGTCATCCCGAAACAGACGGACGAATTCACCTGCACCAGTTGCTTCCTCGTCCATCACCGCAGCCGCCTCGCCGTGGGTGAGCAGCTGATCTGCCGAGACTGCGCGCTCTGAGAACACCGGTACATCCGAGCGCCTCGGGTGCGACATTCTTGCCGATACGGCAAGAAGTCTCGCCGAAAGCGTCGGTGCTATAGCACTGTGTCGGCATGGAAGATGCGGGCGAGGTCACCGAGGTCGAGGCAGTAACCAGCGAGGCGGAGGAGTGGGATACGCGCTACAGCGAGCGGGATCGCGTGTGGAGCGGAGAACCCAACGGAGCACTTGTCGACGAGATGACCGGCGCACGGCCGGGCCGGGCCCTGGACGTCGGGTGCGGTGAAGGCGCCGACGCGCTCTGGCTCGCCCACCAGGGATGGACCGTGACCGCGCTGGACGTTTCTCGGGTCGCCCTCGACCGGGCCGGGGTCCACGCCGACGGGGAAGACGTGGACATCACCTGGGTGTTGAGCGGACTGCTCGATGCCGATTTGCCCGCCGGTGGTTTCGACCTGGTCTCAGCCCAGTACCCCGCCTTGCGCAGTACCGCTGACCGTGCCGCCGAACGTGCGCTGATCTCCGCGGTCGCGCCGGGCGGCATCTTGCTGGTCGTGCACCACGACATGCGCGATGCCAGTGTGGCGAGCGAGCACGGCTTCGATCCCGATGATTGGGTCGCACCCGGTGATGTGGTGGCGCTACTGGACAACAGCTGGCACATCGAGGTGAACGAGGTGCGGGAGCGTTCGATCAGTGGCGGCGCGGGTGCGCATCACACCCACGACGTGGTCCTGCGCGCGCACAAGCTGCCTCTCGGTAGTCCTCACCGAGGGTGATCAGCTGCGGACGTCGGGCGGCTCTTGCACGGCCTGGAGGGTTCACCGGTCGGTGACCGGCCCGCCGGCAGCACGCCACTGAATAAGGCCGCCGCTCATGTTGACCGCGTCGAAGCCGTTCTCCACCAGCAGGTTCGCGGCACCGGCCGACCGGATACCGCCGGTGCAGAAGGTGATGAGCAGGCGGTCGTCAGGGAACTCCAGGCAGCGTTCGAGCAACACCTCGAGTGGCGCGTGCACGGCACCCGGGATATGTACCCGGTTCCACTCGAACTGGCGGCGCACATCCACGACGAGCGCGCCGTCTTCGACGAGGCGGACCGCTTCGGCGGCGGTGACGGCCGGTGGTCGGCGTAAGTAGTGTCGGAGATTCATGCGCTGCGCGCCTCCTGTCGCAGGTTGACCATCGTGAGGGGGCCGCTGAGCACGGGCACGAGCACACCGACGCGGGTCCGCGTCGTCAGACCGCGACCGAGCAGCGCCGTGACGGCGACGGCCAGGTAGAGCGCACCATGGACCGGACCGAGGACGCCCGCGAGTGTGCCGTCGTGCACAGTGGCGAGATTGGCCAGCAGCACGAAGACGCCGACGGTCTCGAGCGCCGAGAGCGCGGCCAGCGTGCGCAGCAACCCGGTCATACGTAGCTCGATCCGGGCCGCACGATCATGAGCACGACAACGACCACCCACAGCACGTTGAACAGGCCGGTCACCATGCCGAGGCGCCGGAGCCGGGCACCGTCGTCGGGCGCAGTGAGCGCCTCCCCTTGAAGCGGGGCGATCTGCAGGGCGAGCAGTCCCCCGGCGACGGCGGTGAGCACCATCGCGACCACGACCCAGACCTCGGTCGTGCGGCCCTGGACAGAGGCGAGGATGAGGCCGACGACCGGGACCGCGATCGCCAGCATGCCGTAGACGCGGGTGATGCGGTGCAGCACGCGGGCGGTGTCGACGCTCCGCTCGACCCTTTGCGGACCGCCTGCCGCGACGGTCACGGGCGCGTACCGGGGAAACAGGCTCGTGGCCACCGCGACCGGGCCTACGAAGAGGATGCCCGCCACAACGTGGGCGGAGAGCAACAGCGATTCCATAACCTTCAGCCTAACTGAAGGTTGGCTGTGGAGATCAGTCGGTGGCCGACATCACCTGCAGCATGTGCGCCCGCAGCGCCTCGGTCAGCTCGGGGTGCTGGGCGGCGAACTCCGCGTCGAGGCGTGCCACCACCTCGGCGGCCCGAGCCAGCAGCGCCTCGCCCTCCGCCGTGATCCGCAGTGCGGATGCCGCCCCCGCGTGCGCCGTCGCGTCGTCGACGAACCCGGCCTCGACGAACGCCGCGACCGCGGTGTGGGCACTCTGCACGGTGATGCGTGAACGCCGAGCGAGCTCACTGAACGAGATGCCCGGCGTCCCGCGGACGTGCCCCAACAACCCGTACTTGCGGACGGTCAACCCGAGCGGCTTCAGCGCCTCGGTGAACGCGGCCTCCCACACCCGTCCCACCGTGAGCAACGTGACCGTGGGACTGAAGGGAGGCGGCTCAGACATGGAAGCAGGCTACCCAGACCACACGACCGCGACATCGCGCTACCGTCATGACTATGTTCAGTGCCGAGATCGAGGTGCGCACCGGCGCCGAGCCCGTGGTGCACGACCTGACCCGTGATATCGAGAAGTTCCTCGCCTCGGCGGACGCCGGCGACGGACTGCTGCACGTGTGGGTGCCGCACGCCACTGCAGGTTTGGTGGTTATCGAGACCGGGGCCGGGAGCGACGACGACCTTCTGCGAGCGATCGACGAAGTGCTTCCGCGCGACGACCGGTGGATCCACCGTCACGGCAGCCACGGGCACGGCCGCGACCACGTGCTGCCGGCGTTCCTGCCGCCCTACGCCTCGGTGCCCGTCGTCGACGGGTCGCTCATGACGGGTACGTGGCAGTCCGTGTGCTTGGTGGACACCAACATCGACAACCCCGTGCGGCGCGTCCGCTTCAGCTTCCTGGCCGGCTGAGCCGACTCCTGCGACCGTATCCGGTCACGCGCGCGCGAGTCCCCTTGCCAAAGAATAGATTTCAGGCAGATTCGCGTTCTCCCTGGCGGATGATCGGTCCACCCACGTTTCCAACGCTGCTTGGAGCACGGCGATCGACACGTCGACTGCCAATCGAATCTGCAAGTCGGAGCACTCGACTGCCGAATCCGCGAACCTCGTCGACACCACATCGACCAGAGCCGCGGTCCTCGGGACACTCCCGCGCGCGAGCACAGCACGCAGCGCCGGCTCCTTTTTGACGAGCCGGTTCACCCGCAACAGTCGCCGGCAGGGTATCGACGAACTGTCCGAGTACGCCGTCAGAGCATCAGCGAAGCAGGTTTCCAGCGAGAGTCGCGGTGAGATGTCCGCGTCGAGCTGGTCGAGACCGGCAGCCAAGCCCGCCTCGAACGCCCAGTGATCCCGGAGCGCGGCCTCTTCCTTCGTAGCGAAGTATCGGAAGAAGGTTCGCTGAGATACTCCCGCCTCCTGCGCGATCTCACCGACGGTCGTGGACTCGACACCCTTGCGCTCGAACAGGGTCAGCGCGGTCTCGCTGATCTCCACGTTCGTCTGCTCGCGTCGGCGCTCCCGCAACCCCACAGGGCCGACGGGCAGGTCAGGCGACACGGGGAACACTTCGAGTCTGGTCATCTACGGCCTTCACAATCGGTAGGAGCACCCCTCGGTTGATCGTTCACATCTGGTCATTCGTTGTCAACATGGCAGCGTGTGTCATAATGTATGCGAAGGGTAGGTAATCAATGAATCTCAATATCGGTGATATTTTCTTGTACCCGCACCACGGATCTGTCACGGTCACAAAGCTCACGACCCGGATGTTCAACGATTTACCCACCGCTTACGTACAGTTCGAAGTCGCTCAGAACGGGCTGTCCATCGAGATCCCCGTAGCGAAAGCTGAAGCCATCGGCGTGCGGAACGCAATCGGGAACGACGAAGTCGAGCAGGTCTTCGACATCCTGCGCGGACCGACGGTCGACGACCCGACCAACTGGTCCAGGCGATTCAAAGCCAACCAGGAAAAGCTGACCGTCGGCGGAATCTTCACGGTCAGCGAGGTCATCCGCGATCTGATGACGCGTTCGCAGGCCAAGCCGTTGTCGGCCGGCGAAAAGCGGCAACTCGAGCACGCCATGCAGCTCGTCATCTCGGAACTCGTCCTCGCAATGAAGTCTGACCCCGACGAGACTCGGCGTCGCATCGAAGCGATCTACGAATCCGCCACCGCCTCTACTGCGGCGGCTGTCTCAGTCTGACGACACGATCGGCGGCAGCCCGGACGAGAGTCCGGGCTGCCGCCGATGTCGTTGGTCGCCTTCGCGGGCAGGAGTTCAGCTGCTGCCGAACAGGTTTCCGAGCGAGCCCGTTCCCGATCCGGCACCGTAGGTGATGACTACCGACGAAACAGCGTCCGCCCCAGCGGCGCTGAAGGTTCCGCCGGGCGCGTACGACGATCCACCGCCGCCTCCGCCACCGCCGTAGTTCTCGGCGCCACCTCCGCCGCCGAACCAGCCGCCGCCGCCGCCGCTCTTGCCTGCAGCGGCGCCACCGATGCCGGCTTCACCCGGCGAACCGTGCGGGTCGCTG
>RRBB01000152.1:0-27867 GCA_006543605.1 Rhodococcus sp. WS4
GGCACGAAAGCATCGCCTCCACACAGATCTATATGCACGCCGACCTCGCGGTCAAGCAACGCGCCCTGGACAGGTCCACACCTCCAGAAGTGACTCCGAACCGCTACAGACCTTCCGACTCACTGCTAGCCTACCTCGACACACTCTGAATTATGCCGAACCGTTCAGCCCGCGGTAGTCCTCCGACCAGCACGAACCCGCCCATTCGGGTTCGTGCTCGGCATAATCACACACCCGGCATAATCCGAATTATCTCGAATTCGAGATAATTCGGAGGCGGTGTTCAAGACCCTCAAGTATGGACCGGAGTTCCCCGAACGGTTCGGCTCACTGAGTGAGGCAAGGGAATTCATGATGCAGTTCACCGAGTGGTACAACCACGAGCATCGCCACACCGGCATCGGGCTACACACTGCCGCCGACGTCCACTTCGGTTTGGCGGCGGCGAAGGCCGCCGAACGTCGGCAGGTACTCGAGGCGGCACGGGCCAGGCATCCGTACCGCTTCGGCACTACGACAGCGCCGAAGATCCTCGACCTGCCCGACACCGTCTGGATCAACCGCCCCGCCGACGATTCAGCGGAGGCCGAAACGTCAGCCGCTTAACACCCGATGGACTCAACTCCCTTGACAAGTTCCGTCCCGACGTCGAAGGTGATTGCGTGTCATCGACGAAGAACTTGACTTGGACTTCCATAATCTGGTTCGACAGACCTGGTCGGTCAGCATCTCGAATGCGGCATGCGCCAGTTCCTCGCTACAACATGGCGTCTACCTTCTACTCACGTGAGGCCACCGCAGCACCGTTCGCGCCTGCCAACGCCGACACTCTCCAAACGCCGAACACTCTCCAAACGCCGAACAAGTGACCAGCGAGTTAGGACGGCCAACCCCGTTGCCTCACGACAATGTTGACATACAAGCCAGAATTGCTGGTCTCGTAGCGCAATTCGGTCGACAACTGGGGCCGATCGAGATTGAAATTGACGACGCAATCGTCAACGCAATTCCGTCACTCGGCAACGACCCCGCGATCCTGACAGAATTGCGCACGCACACGCTCTGGACCGTTCGTCACTTTCTCGCCGTGGCAACCTCGCAGGACGACGCGCTAGATATCGCCTTTCCGCCGGAGACAAAAGTTCTTGCGCAGACCCTGGTTGCACGCGGAATCGAACTCGGGGCGGTGTACGAAGCCTTCCGGCTAGCTGAGCAGGTCGTTTGGCAACGTTGGATAAATCTCGCAGCGGAGGAGACGCCAGCAAAAGATCTCGCAGGAGTCTTGCGAGCGTCGCACTCTGTCCTCACCGGGTTCGTCGAACATGTCTTGCATTCGACTCTCGATGCGATGCGTCTCGAACAGGCTGACGCCACGGCTGGGGGCCTGGCGCGTCGCAACAAGATCGTGCGCTCCTTGCTCGACGGCGAATCGATGGAGCTCGACTCAATCAGCCGAATCTTGCGCCACGACATGACCCGTCGTCACACGGCTCTGATCATGTGGACCACTTGCGCCGTCCCGCCAGGTGCTTTGGAGTCAGCTAGTGTGGCGATCGCCCGTGGCGTCGACGCTCCATCTCCCCTAGTCGTCAGCGTAGGCGGAGGGGCAGTGTGGACGTGGATTGCGACTATACACGACGCAGAACGCGAGTTAGAGCGTGTCGCGAGCGACTGCGCTCCGTCCTTGTTGCGCGTAGCCGTGGGGCCAACCTTACCCGGCATTGAGGGGTTCAAGCGCAGTCACGAGGGTGCACTCGCTGTACAAGGTCTCATGACCGCTCACCGCGACACCGGGCGCATCTCCGCGTACCACGATTTCGAGATTGCAGTCCTTGCATCTCAGAACAAGGGCCATGCCCGCGAGTTCGTACTGTCGACGCTGGGAAAACTGGCCGACGACAACCCTGCCGCGAAACGACTACGCGGGACTCTTCGAGTATTCTTGGAGGAGGCGGAGAACGCGCCGCGCGCCGCAGAGCGCCTCCATACGCACCGAAATACCGTACTTCAACGGGTCGCTCGCGCTACTGACCTACTCGGATACCCGCCCGCGGAGCGGCGATTGGCCGTCGAACTCGCGTTGGAACTCAGTCATCGAATCCCGACTCTCCTGGCCTAGCCGCTTGCACT
Source organism: Rhodococcus sp. WS4 (assembly GCA_006543605.1). Taxonomy (GTDB): domain Bacteria; phylum Actinomycetota; class Actinomycetes; order Mycobacteriales; family Mycobacteriaceae; genus Rhodococcus_F. The sequence goes on from RRBB01000152.1 coordinate 2,131, forward strand.
CGGCTAGGCCGCTTAACTTACACGGTCACGCTTCCGCCTCCGGAGCGACGACGCCGACAGACCCACTACCGCTGGGTCAGTCACCGATCATGGGGTCGATCCCAGCTCGATCGCCTCTGCGACGGTATTGCCGGGAAAACCAAAGCGGTCGATGACTAATCGCATCAGCCCTGGAGCAAGTGCGGCTGCACGCAGTCTGCGCGGAGCAACGACCTGAGCTGATCGCTGCTCGATTCCTTTCAGGATACCCTTCACGACACTGTCGGCCGAAATCAATTCAAACAAGCCTTCGAAATCGTTCCATAGGCGCATCGTGTCCTTCCGGCCTAGGGCCTCATCGACCATGGGCGTTTTGAAGAATGCTGGATGAACGCTTCCAACCGTTACACCGAGATGGCGAAACTCTAGTCGCAAGGAATTGCACAGGGCCCACACCCCAGCTTTACTCGCGGTGTAGCTGCCATGCAGCGGAGAGTGTACGAAGCTCGCCATTGATGCGATTGCCATCATGTGGCCGCGCTGTTGCTGCACGAAGGGCGCTGCCGCTTTGAAAGTTCGCCATGCACCGAGCAGGTTGATGTCGATCGCTCGTTGGAACGCCGTCTCCTCGGTGGCGGCAAGGGAGCCCACAACATTCCCGATTCCGGCGCCTGCAATAACGACGTCGATCCGGCCGAAGTGGTCGGCAACCTCGTCCATCACCACCTGGAGCCCTTCCAAATCTCGCACGTCAGCTCGCCATCCGCGAGCAACTACCGCGCCCCCCAGTGCCGCTGCCTGCGTAGCGACGGCGTCGCCATCGAGATCGAGCAGAGCCAGATTGGCGCCACGTGAGCGCAGCGCATCGGCCAGTAGCTGACCCAACCCGCCTGCGGCACCGGTGATCACGATCGTACGACCTGCGACTTCGAACTTGGTCATGTGAACTGCTCCCTCGGAGATGGTGTGAAACTTTCGTGGTGTTGCCGACGGCATTCCGGACGGCGAAATTCCGCGGGCGATGCGGCGTCTTCGGCTTGCACCGTGCCGTCGCGCGGGCATGTTCTCTGGCCCCGTTCGTGACATACGTGTCGGGTGCACGTCTCGGCGAGCCGGGTCGTGTGGTTGGTGAACGTGGAGGCTTGCGACTGCTATCGCCTAGTCCAGCGCAAAACCTGTTCTCCTAGAGTGTCAGTCCGTGTCCCTGGCGCGGATGACCGAAGTCCGGCTATCCGTTCTAGCCCTCCGAGCCTGCTCCCGATCGTCGGGACTCGTCGTCTCGAAGCAACACGCGTCATCACGAGCTCCGCCGTATATCTCGCTTGAGCGAGAGATGTGGACGTCCTCCCGATTTGAGAGCGGTGTTCTGCCTAACTGGCCTACAGAAAGGTCTGAGCAGAACCTTCTTCGTTCCCAGAAGTAGTCGAGTCCTGAGTGCTCGAAGTACGGTCGAGAAACGACATGACAAGTCGCGTCAAATGTTCCGGGTGTTCAATCTGCGGCATATGGCCGACCCCCTGCATCAGATGCACTTCAGCATGGGGGTAGACACGCCGCGCTTCGGCAAGTTGATGAGCGGGCACGATTCGATCTTCGGTACCCCACACGATCAAGGTCGGCCTCGGATTTTGAGTCACCGCATCTGCAAGATCTTGACGCCATCGAGCCTTGACGCCACGAAATGTGCCAAGCATCAACGTTGTTTCGCGAAGGAATTGTCCTGCGCCCGGCCGCGAGCCGATCTCCAGGGCATGGTCGATGCGCTCGGCCGTCGCAGTCGAACGGTTCGCATGCAACGCGCGCTCCATCATCGTGGCACCCGCTCGACTGTGCCAACGTGTCGCCAGCGGCCCGATAATCGGGAGGGCAAGCATTCGCAGTAATGGTGAGACTTCACTACCGAAACCCACGCTACTGATCATCGTGAGACTGGCGACCTGGAGCGGTCGACTTACCAGCAGTTGCTGCGCTATCGCGCCCCCGAGAGAATTTCCGACCACATGAAGGCGCCGCTTCTCACCGAGTTTATCGATCACCTCGGCCACGCCGTTCGCTAGCGACTGCAGCGAGACCGGTCCCGGCATCCGGTCGGAGTAACCGAAACCTGGTACATCGAGCGAAATCACCCGGTAGCCCCGAAGCAATGTTTTTGTCTGCTCGGACCAGTCCTCAAGGCTCCGCCCCAGCCCGTGCAACAAGAGGCACGGCGGGTTCGAGGCGTCACCGTCGGTAAGTACTCGCGCGCGTCGTCCGTCGACTTCGAGGAAGATCGGTGTGTTCATGTGACTGCAACCCTTCTAATTTCGAAGCAGACGCGACTGTGTCTCGAAAATTCTCGGCCAGAACGGCGGACCGATATGAGGTCGAGCTTCTCTGAAGTTTCATGCGGATCGAAGAACCCTCGAATATTGAAGGAAGCACAGCTTCGTGCACGCGGTCCGACCAACACTCGACCCTCCGAAGAGGACACTCTCGCTCCCCGAGCCAGTTGACCACCCTTTACCCCCATGTTGGCGTCTATTCGGTCAAGTTTTGGATAGCCCTGAGCGAAGAGCTCGCCTGCCCCGTGTGTCATGTGGTCGCCTCCCCATCCCAAAAATGGTCACGGCCGACCCGACCCTCCAATTTCTCGCCGAGTTCGGATGAGAACTTGAGGAGATTGCCCAGCGGTCGATGGTGGATGGCGGCTGAAGAAATCTTGCCGGACTCGTCATGTTCGAGGACGGTCACCCCACTCAAGTCAAGCCCCGAATGGGTGCGAGCGACCCACGTGAGGAAGCGCAGTGCGCCGCTGTCGGACTTTGCCGTGAACTCAAGGTGTTCATACATCGAGCTCGCTGCTTGCATCACTGCGGCGACCTGTTCGCGACCATGAACAGGTCGGAGCAGGGCTGCAGCTTCGAGGCGAACGTCCTCGGTGAACTCGGTAGCGAATGCATCTTTCGATCGGGCTTCGAAGGCGCTCGTCCACGAGGAGGTGATGGTGCTCGATCCCTCATGCCCATCGAGAGTGGTCCCCATGAAATCCAAGATGAGTCCCGCAACGGTCGTCGGATCCTCAGCGTGTGGCCAATGCCCCACCCCGGGGAGCTTCGCGTATTGAGCGGTGCCGTGCCGGTCCCGCACGAGTGCGAGGACACGGTCGTCGACGAAGACATCATCTGTCGTCACCACGCACGTGGGTACAGCGGGAGCCGGTCGGTTTGCGGCCTGAGGATCACCGGCCGTCCAGGCGTCGAAGACCGCCTCGACGCGGTGCACCGGAATTTTGCTTCCTCGGTCGACCAAGACGTTCAGGACGTCTGGGGGCATGGACAGGGATAGTTGAGTTCGCAGGGCGCGTTGTATGTCACCCGACTCTCCGCACTCTCGGAGCGGTCCTGCGACTTCATCGGGAAGCGTCAAACCGCCGAGGGGAAGTGGAGTCACTAGGATCAGGCCGGCAACGCGGCCGCTACCGAGCGCACTCGCCACGAGCTCTGCAACCGGCGCTCCCATGCTGTGTCCGACGAGCAGGACTGACTTCGACTGCTCTTCGTCGATCTCTCTCACAACCTCAGCTGCGAACTCTTGGAGCGTCGAACCAGACTGCCACGGGTAGGTCGGGGCGTGAGAGTCCACACCCGCTTTGCCGAGCAGGGCTTGAACGGGTCCCCAGATGTACCCATCGTCGAGGTACCCGTGGAGTAGATACACCGTGGGAGGTGAGGTAGCTGTCATTATGCTGTCCTTGTCGTTGTGTCAAAGCGCGTTGATCAGGGCTTCGTGGCTGCGAACGCCCTGCGTTCCACTGCGCCGAGCGGCCGTTGGTCGTGGTCTAGAAGTGTCGGGTAACCGATCCCGATTTCGGGCTTGCGACGCGGTGCAGCAATCGCCCGATCAAGCGATGTCGGTTCCTCGTTTGACGCTGATTCCAGGCAACTGCTGTATCGGCCGAAGGCCGAGTACCGCCACCGACAGCTGAGTCGGCAGGACTTCAGCCGCGAATACGTGAACCCGATCCAGCCCACTCAAGATCGCGGAGATCGTTCTTGCACACCTTCCCGGTTGAGGTGCGCGGTAGCTCCGCTACGAACTCGATGTTCCGAGGGGCTTTGAACGAAGCGATTTTACTCTTCACGTGGGCAATGAGCTCTGCCTCGGTGACCTCGAACCCGTCAGTCCTGACGACGAAAGCCTTGGGTCGCTCGCCCCACTCGTCGTCGGGAACACCGATGACCACGACATCCGCGACGGCGTCGTGGGCGTCGAGAGCCTGTTCGACCTCGATCGTCGAGATGTTCTCACCCCCGGAGATCACCACGTCTTTTGCCCGGTCGACGAGTTGGATGTATCCGTCACTGTGCATGACCCCAAGGTCTCCCGAGTGGAACCATCCTCCGGCGAAACATTCTTCAGTCGCAGCCTGGTCATTGAGGTAACCCTTCATCACCATATTGCCGCGCATGACAATTTCACCGACTTCTGTGCCGTCGGGTTCCACGTCTTGGATGTCCGACTGGTTCCGCCTGACCACCCGCAGGCTCTCCGCGGCGACCATGCCGACTCCTTGCCGCGAGAGCATCTTGTCCTGCTCGTCCACGGCCAGACGCAACCAGTCCGAACGCATTTCACAAGCCGCGTGTGGTCCATATGTCTCGGTAAGCCCGTACAGGTGAACAAGGTCAGCCCCGAGCTCGACGATCTTGCGTCGTACGCTGGGACCGGGAGGGGCACCGCCTGTGGACACGGTCAGAGATCCAGCTATCGGATGCGCTTGGCTCGCATCAGACAGTGAGTTGAGTACGACGGGTGCGCCTCCGAGGTGGCTGATGCCCTCGTCGTCGATGAGTCGCCAGATTTCCGGCCCTCTGACCTGGCGCAGGGCGATATGGCGTCCAGCCGCCGCCGTCACGGCCCACGTCATGCACCACCCGTTGCAGTGAAACATCGGCAAGGTCCACAAATAGCGCGATTCAGCCACGAGTCTTTGGTGGACAACCGCATTGAGCGAAGCCAGGTACGCACCACGGTGGGTGTACATCACGCCCTTCGGCCGTCCGGTGGTTCCCGACGTGTAATTGATGCTGATCGTCGAAGACTCATCGGACACCTGCCAAGGCAGCAAGTCGGAGCCACCACGTGCCGAAAGTTCGGCATAGGTTGTGCGCTCGCCGGTGTACTCGCCGTTCTGTGCCGGCAATTCGATGACCAGCTCGGGACCGTCATCTGCAGCCTCGACAGCGACCAACAGATCTGCATCGCCGAACAGAATTCGTGCCTGCGAGTGGCTACAAATCCAGACGACCTCATCGCCCGAGAGCCGCGTGTTGACCGCGACCAGAACAGCGCCGGCGAGCGGGACGCCAAAGTGAGCAATCAGCAACTCAGCCGAGTTTGCAGACATGAAGGCGACTCGTTCGCCGCGCCGCACGCCAGATGCGATAAGACCGCGTGCCAGTCGCTGGGCCGCTGCTGCGAACTCGGAGTAGGTCAGGCGGCGGTCCCCGTCGACTATGGCGACCGAAGATGGGTAGATTTCCGAAGCTCGCTCAAGGAAGCGAAGCGGGCTGAGAGGTACGTCCAAACCGGTCATTTCAGGTCGCCGTCACTTCTGCAGTCTCGTCGGCATGTTTCTCTACGAAGTGATCGCCTATTTCGAAGCTCTTCATCAACCGTTGGAACGCCAACATCGTGCCAGGCCACATCGTTGTCGCGTCACCCTTGTCATCGAGGTACCAGCTCGAACAGCCGCCCAACTTCCAGACCGTCTGGCCAAGGTCGATCCGCAGTGTGTCCATGAAAGCGTCCTGAGCGTCGGTCGTGACCTCGATGGTTTTCGCATCGTGCTCAGCCATGGCGGTCAGTGCAAGTCCGAGGTAATCGGCTTGCGCCTCCAGCATCACGACCAAGGACCCGTGTCCGAGGGCGACCCCCGGGCCGCCGATGTTGAAGAGATTCGGGAACCCCGCGACCTCGGTTGCGCGGTAGTGATCAATCGACTTGTTCCAGACGTCAGCAAGACGTGCACCACCGCGCCCGTGTATCAGCTGCGAAACCGGAGGAGGCGTGACGTCGAAGCCAGTGCCGAAGACGATTACATCTGCCTCAACCTCTGTTCCGTCGGACGCAACAAGGGTGGACCCACGAGTCTCCCGCAACCCGCTTGCCTTCACGTCGACATTCTTCGCGGCCAGTGCCGGATACCAAGCGTTACTTAGCAAAATCCGCTTGCAGCCCACTTCGAAGTTCGGAGTCAGCTTGGCCCTTAGTCCGGGGTCCTTGATTTGACGGCGTAGATGCCATCGAGTCACAGCTGTGATGAGACGGCTGGTGATGGGGTCGCGGACGATCATGCGGAAATGAACCCCGTCGCGACTGAGCCACTGAGCGGCGCGGTTAAAGCGGCTAGAGATCGGGAGGAGACGGCGGATCGCGCGCTCGAATACGCCGATACGCCGATCAGGGCGTGGCAACACCCATCCTGGAGTCCTCTGAAAAACTGTCAGCGATTCCACCACTGGTTGAATCTCGGGGACGAACTGCACTGCTGAAGCACCTGAACCGATGACCGCGACACGTTTGCCGGCGAGCGGTTGCGTGTGGTCCCATTGCGCAGAATGGAAGATCTCGCCGGGGAAGGTTTGGAGGCCGGGAATAGATGGGATCGCAGGCTTGGTCAAGCCGCCTGCAGCGTTGACCAAGATGTCGGCCGTCACGGTCAAGTTGGCGGTAGACACACGCCAACGCTGTTCCGGCTCCTCCCAAACAGCTTCCAATAAATCCTGACCAAACATCAAGTGAGGACGCAGCTTGAACTTGTCGGCTGTATTCTCCAGATACTGCTGGATTTGGCCGCCACGAGCAAAAGTGTGATGCCACTGCGTATTCGGCGCGTATGAAAAAGAGTAGAGGTGCGATGGCGTGTCGCACGCTGCACCAGGATATGTATTATCCCGCCACACTCCGCCGACGGAATTGGCTCGTTCGAGAACAACGAAATCGCGTATGCCGTGCCGACTCAGCTCGACAGCAGCTGCGATCCCGCTGAAACCGCTGCCAATCACCACTGCCCGCATGTGTCGAACGCCGCTGTGAACTTTCGCCATGAGACCCACCGTTCTGCAAACCCTTGTCAGTTGCGATTCGAACCGTACTGAGGACTTAGCAAGGGTGATAGGTGCGCTGGCCCACAGTAGTCCAGCCAGTGTGTGCGACGGCACACGGTGCCACTGATGGCGCTCATTGAATCTGGATCTGGCGCACTTTCCGTGAAGACGAAGGCATGCCGCTGATCAGCGGAAATATGCGATAGACCAAGATCATCCCGGTGTGACTTCGCGCCCCTAACCGCTCTCCTTCCTCACCTGAACGGCGTCGCCATCGACGCCGTTCGCCGGACCGAGTCCACGATCCGGATCATCGCCCACTCGCAAAGCAGCCAGGGGCAGTGCCCGAAGTGCGGCACCGCATCGAGTCGGGTGCATTCACGGTATCGACGCCGACCCGCCGACACGGCCATCGGCGCACACCCCGTCGTCCTCGACCTCGCGGTCCGCAGGTTCTTCTGTGACGATAATTTCTGTAGTGCAGCAACATTCGCAGAGCAATTTCCCGGACTGACGCAGCGTTGGGCTCGGCGAACCACGGTACTCGCCACGATGATCGAGGCGATCGGACTGGCCCTGGCCGGCCGTGCCGGCGCCCGACTCGCCGCCACACTCGGGATACACGTCAGCAGGGACACCTTGTTGCGGGCAGTACGATCGATCCCTGAGCGGCCGATCGAGACCACACCGATCCTCGGGATCGACGACTTCGCACTCCGCCGAGGCCACGTTTACGGAACGCTCAGAAAGCCCGGAGTTCAGCCAAACTGAAGGAATCTCGGCGCGAACTCAAGGACAGTTGGACTCGGAACCAATGATAGTGCGTGGGTTCGCGGTCAACTGTGGAGGTCGTGGTGTTCTGCAGGGGTCTCGAGGAGGTGCCGGGCCGCGGCGGCATAGCGGATCGCGGTGCCCGGGCTGATGCCGAACACTGCGGCGAGGTGGAGTGGGTCTGGGCCGTGCGTGAGTGATTCTTCGAGTTGACGATCGACGTGCAGCCGATCGAGGGTGGCAGTCAGCCCCCAGAATGCCCGGGTGATCCACACTTTGCCGACCGGGCAAGTGCGCACCGCGGTCACGCGGTTGACCAACAGGTGGGGGTTTGCTGTGTTGGGCCAGTGGGTGCGTCGGTAGCTCAGCCAGTCCGTCAGCGCTCGGTAGGTGAGGTCGTCCAATGGTCGGGATCGGCCGGCGATGGTCAGCCGACGGTCACCGAGGTCGACGTCGTCGAGCAGCAACTCGCCGATGTCCTTGGAGCGGGCGGCGTGGATGGCGGCCAGGGCGACGGCGAGGCGGGTCGCTGGTGTGGTTGCCGCACCCGTCGCCTCGGTGATTTCGTTGTCTTCCAGTGGAAGTATGGCGCGGTAGTTGTTCGGTCCAACGCGTATGCGTGTGGTCGGGTCGCGGAAGATGATGCCGTTCTTCCGGCAGTGTCCGAAGAGCGACCGCAGGACGCTGAGCGTGTGGCGACGTTTGTTGCCCTGCAGGGTATTCGCGATTGCGAGGATGTCGTCACGGGTGACTTCCCGCAGGTGGTGGTAGTGATGCGACCAGCCGAGCAGGATTGGCCGGATCCGGTTGAGGTAGCCCCACACGGTGTTCGGGTCGCGGGGACGTGTGCGTGGCCCGCCGTCGTGGAGTGCGCGGATCCAGTCCTCGACGTCGCGCCGGATGCCAGGGGTGATGCCGTCGAGTTTGCGCTCGAGCCAGGTCTCGAACGCTGGTGCCCGGTCGTCGTCGAGCAGCCCGAGCTGGTCGAGGATCTCCGCGACCCGACCGCGATGGCGGACCGTGGAAATCAGCTCGGAGTAGCGGATCTTCTCATCGCTGGTATGGCCGGACAACAGGACGACCAGCGCCTGGTCGACGCTTGCGGTGAGTGCGTGTGACCACCCGTGGGCCTCACCGAAGTCCTGGGCGACGCGACGGCCGCGTATGAGGGTGGGATTGGTCAGGTCAGCGTCCCTCCGGCGGTCGAAACGGCTGTAGTCGCGGCGAATATCGAGCGGGAGATGGAGTTGAACCCCGGCCCGTGTCGGATCTCGGCGCTCGGTTCCCAGGGGTGTGGGCCGCCGTCCTCGCATGCCGTCTTTGCCCAGTCGTGCTCGTCCGGGGATGCGGTAGTGGTCGCGGTGCATGCGGGCGAAGAACAGCTGCTGACTGTGCACCCGACGCAGAAACGGTTCGGAGACTGCGGTTTTCCCGGCGGCTTTGGCGTCGGCGAGTGCCTGCAGCCGGCATAAGCGGCAGTAACCTTCCTTGATCGGGACCGTCCGATGGCAGGCTGCGCAGCGGCCCGATGGATGTAGGTTGCGGAAGGTGTAGCAGGCTCGGCAACAGTGGCCGGGCAGTACGCCCCAGGCGAAGCACTCGACGCAACTGGCCGCCGGCTTGCCTGGTGAGATCCCGCCCATCAGACCGGCGGCAGCGAGCGACCGTTCCTGCGCTTGGGGACCACCGCGGGCCCGCCGGATGAGGCCGCAGCGGGCGGACCCTCATGCTCGTGGCCGACCGGGCGGGTGACCTTATCGGGCTCGGGGATGAGTAGTTCGCCGACCTCGCAGCCGAGCACGGTGCAGATGACGTCGAGGTCGGCGAGTTTGATGCTGGCCAATGAGTCGGTCGACCACATGCCCGACATCTTCCCGGCGCTGATGGTCAGCCCGTGGTCGGCGAGCATCCGCTGCAGCTCGCTCGCCTTCCAGATGCCCCGGTTCGCGGCGGCCAGCCGCAGGTTCCACTTCATGACAGCAGTCCTCCCAGCCGTCGCTCGGCACGCTGTTGGCCGGCGATCCACGCGTCCTCGATGTGGGTGCGGTGCACGTGGACGTAGTGCATTGTGGTCGCGATCCAGACGTGGCCAAGGGCCTGTTGGATCGCGATCAGGTCCATGCCGCCCAGGTAGAGCTGGCTGGCGCAGAAGTGTCGCAGCACGTGCGGGGTGAGCCTGTCCGGCCAGTCCGGCAAGTGCCGGACCGCTGCCTCCGCCAAGGCGGCGCGCAGCGTCTCACTGCTGATCCGTGTCGCCGAGCTGTCGATGTTCTTCCGTTCGGACGGAAACAGCGGCACGCCGGGCCGATCGTGATCATCACCGAAATGCCCCCAGACGTCCTCGACGAACCAGCGCAGGGTCCGCCCAGCGTCGTTGATGAGCGGCACCATCCGCTCTCGTGGCCCGCTGCCCCGGGACCCCTTCCCTTTGCGGACATGGAGTTTGCCGAAACGGCCGAGGTCCCACTTGATGTCGGTCAGGTCAAGGCTGCGGGTCTCGTTGATGCGGATCCCTACGTCGGCCATCAACCGGGCGGCGGCGAAGTTGCGTGCGGTCGGCGCGAACTTCCGGCAGGTGACCAGATCCTGCCGCCAGCCTGCGAACAACCGATCGACCTGCTCGGCGCTGGGTGGAATCCGCAACGATGCCCGTTGTTGACCGCGCGGCCGGTTGATCTCGTCGATCGGGCACTCGGCGACGCGGCCGGTCAGGGCGTGGATCTCAACCTTGTGGCGCAATTCCAGGAAACAGAAGTATGTCTTGAGTGCCTGCGCGCGAGCCAGTCGTGTGTTCTTCGCCGCCTGCCGCAACACCTTGCCGAAGTACCCGTCCGCATCAGCAGGCTCCATCTCCCACAAGGGCCGTCCGAGCCATGCTCGCACTTGTTCCAGGTTTGCCACGTCGGCGCGGATCGTGCTGTCCGCCAGCCCGGCGGCCGCTCGAGCGAGCACGAACCCGGACAGCACGTCGGTCTCGAAGTCAGCGATCTCCTCCGGACTCGCAAGTGCCCGCCGCTCGCGTAGGTCCCGCACCACCGACAGCCCCATCCGAGCCTCCTCGTCTTCACGCCAATAACGGAAGAATCGACTAAGACGATAACTCTTCAATAATCCTGAAACTTATTCAACACGCCAGACATCACTAAAACGGTCAGAAATCCGCTGGTCCGCGGACAGGGCAAGTTCGAAGGTGGCGGGGAACTCCAGGGTTATTTCTTATGGTGGACATGAAGACACGAACACCGATCGACCTGCTGCCCGACCGCACCGCCGGCTCCGTCGCCACCTGGCTGCGCGGCCATCTCGAGATCGAGGTGGTCTTTCCGAGATCGTGCCGGGGCGTACGCCGAAGGCGTCCGCACCGGTGCCCCGGACGCGATCCAGGTCGCCGACCGCTGGCACCTGTGGCACAACCTCGCCGGTGCGGTGGAGAAGACGGTAATCCGCCACCGCGCCGACCTGCGCCCACCCACCGAGACCACGAGCACCAACGACGGAATCGACAAACCCTCCGCGACTATCGACCCGACCGAAAGTGGCCTCGCCGACAGTCGCCTGGCCACCCGGACCCGGGAACGCCACGCCGCCGTCCACGAGTTGCTCTCAATGGGAAGAACGATCTCGTATATCTCCCGGACGCTGCCGCTCGACCGTAAGACGGTCCGGCGCTTCGCTCGCGCCGCCGATGTCCAAGACCTGCTGCCAACGACGCGGACCGGCCGCAGTCTGCTCGACGAATACGCACCCTACCTGGGTGAACGCGTCGCAGCCGGATGTGTCGACGCGGCAGTCCTCACACGTGAGATCACCGAACTTGGCTACCGCGGCAGCGCCAAGACCGTGCGCCGATTCCTGCAGCCACTGCGCGCCGCCCACACCGCACCGCCGTCGATGCCGGCAGCGCCCAGCGTCCGGCAGGTCACCGGGTGGCTGACCCGACGACCGGACCGGCTCACCGACGAGGACCGGGCCGGGCGCGACGCGCTGCTGGCGCGCAGCCCCGCGCTCGCCACCACAGGACGACTCGTCCGGGACTTCGCCGAGATCATGGTGGATCGGCGCGGCCACGACCTGAACGCCTGGATCGGCCGCACCCGGCGAGAAGGATCACCGGCACTTCGGTCGTTTGCTGCAGGCTTGGTCCGCGATCTCGATGCCGTCACCGCCGGGCTGACACTGCCGCACAGTTCCGGCGCTGTCGAGGGGCACGTGAGCAGGATCAAGATGCTCAAACGGCAGATGTATGGGCGAGCCAACTTCGACCTACTCCTCAAACGCGTCATACACGACGGATAGTCAAGCGCCCCATAGTAATCATGAAAATAACTGTGCACCCCATTCCTGAACCGGGAGCTTCAGAAGTCAGCTGCACCAGTCGCATATTGCCAGATAACAGTGCACTCAACTTCTGAAACTGACAGCCGCCGAGTGCTCACAAACCATGAGTGACATGGAGCGACGCGGGGATTCGCTATCTTCTGCAGCTGTCTGTCTGTTGGCGGTTCCGTGACGCGGTGCCACGAGTCGCTTTCTAGTCCGTGTCACTCGGGGACAAGGCGGGGTGTGTGCACAGGAACAGCGAGGTCTAGGTCAGTCAGGTACGTGGCCGTGAGGTGAGCGACGACCTCTTCGACTACTCACCGCCCGCACAGCGACTGCTGGTCCACTGCGCCTCGTGAAGACCAGCGAGGTCATCGACCAAAGTGGCGCGTGCAGTTGCGGCGGTAGATCACAGGGTGGCGCGAGTCAGGGCATTACGCATGGCGACTTCCAGGTTGGTGCGGCTGACACCAAAGCAGACTGCGCGCGACGAACGGGCGCGGCCCCGGGTCTGGTCCAGGAGGCTTTCGTCATCCCAATCCCTGCTCGATGTCGGCGATCAGGTCGGCGGCGTCTTCGATGCCGACGGACAGGCGCACCAGGTCGTCGGGGACCTCGAGGGGTGAACCGGCGGTGGAGGCGTGGGTCATGGCACCCGGGTGCTCGATCAGCGACTCGACGCCGCCGAGCGACTCGGCGAGGGTGAAGATCTCGGTGCGCGAGCAGAAGTCCAGCGCGGCCTGCTTGCCGCCGGCGAGGCGGACCGAGATCATGCCGCCGAAGCGGCGCATCTGCTTCTCCGCGACCTTGTGGCCGGGGTGCGACTCGAGTCCGGGGTAGATGACCTGCGACACCGCGGGGTGCCCGGTGAGCAGTTCGACGACCTTCTCGGCGTTGTCGCTGTGCCGTTCCATGCGCAGGGAGAGGGTCTTGATGCCGCGGAGGGTGAGGAACGCGTCGAAGGGTCCGGGGACGGCGCCTGCACCGTTCTGCAGGAAGGCGAACGCCGTGTCGAGTTCCTCGTCGTTGGTGACGAGTGCGCCGCCGACGACGTCGGAGTGTCCGCCGATGTACTTGGTGGTCGAGTGCAGCGCGACGTCGGCGCCCGAGCTGCAGCGGCTGCTGCAGGTACGGCGAGGCGAAGGTGTTGTCGACGACGAGCTTGGCGCCCGCGGTGTGCGCGACGTCGGCGAGCGCCTCGATGTCGAGCGATCGTCCAGAGGAATCGAACAGCTCGGCCTAAGCGAGCATCGAACTGACATCCCTTTCCTGCCGCTCGGGACTGCGGCCCGAGAATTTAGTAGCACCGAATGGTTTACCTAACCGTTTGGTACTGCTAGATTCGGTGTTCGCGCCGTCCCGACGACGGCGCCTCTCAGGATCGAGGTAGGCGGGATGTGGCATTACCGGATATTCGAATGTCGGCACACCCGACCTGGCGGACGCGGCTATAAGGACCGATCGACCCGCCTGGCCCCCACGGGCACGGATGGCACACCCCACTACCCCCACACTGGTCGAACGCTGATCTTCACAGACTCGCAGCGATTCGCGTCCGCGAAAGACACTCATGACTACCTCCGTGAACTATCAGGACGATATCGCCGTACTCGACCTCGGAGACGGCGAGAACCGCTTCCCTTTATCCTCGATCACTGCAGTCGAACGCCACCTCGACGAAATCCAGGCGGGCCCCTCCCAGGCGTTGGTGACGACAGCCGGAGGAAAGTTCGATACCAATGCCCTGGACATTGAATGGGTTGTAACACACTATGTTCGAATGGCGTGGCACGTCGGACGCGTTCAGTCCCTGCTCACCAGAATTCTGACTTCCCACTACCTACAGTGGCAGCTGTCAGCGGCCACGCGTGCGGTGCCGGCGCGATGTCCGCCGTTGCCCATGACTCCCGGATCATGCGATCCGACCCGGGGAATCTCTGCTTCCCAGAGGTGGATTTCGGGCTTCCGTTCATGCCTGGAATGGCGGCTCTCATCCAATCGAAACCGGACCACCGGACCGCGATCACTGCCGTGACGAGTGGGCATCGCTACGGCGGCACCGAGGCTTGTGCGCACGGTTTGGTCGACCGCACCGCCCCGGCCGACGGTGTCCTCGATACCGCGCTCGAGGTTGCCACCCCTCTACTGGGGAAGGATCCCGACACCCTGGGAACGATCAAGACAACCATCTTCGCCTCGGCGGTCACTGCCCTCGGCCAATTGCAGGGGGTGGACCGGACCGCGGCACCCGGCACGGCGTCGACCGCTTTCGGCGTCCACTTTGGTCGCCTGAACACAACCGTCCCTCACCTCGCCGAAATGGAAGGTACATCCGTGAGTTTCACCAGCCCACACCCTGACGTCGTCATCCCCGAATCGAGTCTGTACGACCTTCTTTTCGGCACCTTGTCCGATGAAGAATTACAGCGGACCGCTTTCCGCGACCGGAGCTCAGGTACAACCGTCGAGTATCGCGACCTGGTTGCACGCATCGATGCGGTAGCCGGCGCACTCACCGCCCAAGGCCTGACTGTCGGCGATGTGGTCGGGCTGCACGCCCCGAACTCACCGGAGTTCGCGGTCGCGTTTCACGGTATCCTGCGCGCAGGAGGGACTGCGACCCCCATCAATGCGCTGTACACCGCAGAGGACATCACCAAACAGCTGACCGACTCCTCGGCGTCGTTCCTCTTCACCACGTCGGCGCTCCTTCCTCAGGCGTGGTCCGCGGCTCGCGCTGCCGGAATCGGCGCACACCGGGTCGTGGTTCTCGATGGAACAGGCGACGAACACCCGTCACTACAACAAATGCTGGCACAACGGATTCCGGCCCCCAAGGTCGATTTCGACCCGGCAACACATCTCGCAGTGCTGCCATACTCGTCCGGGACCACGGGCCGTCCGAAGGGCGTCCGGCTCACCCACCGCAACCTGGTCGCCAACCTCTGCCAAGTTCAGCCATGGCTCGGAATCACTCCGCAGGAACGTGTCCTGGCTGTCCTTCCGTTCTTCCACATCTACGGATTGACCGGGGTGCTGAACGCAACACTGCATCAGCGAGCCACGCTCGTCACGATGCCCAAATTCGATCTGGTCGAGTTCCTCCGTACCGTTTCGGAAGAAGAATGCAGCTACATCTACATCGCGCCGCCCGTCGCGGTGGCCATGGCCAAGAACCCCATCGTCGATGACTACGATCTATCGAGCGTCCGAGTGATGCTGTCGGGTGCGGCCCCACTCGACGACAACCTGGCTCGAGTGATCGAGAAGCGGCTGGGATGCAAGGTCCTGCAGGGATTCGGAATGAGCGAAATGAGTCCTGCTAGCCACCTCATTCCTCTCGAGAGAGACGACATCCCCCGCAACTCAGTCGGGTTGACCATTCCCAACATGGAATGCAAGCTGATCGATCCGGTTACCGGCGAGGAGATCGCGTATCCGGCCGAGGGGGTGTCGAAGCCTGGTGAGCTGTGGTGCAAGGGCCCGAACATCATGGCCGGATATCTCAGCAACGACGAAGCAACCGCAGAGACCATCGATGCGGACGGCTACCTACACACCGGCGACATCGCAACCGTCGATTCGAAGGGCGTGGTGACGATCGTGGACCGAATGAAGGAACTGATCAAGTACAAGGGTTATCAGGTGCCACCCGCCGAACTCGAGGCGCTGCTGCTCACGCACCCGCAGATCGCCGACGCCGCCGTCATCGGAGTGTCGAACGGCGAGGGCGAAGAGGTGCCGAAGGCGTTCGTCGTCAAGCAGCAGGGCGCCGAACTGGACGAGGCCGCGGTCATCGCGTTCGTCGCCGAGCGGGTGTCCCCACACAAGAAGGTCCGCAAGGTGCAGTTCATCGACATCGTGCCCAAGTCCGCGGCGGGCAAGATTCTTCGCAAAGACCTCCGAGCTTCGGAAGCCGGCTCACTTGTGCAGTGACAATCACTTTCCCGAACTGACTTCCCGACAAGGAGTACCCATGAGCCTGCCCCCCATTCTTCAAGACCGGCTTCGCCTGCCCGTGGTCGCGTCGCCGATGTTCATCGTCTCGGGTCCCGAGTTGGTGATCGCCCAGTCGACGTCGGGCATCGTCGGATCGTTCCCCTCCCTGAACGCCCGCCCGCAGCCGGTGTTGCGTGAATGGCTCACCCGCATCACCGAAGCCCTTGCCAAGCACGACGCCAACAACCCGGAGACACCGTCCGCGCCGTACGCGGTCAACCTGATCGTCCACAAGAGCAACGACCGTCTCGACGAGGACCTCGCGACCATCGTCGAGTTCGAGGTCCCGATCGTCATCACGTCCCTCGGTGCCCGCTCCGACGTCAACGAGGCCATCCACAGCTACGGCGGCATCGTCCTCCACGACGTCATCAACAACAAGTTCGCGAAGAAGGCCGTGGAGAAGGGCGCCGACGGCCTCATCGCCGTCGCGGCCGGCGCGGGCGGACACGCGGGCACCCTGTCGCCGTTCGCGTTGATCCAGGAGATCCGCGAATGGTTCGACGGGCCGGTCCTGCTGTCGGGCTCCATCGCCCACGGCCGCTCGGTCCTCGCCGCGCAGGCCGCAGGCGCCGACCTCGCCTACATCGGGTCCGCGTTCATCGCCACCGAAGAGGCCAACGCAGACCAGGGCTACAAGCAGATGATCGTCGACTCCACCGCGTCCGACATCGTCTACTCCAACCTGTTCACCGGCGTGCACGGAAATTACCTGCGCGGCAGCATCGAGGCCGCCGGACTCGACCCGAACAACCTCGCCCAGTCCGACCCGTCCGCCATGAACGTCGGTGTCGGCGAGGACGCGGACACCGCCGCGAAGACGGAAGCCAAGCCCTGGCGCGACATCTGGGGCGCAGGACAGGGCATCGGCGCTGTCGACGCCGTCGTCCCGGCCGCGGAGATCGTCGAACGCCTCACCCGCGAGTACGCGGCCGCGAAAGATCAACTACTACAGCAGGCCTAGGGTCCTCCAGTCGAGATCGACTCCAGCTCGGCCATGCCGGGCCAGAGTCGATCTCGCCCATCGGAATCGGAGACCGCACCGATACGGCGCAGGTCGTTACCCTTTGCCGAAACAGGGAAACGACGTGCGTGTCGGTCACCGGACTCTTGGACGGGCCACCAGATCGACAGTAGATTCGAAGGCCCGATCGACCCGGTCGCGGTCCCTGGTCATGATGAGATCCAGCTGCAGACCACGCACTTGCGCCAAGACGAGCGTCGACATTGTCGAGGCTTCGTCGGGCGGCCACCCTTCTTGTCCCAACCGCTCTTCGACGGGCAGGAGCCAGTCGTTGATGATCGACTGCACGAGCCGCCCCCCACGGTCGGGGTCCCGCGCTGTGCGCCCGACAAGCTCGAAAAGCAATACGAACTGGCGTTGCTCGCGCGGCTCGCACAACCGGCGCCACACGATGCGAACGAAAGCCGCTGTCGAATCCGCGGCGCGCAGTTCGGCATCGGTTCTCAGTCGTTCCTGGAAATCGGCATGAATCTTCTCCAGCACCTGCAGCAGCAACTCATCCTTCGACGAGAAGTGCCGCAGCAAAGTCGCGTGCGTCACACCGAGCGCATGCGCGATCGGACGCAAGGACACATCCCCGAAGCCGTGATCGAGAACGTACTCCGTTGCCGCCGCCAGCAACTCCGGGCGTCGGTGCTGGTAGCGAAGGGTACGACCGTCCACACGCTCTGCGTTCATCACCGAATCCTAACCTCACCGGAGAATCAAAATTATGGGTACCAAATGGTTGTGCTAACCACTTGGTACTGCTAAATTTCAGTGTACAGCAGATGAACGAATTTGCCCGACGCCCCGTTCGGCCGGAAACACCTCCGCGGCGCCCGGCATCTGCGCTCCCATGTGGCAGGTGGCTGCCCGCAACGGTGCCAGCACCCACCCCGAACCGCCATGTGGGAATTACTTTCCGCCAACAGTGCCGACTGTGTGGTCCCGCTTCCGCGGGAACAGATCCGGGCAAGCGGCCCCCTGCCGTCCCGGCAACCCCTACCTAAGGACGACCATGACCGACCAACTAATCGCCAAGCTCGCTGGGCTGGGTTTGTTCACCGGGGCACCCCAGCACGACAACTTCTTTCGGCTGGCGAGTGTCCTCCCCGCGAGCGAATTGACACCATCGTCGACACCGTACGAATGGCCGGCCGGTGACACGATTGCACTGCCGGAAACGTATGAGTTCGCGGGCATGTCTAAGTCGTTCGAGGACTTTTTCGTCGAGACCGACACTGCGGCGCTGCTGGTACTTGTCGAGGGAGTCGTCCGTCACGAGCGATACGCACTCACCGGTGGACCTGATGTTCCGTGGATCTCCATGTCAGTCGCGAAGAGTTTCATCTCGACACTGGTCGGTATTGCCGTCGCCGAGGGCCACATCAAGAACATCGACGACCCCATCAGCGCCTACGTACCCGTTGACCCGGGCTCTGCGTACGACGGCGTCCCGATCAAAGCGGTCCTACAGATGTCGTCCGGTGCGCGTTGGAACGAGGATTACCACGACCCTGAGTCGGATGTGTTTCGCCTCAACGCTGCCATGGGCGGCATAGGCACCCTCGACGAGTTCGTCGCCGGCGTCGTCCGCGAGAACGAGCCAGGCACGATCTGCCGCTACAACTCCGGCGACACTCAGGTACTGGGTTCCTTGCTGGTGCGGGCGACGAACCGCTCGATCACCGATTACATGCAGGCAAAGCTGTACGAACCGCTCGGCATGACCTCACCTGGGCACTGGTTGGTCGACTCGGCCGGCATGGAGGTCGCTTTCGCGGGCCTGAACATGACTGCCCGGGACTTCGCAAAGCTCGGCGAGCTGTACCGCAACGGCGGCACGTGGCATGGCAAGCAGATTGTCCCGGAGGAGTGGGTACGCAATTCCGTGGTCCTGAGCGGCACGCATCTGCAGCCCGGACAGCCGATCGTCGGGACCCACCGATTTGACCTCGGCTACGGCTACCAGTGGTGGATTCCCGCCGGCAACCGTGGCGAGTTCAGCGCCATCGGCGTGTACAACCAGTTCGTGTATGTCGACCCGTCGACGAATGCCGTCATCGTCAAGTTGTCCGCCAACCGTGCCTACGGAACTACCGACAGCGAATCCACCAATCGCGAGAGTGAGACAGTCGCCTTCCTCCAATCCATCACAAGTCGCCTACGGGACTGACGATCAGGCCCGCTTTGACGTCGTCGATCCGGCGACTGAGGAGGTCATGGCAACCGTCCCTCGCCGCGAGGCCAGCGTTGTTGCGGTGAACGGCGAGGGAAACAACCGACAATGGCCTCAACGCGTTGCCTGCCCGACCCCGGCCCGACGTCGACGCCAATCAGTCGACAAACCACGGGGCCGGGCCCACAACCGCTGCGGCGCAGAATGTCACAGCAACAACTCGTATCTGGATGAAGCGTGAATGCTCAGACTGCGGCCTCCGCCCCTGCTATCTCGGGACGTCAACCACGGGCGATCCAGAACGCGTTAAGAATCCTCGCGGAAGTGGCTCGCGTGGGCGAAGGAGTAACAGCCAGAGACATCACAGACACACTGGCCATACCTCCCGCGACCGTATACAGGGTGCTGACGCTTCTGGTCGACGACGGATTCGTCCTTCGTCGGCCCGATCGTCCAGGCTGCTTCGCACTGGGCCACAAGGTCGCCGCGCTAGCCAACACCGCCATCAGACCAACGGTGTGCACAGCCGCCCGCGATCTCCTCACCGAGCTACGTAACGAGATCCGCTTCGGTGTCCGCCTCTACTCGTACACCGACACAGTGGTACGCCTGATCGCCCCGGATCCGGAGTACCCGTGCCGGTCCGACGAGAACTACCTCAACCAGCACCTCCACGCCAGCGCCGTCGGCAAGCTGATCCTTGCCGAGAAGGACAGGCTCGACTCGACCTTCCAGCGCGGAGGCCCCCAACCGCTCACGGCCCGGACCGTCCACGTGCGCAGCGAACTCCGCAGGCACCTCGACCTCGTCCGCGATCAGGGCTATGCCACTCAGGTCGGCGAACTCCACAATGACTCTGCCTGCGTCTCAGTGCCAATCCGATCCGCTGCCGGCACCCTCGTCGCCGGCCTGGTTCTATCCGGACACATCAACCATTTCCACCTGATGTTTCACCACATCGACGCACTGCGAAACCAAGCAGCTCACCTGTCACTACTGCTTTCGTGACCAGTAACCACACCAACAACACCTCGCGAATACTTGTGACTGACGATCGACCCTCTGAACAAAGGTGCCGACTTCGCCGGCCCGGTCGGCACTTGTCGGCTACACCCGACGGGGCGGGGGTTGGCTACCGTTTGCCAAACCACCAGCGGGACGAGATCGCCGCCGAGCGCATGTACGGCCGCCTGCAACCCTCGTGCCGGAGCAGGATCGCTGATCGGTCCCGGATCCTGGTCCGGCAGCTCGAAGAAGCTCGAGGTCTCGCTGCGACGAAGCAGGGTCTGAGGCGCGCAATGGATCCGGACTGGCACGAGCTCGGTGCGTGGGTGACCACGACTCACAAGATGCTGTTTGCGACAGAAGACCACCGCGAAGGTGTGCGGTCCTTCCTAGAGAAGCGTGAGCCGCGGTACGTCGGCCGATGATCGCCGCCACTGATGCCGGCCTCCATGTGAGCGCGGGTCCGCAGTGACGAGGCTGACGTCGGCCTGTCCGACCGGTCGGCGACCAGGTACTTATCAGGGAGTGAGCCTTGTGAGAGCCGTCAGCCGGTCGCCGGGGAACCGTCTCCGTGGTCAACCCTTTGGGGGCGAAGGTCAGCAACTGGTTTCCGGATCTGTGGACATCGAGATTCGATGCGACGAGAAATGCTGTGATGCAATCTCGTGCTGCATCGCGCGACCCCGCAGGTGCCCGAGTCCGGCATCGTCAACTTGAGTGATAGTCGCAGCGGCTCAGTCGGTTTGGGCTCGTTTCAGCCCGGAAATCATTGGCTGGGTGCGTTGTTCAGGCAGCGTTGGCGGTCGCGGTGATTTCGCTCCACACCGCAAGCGGCCGGTCATCTCGCGACGCCAGTCGGATGCCGACAACATGTGCCGCCGCAGCTGGAAGTGTCCCGTGATGCTGGAGAACGCGGACAGGAACCGTTGCTCCTGTCTGGGTGAGGCGAACCGCTTCATCCGGCGCTCCCGTTGCCGAGTCGGCTGATGCGAGTTCTCGGCCTGATTGTTCAGCTACTTCGACCTCCGATGTTCGACCGAGGCCAGCATCTCGCGGTGCGCCACCTGGTAGCTGGCCAGCTTGTCGGTCACGAGCACTCGCGGCACGTACCGGAGACCCTTGAGCAGCTTACGGAAGAACTGCTTGGCAGCCTTGGCGTTTCGGCGTGACTGGACGAGGATGTCGAGCACCACACCGTCCTGGTCGTCCGCGCGCCACAAGTACATCCGCTCGCCGTTGATCGGGATGAACACTTCATCGAGGTGCCACTTGTCGACAGGGCGGCCTGCGGCGGCGCAGCTCATTGGCAATAGGACTGGCCGAACTTCGCGCACCACTACCGGATCGTCTCGTGCGAGACCACGACGCCGCGTTCGAAGATCAGTTCCTGCACGTCACGCAGGCTCATCGCGAAGCGGTGACACAGCCACACGGCGTGGCTGATGATCTTCTTCGGGTAGCGGAAGCCCTTTGTGTGACGAATCTGCGCTGGTCACGGTCGCCCATCCTCCCAGCGGTCACCCGCACAGCCAAGTTGACGATGCCCGCTGGGGTATGTGAGCGGGTGCGAACGTACAACGGCGCACCCGCGCACACCGACACCATTGCGGTCTGCACCGAGTGTTCGTCGAACACGCTGCTCAGTTTTGTTGGATTTTCGAGAAGTGCTGTTCGATATCCCCGAGTTGGTCAGTCACCTCGTCGAGCAGGGGCTTGAGCTGTTTGCCGAAGGTGGCGGATCCGGTCGTCTTCAGCTCGGTGGCAACATCTTTGAGGGCCTCGATGTGGAGCGGTTCGGGGAGAAACGCTTTGATGCAGTGTCGATGCCGGTGCCGAGTGGTTTGTCTCGAAGAACCTTCTGTGTGATCGGAAGGTCCTCGACGATCGTGTCACGCGCCTCTGGCCATTGACCTCACCGCAGCCGAGGACACGGCCCGCGCCGCGGTCGAACGTGGCCGCCAGTTCGAAGTGTCCTCAACGCATGTCGGTCGTCTGGCCCTCGCCCACACCGCCGTCGCGGCGAGCACTGCGTCACCCGCGACCACCGGCCCTATGCGACCGCGGCTTCGGTTGCCGATCGGCCAGGGTGTCAATGGTTGAACCGGTCGATGAGCCATTGCACAGCGGTCGGATTGTCGAGGAGAAGCCCGGCCGCATGCCCCGCGGCCCCGAGTTGCGGTAGCAGCGGGGGCGTGTCGAGGTGTGCGACGGTCACGTCGGCGCCGGCACCACGCCAGGCGTTCTCCAAGGCGTGGGTGTCCGCGGCCGGGGTGACGTCGTCGTTGACGTTCTGAGCGAGGAGAACGGGATCAGCGGGGGCTAGTTTGCCCAGGTTGAAGCTGTCGAGAACAGCCCGGATCGCGGAATTGGCTTGCAGTTCGTCGATGATCGGTCGGCCACTGACCGTCAACGAGCTGGTGGGCTGATAGGCATGGAGCAGGGCGTTCACGTCGCATTCGGTTGCGGTGCGGTGCAGGAAGTCGATCCCGTCGGAGTTGAGCATCGTGGTGACCGCATCCGTGAATTCCGGGTGGCTGGCCAGCAGGCCGTTGAGGAAGAACCCGATCGCATCGGTGAGCGCTTTGCCGTCGAGGTTCGAGAGGGTAGAGGCGACGTTCGCTGGTGGTGCGCCGACAACGGTGCCCGCGAGGTTGAGGTCGGGAGCGTAGCTGCGGGCGAGTTGGGCGGCGCCACCGGCTGCCGAGCCGCCTTGTGAGTATCCCCAAATTCCTACCGGCGCATGCGGTGTCGCCGCACCGAAGCGAATGGCGGCGCGTGTTGCGTCAAGCACGGCGTGCGCTTCGGGTACCGGTTGCAGGTAAGTGTGTGCGCCCGGGGTGCCCAGCCCCTCATAGTCGGTGACCACGACCGTGATGCCGCGTGCCAGCAGCGACACGACGTCGAGAATGTATAGGTTGGGCATCGGGGTTCCGGCACCATCGGTAGTGATGCCGTCGGCGATCAGTTTCGAGGGCGCGCAATTGTCGCCGGCGCCGATGGTGCCGAAGGTATAGCTGACGAGGGGGCGTGGCCCGGACCCCGACCACGCCGCGGTCGGCTCCAAAATCGTTCCGGTGACCGCGACCGGTGCGCCGACGGTGTCGGAGGAGAGATACATGATTCGGGTGGCGGACGCGGCCGGCACCAGAGCCTCCAACGGGGGACCACCCAGCGGGCGGAAGGGTTCGCTGCGGATCAGATCCCCACTGTTACCGGCGGGCAGCGGATTCGGTGGGAGATAGAAATCTGCCGCGGATGCGATTGCCGGTTCCGCCGCCACTTGTCCAGCCGACCCGAACATTGCCACCGCAGCGAGCGTGACTGCTGCGGCGGTCACGGCGCGAAAACGACGACGATTCATCCGAACTCTCCTAGGGATATTAGTGATGTGGATCATGACTCTGGCAATCCTCGCTGTAGCACCACCACCCCGAACGGGGGTTGCGCGGATGAACGTCTGCTGAGCAAGCGATGCGCCGGCAGGTATGCCGCGATGATGTCAGCATTCTCCGGCAGCTTTCGGGGATGAGAGGGCAACGAATGCTGAGCATTCCGCGGCGTTCCCCCCTGCAAAGCAGGAACAATCGGCGGAGCTGTTTGGCCCCGATCCGAGATTTCCCCGATGTGATTCCTGGCCGGAGGTTCAATCCAGTGCAGACAGTTGGGTGAGGAAGTCGTGGTGGTCGTAGTACACGGTGTAGTTCTTCACCCGACCTTCGGCGAGTGTCCAGAATTCCCCCAGCGTGATGTCGAGGGACCGCCCCGTCGGTGGGATGCTCGAGCCGTCCGGCAGCGGGAGGTCTTCCGTGTGCGTCCCGGTCACGTGCAGTTCGAAGGCGATCTCGTCGCCATCGACCACAACGCGGCGTGGTCGATGGCGGAGGTCGGGAAACGTCGCGAAGAACCCCGCCATCCACAGGCACACATAGGGGGCACCGACCTGAGTGAATCCAGGAGCGACAATCTCACACTCGGGATCAAGCATCGATTCGACCCGGTCGAAATCGTGCGCATCGACGTAAGCGAAGAAATTCTGTATGAAATCAGAAGTGACAGCAGGGGTGTCGATAGGCATCGAGTCAGATCCTTCATGGTTGAACACGGTGATGTGTTGGTGGATGCGGTGTGTGTACCAATGGCGGGTCCCGTGGTCCTGAGCCCGGAGAGGCCACTGCACTGGTTTATGCGAGGTGGCGTGGGCGGTCCCGTTGCGGACCGCCCACGGTGTCACGCGGGGGAGCGCAGATCACGCTCCGGTGACTGTAGTTTCTCGGAGGTGCACCGTTGATTTGCCGGGAGTCCGGATCATCGACAGCGTCTTCATTCGTCAGGCACGCCGGGAGGGACACCCTCGCCATCGTCAGACGATCGAGCATGTCTCCCGGTATCTTGTGCTCAGTCGAACACGATCACGGGTTTGATGACGGAACCCGCGGCGGCTGCCGCGATGGCCTCGTTGATTTCCGGCAGGGTGTAGGTCTCGATCAGTTTGTCGAAGGGGAACTGTCCGTTCTTCCACAGATCGACCAACTGGGGGATGAACTGGTGCGGGTCGACGTCGCCTTCGATGACCCCGGTGAGTGTGCGACCGAGTAGAAGATGGCCTTGGTCGATCACGACGTCGTTCTCGAGGCCTTGCAGTCCGAGGGTGGCGCAGATTCCCGGGGATCGCAGCACTGCCAGCGCCTGTTGCACGACGGACTCGAGCCCCACGGCGTCCACGCTGAAATCGACACCGTTGGCGCTGATGTCGGTGACCGCCCACACGATGTCGTCGATCGCATTGGGGTCGAGGGTGTGGGTGGCGCCGAGCTCGGTGGCCAGGTTAAGACGTTCCGGATTCGGATCGATCGCGATGATCGGTGTGCAGCCGAGCGCTTTGGCCGCCATGAGAGCGCTGAGCCCGACCGCGCCGAGACCGAACACCGCCATGCTCTGCCCGGGTTTTGCCCGCAGGACACTCATCACGGTGCCGGCCCCGGTCTGCAAGCTGCAGCCGAGGGGCCCCAACAATTGCAGGGGCAAGGATTCGTCGACCTTGACGGCGTTGCGTACGCTCGCGACGGCGTGGGTTCCGAACGAGGATTGGCCGAACCAGTTGCCGTGGACCGGTTCGCCGTCACGGCTCATCGTGGTCGAGCCGTCCAGGCGTGTGCCGAAGTAGTTCAGCGCCGCGAACAACTCACAGTAGGCGGGCCGACCCGAGGTGCATTGAGTGCATGTTCGGCAGGAGTCGAAACTGACCACGACGTGGTCACCGGGCACGAGGGTCGTCACCTCGGCCCCGACCTCTTCGACGATCCCGGACGCTTCGTGTCCGACCACCGCCGGCAAGGGCAGGGGAACACCACCACGCAGAGCGGTGAGGTCCGTGTGGCAGATCCCGACGC
>RRBB01000153.1:0-27218 GCA_006543605.1 Rhodococcus sp. WS4
GTGGGGGTGGTGCCTGTGGTGTGGGCGTGGTGGGCGGCGGCGAGGTCGGGGATGAGGATGCGCCAGGAGACGCCGTCGATGGCGAGGTGGTGGATGGTGAGGAGGAGGTGTCCGTGATGCGGGTGTGGGAGGCGCTGCGCGCCGGGGTCGAGCCAGACGAGTTGGAGCATGATGCCGTTTTCGGGATCGAGACGAGCCGCGGCAGAAGCACACTCGTTTCGGGCGAGCTCCGCGAGGCTCTTCGACCCGTAACACCGGACCCGGCGGATCAGTGACTCGGCCCGTGGGGACCGATCGTCGGGCACCACTTCGATCGATGCGTCCCGATCAGTGTCGCCGCGGTGTAGTCGGGCGCGGAGCATGTCGTGGTGGTCGAGCACCGTCTGCACGGTGGCGGTGAGGGTGTCGGTGTCCAGGTCGGGTGGTGCGGTGAGCAGGACTGCCTGGCAGAACGTGTCGAGGTCGCCGCCCCGCTCGAGCAGCCAGCGCGCGGCCGGCGGCAAGGGGAACGTTCCGACGCCGCCACCGGGTAGCTCCGGGAGGCTCGGGGTCGGCCCGGGGTTCGTCTCGGCAACACGAGCGAGCCGCCCGATGGTCCGATGCTCGAACACGTCGCGCGGGGTCAGCGCGAGTCCGGCGGCCTTGGCCCGGGCCACCAGCTGGATCGCCATGATGCTGTCGCCACCGAGCGCGAAGAATGAATCGTCCACCCCCACCGTGTCGACACCGAGGACATCGCCGAACAGTTCGACCAGCGTCTCCTCGACGGCTGTCCCGGCAGGACGGAATTCCGCAGCGCGAGAAGTGAAGTCGACGGCAGGAAGGGCATCTCGATCCACCTTCCCATGCGCGGTCAACGGCAGCGCAGACAGGGTCACGACCGCCGACGGCACCATGTGCGACGGCAGCGTCGGGCGGGTGTGGTCGATGAGTTCGTGCTCGGTGATCTCGGCGCCGGGAACGCCGACGATATAGGCGACCAGGTGATCGGCGCCGTTGCGGTCGCGGCGCAGTACCACCACGGCCTGAGCGACCGCCGGGTGGCGCAGGAGGGCTGCTTCGACCTCGCCGGGTTCGACGCGGTAGCCGTGGAGTTGAATCTGGAAGTCGATGCGGCCCCGGTACTCGAGGACGCCGTCGCGTCGTCGTCGGGCGAGGTCTCCCGTGCGGTACAGCCGGGAGCCGGCGCCACCGAACGGGTTCGCGACGAAATGGGCGCACGTCAGGGCGGGCCGGCCGAGGTACCCGCGCGCCAATTGGGCGCCGCCGAGGTACATTTCGCCCGTCCCCCCGGGGACGACCGGATGCAGTCGCCCGTCGAGAACGTACACCTGCGTGTTCCATACCGGTGTGCCGATCGGGACGGTGAGGACGGCGTCACTGGGGTCGACATCCTCGTACGTGGTGGTCACCGCGGCTTCCGCCGGCCCGTACATGTTTCCCAGGCGCACCCCGCGGGAAAGCACGCTCTGAGCCGTTCGTACACCGATCGGCTCACCGCCGGTGAGGACACGGCGCAGGGACTCGGGGAACGCGTGCCGATGGTCGTTCACGAACACCTCGAGAAGCGACGGCACGAACTCGACGAGCGTGATCTGCGATTCGTCGAGCAGACCGGAGAGATGGTCGAGGTCGAGTTGGCGCTGCGGCGGCAGCAGGACCAGGAGGCTGCCCGCGCACACACTTGCGAAGCATTCCCAGATCGCCACGTCGAACGCGATCGGTGCCTTCTGTATCGTGCGGTCGTCGTCGCCGAGGGGCAGTCGCGTGCGCGTCCACTCCAGCTGGTTCGTGATCGCCGAGTGTGAGATCGCCACGCCCTTGGGTCTTCCCGTCGAACCGGAGGTGTAGACGACGTAGGCGAGGTTGTCGGGACGCAGCGGAACGAGACGGTCCGCGTCGGTCACCGGCGACGCGTCGACGTCGGCGAGATCCACGTGGTCGAGCCGAATCACCGGAACGCCCTGAGGCACTGGGGGAGCGGCATCGGCGACGGTCAGCACGACTGCGGGTGCCGAGGATTCGATCAGCGAGGCGATGCGGTCCGCCGGGTGACGCGGATCGAGTGTAAGTACCGCTGCGCCGGACTTGACCACCGCGTACATCGCCGCCAGCATCTCGAAGGAGCGGGGAATCACCAGCGCCACGACCGAGTCGGGACCGACGCCGGCAGAGAGGAGAACCCGCGCCAGGCGCGTGGACCACGTGTCGAGTTGCGCGTAGGTGAGGGTGTGGTCCTCGCATCGCACCGCAACCGCGTCGGGTGTTGCCGCCACACGCATGCCGAACAGGTCGACGACCGTCGTGGCATCGACATCGTGGGCCGTGGCGTTCCACCGGTCGAGAACGAGGCTGCGCTCGGTGTCGTCGAGGAGATCGATGTCGCCCACCACGACGTCGGCGTCGGCGAGGACCGCGGTGATCACCCGGAGCAGGCGGTCGGCGAACGTGTGGATCGTCGCGGCGTCGAACAGGTCGGTGGCATAGACGACCTGGCCGTCGATCCCGGCCTCCTGCCCGTCTGCGGAGCGTCGTTCCCGCAATACGATGTTGAGATCGAAGGACGACACCCGCGGATCGAGATCGACTACCTCGACTGTCAGCCCGGGAAGCTCGAGGCGCGGGGGCTCGATGTTCTGGAACGACAGCATGGTCTGGAACAACGGATGACTGCTCGCCGAGCGGGGTGGGTGCAGCTCGTCGACGAGTGTCTCGAAGGGAACGTCCGCATGCGCGAAGGCGGCCAGATCGGTGTCGCGCACCGTCGTGAGAACGGAGCCGAACGTGGATGCGGAATCGATCGGTGCGCGTAGCACGAGCGTGCCGACGAACATACCCACGAGCGGGTCGAGTTCCTGTTCGCCGCGTCCGGCGGTCGGCGTTCCGACGACGACGTCGTCGGTGCCTGCGAGCCGGGACAGCAGCACGGCCAGCGCTGCGTGGACGGCCACGAACGTCGTCGCGTCGCGCGTCCGTGCGAGCGCGGCCAGCCGGTGATGCGGTGTCGCGGGCAGTGTGAACGGCACCGTCGCGGCCCGGTACGAGGCGGTCGCGGGACGGGGCCGGTCGGCCGGCAACTCCATGCGGTCGGGAAGGTCCGCGAGTGCGGTGCGCCAGTAGTCGAGTTGCCGTGTGACCGGCGACGCCGGGTCGGTGGTGGAGCCCAGGATCTCCCGTTGCCACACAGCATAATCCGAGAACTGCACGGACAGTGGCTCCCAGCTGGGGGCGCGGTTTTCGCGGCGGGCGGCGTATGCCGCGCCGAGGTCGCGTGCCAAGGGGGCCAGTGACGACCCGTCGGCGACGATGTGGTGGACGACGAGAGCAAGGACGTGGTCGCGGTGGTCCAGCTGCCAGAGCCGGGTACGCACCGGTGGGCGTGTCGTCACGTCGAAACCCTCGGAGACGAGGTCGTCGACCAGCCTGGGCAGGTATGCCTCATCGGCCACCGGAATCGGCGTGAGATCGGTCGGGACGTTCTCGGTCGCCACGACGACCTGGACCGGTCCGTTCTCGGCGAGGGGGTACACCGTTCGGAGGGACTCGTGGCGGGCGACGACGTCGGCCAGGGCCGCGCGGAGTGCCTCCGCGTCGAGGTCTCCGGTCACCCGGACCACCATCGGCACGTTGTAGACGGACGACGTCACGTCGAACTGGTTGACGAACCACATCCGCTGCTGCGCGAACGACACGGGGGCGGGTTCGGAGTGCACCCGGGCGCGGAGCACCGGCCGGTCGGGCTGCACCTCGCTCCGGTCGAGAACGGCGGCGATCCCGCGGACCGTGGGTGCCTCGAAGAGAGCTCGGATCCCGAGCCGCGTTCCGAGCGCCGAATCGACGCGCGCGACAACCTTCGCCGCGGCCAGCGAGGTGCCGCCCAGCTCGAAGAAGTTGTCGTCGACACCGACCCCGGCCACACCGAGAACCTGCGCGAACACTGTCGCGACCGTCTCCTCGACGGGGGTGGCCGGCGCGCGGTAGACCGGTGTGTGCAGGAGACTCTCGGGAACCGGGAGCGCGTCGACGTCGACGTCGCCGGTCGCGGAGATCGGCATGCGGTCCAGGACGACGACCGTGCCCGGCACCCACACGCGGGGCAGGATCATGGCGGCGTATTCGCGGATCGCGTCGGTGTCCGCCGTGGCACCGGCGTTCGGCACGACGTACGACACGAGCACCGGGTCGCCGATGCGGGGCGTGTGGTCGACGGTCACGGCGGCAGCGACGTGGGGATGCCCGGACAGGACGCGGTCGATCCCGTCGAGCAGGATTCGGTATCCGCGCCGGCCGGCCTGGAAGTCGCGGCGCTCCAGAATGATCAGGCCGCCATCGGGCGTGGCGCGGGCAGCATCACCGGTGCGGACCATGCGCTCGCCCGGTGACCCGAACGGACTGGCCACGAAACGGGTGCTCGTCGTTGCGGGCAGGTCGTGGTAGCCGCGCGCGAGTGCGGATCCGCCGACGTACAACTCACCGATGACGCCGGGCGGAACCAGGTTCAGGCGATCGTCGAGCACTGCGAACCGACCCCCGGATGCGGCCCGGTACTCCACCGCTGCGGTGTGGGGGTGGTCGGTGGCGGACGAGGCGGGGGCGGTCGATGCGAAGAGGGGGCCGGTCTCCGTCGACGCATAGATTCCGGCGACGGGGCCCGTGGCATGGGTGAGGTCCACCGGCTCGCCGGTGAGGAGGACGACGCGGAGCGCATAACGTGGGACGCGGGAGATCGTCTCGTAGGCGGTCGGGCTCTCGGGGAGCACGGTCACCTGCTCGCGGCGCAGCAGTGCGCGCAGTGTCCGCGGCGCGCATGCCGTGGCGCCGTCGACGATCACCAGCCGGCCGCCGTGCAGGAATGCGCCCCACGACGACAGGACGGTGAAGTCGGTGACCAGGGACGGGATCATCGCCCAGACGTCGTCGCTCGTGAAGGCGTGCTCGTGGTCTGTGAGAGCGGACAGAATCGCACCGTGTGAGATCGAGACCGGTGTCGGCGCCGCGGTGGATCCCGCGGTGTATACGACGTACGCAGTCGTCGCCGCGAAGGTTCCTGCGAGACGCTCCTCGTCGGTGAGCGGGTCGCCGGACCGGCTGGAGAGGTCGGCGAGCGTGTCGCGAGCGTCGAGGACGAGGGTGCGGACGTGCCCGCCGCGGAGCAGGGTAGCCACCTTTTCCGTGGTGAGAAGAACGGTCGGGTGGGTGCCGGCGACGATCCGGGAGATCGTCTCGGGGGTCGAATGTTCCGGATCGGTAGGCAGACACACGCCGCCGGCCGCGAGCACGGCAACGGTCGCAACGGCGTAGTCCGTCGACCTGGGTACGGCGACGGCAACGAGCTGTTCCGATCCGACCCCGTAGGTGATCAGAAGCCGGGCAAGCCGGTTCGCTCGGTCGGCAAGTGCGCCGTACGACAGCGTGTAACCGGCGAAGGTGACCGCGCCCGCGGTCGGCTGTCGTGCCGCCACCCGGGCGAATTCGCCGGCCAGTGTCGTCGTCGGTCCCCGTACGGGGGGTTCCCGCCACGACGCGAGCGCGTTGTCCCGTTCGCTGTCGGTGAGGAGGTCGATGGCGCCGACCGCGCGGTCCGGGTCGGCGGTCACGATCTCCAGGGTTCGGACGAATCGGTCGGCGATCCGGCGCACCGTCGCGGACTCGTACAGGTCGGTGGCGTACACGATCCCGCCGTCGATACCGTTCGGCGTCCCGTCGTCGGTGAAGGTTTCGCTGAGGTACACCTGCAGCTCGAACTTCGCGATCCCCGCGTCGTAGTCGACCGCTTCGGCATGGAGACCGGGGAGGTCGAGCGACTGTGTCTCGTGCCCGGAAACCAGGACGTTCCGGAACTCGAGGAGCACCTGGAACAGCGGGGTACGCCCGACCGCACGTTCGGGGTCGAGCGCCTCGACGAGTTTCTCGAACGGGTAGTCGGCGTGTCCGAAGGCGGCCAGGTCGACATCGCGCACGGTGCGTACGAGGTCTGCGAATCCGGCCGTGGGCTGGATGCGGGTCCGCAGCACCAGGGTGTTCACGAACATGCCCACCACGTCGTCGAGGGCGGGTTCGCCCCGCCCCGAAACCGGGGTGCCGATGCACACGTCGTCGGTGTCCGCGAGGCGGGCGAGCACGACGGCGAGCGCGGCGTGCACGGTCATGAAGACCGTTGACGTACAGGTGCGGGACAGCGCGCGGACGGCTGCGTGCGTCGTCGACGAGAGTCGGAATTCCACCCGCCCGCCGCCCGCGGACTGCCGTTCCGGGCGTGGCCGGTCCGTCGGCACAGCCAACAGGGGCGGTGCCCCGCGGAGTGCCTCGGCCCAGTAGTCGAGTTGCCGCGACGCGAGGCTGTCGGGATCGGTGACCCGTCCCAGCAGTTCGCGTTGCCACAGGGCGTAGTCCGCGTACTGCACGGCGAGCGGTTCCCAGGACGGGACGTGCCCTTCGATACGGGCGCGGTAGGCGACGGTGACGTCCCGGGCGAGGGGGCTCGTCGATGCGGCGTCGGCGGCGATGTGGTGGAGCACGAGAGCCAGGACGTGCTCGGTGTCGCTCACCGTGAGGAGTGTGGCCCGCAGCGGCACGTCTGCGGTGACGTCGAAGCGGACGGACGCGGAGCGGGCCAGGTACGCGTCGAGGTCCTCGGTCCCGTCGACCCGCACGACATCGGTCACGGGTGTCGCCCGTTCGGCGGGCAGGATCACCTGGTGCGGGCCGTCGTCCGAGGCGGGGTACACGGTCCGTAGCGATTCGTGCCGCCCGACGACGTCCCCGATGGCCGCGACGAGGGCGTCGAGGTCGAGGTGCCCGGTGAGCCGGACGATCAACGGAATGTCGTAGGCAGCGGAGAGCGTGTCGTACTGATTGACGAACCACATGCGTTCCTGTGCCGGGGAGAGTGGAATCGCGGCGGGGCGCGGGAACCGGCGCAACACCGATCGTCCCGGCCCCCGGCCACGACGATTGTCGATTTCGGCCGCCAGCGATTCCACCGATGGGTGCTCGAACAGGTCGCGGACGTCGAGGACGGTGTCGAGGGCCGCGTCGAGACGTGCCACGACCCGCGTCGCGGTGAGGGAGTTGCCGCCGAGGTCGAGGTAGTCGTCGGTCGCTCCGACACCGGTGATCCCGAGCACGGTCTCGAAGACTGCCGCGACCGCGCCCTCCGTGAATGTGCGTGGTGTCCGGCGGCCGGCGCCGCTCGGTAGGTGAGACGGTCTCGGGAGGGCGGCCCGGTCCAGTTTGCCGCTGGGCGTGCGAGGGATGCTGTCGAGGGTGACGATCGCCGCGGGCACCATGTACGCGGGCAGCGTGCGAGCGAGCCGCAGCCGTAACCGCCCGGGGTCCACGGGCTGGTCCGCGGTCGGCAGGACATAGGCGACCACCGCGGAACCGTCCGTACCGGAGCCGGTCTCGACGACCGCGACCGCGAATCCCACTGCGGGGTCCGCGCGGAGGGCGGCTTCGATCTCACCGAGTTCGATGCGGAACCCGCGGATCTTGACCTGGTAGTCGCTGCGCCCGACGTACTCTAGTACGACGTCGCCCGGGTCCTGGCGCCCGGACACCCACCGCCACCGCACCAGGTCACCGGTCCGGTACATTCTCGCGCCGGGTGGGCCGAACGGGGCCGCCACGAAGCGGGTGGCATCGAGTCCGGCCCGGTTCCGGTACCCCCGCGCGAGGCCCGGCCCCCCGAGATACAGCTCGCCGGTGGTACCGGGCGGAACCGGGTGAAGCCGCTCGTCGAGCACGGCCGACGCGAACCCCCGGACCGGCGTACCGATATCGACCGGCCCGCCGGGTGTCCTCGGTTCGCCGAGGGTGGACATGATGGTTGCTTCGGTGGGCCCGTAGGCGTTGACCAGACGCCGCCCGGCTGCCCAGCGGGATGCGAGTTCGGGTGAGCAGGCCTCGCCGGCGACCGTGAGGTGGGACAACTCCTTTAGATGCCCGGGGTCGAGGGTCGCGAGCGTCGTGGGGGTGAGCACGGCGTGGGTGACGCGCTGGTGGGTCAGCAGTTCCTCCAGCGCGGTTCCCCCGACGACGCCGGGTGGGACGACCACCACCCGTGCACCGGAGCCGAATGCGGCGAGCAGCTCGAACAGCGAGGCGTCGAAACTCGGTGACGCGAACTGGGCGACGCGGTCGCTCGCCGTCACGTCGAGACCATCGCGCTGCGCGGCAACCAGATTCGCAATTCCGCGGTGGGTCACGACCACACCCTTCGGGACCCCGGTCGTGCCGGAGGTGTAGATCACATACGCGGGGTGGTCCCACCGCAGTGGTCGCCGACGGTCTCGATCCAGAACAGGGAAAGATTCGGACAGCTCACGCTCCACCTCCGGGTCGTCGAGCTCGATCCACTCGACATCGGCGGGCAGAAGGGTGCGGTGGTGTCTGTCGGTGATGCCGAGCACCGCCCCGGAATCGGTGAGCATGTGCGTGACGCGAGCCCTCGGGTATCCGGGGTCGACGGGCAGGAAGGCGGCACCCGCCTTCGCGACGGCCCACAGTGCGCGAACGAAATTGGCAGAACGAGGCAAGGCAAGTGCGACAACGGTTTCGAGTCCGGCCCCTCGCGCCGTCAGCATCCGGGCGAGTCGAGTGGAGGCGTCGTCGAGCCTGCGATAGGTGAGCACGTCGAGCCCGTCGAGGACGGCGACCGCGTCGGGGGTCCGTTGCGCCGCGCTCGACAGGATGTCGGGCAGTGTTCGCGGTGTGGCGCCCGGGTCGCCGCGCGCCGGCGCGAGCCGGCGCCGCTCGGCCGGACTGAGCAGGTCGAGATCGCCGACCGTGACGTCGGGGTCCGCCGTCACCTGCTCGAGCAGACGCACCAGCCGGTCGGCGACAGCACGGATCGTCGTCGGCTCGAAGACGTCCTGCGCGAAGGTAAACCCGAGCTCGAGCCCGGTGTCGCCGGTGTACTCGGCGCAGAGGATCCAGAGGTCGGCCCCGTCGTCGGGGTCCGGGCGCGGTGAATCATCGGTGCTCGCGAAGTCGAAGCCGACCTGGAACGGAAAGTCCTCGCGCCCGTGGTGGAGACCGAGCACAGCGGCGACCTCGTCGAGTGCGACGTCCGCGTGCCGGAACGCCTGCAGTTCGACCGCGCGGACCTGTTCGAGCAGAGCGGCGAACGACGCGGTCGCGTCGACGCGAGTGCGCAGGATCAGCGGCCACCGATGCGCGGCCGCGGGGGTTCCGACGACGACGTCGCCGGTTCCGCCCACCCGAGCGAGGAGGGCGCCGAGTGCGGCGTGCACCACGGTGAACGGGGCGAACGGGCATTCGTTCCCGAGGACCGCTATCCGTCGAGGAAGATCCGCGGGCAGGTGCGTGCCCACGTGACCCCACCGGGTCGCGGCAGAAGCGGCCCGTGGCGCGTGGTCGCGCGGCAGCACGGGGGAGCGGGGCAGGTCTGCGAGGGCGGTGCGCCAGTAGGCCAGGTGGATGGTGTGCGCGCGACGTCGCACACCCTCGGCCGCGGTCTCGGGGTGGATCGCGGAGACCGGTTCGTCGGGATCCGCTGCGAGGAACTCGTCGAGGAGGGCGACGAACGACCGATGATGCTCCGCCAGCTCGTCGTCGGTGTAACGGTGGGGGTTGCCGCGGAACTCCACGACCATCTGCCCGGCCGAACCGGTGCGATAGACGTTCACCAGTAGGTCGTCGACCGGCCCGGAGGTCACGACATGGAAGTCGCCGGTGATCGGGCCGAGCTGAATCCGTGGGTGGAACAGCATGACGTTGATCATCGGTCCCGACAGCGCGTCCGGGACGTCGGCGTCGCGACGGATGTCCTCCAGCGTGAACCGCTGGTGCCGGAGTGCGCCCAGCACCTCACCGTGCACCCGGCGCGTCAACGCCGTCACGGTGTCGTCGGGCTCCGTAAACACCTGCAGCGGCGCGATTCCGACGAGCATCCCGCCGGACTGCCGCAGCAGCGTGGTCGTGCGGCCCGACACCGGGAGATCGACGAGTATCGCGTCCCGGCCGGTCATGCGCGCGAGGTACGTTCCGAAGGCGGCGGCCACGGCGGCAGCCGGCGGCACGCCGGAGCCGA
The DNA here is from genome assembly GCA_006543605.1 of Rhodococcus sp. WS4. GTDB lineage: Bacteria > Actinomycetota > Actinomycetes > Mycobacteriales > Mycobacteriaceae > Rhodococcus_F. The sequence continues at coordinate 10,055 of RRBB01000153.1, forward strand.
GGAGCCGTTCCGTCGTCGACGAGGCCAGCGGGACGGTCACCAGGGTGCTCTTGGCGACTGCCTGCGCCGACCTCGACGACAGGCTCGATCCCGAGTCGATGGCGGCGAGGCGGTCGCGCCAGTAGGCGCGGTCGGACGCGAACCGCGGCGACGACCGGTACTGCTCGTCGAGTCGGTGCAGGGTGTGCAGATCCGCGGCTCTGCCGGGTTCCGGGGTTTGCTCCTCCACTCGCGCGGTGTACAGCGCAGCGATCCGGTTCATGAGTGTCATCGCACCGTAACCATCCAGCGCGACGTGGTGAATTCTGCTGTACCACAGGTAGTGTTCGTGACCGACTCGTAACACCGTCGACGTCGCCAGGAGATCCCGGGTCGGGTCGATCGGGGCCGTGTAGTCCCGCTCCATCCAGGCGTGCGCGGCCGCAACCGGGTCGGCTGTGCCGGCGAGGTCGATGTACCCGGTCGACAACTCGATGGTCGGGTCGACTGCCTGGAACGGCACTCCGTCGATCTCGAACACGCGGAGGAACGCGGATTGGAACTCGCGGCCCGCGGTCACCGACGCTTCGTCCAACGCGTCGAGATCCAGGGCGCCGCGAATCTCGACGTACTGCGCGATGCACATCGGCACGTCGGGTGCGAGACGCTGGGCCAGCCAGATCCCGCGCTGCGCAGGTGACAGAGGGAAGGCGTCGTGACGGCTTCGGGCAGTCGTTTCGCTGCTGTTCGTGGTATCCAATTGCGGGAACCTCCCGACAGCGACGGGGGGTCGCTTGCCAGTGGGTCGGACGTATTCGGCTTAGTTGATTGATATCGTGAACACGGCCCGGCCCGTTACTACCAGTATCGGCCACTACCTGCGGCGATGCTCGATCCTCGGCATCCCGAGACGGTGGTTCACCGTCGTGGAGGCTCGGGCGATCAATCCGTCGACCAGCCTTGTCGGTCGACCGAGATCACGAACCGGTGACGCCTCTGACTCGAGTGTGGCAGCCGCCGCCACTTCACCGGACGTTCCGGCGCTCGGAGTCGGTACGGCGGCGGCCCCGCCCGCGAAGACCCTGGCAGGCGCGACGACCGCCGACGCGGTGGCGTGTTCGTACCGCGATCTTGTTCATCATGGTGCTCACCTCATCCTGAGAGTCCCCGACTCCTGCAGTAAACGGGATAGCGAACCCGGTCCCCAGCACCTCTGCGCGCGAGTCGCGCACCCGGTCTGTGAACACCTCAGGATTGCCCTGAAAAGCAGCAGGTGAAACGGCAGAACGGCGTCCGAACCCTCGCGCGGATCTATCGTTCGCTGACGCGCTGCGCGGGCGTTCCAGGCCGCTGCGGCGCAGTTGCGTGGTTCGGGCTGGTTGCCGTCTTGTCGGGCGGGAGTTCGCCGCGCAGACTGAAGGTATTGCGGGCGAAAGCATCGGTGTGTGCCTTCCGATCGGGCACCGTCGTTGCTCTGGCTTGCCCTTCTGGTCACCATTCAGTACTCAGGAGCTTCAATGCCCAGTCCCAGCCCCGGTTATTCGATCACCGTTCGCGTCCATGCACCGGTCGGCGCCGGCACCACGTCGACGCTGGCGGCGGCGATCGCATCGGTGAAAGGTGCCATGACGGCACTCGACGTCGCCGAGAGCCACCCGGATTACATGGTCATCGACCTCACCTGCGACGCCTCGGACGTCGCGCACGCCGACCAGATCGCGACCGCGATCGCCGAGGTGCCGGGTGTGGTCGTCGGTAAGGTCAGCGACCGCACGTTCCTGCTGCATCTGGGCGGCAAACTCGAGGTGGTTCCCACGGTTCCGCTCAAACACCGCGACGACCTCTCCCGCGCCTACACCCCCGGCGTCGCCCGGGTGTGTACCGCCATCGCCGAACACCCCGAGGACGTGCGCCGGCTGACGATCAAACGCAACACCGTCGCCGTCGTCACCGACGGGTCTGCGGTACTGGGCTTGGGCAACATCGGTGCCGCGGCATCGATCCCGGTGATGGAGGGCAAGGCGGCACTGTTCAAACGGTTCGGCGGCGTCGACGCCTGGCCGGTCTGCCTGGACACCCAGGACCCGGATGCCATCGTCGAGATCGTCCGGGCCCTGGCGCCGGTGTACGGCGGCATCAACCTCGAAGACATCTCCGCGCCACGGTGTTTCGAGATCGAGGCCCGGCTCCGCGACATGTTGGACATCCCGGTGTTCCACGACGACCAGCACGGCACCGCGATCGTGGTCCTGGCCGCCCTGACCAACGCGCTGCGGGTGGTCGGCAAGTCGCTCGACCAGGCCCGGATCGTGGTGTCCGGTGTCGGCGCGGCGGGGCACGCCGTCATCCGGTTGCTCGTCGCCCAGGGCGGCACGAACATCATCGGCTGCGGGCGGCGGGGGATCGTGTCCCCCGACGACACGGCCGACGAGTTTCGTACCTGGATCGCTGAGAACACCAATCCGGAGGCTCGGACGGGATCGCTGCGGGACGCGCTGGTGGGGGCGGATGTGTTCATCGGTGTCTCTGCGCCGAACCTTCTCACGGGCGACGACATCGCAACGATGGCCGACGAGTCGATCGTGTTCGCGCTCGCCAATCCGGTCCCGGAGGTGGACCCGGTTGCCGCCGGTGAACATGCTGCCGTGGTGGCCACCGGCCGGTCGGATTTTCCCAACCAGATCAACAACGTCCTCGCCTTCCCCGGGGTGTTTCGAGGTCTGCTCGACGCGCATGCGGTCGACATCACGGACGATATGTTGATCGCCGCGGCCCGCGCGATCGCCGACAGGGTGGCGCCGTCCGAGCTCAATGCCACCTACATCGTGCCGAGCGTGTTCGACGCGGGCGTCGCGCCGGCGGTCGCGGCGGCGGTGCGTGAGGTGGCCGAGCGAGGGCCGCAGCACGAGAACTGAGCCCGCTTCGATCTCCGTTTCCCGTGGTCCCACGACCTCCGCGGCGAACGACGGCAGATCGTGGAATCTCACGAGTGCGGGGTGCCGAGGTAGCGGCTCAGATCGAAGGCGAGCACCCGGTCGAGGTGGGCGAAGGTTTCGAATTTGGCGCCCGGGGCGACCGCGGTGTCGGATTCGAGGTGTGTCATCAGGTCGAGGACCGCCGGTACGTCGAGGTTTCGGTCGAATGCGCGATATGCGGCTTCGATGATGTCTGCGGGCATCGGGGCGGAGATGTGCGTGCTCCATTCGGCGACTCGCTGCCGCCATCGATGTAACAGCCGCGCGGCGGCGGCGATCTGCTGCATTGTCAGCGACGCATGCTGCCCGTAGTGCGCCGAGAGCAGCACACAGCGCAGTGTCAACGGGTCGTGACCGGCGTGGATCAGGTCGTCGAGCGGCTCGGATCCCGCGGTGGCACCGACTATCAGAGCAGGCTGTGCGGGTGATTCGTCCTCGACCGCGGTCACCGTGAGCTTCACGCGGGCGCCGACTCCGGCCGCGGCGGCATCGGCGGATTCGAAGATTCCCGCCAGTGGGCGGATCATCCATGCGTCGAGAGCGCCTGGCGTCGCGGGTGAGCCGGGGGCGGGGGCGAGCAGGGTCAGTGCGACCTGCGAGCGGTGCACATCCTCGAGGACCCGTCTGGTGAGGTCGGCGACCAGGAGTGTGCGGACCGTCCCTGGGGTCAGGGAACGGTCCGACGCCGGCACACGGACACACATGTGCACGACGCTGCCCGCCGTACCGAGTGTGGCGGTGGGTGTTGCGTTGGCGCCCGAAAGGATCAGCATCTTCTCAGTCTCGTCCCGGCGGCCTCGCGTGGGACAGTGGTCAGCCGGATTGCCAGGTGCGGCAGAATCGTCCTTTGTGAGCGACATTTCCGCACCGACCTCCGACGCGGCGGCTGAGGCACCGGATCCCGACCTCGCGAGGGCCCGCGACGGGGACGATGCGGCGTTCACCCGCCTCGTGGGTCCGTTGCGCCGGGAGCTGCACGCGCACTGTTACCGGATGCTCGGGTCGAGTCACGACGCGGAGGACGCGCTGCAGGATGCGCTGCTGCGGGCGTGGCGGGGGTTCGCACGGTTCGAAGGGCGCAGCTCACTGCGCTCCTGGTTGTACACCGTCGCCACCCGCACGTGCCTCGACGCCGTCGCGAGCCGCGGCAGACGAGCCCTACCGGTCGATCTGGGACCGTCCAGCGATCGCGCGGTCATCGGCGACGTCCCGCTGACCGACGTCGCCTGGCTGGGTCCGTATGCCGATGCGGGTCTGTCTGCCGGTCCGGCGGGACCTGGCGCGCGCTACGAGCAACGCGAAGCCGTCGAACTGGCATTCGTTGCGGCCCTCCAGCATCTGCCGGGCAACCAGCGCGCCGCGCTGCTGCTCTTCGAGGTTCTCGGGTTCTCCGCCGGGGAGATCGCCGCCGTCATGGACACGACGAAGGCGTCAGTCAACAGTGCGTTGCAGCGGGCGCGTGCCATCGTCGCCGAGAAGGTCCCGCCGGTGACGCAGGCGCAGACCCTCCGCGAGATCGACGACGCGCGCGTGCGTGCGCTCGTCTCCGGGTACTCCACCGCGTTGGAACGCGGCGACGCCGACGCCCTGGTTGCACTGCTCACCGAGGACGTCACCTGGTCGATGCCCCCTATGGCGCACTGGTACCGCGGTCTCGGGGCGGTCACCGACTTCGCGGTCCGGGTTCCGCTGACCGGCTGCGGCGCGTGGCGTCACCTCCCGATCAGCGCGAACGGGCAACCCGCCGTCGCGTTCTATCTGTGGGACGCGGACGCCGGCACCCATCTCCGCTGGTCGATCACCGTGCTGACCCTGCGCGGCGACAGGATCGCGGACCTCACGTCGTTCCTCGGGCCGGAGTATTTCGTGCCGTTCGGGTTGCCCGAATCGCTGCCGTAATCGCACGCCGTCAGGTCTTGTGCCACTGCGGCATCACAATGGCACCGGGTATTTGAGGCAAACCTTGCATTGGTGCCATAGTGGTGCCATGATGGCATCATGGATCTCACACCGTATGTCGATTCCCTCCGCCGCGAACTCGCGGTAGCCGCCGAGGCCGGGGGAGAGGAAAGTCGCGCCCTGGCCGAGCGGCTCACTGCACCATTGGAATCCGGCGTCCGGCTGGCGCTCCTGGACGCGTTGTCGGCCGCGGCGAGCGAAATCACCCGCGATCTCGCGCCGGGTTCGGTCGACCTCCGGCTACGAGGTCGTGAACCCAGCTTCGTCGTCACCATCGCCCCCGTCGAGCCCCTTCACGAGGAGCCTCCGGCGCCCGCGGAAGTCTCGCCGATCCGGTCGCCCGAATTGGACGACGGTGCGATGACCCGGATCAATCTCCGTCTCCCGCAGGACCTCAAGGATCGCGTGGAAGAGGCTGCTCGGGACGCCGGACTCTCCGTGAACGCCTGGCTGGTGCGGTCCGCCGCCGCGGCGTTGGAGCCCGACGCAGACAGTCGTCGTTCCGAACGGCGCGCCCCCCGCGGCAGCGACGGCTTCACCGGATGGGTGCGCTGACCCGTCCGATCCGCCCACACGTTCTCCACGTCCACCACCTTCCGGAGGTTCACCATGCCCACTTTCAGCACCCCGGCACCGATATCGGCCACGATCGAACTCGTGGTCGGCGACGCCCGGATCACCGCGAGCGACCGTGACGACACCGTCGTCGACGTGCGTCCCAGTGACGGTTCTCGAGAGCCGGACGTCCGGGCGGCCGAGCAGACCCGCGTCGAGTACTCCGCCAGCAGATTGCTGGTCAAGGCGCCGAAGCAGCGGGGTCTCGGCCTGTTCGGCAAGCCCGGTTCGGTCGACGTGACCATCGCGCTGCCGACCGGCTCCCAGCTCGAGTGCGATGCGTCGGTCACGACGCTCCGGGTTGTCGGCCGAGTGGGGGCCTGCCGTGTCAAGACGTCGGCGGGGGACGTCCAGCTCGGCGACACCGGCCCTCTCGATGTGAGCACGGGCGCCGGCGGTGTCGTGGTGGAGCACGTCGCGGGGGATGCAGACGTGAGCACGGGGTCGGGGAAGATTCGCGTCGGGGAAATCGACGGCAGCGCGGTGGTCAAGAACTCGAACGGCGACAACTGGATCGGTGCGGTGGGCGGAAGGCTCCGGGTGAAGACGGCGAACGGGGACATCTCCGTAGACGACGCCCGCGCCGATATCGCCGCTGCGACCGCCAATGGCGACATCCGAATCGGGCAGGTGGCGCAGGGCTCCGCCTCGCTCGAGACCGCGCACGGCCGAATCGAGATCGGTATCCGTCCCGGCACCGCCGCCCGGCTCGACGCACACACCTCCTTCGGGAAGGTGCACAACCGCATGGACTCCGTGGACAGTCCCCAATCGACCGACGACAAGGTCGATGTGCGAGCCCGTACCAGTTTCGGCGACATCGTGATTCGCCGCGCTGATTCCCAGCAGTCAACCAGTGGAAAGGCAGAGTGATGACAGCATCGATCACCACCCGGTCAGCAATTACCGCCACGGGGTTACGAAAAGCCTACGGCGACAAGCTCGTGCTCGACGGCCTCGACCTCGACATTGCCGAGGGAACGATCTTCTCACTCCTCGGACCCAACGGTGCAGGTAAGACCACCACGGTCCAGATTCTGTCCACTCTCATCGAGCCCGACAGCGGTGACGTGCACATCGCAGGACACGACCTCGTCCGCGACCCCGAGGCGGTACGTGCCACGATCGGCGTCACGGGTCAGTTCTCCGCGGTGGACAACCTGCTCACGGGCCGCGAGAACCTGATCCTGATGGCGGATCTGCACCACCTGGGTCGCAGTGCGGGTCGCAGGCGGGCCACGGAACTGCTCGCGCAGTTCGATCTCGTCGAGGCAGGTACGAAGCCTGCCGCGAGCTACTCCGGCGGCATGCGTCGACGGCTCGACCTCGCGATGACCCTGGTCGGTGATCCCCGGATCATCTTTCTCGACGAGCCGACGACGGGCCTCGACCCGCGAAGCCGCCGCACGATGTGGCAGATCATCCGTGAACTCGTCGCCGACGGCGTCACGATCTTCCTCACCACGCAGTACCTGGAGGAAGCGGATCAGCTCGCCGACCGGATCGCGGTGCTCGACGGCGGCACACTGGTCGCGGAGGGCACACCCGAACAACTCAAGCGACTCGTGCCGGGTGGTCACATCTCACTGCAGCTGTCCGGGGTGGACGAGTTCGCCGCTGCGTCCCGAGTGCTCGGCGATGTAACCCGAGACGAAGATGCGCTGACCCTGCAGGTTCCCAGCGACGGCAGCGTGCAGTCGTTGCGGTCGGTGCTCGATCTGCTCGACTACGCCTCGATCGAGGTCGAGAACCTCTCCGTCCACACGCCCGATCTCGACGACGTCTTCCTCGCGCTCACCGAGCGCACCGAAACCCGGAAAGAGAGCCTGCGATGACGACCATGGGCTACGCCCTGAGCGATTCGGCGACGATGCTGCGACGCAACGTCCGGCACATGATCCGGTATCCGTCCATGACGCTGATGCTCGTCGGGATGCCGATCGTCCTGCTGCTGCTGTTCGTCTACGCCTTCGGCGGGACCCTGGGCGCGGGACTAGGCGACCCCACCGGTGGGCGCGGCGCATACGTCGACTACGTCGCACCCGGAATCATCCTGATGACCGTGGCGAGCGCTGCGCAGGGAACCGCAATCTCCGTTGCCACGGACATGACGGAGGGCATCATCGCCCGATTCCGCACCATGGCCATCGCCCGCGTGTCGGTCCTGACCGGGCACGTCGTCGGCAGCATGATCCAGACATTGCTCAGCCTCGCCGTGGTCGTCGGTGTCGCCGTTCTCATCGGATTCCGCCCCACGGCCGACCTGGGCGAGTGGGTCGCGACGTTCGCGGTGCTCGCACTGTTCACCTTCGCGCTCACCTGGCTGTCGGTCGCATTCGGATTGGTATCCAAGAGTGTCGAAACGGCGAGCAACCTCCCGATGGTGCTCATACTGCTTCCTTTCCTCGGCAGCGGTTTCGTCCCGACCGACTCGATGCCGGCCGGCCTCCGCTGGTTCGCCGAATACCAGCCCTTCAGCCCCGTCATCGAGACCATCCGAGGACTGCTGCTCGGTGGGCACATCGGCAGCAGCGCCGTGCTCGCCGTCGGCTGGAGCATCGGGATCGCGCTGGTCGGCTATCTCTGGGCGAAGAGACTGTTCAATCGGCGAGTCAGCTGACACTTTCCCCGTGCTGGTGAGCGATGACCGCGGTAGTCTTCCGATGCCGCGGTTTCGCCACCGATGATGCAGCCGCGAGTTACAGTCGGAACCGGTTTTTCCTTCTTCAGCAGGGTGGGATCGCGATGAACTTGATCAAGAAATCGGCAATGTCGGCGGTCGTCGCCGCGGCGGTGACACTCGGCGCGGGTACCGCCCACGCCGACCCCGTGCTACCGAACCCGGGAACGCCGGCGCTCGAGATCCCCGGACGGCACGAGGTCGACAAGCAGAAGGCCCTCGAGAACATGCTCAACGAGCTCGGCGTCGGCTGGGCCAACGGGGGAGCGGCCGGGACGGCGATCGGCGCGCTCATGGGTCTGGGTGTCGGGTGTATCTCGATGTTCCCCGGAAGCCTCGCAGGCTGCATCATCGGCACGCCGATCGGTGCCATCACCGGCGCGATCGTAGGCATCGGACAGGGAAATCCCAAGGCGCAGCAGGCCATCCAGGAGTACATCAACACGCCGTGAGTTCGCGGCTGGGCGTCAGAGGCTGGTGCCGGCGTCGGTGCGGACCTTCCGCAGAACCCGCTTCAGTGACCTGGCGTCCCGCCATCCGAACGATGTGCGGTCCGTCGCGCGTCGGTGCACCATGTCGAAAATTCGTGCAGGAATGACGACGCGGTGCCTCGCTGCGCTGCCCACGGCTTCGATCACCGCACGGTGGGGCCGGTCGTCCTCGAGCGCGAAGCTCACGGAGTGCAGCGCCTCGGCAGGCAACGACGGGCGGAGCGCTGAAATCACCTCGTGGGCAAACGCAGTGAAATCCCTTCTGCCGAAGGCACTCGCGAGGGTGACGGTGGCGACCGAACCGAGAAGTTCACTCTCGCGGGCCAGGCGAGGGAGTTGGCGTTCCCAGCCGGGAGCGGAAATGATGCCCGCCCCGGCGATCACGCCGACCGCGCCGAGGGCGCGAACCTGTTCGATCCACCCGTCCGGCGGCACGACAACGCCCTCGAAGAGGACGTCCCCGTCGTCCTCGATCAGAAGGGTGCGTCCATCGACCGATCGCAACGACAGGACCGTGGACGTCAGTCCGTCCACTCCGTCGAACACGGGGCTGGGATCGCGCCACCCGCGCCCTTCGAGGGCCTGCAGCAGCGGGCGGCGCATCGCTGGTTCGACGTCGTAATCGAGCGCGACGATCGGCGTGATCCGCTCGTCGTCGTGTGCGTGATAGATGGCGACTGCGTCGACGTTGGAATCCCCCATGTCTCGATACGATGCCACAGAAAAAGTCCGACCGGAAGGTTTTCTTCGTCACCGTGGGCAAGTCGGCCGAACAACGTGCGTCCACATCTCGGATGGATAAAAGCCATGTTCCGGGCACACGGATCGGAGTTAAATGAAGTAACGCAGTTGTAGTGGATTTCGACAGCGAGTAAGCCCAGCTCAAGGTCCGCCGCCCCCCGCTCCGGTCCGTTCCAAACCGTACGGGAGGCATAGCGTTTCGGGGTGCGCGATGATCGAAGCAGTGACCGGGCTCCTCTCCAGGAGAATCGAGCCCGCCGAGGCCCGATCCGATCCGCCCGTACCACACGAGGACACCGGTGGCGGTGGTGTCGCGCTCCGGAGACTGCTTGCGGTAGCAAGGTTGACACCGGCGCAGGCCGGCCTGCTCGTCGGGGATGTGCTCGACCAGATCGCGCTCGCGCGCAGTCAGGGCCGTTACCCGACCCGCTTCCGAGACGATGCCGTGACGGTGTCCGACGGCGGGCACGTCACGATCGAGTGCACCGGCGGTGCGGCGTCGTGGCACGACATGAACGATGCGCTGACCAGCCTTCTGCGCAGCATCGCGGCGAACTGTCGCGGTTCGGCACTTGCCGAGCGACTGGACGAATCGATCACCGAATCAACAGATCTCGACAGTCTGGTGCACTCGGTCGGTCGGGCGATCGCACCCGACGTCGACGCGGACGAGGAGCGCAGAAAGCGGCAGCAGATCGCCGACCTCGTCGCCGCGACGATGGGGCGCCCTCTTCCCGATGGTCGGTTGGTGGCCGAGCAGGCGAAGACACCGTCGCCGTCGACCGCGGTGTCGGGATCGACACTCGCTCCGGACGGCTGGTATCCACCGGTCCGAAACCCCTGGCACCGCAGAAGCAGACGGCCGTCGCGACGCAAAGGCATGCTGGGCCTGATCACGATCCTGGTTCTCGTCGGGGCCCTGTGGATGGCCCCGAGGATGTGGACCGAATTGCGCCGGGGCTGGGACGCTGTCCTCAACCCGGTGAATCCTGCGGAGCAGAACCAGATTCGTCCGGTATCGCCCCCACCGGAACCCTCGGCTGCTCGAGCAGAGCAGGCACCGGACAGCGGAGCCACGGTGCCCGGACCCGTCGATGTCGGCGCCCCCGGCAGTGCCGGGCCGATCACCCTGGTCACCGCCACCCTCGCCGACGGCCGGTGTGCGTCCGGACAGGCGTGCGAGATCCGGGTCGACGTTCACCTCGATCCGGCAGCGAGTGTCGGCACCGTGACCTGGAGGGTGAACGTGTACGACCGCTGTTCCGGCGAGGTGCGTCCGAGCAACGAAGTGTCGCTGCCCGTTCACCCCGGTTCGCAGCAGGTATACGGAATCGTCCGGACGGAGCTGCCCCCCGGCGCCGCGCTCGCCGTGGCGGCGATCACGAGCGCACCGGCAACCGCCGCGTCCGACCCTCTGCTGGTGCCCGCCGAGAACGCACGCTGTTAGGCGCCGGGGGGAGGGATGCACGACGGCAAGCACGAATCCGATCCGTGGATCGTCGGGGCGGCGATCGTCCTCGTACTGCTCGGCCTCCTGAATCTCACCTCGACGGGGTTGGCGGGACATGCTGTTCGCCACGCGCTCTTCGCCGCAGCCGGTCTCGGCATCATGTTCCTGGTGTCCCGTCTGCGGATGAGTGATCTCCGCGCCTTCGGCTGGGCGGTGTTCACGGTGGCGACCGTGTTGCTGGCGGTCGTGCCCCTCGCGGGAGTCGCGACCAAGGGCGCCCAACGCTGGCTGGACTTCGGCGTGTTCACCGTCCAGCCGTCCGAACTGGCCAAGCTCGCTCTCGTTCTCGTGCCCGCAAGCATGCTCGCGGGTGGGTTCACTCTGGCGCGATTCCTCGCGACCTTGGTGATCGCGGCCGTGCCGGTGGCACTCGTCGCACTCCAACCCGACCTGTCGACTGCCGTCGTCCTCGTGGCGACGGTGGGATTCATGCTCATCCTCGCCCGGGTCCCGCTGCTGCCTCTCGTTCCGCTGTTCGTCCTGGGTATCGCGTCGCTCCCGTTGGCGGTGCTCTTCCTCCGCCCCTACCAGCTCGAACGGGTGCACGTGTTCCTTTCGAGCAACGCCGATCCCGCCGGGGCGGGATGGGCCGAGCTGCAAGCGAACATCGCGATCGGGAGCGGTGGCCTGTGGGGTCTGGCACGTGACCCGCTGTACGACGTGCGGGCGGAGTTCCTTCCCGAATCGGAGCACGATCTCGCGTTCGCCAGCCTCGTGTACGGGTGGGGCCTGATCGCCGGTCTGGCTGTCGTGGTGGCGACCTCGGTCATCGTGTGGCGGGCCGCACTCGCCGCGCGAACGGCGCGGACCCGGGAGGCTGCACTCGTCGCGGCCGGAATCGGCGGGTTGTTCGGGATCCATGCGCTGGTGTCGATCGGTCAAAGTCTGTCGCTGCTGCCCCATACCGGGATGCCGATTCCTCTCTTCAGCTACGGAGGTACGGCCGCAATCGTCGGATTCGCCGCCATCGGACTGGTACTCGCGGTGCGCCGGGACGGCGTCGCGCGACCGTTGTGGGCCCCGGATCCCCGACGCCGCCGGCGCCCGCGCGGAATGTCGGCGGGCACCGTGACGATGACCGCGGCGCTGGTTGCGATGTCGGTGTTCGCCTGGCAGTTGCAACACGACCGGGGTGCGGAATTCCGGGCAATGAGCGACCAGCAGATGATGCGTTGCATCCGCCTGCCTGCCGAGCGCGGATTGATCCTCGACCGCAACGGTGTTCCTCTCGCGGTGAACGTCGCCGAGTACACCGTCGCGGTGGTCGCCCGGATGTTCCAGGAGAACGACGACGACACCAGCAGCCGGCTCGCCGCGCTGCTCGCCACGTCTCCGGACGCGTTGGCGGATCTGATCGACGCCGGTGGGGAAGGGGAATCTCAGGTAGTCGTGGGCCGAGTCATGCCCGACCAGGCCCGGCGCATCGTGGACGCGCGACTTCCGGGTGTCCTCGTGGTGCCGTCCGGCCGCAGGCAGTACCCGTACGGTGCGGTGCTCGCCTCCCTCCTCGGACACGTCGGGGTGGCCGACACCGACGACATGGAACGCTGGCCGCATCTCGCGCTCGGATCACGGGTCGGCAAGGCGGGACTCGAGAAGCAGTACGACGCTCTGCTCCGCGGCAGCGACGGCAAACAGTGCATGTACGTCGATCCGTCCGGACATCCGGTGGCCACCGGTGAGCGGGTGGACCCGGTGCGGGGCCACGATCTGCGCTTGCATCTCGACCTCGGGGTGCAGAACCTGGCCACCGACGCTCTCGTGGAGGCGATGCGAACCAGCAAGGGCGACCTCGCTGCCGCGGTGGTGATGGACGCCCGGACCGGGGCTGTGCTGGCCCTCGCCAGTGTCCCGGGGGCCGACAACAACGTCTACGGGCCTCCGGCCGACGTCGTCGCGCTCGCGGCGCAGAGCCAGACCCCGGGGCCGAGTCCGTTGGTCAACAACGCCACCCAGACCGCGGTCCCGCCCGGCTCGACCTTCAAGATCGTCGTCGCGGCGGCGAATACCCAGTACCCGGTGCTGTCGCCTGACACGGTGGTCGACACCGGCGCGGCCTACACCTACGGTGGGCACACCTTCCGGAACTGGCAACCGATGGGTCCACACAACCTGCTGCAGGCCATCCAGTGGTCCGACAACGTCTACTTCTACAAGCTCGGTGAACTCCTGGGCCCGGAGAAGATGGCGGACGTCGCGGGGCAACTCGGCGTCGGCCGGCGTTCCGGGATCGACCTTCCGGGCGAGGCCGAGGGATTCCTCGGCACCCCGGAGAACGTCGGAAGCATCGGGGCCACTTGGTATCCCGGGTCGACGCTGTTGATGGGTATCGGGCAGGGCACCGTCAGCGCGACCCCGATCCAGGTCGCGCGCTGGACGTCGGGCATCGCCACCGGCGCCACGGTGACGCCTCAGCTCGCGGCAGCGTACGGGTCGGAACAGATCCCCATCCCGACAGCGGCACCGGAGCGCCTACCGTTCGCAGACCGACTCGGCCCCGTGCGGGCGGGGATGCGGGCGTCCGCTGCGGCCGGTACAGCCGGACAGCTCGCCGATCTCCCGGTGCCGGCCGGCGCGAAGACCGGCACGGCGGAGGATCCGTCGGCGCCGGGGGAGGGCCTCAACGCCTGGTTCTCCGCAGTGGCGCCGTTCGACGCTCCCGAAATCGTGGTGTCGGTGCTGGTGCGTGGTGGCGGTTTCGGGTCTGCGACTTCCGGACCGGTGGTCAAGAAAATCCTCGAACACTACTTCCCGCGACCACCCGCCCCGGCCCCGAATCGGTGATCAGCTGCTGTAGGCGGCAACCACCTCGGGGTGCGTGAGACACGCCGTAGCGCCTTCGGCTACGCACGTGAGCGGGCGCTCGGCCGTCTTGACGGGAAACCCGAAGGACTCTTCGAGCAGCTGCGACAGACCGCGCAACATCGCCCCGCCGCCGATGACGAGTAGCCCTTCCGACATCACGTCACCGATCGCCTGGGGAGGAAGGTCCTCGAGAACCTCGGTCAGTGTCTGCACGATTCCGGTTGTTGTCGGCCGCAACGCATCCACGATTTCCTCGGTCTCGAGGGTGACGAATCGTGCCCGCCCGGTGACGGCGTCGCGCCCCTCCACGACGAGCGACTGCCCCTCCTCGGTGTCGGGTGCACCGAGCTTGGCCCGCTCGGCGGTGAGCTCGCCGACGACGATCTTGTGCTCTGCCCGCAGGTACTGGTACAGCGCGTTGGTCAGTTCATCCCCCGCGAGCCGGCAACTGCGGTGGGACAGAATGCCACCGAAACAGATGGCGGTGATTTCGGAAGTACCGCCGCCGATGTCGACGACGAGGTGGGCACGCGGTTCGAGCGGATTGATTCCGCAGCCGAGCGCTCCCGCCACCGGCTCCGGCACCAATCCCACTTTCCGCAGACCAGCCTCGTGTCCGACCTCGAGCAGCGCGCGACGTTCGAGCGGGGTGGCGCCCGCGGGAACGGAGATGACACCCTTCGGGCGTAGACCGTACCGCCGGGACGGGGACACCCGCTTGATGACGGCTGTGACGAAGGCGCGCGCCACTTCCAGATCCACGATCACCCCGTCCCGCATCGGCCGAACCGGCGTAATGCCGATCGGTGTGCGGCCGACGAGGCTGCGCGCTTCAGTGCCGATCGCGAGAGCGCGATGCGGATCCTTCGTTCGAACCAGCATGAATGATGGTTCGTTCAAGACGATCCCGTCGTCGGGGGTTCCGACGACAGTGTTGGCAGTTCCGAGATCGATACCAAGTCCGCCCACGTCGGCCTCCACAGGGATTCCAGCGAGATGGTGTAGATGTTACGCATGTGCAGCTGTGTTCGGAAGATATCGCGCGCCACCAAAGACCAGTACACTGTGCCCCGATCGTCCCGCGCATCCGTCCGCATTTCGCGGATCCGGGAGGTGGGGGAGATCGACTGCGCGACGGACGTGTTCGAACCGCAACTCGACCTCGGGCACCTTCCCCTGAGCATCCCGAACCGTCGCGGGCACGTCTCGTCGACAGTTCCGATCACCTGCTGCGGCGGGCGGTGACGAACTGCGAGATACCGCGCAGCTGTTGCTCGACGTCGACGAGCCCCGCGGCGGCAAGGAAGGCCGGGACGGTCGTGCGGTCGAACACCCGTACTCCGCACAATGCTGCGCCCAGCTCGAGTCCCTTCCGCAGGAGGAGGGACTCGCGACCGTAACTGGTCGTCACCGCGATCCGGCCACCGGGTGCCAGCACCCGTACCATCTCGCGGAGCACGGCACACGGCTCCGCCACGAGGTAGAGCGCCGCGAAACAGCAGACGGCGTCGAAAGTCCGGTCGTCGAACGGCAGGCTGACCGCGTCGGCGTGGAGGTAGACCGCCCGGGTGCGGCTGTTGTCGCGGACTGCGCGCTCGAGCATTGCCGGCGAGTTGTCCACTCCGATGACGAATCCGTCGCCGACGAGCCTGTCGGCGAAGAAACTGGTGAAATTGCCCGGACCGCATGCCACGTCGAGCACTCGTTGCCCGCCGTCGAGACACATGGCCGCGGCCGCCCGTTCGCGCTCTTCGTCGGTGGAAAGTCCGTGCAGGCTCATCGCCGCGACGACCACCGGCCGCCACAGCCGTTCGTAGACCGCGGCAACAGTTCTGTTGGTCATCGCACGCTGCGCGATGGTGCGTCGTGTCGGCGGATGTGACGCGAGGAGGTCGATATATCCGGTGTCCGAGTACCGCGTCGAGCGCAGTGCGTTCTCGCGGATGAGTCCCCGGGCCAGCGCTGTCGACCACATCCCGTCGGATTCCGGAGCCGGACCGGATTGTCGAACGGTCATAACCTATTCACGAAAACGGGTGTCGGCGGACATGAAAAACTGCCCATAGGCGGACACGAAAACGCCCGCTGGCGGACATGAAACTGCCCACTCGCGGACACGGGTTTCTGCCCACCGGGTTCTGCCGGATCTTCGACACAGTCGCTGTACATCCCGATCACCTCCCACGATCGGGGCCCCTCCTCGGGTTCGCTCGACGGTGCTACCACGTCCCGCGAAACCTCGAGGAGAGGCACCGTGAAGTCTGCCAAGGAAGTCATGGAAATTCTCGAAGCCTACGACCTGACGAAGTCCTATCGCGCCGCCGCCGCACTGGCGGGGTGCTCCCATCACACCGTCGCCCGCCTCGTCGCCGAACGCGACACCGCCGATGCGCCGACCCCACCGCGGGAGAAGAGACCGATGCTGATCGACGAATTTCTACCGAAAATCGAAGAATGGGTCGAACATTCGAAGGGTCGGGTCCGCGCCGACATCGCCCACGACAAGCTGCTGACCCTCGGATTCACCGGCACCGAACGCACCACCCGCCGCGCCGTGGCCCGGGTCAAGCGCGCCTACCGACTCGGACACACCAGGGTGCACAGGCCGTGGGTCACCGAACCCGGGCTCTGGTTGCAGTACGACTTCGGTGACGGCCCGATCGTCGACGGCGCCAAGACGGTGCTGCTGTGCGCGTGGCTGGCCTGGTGCCGATTCCGGGTGGTGATCCCGTTGCGTGATCGCACCGCCCCCTCCGTCTACGCGGGCCTGGACCGGATCTTCCGGCACCTCGGCGGTGTCCCGACGTATCTGCTCACCGACAACGAGAAGATGGTCACCACCGAACACATCGCCTCGGTCGCCGTCCGCAACCCCGGCGTGGTCTCGTTCGCGCGGCACTACGGCCTGGTCGTCAAGACCTGCCTGCCCGCCGATCCGGCCACCAAGGGCGGGGTGGAGAACACCGTCAAACTGGCCAAGGCCGACCTGGTGCCCACCGACCACAACCTCGCCGCCGAGTACGGCAGTTTCGGCGACCTCGAGGCCGCCTGCGCCGCGTTCTGCGAGCAGGTCAACACCCGCCTCCACCGCACCACCCGCCGCATCCCGGCGGAGATGCTCGCCGAGGAACGGCTCCACCTGCATCCGGTCCCGGCCGCCGCACACACCGTGACCTGGGGTGTGACCCGCACGGTCCCGGACAACAACACACCGATGGTCGCGTTCGAGAACGGCCAGTACTCGGTGCCGCACACCCTGCGCGGGCAGACGGTGTGGGTCCGCGCGCACGGCGCCGGGGCGGGCGAGCGGATCATCTTCGTCCACCACCACGGCGACACCGGTCCGGTCGAGGTCGCCCGTCACCGGCGGGCCCGCCCCGGCTCCCCGCAGATCTGCGACGAGCACTTC
>RRBB01000154.1:0-26976 GCA_006543605.1 Rhodococcus sp. WS4
GTCGAGAGCAGACGGCAGCTGCCGCCCACCGATATGTTGCCGCGACGCGGGCGCCCGGTGAAGGCCGCACGCTCGGAGAGTAGGCGGGCGCCGTCGACGTCGATCCGCCGACCGCCGAGGGCGGCGACGTCGGAGATCCACGACGACATCGCGCGCGCGACGGTGGCGGCCCGGCCCGGTGGTATGACCGGTGGTCCGTCTGGGCGGCCGGTGAGGGCGGCGACTCCGCTTTCGGCCCAGTCCCGCACCGGATCCGGCGTCGGGGAGGTGGGCGGGGGAGTAGGTGACACCGGTCGATCCTATGCTGGCAAGCTGTCTGTCGTGGATACCGCGCAGCCCGTCATCAGCCCGCAGGATCTCGCCGACGGGGTTGCCGATACCCCGCTGCTCGGCGAGGGCGCCGTCGTCGACACCCCGATGCTGGTCGTGGATCTCGACGCCACCGTAGACGCGGGCACCGCGGCCAGGGCCGCCACGCGGGCCCTGCACTCCGACCGGCTGCTGGTCGGGGTGCGCCGCACACCCGGACCGGTCCCGGAGGCGGTCGCGGACCTGATGGCCGATCTCGACACCACGATCGTCGCCGACGCAGCCCCCGCCGACCGCCGGATGGTCGGAGTGGCCGATCCGGATGCCGCGGTCGCCGAACTACGCGACGTCGTGGCCGCCAATGTGCACGCCGCGATGGTGCTCGGACAGGTGCTGCGGTTGTCGGAGGAGCTGCCGGTGCCGCAGGCGATCGACGTCGAGTCCTTGGCCTACTCCACGCTGCTCGGCACCCCGGGTTTCCGGCGCTGGCTGCAGCAGCGCGGTCCGCGTCCATTGCCGCCACCGGCGCCGCAGGACCCGGTGCTGGTGCGGCGGGACGGCGAGCGGCTACACATCACCCTGAACCGGCCCGAGCGGCGCAACGCCTACGGGGCCGAGGTGCGGGACGGCCTGGTCGACGCGCTGCGGCTGGCGATCGCGGACGACACGATCACCGCGATCGTGCTCGACGGGTCCGGCCAGGTGTTCTCCGCGGGCGGCGACCTGGACGAGTTCGGCACCACCCCCGACCTCGCGACCGCCCATTTGATCCGCACCCGCGCCGGCGCGGCTCGGCTGGTGACGCAGCTGGCCAATCGGATGGAGGTTCGGGTCCACGGCAGCTGTGTCGGGGCCGGCATCGAGGTACCAGCGTTCGCCGGCCGGATCGTCGCGGCACCGGGCACGGTGTTCCGATTGCCGGAGGTGTCGATGGGATTGATCCCCGGGGCAGGCGGCACGGTGGGCGTGCCCCGGCGGATCGGGCGGTGGCGGGCGTTCTGGCTGTGCGCGACCGGCGCCGCCCTCGACACCGACACCGCGCTGGGGTGGGGACTCGTGGACGAGATCAGCCCGGGTCGGTGATCAGCGTGCCTTTACGACCTCGAGGGGAGATTCCTGTGTCGGAGCGTGCTAAACATCATGATAATATCCGGTGTGATGTCCAGCACGTCCGCGTTCTTAGGGTGCCGCGCGCACCGTGAATCGGTGGTGTGGGTCCGGTACTCGAAGAGGATGGCGCGATGGTCGTACGTAGCGAAGGGACGCGCAAGCGCGAGACGCGCAAGCGCGAGACGAACGGTGACCGCTCGATTCCGATCGCGGCGGGTGGATCCTCGCTGCTTCGACCGCTCAAAGCCGCCGAAGTCATCGCGCGGAACATTGTCGGTGACATTCGTGCCCAGAACCTGCGGCCGGGCGATGGACTTCCGTCGGAAGCGGCGATGCTTGCGCAGTATGGTGTGAGCCGAGAATCGCTGCGGGAAGGACTGCGGCTCCTCGAGGTGCAGGGAATGATCGCGATTCGACGCGGCCCCGGCGGCGGTCCGGTGGTCGGGTCTGTGGGCGCGGCGCATCTCGGACGAGTGTCGGCGTTGTTCTTTCACATGTCGGGTGCCACCTATCAGGAACTTTTCGAGGCGTGGGTGTGGGGACAGGGAGAGCTGGCCGAGCGTGCGGCTCGGCATCCCGACGCCGACGTGCGCGCCTCCACCATGGCGCCGTTCATGGACGGGCGCCAGCACGAATCCGACGACGTTCTCGAGGGTTACCTCGAGGAGCATGCCGGGTTTCACGGGGCCGTTGCCTCGTTGGTTCGCAATCGGGTCCTCGAGTTGAGTCTCGAATCCTACGGTCAGATCGTCGCGCACCACGTCGCTATGGTCGATGACCCACGTACTCTCCGAAGCGTTCTCGTCGATGATCATCACAAGATTGCCCGGGCGGTTGCGGCGGGGCAGCCCAAGCGCTCACGGGATCTCATGGAAGAGCACTTGCGTGGCGTGGTCGACTACTGCCGGGATCGCTTGGGAGGATCGCTCGATTCGGCGATCGAGTGGTTGTGAGCTGACGCCGAACTGGTTACGCGCGCAACCGGCGCGCCTGGGCTGAGCAAAATACCGAACGCCGACCTTCATGGTGGAGGTCGGCGTGTTTCTCTGCGGCTGAAATGCGCCGCCGCCACCGGGGATCTTATCTGCGCGAAATCGGTCGTACCCGAATCGGATTCGGGCGGCTGTGCACGATCCGCGGGCGCTCGTCCTGTCCTGTCCTCTCTTCGTGGGTCGGCGAGTCTCGAACGACTCGTGATCGCGCTTGTGCTTTGCCGGGGTCTCGACACAATTCCTTGCGCTGTGGGCGGACGCGTTGAAAGTGCTGGTCAAGCTAATTTTGTCAAGCCGTAGAGGTAGTGCAGCACAAAGTGAGAGCACCCCTTGACATCCGAGTTCCTCATGAGCAATATGGATCTCACGTTGTCCGGGATGTGACTGGATTAACAAGACCCTACGAACCGGAGCTCGACAGCTTGCTGCGATGCCCCCCGACATCTCTTCTTCTGCTTGGCGTCGCCATTTGTTCAAGTACCTGGCGTAACCGTCGAGACAGCTGCCAATAGGAGGCAATCAAGTGACACGGCTGGATGGCAAGATCGCGTTCATCACTGGTGCTGCACGCGGACAGGGGCGTACCCACGCCGTCCGGCTTGCACAGGAAGGCGCCGACATCGTTGCGGTCGATCTGTGCAGGCAGCAGGCCAACCTCGACTACACGTCCGGCACTCCCGAGGACCTCGAGGAGACGGTGCGCCTGGTCGAAAAGGAAGGCCGCCGGATCATCGCGCGTGCCGCCGATGTGCGGGACCAGGCATCGTTGGATGTGGTTGTCGAGGAGGCGCTCGGTGAGTTCGGCGGGATCGACATCCTCGTCTCCAACGCCGGCATCTCGAACCAGGGATCGGTCGTCGGGCTCACCGACCAGCAGTGGGAAGACATTCTCGGCACCAACCTCGTCGGAGCCTGGCATTCGTGCCGCGCAGTTCTGCCCTCGATGATCGAGCGCGGCGCGGGCGGGTCCGTCATCTTCGTCAGCTCAACGGTCGGGTTGCGCGGCGCGCCCGGGCAGGCGCACTACAGCGCTTCCAAGCACGGCATGCAGGGTCTGATGCTGTCGCTGGCGAACGAGGTGGGTCAACACAACATCCGGGTCAACTCGGTCAATCCCGGCGCCGTCAACACCGAAATGGCGATCAACGAGAGCCTGCTGAAGATGTTCCTCCCCGATATCGAGAACCCGACCCCCGCGGATGCGGCAGACCTTTTCAGCAACCTCACGCTTCTCCCGATCCCGTGGGTGGAGCCCGAGGATGTGAGCAACGCCGTGCTGTGGCTCGCCTCGGACGAAGCCCGATTCGTCACTGGCGCAGCCATTCCCGTCGACGGCGGACAACTCGCACGCGCCTGAGGGTGCACCGGAAGACATCGATTGGAGTCGAAATGACGAACAAGGTATCGGTAGATCAGGACTTCTGCCAGGCGCACGGTAGGTGCTACGCGGTGTTCCCTGATCTGTTCGAACCCGACGACGAGGGCCGCGCACAGGTGAAGAACCACGGCGCGGTGCCGGAGTCGAGCACGGTAGACGAGATCCTGGCCGTGTGCCCCGAAGCCGCTATTACCTCCGTGTGAGAGACAGGATTTGGACATGACTGAACAGCTGCAGTCGGAGACGACCACGACCGGTCGATGCCCCGTCGATATGTGGTCGTCGGAGTTCAACGAAAATTTCTGGCCCGAGATCAATCGCATGCAGAAACTCGACGAGCTCAGCGTCCATACGCAGGGCGATACCCCCTGCTACGTGGCCACCCGCTACGACGATGTCTTCAAGATCCTGCGTGACTGGAAGCGCTTCTCCTCCGAAGGGGGCGTCGCGATTCTCGGCCATGACAACCGGGCGGCACCTCCGAAGAACGAGGGCCGGTTCCTGCCCGAGGATCTCGATCCGCCGGCACAAACGGACTGGCGAAAAATCCTCAACCCTGAACTGACGGAAGAGAAGATGAGAGTCTTCGCGCCGTCGATCACCGCGGAGATCGATACCCTCCTGGACGCGGGGATCGAGCGTGGCCGGTTCAGCGTCATGGAAGACTTCCTGCGCCCGCTGCAGCTGCGGGCGGTCTTCAGCAATCTGCTCCAGCTCGAGGGCGACAAGATCGACGACTGGATGCAGTGGGCTCACGATATCTTCGTCGGCGAGACGGCGGAGGCGTCGGAGAATGCGTTCGTCAGCCTGTACGCCGCCATTGAAGCCCTGGTGAAGGCGCGTATGGCCGACCCGATCGAGGACGACCTGGTCAGCCTGGTGTGCCAGGTCAAAGAGATCGACGGCCGCGAGCCCACCCTGTCCGAGCGCATTGCCGTGGTACTTCCGCTGTCGATCGCCGGCCTGGAATCGACCGGAACCATCCTCGGCGGCATCGTTCACCACCTCGCCACTCATCCCGACGACCTGACCGAATTGGTGGAGAACCCGGACCTGGTTCCCAACGCCGTCGAAGAAGGCCTTCGCATGTTCGCGAATGTCACTGCACTCCAACGGACCACCACGTGCCCCGTCACAGTCGGCCAGACCGATCTCGACGAGGGCGCCAAGGTATGGACGTCCTACAACGGGGCCAACCGTGACGAAACGAAGTTCCCGAACCCGCACCAGTGGGACCTGCACCGCAAGGACAAGAACCACATCGCCTTCAGCATCGGCCCGCACCGGTGCCTCGGCTCCAACTTCGCGCGCGTGATGATGATTCTCGTACTCGAGCGGATCGTCGCCAAGATGCCGAAGTTCACACTGGTGGAGGGACAGACCATCGGGTACCACTCGATGCCCACCCGCGGAATCCACGAGTTCGACATCGAAGTACTCACCAACTGACGACCCCCCACCCCTCGCCATCTCACGCTCACGTAGAAGGACTGATTACTCATGACCAACCCGGCTCCGGAAGAACTGTTGGCGCAGGCCCACAAGGTCGTCGATGCGTGGAACAACCTCGAACTCGACGTGCTCCACGACCTCGTGGACGAGAACATCGTGGTGGTGCACCAGAATCGGGGCGTCGCGGCAACCGGTCGCGATCTCATGATCGAGACGGTTAAACAGATGAAGCAGGTGTTCCCCGACCGCTCGATCGGGGAGACCACCCGGTGGGCAGTGACCGGCAACTCGGTCCTGCGCGAGACCACGTGGCAGGGCACCGCGACAGCGGATGTTCCCGGGTTCGGCAAGGCCGGCGAGTTCTGCAAGCTCAACGTCCTGTCGATCATGACGTTCGAGAATGGTCGTTTGACCGAGTGGTGCGACTACGGATAGTCCGCGGCGTTCCCTCGAAGCGGGTTCATCCCTGCTTCGAGGGAGTCGGCACCTTTCGACAAACTTCTGGGAAGTGAACATGAACCTCGATCTCCGCGTCGTCGAACGACGCACGGTCGCCGACGGCATCGTCGAACTGGCACTCGAAGCCGACAGCGGTGACGCACTTCCGCGCTGGGAACCCGGATCCCACATCGATCTTCACGTGGGCAACGGATTGATTCGCCAGTATTCGCTGACGGGTTTCGGAGTCGCCGACACCCGGTGGGTCATCTCGGTGCTCCGGGAGCCGAACAGTCGCGGCGGCTCCGTGTCCGTTCACGACTCGCTCGCGGAGCAGTCGTCGGTCACGGTCAGCGCGCCCCGGAATCATTTCCCTCTCGCCGAGGGCGTCGCGGTTCAGTTCGTGGCCGGTGGGATCGGCATCACCCCCCTCATCCCCATGATCATGCAGCTCGAGCGTGAAGGCCGGGATTGGAAGTTGTTCTACGCCGGACGATCGCGGGCCAGCATGGCCTACCTCGACGAGTTGGCCCAGTTCGGCGATCGGGTCCAGATCTGGCCGGACGACGAACGGGGGATGCCCGACATCGAGCAACTGGTCACCGCCACCGATCCGCAGACGATCATCTACTCGTGCGGTCCAGAAGGGCTGCTGGCCACGTTGGAAGATGTCTGCGCCGCCGGGCCGGTGAAGCGGACGCTGCGCACCGAGCGTTTTGTGGCAAAAGAGATCGAACTGGACGGGCCCGATCACGACATCGACGTCGAGTTCGCGCAGTCCGGTATCACGGTCACCGTTCCCGCTGATCGAACGATCCTGTCCGTGGCGGAGGAGAACGGAATCGACATTCTGTCCTCGTGCAACGAGGGGACCTGCGGAACCTGTGAAACTCCCGTCCTCGAGGGTATTCCAGACCACCGGGATTCGGTGTTGACCGACGATGAGCGTGAATGCGGTCAGACCATGATGCTGTGCGTGTCACGCGCGCGCTCGGTCTCACTGCGTCTCGACGCGTGATACATCCGTTGATTCGGACGTCGGTAGTGGCGCTGAACCCGCAGTTGCGCAGCGGACAGAACACAAGGAGAGCTGTGTCGTGAGTCGAGAGATCGGAAACCAGGGTGCGCTGGCCGGGCAGTACGTGCTCGTCACCGGTGCCAGCGAAGGCATCGGGCTGGGCATCGCGAAGGGAATGGTGGAAGCCGGCGCCGCCGTGATGATCGCGGCCCGTCGGCGACCGCAGCTGGAGGTGGCTCGTAAGGAACTGCTCGAGCTGGCCGCGCCCGGTCAGCAGGTCGAGATCGCGGAAGTGGACATCCGTGATCCCGAATCGGTTTGCGCGATGTTCGAACTCGTAGACCGCACCTTCCCTACGCTCAACATCTTCGTCGCCAACGCGGGCAGCGGATCGATGGTCCCGTTCCTGGAGATGACGGAACAGGTGTGGACCAACACGATCGATCTGAATCTCACGGGCACCTTCCGCTGCTGTCACCAGGCCGCGACGCGGATGGCGGCACGTGAGGACAAGAGCGAGAACGCGGCGATTCTCGTGCTCTCGTCGGTCCGCGCACTGGGGACGCGGCCAGGCACGATCCACTATGCGACCACCAAGGCGGGACTCAATCAGTTCGTGCGCGTGGCAGCCTATGAGCTGGCCGAGCAGGGCGTCCGCGTCAACGCTCTCTCGCCCGGTATCACCGCAACCCCGATGGCGTTGGAGCGGAACCCGGAGGTCTTCGAGAGGATGGCCGCGACGGTTCCCTTGGGTCGAGCCGGCAGCGTCGAAGACATGGCCGCGGCCGCGGTGTTCGTGTGCAGTCCGAGCGCGAGGTTCATCACCGGCACCAACCAGATCGTCGACGGCGGAGAGTCGTTGTACTGAGCGCCGGCGCTTCCCGGCTGGCCGGGGTGCCTTTCGTCGCACAAATTTCGGAGGTTGTATGACCCTGTCAGAGTTTCGTGAACAGGCCGGCGAATGGCTGCGCGAGAACGTCGGCGCCGTCGCGGGCACCACGGAGCGGGACCCGTTCGATGTGGCGGTGTTCCATTCACTGCCGTTCGAGGCGGAGCAGGCGTTGCTCGAGGAACACAAGCGGTGGCAGCGTATCAAGTTCGATGCCGGCTACGGTGCCCTCGACTGGTCGGTCGAGGATGGCGGCGCCGGATTGAGCGTCGAGCACGCCGATGTGTTCGCGAGGGATGAGGCGGCGCTGTTGCCGTTGGCGCCACACGAGTTGTTCTCGGTCACGATGCACTTGATCGCTCCGACCATTCGGATCCTCGGGACGCCGAGACAGAAAGAGACGTTCCTGCCCTCGATGCTCCGCGGCGAACTCCTGGCCTGCCAGTTGTTCTCCGAGCCCGGTGCCGGCTCGGACCTCGCCTCCCTCGGCACCCGCGCCGTCCGGGACGGTGATGAGTGGGTGATCAACGGGCAGAAGGTGTGGACCTCGGGGGCGCAATTCGCCGAGTGGGGTGAGCTCATCGCACGCACCGATCCCGACGTACCGAAACATGCGGGCATGACCGCGTTCCTCGTGCCGCTCGACGCACCGGGTGTGGAGGTACGCCAGATCCGGCAAATGTCCGGAGGTACCAGTTTCAACGAGGTCTTCTTCACCGACGTCCGTGTCCCGGATCGTCTGCGACTGGGCGAGGTGGGGGCAGGCTGGAATGTCGCGTTGACGACCCTGGCATTCGAACGAGGAGGAAGCTCCAACACTGCGGGAGTCGGCGGACAGTTCAGCCAGCTCGTTGCCTCCGCACGCGCTGCCGGGCGGATCGGTGATCCACAGATTCGGCAGCAGCTGGCCGAGGTCTACCTTCGCCAGACTCTGGCCGAGATCGACCTCCTGCGCGATCGCCAGGCACGGGCGGCGGGAGGCGCCCCCGGTGCGGTGGGATCGGTGCGCAAGGTCCAGTGGGTGGACAAGCTGAAGCTGGTGTCCGACACCGCCACTGCAATATTGGGACGGACGCTACTCGCCGACACGGGGCGACCGGGAACATACGCGTGGAACGAACACGTGCTCGGGGCGCCCGGTTACCGCATTGCGGGCGGCTCCGACGAGATCCAGCGCAACATCATCGCCGAACGACTGCTGGGGCTCCCCGCCGAAGCGCGGGCCGACAAGGGCAAGTCGTGGCGTGAATCGACGTCGCGCTCGCGCGCCTGAACGAATCGAGGAACCATGAGGACCGATCGACACAATCTTGCCGGCAAGGTAGCCCTGATCACCGGTGGAAGCAGGGGTCTGGGAGCCTCGATGGCCTGGGCGTTCGCCGAAGAGGGCGCACACGTGGTCATCGCCAGCCGCAAGGTCGAGCCGTGCCGGGAACTCGCTGCGGACATCGAGGCCAAGACCGGGGTCACGGCGCTCGGCGTGGCAGCGCACGTGGGTGACTGGGCGACGCTACCGACCCTGATCGACGAGGTGTACGCGACCTTCGGAAGGTTGGACGTGCTGGTCAACAATGCCGGCATCGCACCGCTGTATCCGAGTATCGAGGAAGTGAGCGAGGAACTGTTCGACAAGATCGTCGACGTGAACCTCAAGGGTCCCTTCCGGCTGAGCGCCCTCGTCGCGACGCGAATGACCGAAGCGGGCGGCGGATCGATCATCAACATCAGTAGCAACGCGTCCGAGCGGCCGGCCCCCGCCTACATTCCGTACGGCGCAGCCAAAGCCGGTCTCAACTCGCTGACCAAGGGATTCGCTTCCGCCTACGGACCCGGGGTCCGAGTCAACTGCGTGATGGCCGGTTCCTTCTTCACCGATATCAGCAAGGGCTGGGACATGGACGAATTCGACGATCTCGCGGGTGCCTGGCCCATCTCGCGTGGTGGCAGGCCGGAGGAGATCGTCGGGGCGGTGCTGTACTTCGCCGGCGATTCCTCGAGTTACACCACGGGGACGATCCTGCCGGTCGACGGTGGACGAATGGCCGTCGGATAATCCGTTGCCGGTCCCCTGACAGATCTCGCCTACTTGTTTGGCCGTTGCGAACTTTCAGCGCCAATCCCTTCGAACCCCGCGCATGGTAACCCGATGCGCGGGGTTCGCGGCTTGTGCGGGCATTTCCCTGTATCAGGCCTCTTGCCATATTTCCTCATGATAATTATGCTCGGTGCAGCGGGAGTGACCCGAGGCACACGAACTGCCGGTGAGTGAGCTGCCCGGCTGAAACCCCGACAACACGACGAGGATGGGAGGCACGTGGTGACGGCAATAGAGCACACGCGGCCAACGCAGACACACCTGGACAGTGGGCGCCTGCCCCAACAGCGCACGGGACCGCTTGCCGGTGTGCGGATCGCAGACTTCTGCTGGATGGGCGTCGGTGCTGTCGCCACCCGCCTGCTGGCAGATTTCGGCGCCGAGGTCATCAAGATCGAGGCACGTGATCGCCTGGACATGCCCAGGCGCTTGCCCATCTACAAGAACGAACTGCGTTCGTACGGCGACGAAGATCCGAATCCGGATCCGAACAAGGGCGGGCTGTTCAACAACTACAGCCGCAACAAGCTCGGCATCACCGTCAACATGAAGACCGAACGCGGCCAGCAGTTGGTGCGGCAGCTCATCGCCGCCAGTTCGGTCGTGACAGAAAACTTCGCACCCGGTGTCATGGAGAAGTGGGGACTGACCTACGACGACCTGCGTGAGATCAATCCCGAGATCATCTTCGCGCGGATGAGCGGATTCGGGCACAGCGGCCCGCACCACCGATTCAAGAGCTACGGCCCGGTGATCCAAGCGGTGTGCGGCCTGTCCTTCATCTCCGGTCTGCCGGACCGGGAGCCATCCGGCTGGGGACTGTCCTACATGGACAACCAAGCCGCCTACTACAATTCGGTGGCACTGTTGATGGCGATCATGCAGCGCAACGCCACCGGCAAGGGGCAGGAGATCGATGTTTCTGCCGTCGAGGCCGGCATCAATCTGATCGGCCCGGACCTGCTCGACGTGTCCGTGAACAAGGCCACCACCCGCAGACCCGGATACCCGAACGGGAACCGCCTGAACAACCCGCAGGCGGCCCCGCACGGCGTCTATCCAGCGGCGGGCGAGGACAAATGGCTCGCAATCGCGGTGTTCGACGACGCGGACTGGTCCCGGTTCGTCACAGCACTCGGCAATCCCGAATGGGCGTCATCACCGGAGTTCGCGGATCAATCCTCGCGCTTCGCCCACCACGACCAGCTCGACGAACACATCTCCCGCTGGTCCGCCGGTCGGCCCGCACACGAGTCCATGGAGTTGCTGCAGACTGCCGGTGTGGCAGCCGGCGCCGTACGGAACTCGCAGGACCTCACCGAATCAGACCCCCAGATCGACCTACGCGGAACATTCTTCGAGTTGGATCACCCGGTCATCGGTATGGCGAAATTCGAAGGCTCACCCATGCAGTTCTCCCGCACCGTCCAGGATAATTGGCGCAGCGCACCACTACTCGGGGAAGACAATCAGTACGTGTTCGGCGACATCCTCGGACTCGGCGCGGACGAGATTGCGACACTTGCCGCAGAGGGCGTGATCTGATGGAACTCGCATACAGTGGACTCACCGTCGTCGAACTCGCCGACGATCCGGCCGGCGAATATACCGGCAAGCTCCTTGCCGATCAGGGCGCCGACGTCATCAAGGTCGAGCCCCCCGGTGGCGCGGCGAGCCGACATATCGGACCCTACGCGGGTGGCGATGTCGATCCGGACAAGAGCCTGAACTTCTGGACGTACAACACGTCGAAACGTTCGGTCACCGTGGACACCGATCACGAGGAGGGACGCGCCGCACTTGCGGATCTCATCGCCGGCGCGGACATTCTTCTCACCACCGGCCGACCGGTGGATCTCGAAGCGCAGGGATTGAACCTCGAACGGCTGTGCGCGGAGCAACCTCGGCTGATTGCACTGTCGGTCTCCCCGTTCGGATTGACCGGCCCGTGGGCGAACTACCGCAGCTCCGACCTGGTCGGACTGGCGATGGGCGGACTGCTCACCACCTGCGGGTACGACGATCATTCGATTCCGCCGATCCGTCCCGGCGGAAATCAGGGCTACATGACCGCCGCGAGCTTCGCGCTGTGCGGACTCCTTCTTGCACTCATCGAGCGCCAGAACACCGGACAGGGGCAGTTGGTCGACGTGTCCATGCACGAATCGATCGCGGTCACGGGTGAGTTGGCAAACCCCTACTGGTTCTACCCGAAGGCGCTGGTGCAGAGGCAGACCTGCCGCCACGCCCAACCGGAGCCGACGCAGCCGGCGTTGTTCCAGTGCGCGGACGGGGTGTGGGTGTACTTCGCTCTCATTCTCGCCGACCAGCATGCGTGGAAGGCACTGACCTCGTGGATGGAATCGGCTGGCGTCGCGGCGGATCTCGTCGACGACGAGTACCTGTCGCTGGCGTATCGGCAGGAAAATTTCTCGCACATCCAGGAACTGCTCGAGGTCTTCTTCCTCATTCAGGATTCGGGAACCGTCTACCGCGAGGGCCAGGGGCGCGGTCTGCCGATCGGACCGCTGCGAGCCCCGGAAGAGTTGTTCGACGACGAGCACCTCGCCGAACGCGGGTTCTTCGTCCCCGTCGAGATGCACGACGGCTCCAGTGCGCTCTTTCCCGGCACCCCGTACCGATTCTCTGGTGGTGACGGCGCGCCGACCCGTCCACCACGCCTCGGTGAGCACACGGAAGAGGTTCTGGCACATGACTGATCGATGGCAACGCGACGTCTGCGCAATCACTGGGGTCGGGCAGAGCGCCTTCTCGAAGAACTCCGGTGTGAGCGTGACAGCTCTGGCGGCGGACGCGGCGCTCGCTGCGCTGGCAGACGCAGGCATAGACCCCGCCGATGTCGACGGCATCGTTCGCAACGACATGGACCTCGTATCCTGCGCGGCTCTCGGCGATGCGATCGGCGCACGCAATCTGAGCTACTACGGTGAGGCGGGTCCCGGTGGGTCGGGTCCCTGCGCGATGGTGGCACAGGCCGTCGCGGCGATCATGAGTGGACAGGCGGACACCGTGGTGGTCTTCCGCTCCCTCAACGGTCGCTCCGGCAACCGGTTCGGACTCTCCGCCGAGCTGGATCCCGTCATCGGCGGCGCCGAGTCGTTCACAGAGTTCTACGGCCCGTACGGGTTGCTCTCCCCGGGCATGTTCTTTGCGCTCATCGCGCAGCAGTACATGAACGAGACCGGGCTGAAATCACAGCAACTCGCGAACATCGCACTTGTTGCGCGCAAGCACGCCAACAACAATCCGGCGGCGCAAATGCATCACCGTCCGATGGCGTTGGACGACTACATGGACTCGCGCATGCTGTCCACACCATTGCGCCTGTTCGACTATTGTCTCGAAACTGATGGTGCCGCCGCGGTTGTCGTCACCACGACCGAACGCGCAAAGGATCTGCGGCAACCCCCCGCCGTGATCCGTGCCGCGGCCATGGCGAGCGGGCCTCGCCCGCAACCGGGGCAGATGTATCCGGTACTGATGCGCGAGGATCCACTATCGATGCCGTCGCGGCAGTGCGCGGAGACACTCTATGCGCGTGCAGGTCTCGGGCCCGAGGACATCGACTCCGCGCAGCTCTACGACTGCTTCTCCATCACTGCGCTGCTGCAGATCGAAGATTACGGCTTCTGCGCCCGAGGGGAGGCCGGAGCCTTCATCGAATCCGGTGAACTCGAAGTCGGCGGGGCGATGCCGTTCAACACGAGTGGAGGTCATATGTCCGAGGGGTACATCCACGGAATGAACCATGTCGTCGAAGGTGTTCGGCAGATTCGCGGACAGTCGTCGAACCAGGTGCAGGGGGCGTCGGTGTCCCTCGTGACGTCGGCACCACCGCCGTCCACCGCGGCGCTGATCCTGGTGTCGGCATGAGCGCCCGGCTGGCGCCCCGGGTCGACGACCCGGCGAGTCGCGGTTTCTTCGAGTTGGCGGCGGAAGGGAAACTCGGTGTCCTCACCTGCACGGACTGCGGAGCCCGGGTCCATCTGCCCAGGCCCCGGTGTGTGGGATGCGGCGGAAACAATCTCGAATGGTCCGCCGTCGCCGGCCGCGGCCGGGCGAAGTCGTGGACCGTCGTGGAACACCAGGTCCATCCACTCTTTCCGGTGCCGTACACGGTGGTCCTGATCGACGTCGCCGGTGAACAGAACGTCCGGATGATCGGCCATCTACCCGGCAGGGTGGACGTCGACGAGACCACCGAATTCGTCGTCGAATTCGAGGATCTCGGACCCGATCGTGAGGGCAACGCCAGGGCGCTTCCCAAATGGACCATCGCGAAGGAACGTGTGGGGGACAACCGCAGGATCTGACCTGGTCCAGGTCGCCCGCACAAAGGCGAGTTCGAGGCACGCCTCCACCGCTACATGAAAGGTGGGTTTGCAATTGCCGACAGGAGTCGTCACCCGGCTGCCCTGGCAGTCCAGGGTATCTCGGAATCGTCGAGCAGCTGCGTGGACGGAAACCGTCATCTACCGAATGCATACCTAGCCGCAGTGAGGCAGATTCGCAATTCCACTGGCCTGCCCAGGCCCGAATAGATGTGTTGAATACCATGAACCCTGCAGAATATCGCCAATGGCGTCAAAGGCGTCGTGCCACGTGGATCGAAGTCAACCGCAAGCGTATACATCCTGACAATGATGCGGAGCTCCTCATCGACTTCGCCAGGAGGTGGGCACCATACGGGGGCCCTCCAGGGAGGAGATCCTTGTGAACTTCGGAATGACAACGCGCCGGTTCGTCGAGCGTCTGTGGCAGGTCATTCCTGAATCGAACTGCGACCAGGAAGAGATACGCATTCTAACGTGCGTATATCCACAACCACCGGCGTCCGAGCGGTTCCTGACCCATTCGGTAAGTCACTCGCCGTTCGCGGATGGCCAGGCCACTGGCGGTCCGACAGCTCCTGAGAACTTCCACAAGCATTCGCAGTAAACCACTCAATCAGAAATATATGTCGGCCGGCGAATAGCTCGCTGCTCTAGTGCGTCACCCCGATACCCGTCGGCGGCGAAGCCAGCATTGCGGTCACGATCGGGGCGTAGACGGCCGTCCGGAGCTGTCCTGATCCCAGTTCGTCCTCGAGCTCGGCGATCCCAACCTGCTCGCGGCCCGAACGCTACAGGATCACCGTCACTGCGCGCGCCGATGATCGGCCGACGCGTCGCCGGACGACGAGGTGGATGGGCGAACTTGCCGGCGCCCGGCCATCCCCGGCGTTGCAAAATTGCGGCGGTGACGAGCCGAAAGTACGTCTCAGGGCCCATTCTGCCGGTCCGTGACAGCCGGCCGGCCGCGGATTCCCTCCACGTCTCCTGGCTCGTGAAAGCCGTATTGCGAAATTTCCTCATGATAATTATGCTCGGTGTATCGGGAGTGACGTGAGGCACAGGGCCGGTCGGTGCTGAGATACCTGACCGCGACCCGGGCGAAGAATTCGGAGGTACGTCGTGACTGCTGTCGAGCACATGCGGTCGTTGGGCGGGGCCTCGGGACACACGAGTCAGGAGTTCGAGAATGACGCCGACGCAGGCATCGTTGCCAGGTAAATCGATCGATAGCGAGGTGCTTCGGATCGATGATCGGGGCGTGGTTCTACTGGGCGGGAGGTGCGGCGATTGTGGGACCGTCACCTTTCCGGTGCAGGATTCGTGTCCGCGATGCAGCGGTTCCTCGACGGGCAGCGTCGAGCTTCCGTCGGCCGGAACGTTGTGGTCCTACACCGTGCAGTCGTTCCGGCCGAAACGCCCGTTCCTCGGTCCGGATGACTTCGTCCCGTTCGGTGTCGGATATATCGACCTGGGTCCGGTCATCGTGGAGGCCCGGTTGACGGTCAATGACCCGGACCAACTCGAGATCGGCGATTCGATGACATTGACCACGATGGTCAACCACCATGACGCCGACGGTTCCGAGGTCCTGACCTACGCGTTCGGCCCGAGCAGCACTGAGGAGACGAAATGAAGGTCGCGATCGTCGGAGTAGGCATCCACCGTTTCGGGCGGACCGAGGGTGTGAGCGGCCGTGCACAGGCCGTCCATGCTGCGCGACAGGCGCTCGAGGATGCCGGTGTCGAATGGTCCGATATTCAATTTGCGTACGGTGGCAGTGATTCCGCCGGAAATGCCGACACCCTCGTCTCCGAGCTCGGACTGACCGGCCTGCCGTTCATCAACGTCTCCAATGGTTGCGCGACGGGCGGTAGCGCGTTGACGTCCGCGGTGAACACGATCGCGTCGGGCAAGCACGACCTGGGGATCGCCATCGGGTTCGACAAGCATCCCAAGGGCGCCTTCAATGCCGATCCGAAGGCGAATGGGCTGGGGCAGTGGTACGGCGAGACGGGCATGATGGTGACCACCCAGTTCTTCGCGATGAAGATTCAGCGGTACATGGCCGAACACGGTATCGGCGAGAACACACTCGCACAGGTCGCGGTGAAGGCGTTCGGTAACGGGTCCCTGGCTCCTCATGCGTGGCGCCGGACTCCGATGACCGAGGAGCAGGTCTTGTCGTCGACGATGGTCAGTCATCCGTTGACGCAGTTCATGTTCTGCTCCCCCGCAGAGGGGGCCGTGGCGCTGATTCTTGCGCGTGCCGATCAGGCGAAGAAGTACACCGATACCCCGGTGTTCCTCGAGGCCGCGGAGTTGCGTTCACGTCAGTTCGGCTCGTTCGAGGTGTTCAGTCCGTGGGTCTCACCCGAACGCGCGGACGGCCCCACGGTGACAGCTGCACGAGCAGCCTTCGAGGCTGCCGGCGTGGACCCGGCCGATATCGACGTCGCACAGATCCAGGACACCGAATCGGGGGCCGAAATCATGCATATGGCCGAGACCGGACTCTGCAAACACGGAGAGCAGCAGGCGTTGATCGCGGCGGGGGAGACCGCCATCGGCGGGCGGATCCCGATCAATACCGACGGCGGCTGCATCGCCAACGGTGAACCGATCGGCGCGACCGGGCTGCGGCAGGTGTACGAGAACGTGGTGCAGTTGCGCGGCGCTGCCGGTGCCCGGCAGGTGCCCGGTGATCCGAAGCTGGCCTTCAGTCATGTCTACGGGGCACCGGGCATCAGCGCGTGCACCGTGTTGTCCCGGTAGTCCTCAACGAACTTTCTTCTTTCACTACGTAGTCTAGGAGTATGCGATGAGCTGGGACTTTGAAACCGATCCCGAATTCCAGGCCCAGTTGGAGTGGGTGGAGGACTTCGTTCGCACCGAGGTCGAACCCCTCGACCGGCTGATCGAGCACGCCTGGGACGTGACGGATCCGAAGCGTAACGAGCTCATCCGCCCGCTGCAGCAGCAGGTACGTGAGCGGAACCTGTGGGCCTGCCATCTCACACCCGATCTCGGCGGACGAGGCTACGGACAGCTCAAGCTTGCCCTTCTCAACGAGATCCTCGGGCGAACCCACAGTGGTCCGGTGGTGTTCGGCTGCCAGGCCCCGGATTCGGGCAACGCGGAGGTGCTGGCGCACTTCGGCAGTGCCGATCTCAAGAAGCGCTACATGGAGCCGCTGATCGACGGTGACATCATGTCGGCCTACTCGATGACCGAGCCGGCCGGTGGTTCCGACCCGACCGGATTCATCACTCGTGCGGTACGAGACGGCGACGAGTACGTCATCAACGGAGAGAAGTGGTTCTCGTCGCACGCCCGGTTCGCGACATTCCTCATCGTCATGGCGGTCACCGACCCCGAAGCCGCACCGCACAAGCGAGCATCCATGTTCCTCGTACCGATCGACACCCCGGGTGTGGAGATCGTCCGCAACGTCGGAGTGTCCGGCCATGAGGACCATGAGGCCACTCACGCCTACATGCGGTACACGGACGTGCGGATCCCCGCGGGCAACCGCCTCGGGGACGAGGGCCAGGGCTTCGAGGTGGCGCAAACCCGACTCGGAGGAGGCCGTATCCACCACGCGATGCGGACCGTAGGCCTAGTAAAGGCGTCGCTGGACATGATGCTCGAGCGCGCGGTGTCCCGCCATACGCGCGGGCAGCGGCTGGCGGACCTGCAAATGGTGCAGGCAATGATCGCCGAATCGTGGATTCAGTTGCAGCAGTTTCGGCTTCTGGTACTGCAGACCGCGTGGAAGATCGACAAGTACAACGACTACAAGCGAGTCCTGGTCGACATCTCGGCGGTCAAGGCCGCGATGCCCAAGGTGCTTCTCGACGTGACCTCACGCGCGGCCCAGATCCACGGATCACTGGGCATTTCGACGGAATTGCCGTTCGGGCGCTGGATCATGGAGAGCTACCACATGGGGCTCGCCGACGGTGCCACCGAGTTGCACCTGCAGACCGTGGCAAAGCAATTGCTGCGCACCGCAACCCCGGCACCGGGACTGTTTCCGACCCGTCATCTTCCTGCCCTGGAGGCGGCGGCTCAGGAAAAGTATGCGCATCTCGATCTGGCCACACTGTCATGAGCACCGAGGTCAACGACGATCAGGCCGAGCTCGCACCGGTTCGTGCCGGTGAGATACTCGACTGGGACAGGCTGGAAAGCTATCTGCGCGAGCAGCTCCCGGACCTCGAGGGCGACTTCTCGGTTCTCCAGTTCCCCCGCGGATCAGCGAACCTGACCTATCAGGTCACGTTCGGTGATCGGCAACTGGTGGTTCGCCGACCACCCTTCGGCACCATCGCCGCCGGCGCCCACGACATGGCCCGCGAGTACAAGGTTCTCGCACAGCTGCACACCGAGTTTCCCCGCGCGCCACGCGCTCTCCTGCACTGCGCCGACGAGTCGGTGATCGGCGCGGAGTTCTTCGTCAACGAGTACCGCGAGGGCGTCGTCGTCTGGGACCGGGTGCCTGACTCGATGTCCGGCTTCGACAATGCTGGCGAACGTCTCGGGCTGGCAGTGATCGATGCCCTCGCCGACTTGCACGAGGTGGATCCGGGGAAGGCGGGGCTGTCCGACCTGGGCCGGCCCGGCGGCTACCTCGACCGGCAGCTCCACGGTTGGCAAAAGCGCTGGGCAGCTGTGGAACCGGAGGTCGACTCTCGGGAGACCGCGGCCGTCATGCGGGAGGTCGCGGTCCGGCTCGTGAAGGGCCAGCCGCGAAGCCAGCGCAGTGGGATCGTGCACAACGACTACAAGATCGACAACTGCCAGTTCAAGCCGGGTGACCCGGACCGCGTCACGGCGGTGTTCGATTGGGACATGGCGACCACCGGGGACACGCTGTCGGACCTGGGTACGTTGTTGAACTACTGGCCGGACAGCACCCTCGATCCCGACTCGGACGCGGCGTTCATCGCGGTTCCGGGAATGCACGGACTCGGCCTGCCGCCCCGCGCCGCTGTCCTCGACCGATACGGGAGCAGCAGCAGTCTCGATCTGTCCGACATCGCCTGGTACGAGGCACTCGGATGCTGGAAGACGGCGGTGATCCTCCAACAGCTCTACGCCCGCTTCGTTCGAGGTCAGACCACCGACGCCCGGATGGGGGAGCGCGGCGCACTGATTCCGCCGCTCGCTCGTCGCGCCCTCGGGTTGCTGTCCTGATATCGAATTCCGCGATGAAATCAATGAGGAGTATGTAATGAAAACTGGTGCCAAAATGCGCAGCGCGGTCTGCAGCACCGAAGTCATGGTCATCCGCGCCGGTACCGGAGACGTCACCCTGTGCTGCGGTGGTGTACCGATGCTGGCACCGGACGAGTCGCTCGAGACGGTCGGCGCCCCTGCGGCCGGCTTCGATGCGGGCACCGTGCTGGGCAAACGGTACATCGACACGGAGTCCGGCGTAGAAGTCCTCTGCGTCAAGCCCGGTGCCGGCTCCGTCTCGGCCGATGACCGGCCACTCGAGTTGTCGGTGCCCAAGGCCCTTCCCTCCTCGGACTGATAGGTACGACCATGAATATTTCGATGCTGTTGGAAATGGCCGCAGACGCGGACGGTGACCGAATCGCCGTCGGTACCCGACGCGACGGACTGACCTACCGCGAACTGCTCGAACTGAGCCGTCGATACGGCTCCCAGATCGGCCGGCTCGACGCGCAGGCGTTGGCGTATCTCGACCTGAACTCGCCGACGTGCATTGCGCTGTTGTTCGGGTGCAGCTACGCGGGTGTGCCGTTCGCTCCCATCAACTACCGTTGGACCGACCAGCAGGTCGGCCGCGCGCTCGAACGACTCGCGCCGGTCGCGGTGGTCGCCGGCGCCGACTTCACCGCCCGAGTCGAGGCCAGCAACAGCGTCAACATGCTCGATCTGTCCACACCGGACGCCGCCGCAGACGAAACAGTCGCGGCGCGGAACGAACACTCGCCAGCGGTGCTGCTCTTCACCAGCGGCACCAGCGGTGATCCGAAAGCCGCAGTTCTGCGAAGCAGCAATCTCGTCCCGTACGTGGTCAGTACGATCGAGTTCTTCAATGCGGGCCCCGAGGAAGCGATCCTGGTATCGGTTCCGCCCTACCACATTGCCTCCGTGAGTTCAGCGCTCACATCGGTGTATTCCGGACGCCGTATCGTCCAGCTTCCCGCGTTCGACCCGGAATCCTGGGTGAATCTCGCCGCGGAAGAGGCCATCACGCACGCCATGGTGGTTCCGACGATGCTGGGCCGGATCCTCGATGTGCTCGAACAGCGTGGCCAGCGACTCGACGCGCTGCGGCATCTGTCGTACGGGGGTGGCCGGATGCCGGTGGAGACCGTCGAGCGCGCTCTTGCACTGCTACCCGGAGTGGATCTGGTCAATGCCTACGGGCTCACCGAGACCAGCTCGACCATCGCTGTTCTGGGGCCCGAAGACCATCGGATCGCTGCGGCGAGTAACGTCCCGTCGGTTCGCGCACGGCTCGGCTCGGTGGGCCGGCCGATCCCCTCGATCGAACTCGAGGTGCGGTCCGACGATGGATCAGCGCTACCGGCCGGTGCGGCGGGTGAAGTCTGGGTGCGCGGCGAACAAGTTTCGGGGGAGTACCTTTCGCATTCGGCAGTGGGGGAGGATGGTTGGTACCCCACCCGCGATCATGGGCATCTCGACGCCGACGGTTATCTGTACCTGCACGGCCGCGCTGACGATGTGATCGTCCGCGGGGGCGAGAACATTGCTCCTGCGGAGATCGAGGACTGCTTGCGCAGCCATAAAGCTGTGGCCGACGTCGCCGTTGTCGGTGTGCCGGACGCGGAGTGGGGTGAGCGGGTCGAAGCTGTGGTAGTGCTCGCTGCCGGCAAAGCCGCGGGCATCGAGGAACTGCAGGAACTGGTCCGTGTGACCCTACGCTCGACCCGGGTTCCCGCCCAGATCCACTATCGGGACGAGTTGCCCTACAACGAGCTCGGCAAGCTGTTGCGTCGTGAGGTTCGCACCGAACTGGCCGCACTGCTCGAAGGTGTCACGGCATGATCCTCGAACACTCCGAAGCCACCGAAGATCGGATACTGCTTCGCGAATCGATCATCGCGATGGTCCGCAAGGTCAATCCACCCGAAAATCTTCTCGAACGGGCCGAGGCGGCGTCGGCGGGTGGCACCGACACGGAGCTGTGGTCGGCACTCGGTGGAGATTTCGCGGCGCCCGCCCTGGCCGTTCCCGAGGCTCTGGGCGGGGTGGGTGCCACCTTCGCGGAGGCCGCTGTGCTCCTCGAGGAACTCGGAGCGGCGCTAGCCACTGTGCCCTACCTGAGTACCTTCGTCGCCACCGAAGTTCTTCTCGCTGCAGCCGGTTGCGATGTCTCGGACAAGTGGATTCCCCGACTTGCCGCGGGAGAGGCCACCGCCACCGTGATCTTCGATCCGGTCCTGACCGGTGACCACGCATACGCCGAACAGTCCGCTCCCTTCGCTGCACAACGGACGCCCGACGGGTACACCCTGTCAGGGACAGAAGAGTTCGTGATCGACGGATCAACAGCAGATCTCATTCTGATACCGGTCCGGGACGCCTCGGGGTGCACGCTCTTCGCCGTCGAAGGCAAATACCTGCGGCGGGACCCCATGCGCACACTCGATCCCACGCGGCCGCTGGCCGTGATCACGGCCGAAAATGCTCCTGCGGAGGTGGTCGGTACGGTCGGCGACGCCGGGCAGTTGCTCGCCCGTGCCCGCGATCTGGCGTTGCTGGCGATCGGATGTGAACAGCTGGGACAGTCGAAGACCGTTCTGAATATGGCTGTCGAGTACGCACGTGAACGCATACAGTTCGGTAGACCCATTGGTTCCTTCCAGGCGATCAAGCACAAGCTCGCCGAGGTGGCGGTTGCCGTGCAGAGCGCCGAGTCTGCAGTCGAGCACGGTATCTGGGCGGCCGCGAAGGGCACCGCCGACGAGCTGTCGCGCGCGGCCGCGATGGTGGCAATGGCGTGCGCTCCCGCCGCAGTTCTTGCTGCGGGCGAGTGTATTCAGGTCCACGGCGGTATCGGATTCACCTGGGAGCACCCTGCTCATCTCTATTATCGTCGGGCGCTGAGCAGTGCGGGGTTGTTGGGCAAGCCGCAGCATCACGCCGAGCGCCTTTTCGAACTCGCAGTGAGTTGACGCAGGGGGGAGGAACGCCCAGATGCCTCGGGAGATCACGAAAGGAGGGGCAGTGACGTCACTTGGATTGTCGGCGTTCGGCATGACAGGTCGCGACCTGTTGGAGTTGGCGATATCAGCGGACCAACTGGGATTCGATGCGCTATGGCTCGGTGAACACATCTTCCATCCGATCGGGTACGGAAGCGATCATCCGACCGACGGGACGCAGGCGCACAGTCACCATGCCGGCCCGATCGTGGACACCGACACCGAACTGACCGACCCCTGGGCGGTACATGCGGCGATCGCGGCCTCGACGACACGGATCCGACTCGGTACCGCCGTGTACCTGGCCCCACTGCGCCATCCGTTGCACACCGCGCGCACCACCATCACCGTTCAGGAACTGAGCGGGGGCCGAGTGTTACTCGGCGTCGGTGCCGGATGGTTGGAGGAAGAGTTCACTGCGCTCGGAGTGCCCTACAAGACCCGGCTTTCGCGAACAGAGGAGTGCATCGAGGTGCTGAGGGCGGCGTGGTCCGGGCAACCGTTCGTGCACAATGGCAAACATTTCGACATCGGCTCGGTACAGATTCATTCGCGAAAGGTGGACATCCCCGTCATCCTGGGAGGAAACGGACCCAAGGCACTGGACCGCGCGGCCAGGCTCGGAGACGGGTGGTTCACGTCAGGCACGCCCTCGTTCGAGGGATCGCTGGAACTGGTCACTGAGATAGCAAGGTGCCGTGAAAGGTACGGTAAGACGGATGAATTCGATTGTTTCGTTCGTGTCGACGCAACGAGTGCGTCCCAGCTACAGCGGTACCACGATCACGGCATGAACAACCTGGTCGTGTGGGCGGACTCGATCTGGAAGGGCGCCACCGTTGAAGAGCGGCGCGCTAATCTGGCGAAGGCAGCCGACGAACTGGGTGTGCGGCCGGCAGATCGCATTGCCGCGGGGTAAATCACGAGTACGTCTCACGCACGGACCTTAACTGAACGATGGCCTTGTGGAACAGCACCTGCCCGCTGCCGCGCAGCGAATGCCCCTGGAGCCACGCGGCGAAGCCGGTGCGCTCGCGGTCCTGCCGGCCGGCGGCGAGGGCCCCGGTGAGCAGGGAGCAGCGGGAGAATTCGGTGACCGTCGGCAGGGCGGCGAGGGCCGCGTGCAGTCCGTCGGTGTCGGTGAACTGGTATTCCTGCACTGCGGGC
The DNA here is from genome assembly GCA_006543605.1 of Rhodococcus sp. WS4. Taxonomy (GTDB): domain Bacteria; phylum Actinomycetota; class Actinomycetes; order Mycobacteriales; family Mycobacteriaceae; genus Rhodococcus_F. The sequence continues at coordinate 23,408 of RRBB01000154.1, forward strand.
GGTGCCGGCGCAGGGCGTCGGCGACCACTTCGTTGGCGGTGGCGGCGCTCATGCCGTCGGCCACGACGATCAGTACCGGGGATGCGGTGGGGGTGGTGATCGACGCCCCGGTGGCCCCGGTCCGCGGCACCGTCAGCGGGCGCACCACCTTGTCGAGCACGTCCTCGATCAGCAGCGGCGCCTGCGGTCCGCTGCTGCGGTTGACCCCGGCGGCGGCGAGGAGTTGGGCGAACTGACGATCGGAGGTTGCCCGGCGGTCGCGCACGGCGGAGACGATGCGGTGGGCGACTGCGGCCAGGGTCGGGTCGTCGGCGCCGACGAATGCGCCGTTGATGGCGGCGTCCACCCACGACAGGTCGGTGCGGTAGTCGCCCAACCACCCGGTCACCGTGCTGGGGGGCTCGTGCTGGCGGCGTTGCCAGCGCAGCAGCCGCAGCGCGGCGGCTCCGACCCGCACATCGCGGGGTGCGTCGGGGCTGTCGAGGCGGGCGCTGCGGTGCGCCAGCACATCCGCCCACGCGTTTTCGGCGGCGGCGAGGTCACCGGACTCGACCGCGGTGGTGAGCGCCGAGGCGAAGTGCGCGACCCGCGGTGCTAGTGCGGACGGCAGCACGTCCGACCGCACCACCAGCGGTTCGGCCCGGAGTCGGCGCACCAGGTCCTCGGCATGACGCAGGACGTGCCCGGGTACATCGGCGCCGGCGCCGGCGACGGCTAGGGTCGCGGTGTTCCCCCACGCCGCGAGCTGGGCCTCGGTGAGGGTGCGTCCGCCGAGTTCCACCTCGAGTAGGGTGCGGACCGATGGGTCCAGACCACGGGCTCCAGAGTCATCTAGGTCGGCTCGTATCCCACCGGCCCATGACACCTGTCAGCGATATCCTCGAGAGGACGCCATCGAGAGGTGAGTCCGAGGATTATCCGTACTGGTCATGCCGTCGGGGCCGGTACGTAGGGAACCATGAGCCGACGGGGTGAGTAGACCGTCCGATGGGTGAAGGTGATCCGCTCGACACGCAGCGGTACCCGCCCTCCCCTGCCGCGGAGCTGGCAGGCACGGGCTTCGACGATGCCGTGGAGATCGGCCGCGGCGGTTTCGGCGTGGTCTACCGCTGTACCCAGGAGGACCTGGATCGCACGGTGGCCGTGAAGGTACTCACCGTCGAACTCGACGAGGAGAACCGGGCCCGATTCTTCCGGGAACAGCGGGCGATGGGGCGTCTGACCGGGCACCCGAACATCGTCCACATTCTGCAGGTCGGCGCCACCGACAGCGGACTCCCCTACATCGTGATGCCGTATCACCCGCAGGATTCACTGGAGGCCCGAGTCCGCAAGGACGGCCCGCTGCCGTTGGATCAGGTTCTTCGGGTGGGGGTGAAGATGGCCGGTGCGGTGGAGTCGGCGCACCGGCTCGGCATCCTGCATCGGGACGTCAAACCCGCGAACATCCTGCTCACCGATTACGGCGAGCCGGAGCTGGCCGACTTCGGCATCGCGCACATCAGCGGCGGCTTCGAGACCGCTACCGGCGCCGTCACCGGGTCGCCGGCATACACCGCGCCGGAGGTCCTGGGCGGTGACCCGCCGAGTCCGGCGGCCGACGTCTACGGCCTGGGCGCCACCCTGTTCAGTGCGCTCACAGGCCACGCCGCGTTCGAACGGCGCAGCGGTGAACAGGTCGTCGCGCAGTTCCTGCGAATTACCTCGCAACCGGTGCCCGACCTGCATGCGCACGGGATCCCCGACGACGTGTCCGACACGATCGCCCGCGCGATGTCCCGCGAGCCCGGTCAGCGCCCGGCCACCGCCGCCGTCTTCGGGGAGGAGTTGCGAGGCCTACAACGCGAACACGGCTTCCCCATTGACGAGATGGCCCTGCGCCCGGAACCCGATGCGCAGGGCAGCGACGAGCACCCGACGTCGCGCGGCGGACGAGGCTCGCCGGTTTCGTCCACACTGGGCGCGACGGGACGTCTTCCCCTGGAGCTGACCAGTTTCGTCGGCCGCCGGCACGAACTCACCGAGGCGAAGAACCTGCTGGCCGGGTCCCGGCTGGTGACATTGACCGGGATCGGAGGTGTCGGCAAGACACGGCTGGCGATGCGGGTCGCATCGGCTGTGCAACGCGACTACGACGACGGTGTACGCCTGGTCGAGTTGGGTGAACTTCGGGACGCGTCGTCACTGGTCGACGCGGTGGCCGCTGCCGTGGGGGTGCGGGACCATTCGGTGAGGCCGGCGCGCGAAGTCCTGATCGAGTTCCTCGCACCGCGAGAAGTGTTGTTGGTCCTCGACAACTGTGAGCACGTGGTGGACGCCGTCGCCGAACTCGTCGACCCCCTGTTGCGGGCGTGTTCGCGGTTGCGGGTTCTGGCCACCAGCCGTGAACCCTTGGGCATCGGCGGGGAGGCAGTGCTGCGCGTCCCGCCACTGGCCGTCCCGGATCCCGAACGGCGGCCCTCGCTGCGGGGGTTGCCCAAATACGATGCAGTGTCGTTGTTCGCCGAACGCGGCGCCGCCGCGGTTCCCGGATTCGCGCTTACCGAGGACAACGCGCAGGCGGTGGCGGGGATCTGCCACCGCCTCGACGGTTTGCCGCTGCCGATCGAATTGGCGGCGGCCCGGTTACGGGCGATGTCGCCCGAGCAGATCCTCGGGCGGCTGACCGACCGCTACACCCTGCTGACCCGCGGCAGCCGGGGTGCGCCGACGCGGCAGCAGACTTTGCGGTTGTGCATCGACTGGAGTTTCGAGTTGTGCACCGCGGGTGAGCAACTGGTGTGGGGGCGGGTGGCGGTGTTCGCGGGGAGCTTCGAACTCGATGCCGCGGAGCAGGTGTGCGGCGAGGGTCTTGCCCCGGACGAGTTACTCGACACGGTGACATCGTTGGTGGAGAAGTCGATCCTGATCCGGGAGGAAACCGGTGCGGTGGTGCTGTTTCGGATGCTCGAGACCCTCCGTGAGTACGGGTACGAGAAACTCGAGCGGACCGGTGAGGTTGTGTCTTTGCGTCGTCGGCACCGGGACTGGTACGAGGCGTTGGCGCTCGACGCGGAGGCCGAGTGGATCAGCGCGCGCCAGCTCGACTGGATCGCCCGCCTGAGGCGGGAACACCCGAATCTGCGGGAGGCCCTCGAATTTTGCATCGACGACGATCCTGTCGCCGGCCTGCGAACTGCCGCAGCACTCTACGCATTTTGGGCCTGTCAGGGCCTCTACAACGAGGGGCGGCGCTGGTTCGACCACTTGCTCGCTCGTCAGAGCGGTCCACCCGCGCTCGACTGGGTTAAGGGGCTCTACTGCGCCAGTGTGATGGCCAACGTGCAGGGTGACCTCCATACCGGGACAACACTCGTCGAGGATGCGCGGACTCTCGCCGCGCAGACCAGTGACCCGATGATGCGTGCGTTCGTGGACTGCGCCGACGGAATGCTGGCCCTCTATACCTTGATGGCTCATGAGCTTAGCGCGTGTCGGATAGCGGAAAAGTGCCTTTGACCTGGGAGAATGTGGGCTACTGAAGGTCCAGATTCGGCCAGTTCGAGAGGCACTTTTCCGGTGAAGAACTC
>RRBB01000155.1:0-26294 GCA_006543605.1 Rhodococcus sp. WS4
TTGACTCGACTCACGTCGGAGCGAGCCCTGGACAACCTATGCGCCTCACACCCGACGACGCCTCAGCAGTGGTCGAGGTCCTGAGCTACCCGAGCAGCGACACTGTGACGCACTCATTCGTCGGAACGCGGAGCAGCACACCCGAGGTGACGGTCGGAACGCCGTTCGACAACCGCGCGATCACCTTCACACTTACTCACTGATATCACTGCCCCCGCCGATGCTCGGATATTGGGCGGTAATCGAACGAGGCGTGAACCGTTTCTGATCGGAGCCGTCGGGATTCATCGAGGCGAGCTCCGCACGGCTCGGGGTGGATACGTCGACAACCAGCTCACCCGACAGCGTCGTTGCCCTGGTGTAGAGGATGCGGGAGCCGTCGGGGGTGAACTGCGGATGCACCGCGTAGGTGGCGGTCAGCCGGGTGATCTCTCCACCGCCGGCGGGCATCGAGTAGATCTCGGAGCCGTTGTTGTCGCCGCGGTTGCTCGAGAAGACCAGCGTGGAACCATCGGGTGAGTACGCGGGGTCCGAGTTCCAGAACTGATCTCGCAGAAGCACCTTCGATTCTCCGCCCGTCGCCGGCATCTCGACAAGGTATCCGTTGACGTTGAAGATTATCCGTGACCCGTCCGGCGAGAACTTCGCCCCGGATCCCTCCGGAGCGACGACGTGCGCGTCGGAACCGTCGGCGTTCATCAGGCTGATGCTGTCGCCGCTCGTGAACGCGATCGTGGACCCGTCCGGCGAGAAGGCCGGCTGTGAGCCGCCCTCGTGAACAGTCCTCACCTCGCCCGATTCGAGATCCACGACGTCGATGAACCTGCCTCCGCGGGTGTAGGCCAACTGCGCGCCGTCCGGTGATAGTGCGGCGTAGTTGCCGTACCGGCCGTCGGACATGTCGTCAGCCACGGTCGGGGTGATCTGCCGCAGGCCGCTGCCGTCTACGTTGGCCACGAAGATCTGCCCCCACCCGTCGTCGAAGGACACGATCACCGTGGCCGGCGCCGGTGGCGAGTCGTCTGCACACCCCGTCAGAGCGACGGATGCGGCGACGAGAACGGGCAATATCCGGGTGCAACACATCACGTGATCATCGCAACCACACCCCTGGCCGGCACGTGCGCGACACGCAGAACAGGGAGGAGCTCAAGAGCTCGGAAGCGGATGGATCGCCGGTCAGATCGCGACACGGTTACCGTGCCTCGGGGAGGGCTGTCATCGGTGGGATCAACCAGAGATTCGGGTCCGGGCCAAATATGATGGCGGAACTTGCTTCTCGGGGTTGGGGGGAACGGATGGATCCGCAGGAAGAAAGAACAGGCACTACCGGCCGGGGAGGTGTGCGTGCGCTGTGGCCGTATGTGCGTGAGCATCGCCGGCTGCTCGGGGCGGCAGCGGTGTTCTCCATCGCCGCAGCCGGACTGAGCCTGGTGCAACCGGTGCTGGTGGGCCGGATCATCACCGCCGTCGGAGACGGTGCCCCGCTCAGCGGCCTGGTGTGGGCGCTGGTCGGGCTCCTCGCCGCCGGGGCCGTCCTCGCCACGATCCAGTACTACCTGCTGCAACGGACCGCGGAGAGTGTCGTGCTCACCGCCCGCACAAAGCTGATCGGGCACCTGCTGCGGCTACCGATGAGCGAGTACCGCAGCCGCCACGTCGGGGACCTGGTCTCCCGGGTCGCCTCGGACACCACCCTGCTACGTGCCGCACTCACCGACGGTGTCGTCGAACCCCTCGGCGGGATCCTCGTCCTGGTCGGCGCGCTGACCGCGATGATGCTGCTCGACCCCGTCCTAGCCGGCGTCACCGTCCTCGTCGTCGCGATCGTGGTCGCAACGTCACTTCACATCACCCGACGGCTGAGAGCGTTGACGTTCGAAACCCAGTCCCGGCTCGGGGACCTGACGGGCGATCTGAACCAGACCCTGTCGGCGATCAGCGTCATCCGCGCCAACGGGGCCACCGACCGCGTACAGGCCCGGCTCGGCGACCGGGTCCGATCAGCGTTCGACGCCGGCATCCGCGCGGCTCGATCCGGCGCCGCGATCGAGCCGCTCCGGCAGACCACCGGCCACGCCTCGCTGCTCGTCGTCCTCGGCGTCGGCGGCTACCGGGTGGCCACCGGGCATCTGACCGTCGCCGAGCTGGTCACGTTCATCCTGTTCATGCTGCTGTTCATGGGCCCGGTCAACACCGCCTTCACCGCGGTGCAGTCCCTCGCCGCGGCCCTCGGCGCCCTGCAACGCATCACCGACATCGAGCAGATTCCCGCCGAGGACGCCGCCGACATCATCACCCACCCGACACTCCTGGGCTCGTCGGCGGCGCCGCTGGTCCGATTCCGCGACGCCCGGTTCGGGTACCGCCCGAACCATCCCGTCCTCGACTCGGTGAGCTTCACCGTCGCACGCGGCTCCCGGACCGCGATCGTCGGACTCTCCGGTGCCGGCAAATCCACCCTCCTCGCGCTCATCGAACGGTTCTACGACCTCGACCGGGGCCGCATCGAACTGGCCGGGGTGGACATCACCGCCCTGCCGCGGACCGTGCTGCGCTCGCAGCTGGGGTACGTGGAACAGAACGCGCCCGCGATCTCGGGCACCGTCCGGGAGAACCTCACCCTCGCCGCCCCGCAGGTGACGGATTCGGAGTGCTGGGCGGTCCTGGACACCGTCAACCTGCGCGATCGGATCGACACCGAGGCCGACGGTTTGCACGCGCAGATCGGTGAGCACGGCGTCCGTCTGTCCGGTGGTGAGCGGCAACGGTTGGCGATCGCCCGCACGCTGCTTGCCCGGCCTCCGCTGCTGCTGTTGGACGAGCCGACCTCCAGCCTGGACAGTCGCAACGAGGAAATCTTCCAGACCGCGCTCGAGGCCACCGGAACCGATCAGACCGTCGTCATCGTCGCGCACCGGCTCGCGACGGTGAAGAACGCCGACCAGATCATCGTCCTCGACCACGGGCGGGTCCACGCGGTCGGCACCCACAACGAACTGCTCAGTACCAGCGACCTCTACCGCGAACTCGCCCATCACCAATTGATCGGTACCCCGAACTAAATCCGCGGGGAGCAGCCACCGGTCTCCGGCATCAGAACCGAGGTGGCGGCAACCGGGTGCCTGTCCCGGAAGCGGAGCCTTCATTGGACGGATCGCCGAACGTCGAAGTCTCCGACCCGTCCCGCAGGCGGAATCGTAGGGAGATCGCATCCTCCGACGTAGATCAGCGCAGTGCCGCCAGTTCATATCCGGTCAGGAACTGCTGGCGGGGACGTAGGTGGTAGGTGGCGTAGACGGCAATCAACGGGGCAGCCGGACCGTGCAACATCAATGGTTCGGCGCCGTGGAACTCGAAGATCACTCGCCAACGATGCGGCTCAGGGTAGAAGGCGGAAACCCTCGACCAGTCGAAGTACATGACCTGTCCGTACACGAACCCTATGAGACCGTAGTTGGTGGCTAGGACTTGAGTCTGCTGGTGCTCTCGCCACATCGGTGTTGCTGCAGCCGCGGCGGCTGATCGCCGGCGGCTATTTCCGATCATCGAACCCACCGCCAATCCCACCCCGACTGCCCCGGTCCCGGCGGCGAACATATGCGTATAGGAGCCGTTGCCCGCAGCAACATGTCGGGTGTACCCCACGAAGGTGTTCACGTGCACTTGTTCGTCGGGACGCAGCACCACCGGCCCGGGTGGCTGAGCTGATAGTGCGGCGCCGCTTCCGAGTGCCCGGTAGAGGGTGCGTGCGGCGTCCCACTGGCGCCGCGATTCGTCCTGGTTATGCTGTACGAGTGCTTGGTTCGCCGTCCATCCCTTGGTCCGCCACTGCCAACCGTTCAGCAACATGGTCGCCGAGATCACCGTGAACAGTCCCCCGGCGAGGAAGGCCAGGTTCGCAGAAAATGGCGGAATCAACGGTTCCGGTGTGTTCGATACGGTGGTGTAGCCCTGCCAGGACCAGAGTGCGCTCGCCACTGTTGCTAGCCCCCACATGATCCATCGGCACTCTCGCGCCCACACGAAGCGCGACTGGTCCGTGGTGTTCTTCCCCTCTGTTGTCATGTGCCGAATGTTATTGCTTGGGTGCGACCGATTATTCGGTTGTCCGACGCCCGCGAGCCTCCAGCCATCGGGAAACGAGGCCCGTGCGTCGAGGGTCCGGTAGCGACGCTGAGAGCGTCCACTGGCATAACGAAGGATTACAGCCGAGCCGATAGTGGTGCTACTCGGTTCGTCCGCGGCGCCTGCCTTCGGTTAGACGCACCCGGGATCGGGTTTAACGGTGCGCCCGCTTTCCCGGATTGTCGTCTCCATGGCCTCTACTTGTGCGCACAGGTACTCTCTGTCGACTCGCCACTCGCCGTCTGACTCGAGGACGAATGGAACCTTCGCTGGTTCGGTCTCGATGTCTTCTCCATCCGGAAAGTCATACCGAATGATTCGGGTGACGGTAAGTCTGTTCGGTCCGTCCGGGGCCACTTCGATGACGTTATTTGTGACGGTGAGGCTTGGCGGGGTGCCCCTTGGATCCATCTTCTGCGGAGCTGGGCCGATACCGGAGACGTCACGCGCTCTGACGTCCGCCGAAAGGTGGGGATTCTCCACAGAGTCCAACTTGGCCACGAGGCTGGTAGCCGTCGGTAGTTGCAGCGACACGCTGGGTGGTGGCCGGCTAATCACGGTGTAGATTCCGACCGACGCGACAGCAATGAGGGCTAGCGCGCCAAGACCAGCTGCAATTGTTCTGCCTGTCATTGGCCACACCACTTTCGCCGGGGTCGCCTCCCCCTTGCTGGCACAAACCAGGCACTCAAGTTTCCGTAGGGCGGGGCCTCAATGTACTGATCGCTCGGCCACCTCTGCGCATTAACACCAAGGCCGGACTCGATGGACGAACGTTCATGGCACCGGATAACGATCCGTTAGCGGAGACACTCGGGCAACACCATGTCACCGGGCGGCGCAACACAAAATAGTTGGCTACCGCCCCGCAAGGGGACGATCAAAGGGCCCCCACCGTCTTGCCCGACGCCTACCCGATAACGCCTCGCCCGGCAGGGGCTCGTCAGCTCGGGCGCTCGGGCCGCACGGTTGGATGATGGATCGGGACTGTCTCCCCGCCGGCAAGGGTTACGGCGACGTGCAGTTTCTCTCTCCACCGCCCGCGGAGCACCGCAAAGACGACTCCGTCGGCTCCGACACCTCCGGTGTCTGTATCGAGCGACGACCTCACTTCGAACTGAGACACGCCTTCGGCAGCAATTCCGGACAGCGCCATCCATCCGGCCTCTGGCGGTTCCCTCCCGACGGACGGATCGCCGGATTGATGGACCGTCAACCGCGCCAAGTGCGAAGCCCGAAACGAGCGACCGAATCCAATGCGAGGATTGGGTACCCCGAGGATGAGGGATGCCTTCGGTGAATCGTCGCCTGGCTGAACAAGAACCGCCCAACGAGTCGTATCTGCGGCGAACACGACGGCGACATCGGAGTCGCGCTCGATGAGCCGGAGTGGACCGAATCGCTCTCCGGCCGTGGTGCGGTGCATCAAGGGGACTGCTTCGCTCGCTAGCCTCACCGCTGGGTGGGTGCGTAGGTCCTCGTCGATTCTGTCGCAAACCGGCAACAACGTGCTCCCCGGTTCGTCATCCGGTGTGCTCGACGATATTCGGATGCTCATGAACCCTCCAGACCGTGCCCTGAGACCCGATGGATTGTCAGGCCGTACATCGTAGAAGAACAGCTGGCGTGGAATCCGGCGATGTAACCGATCGGTGCGGACTGCATGCCATAAGACGATCGTGTTCCGGGTCGTCGGGCCACCAGCATCCGTCAGCCCTGCTCAAGCTCAGGGTGCCGCCGTAGCAACTCGTCTTCCACTCGCCGGAGCGAGGCGATTTCCGCGGTGACGTCGTCGAGTCGCCGCCTGGACTTCTCCAACCGACCCTCGAGTTCCCTTACATCAAGCAGTAGCTGGTCGCGCTCAACCAACAGTCGCCTGATCTGATCGGTGGCGGGGTTTCTGCTCATCAGCCCACGGTAGGTGGCAGAGCACCAGGTCTGGGCGATCCGTCATCGTTCTGAGACCCCGATAGGCGATCGTCATCCGGTGCCGACAGGCGTTCCGCATGTGAGACCACACCGCGCGCGGGGTTGTAATCGAGTGGAGCTCGTTGCCTCTATCTCGGCATCGGCACCAGTTCAGAATTGACCGCTGATTCGGGATCGTTCGAATCGAACGGGATCTGGTCGGCGATCGCCGTACGCATCTCGCCTATGACCGCAGGTTCCGGCACCTGACCCGGACTGACGGCCGCGCGCCGTGCGGATTCCACCTCAGCAGGGGCGAGCTCCTCCGCTGTGCCTGCGATCGAGTACCAACCTTCCGCGGCCATATAGCCGGTCGAGAACAAGTAGGTCGCGCCTACCGACACGAGATCGCCTGTGTTGACTTGGCAACCACGACCGCCCGCTTGACTGACGGTAACGGTGCCCGATGCTGTCCCCTTGAGACTTTCGACTACCTCGACCTGAAATTGCGTTTCCGGCACTGAACTGAGCAACGACGTGGTTCCACTTTCCTGCAGCACCGTTCCCACAAAGATGGCATCTGCCCATCCCGCGAGCGCTCGAAGATCGGTCGCATCAAATGCCCAGTCAACGATCATGCTGCACGACGGTGATCCGTCAATCGACCGTCCACTGTCCGGAGGAGTCTGGCTGCAGCTCGAGAGCGCTACCGCTGCCCACAGGGCTGCCGCAGTGGCAGACCACCGAACACGGCGCAGGCTCGCGGACATCTTGCCAGCCTGTCACATCAGACACGGCGCCACGCCCTTCGCCGATCGGTGACCGGTCAGCGAATCGTTGACCGGTCATCGATCCGTTGCCACGGTCACCCTTCCCGTTGGCTTCGTTCCATCCATCAGATCGACCCGATGCTTGCCTCTCGGTGACCGGCGCTGACACATCGCCGCTACGCGTCCGCGTCAGTGCGGACCTTCCGCAATAGGCGCTTGAGTGCCCATGCGTCCTTCCGGCCGAACGACACCCCGTCCGCGGCACGCGCATGCACCATTTCGACGATCCAAACTGGAACCAGGACTCGATGCTCAGCCGCACCACCCACGGCCTCGATCACCGCATGATGAATCCGGTCGTCTTCGATCGCGAAACTCACATGGTCGAGCGTCTCGGCTGGCAGCACCGGCCGCAAAGCGGAGATCACCTCGTGCGCAAACTCCCTGAACCCCTCCATGCCGCCATTCTGACACTCACCGACGACACTTCGCAGAACTAACGACCGAACCCGGTCCCGTCACGACCCCGGGCAACTACTGCCGATCCATGAATCCGCGACCGGCTCGGTTCCCACGGGCGTCTCACCAATCGGTGCATCAGGAACGTTCGTACGGGGCTACTGGCCTTGTGAGACACCGCAAGGAAATCCGCTCTCGGGACGAGCGCCATCCCTTGCGGGTGCGCGCTGGGCGCCGATCTCGCCCGGTGCAGGTTCGGCAATCGGTGTCGGTGAGCACGCTCACCAGACGGGCTATCTGCCAGTCAGGTCAACAGATTCCGAGGGCTTGAGGTCACGATCCACCAGTGACCGGTACAGATCAGAACTGTTCACCAGTGCGGAATGCGGCCCTTGTGCTGCGATCTCGCCGTCGGCGAGAACGATGATCTCGTCTGCCGAAATCACCGTCGACAGCCGGTGGGCAATGATGATCAGGCTCTTGCGCTCACGCAATGCGGTGAGCGCGTCACCGAGCAACTTCTCGTTTTGCGTGTCGAGGTTTGAGGTGGGCTCGTCCAGAAGCACGATCGGGCAGTCGGACAGCAGTGCCCGGGCGACCGCGATTCGCTGCCGCTCTCCCCCGGAAAGCGCACCGCCGCGATCACCCACGGGCGCCTCCAGACCGCCCGGCAGCTGGCTCACGTGGTCCCTCAGATTCGCGGCCTCGAGCGCCGTCCAGAGCTGTTCCTCGGTGGCCTCCGGGTTTCCGATCAGCAGATTGTCTCTGACCGTGCCGTGCAGGACCGGGGCGTCTTGTTCGACGATCGCGAACGCCGACCGAACCTCTTGAGTGGTGAGGCGGCGGTAGTCCTGTCCGCCGAGTCGGATCGCCCCGGCCGTCGGCTCGTAGAACTTACCGGTCAGTGACAGGAGTGTGGTCTTTCCTGCCCCCGAGGGGCCCACGATCGCCGTCGTCGTCCGATACCCGACGGTGAACGAGACGTCCTTCACGACAGTCCGGTCGCCGTACGCGAACGAGACGTTGTCGAACTCGAGCGTCGGCGCCGACGAATCATGCGACCCGCGGTGCGGCGGTGCCTGCGCAGGAAGAACGACGGCGGGGTCTTCTTCGGCGTCGAGGGCGAGGGTGGCCTGGACGCGTTCGAACGAACCGAGGGCCATCCGGATGGAGATGACTCCTTGGAACAGGTTCGACAGCGGGAAGAGTGCGTACATCGTGAACAGGAACATCGTCACCAGGGTCCCCAGCTGCAGTGAACCGTTCGCGACACGGACACTGCCGATCAGCAGGATCAGTAGAAACGAACCCGAGGTGGACAGGCGAATGATCGGGGTCGCGAGGGCGGTGAGGCCGGCGGACCTGAGGCCGGCGTCGTAGGCCTTGTGCGCGGCCGCGGTGATCGCCGCTTCTTCGCGTGCCTCCGATCGGAAGATGCGGATCGTGCGGATGGCCGAAATGCAGCGTTCGAGGTTGGACGAGAGCTCACCCACGGCCATCTGTTTGTCTTTCGCGGCGCGCTGGATACGGGACAGCGCGAGACTGGCTCCGCCGAACGCGATCGTGGTGACGATGAGGGCAACCACGAAGAGCAGCGGGTCGAGATAGCACATCACCGCGGCCGCGACGGCGACGGCGAGGACGCCGGTGCCGATTTCGACGAGGTTCTTCGGTATCTGGCTGAGCAGGGAGATGTCGTTCGAGACCTGGGAGAGAAGGTCCCCGACCCGCGCCGTACTCAGGTGCTCAATCCGCAGCCCCACGATGTGCCGGGCGAATCGTTCGCGGATCGCGAGGACCAGTTGCTCACCGACTCGCTCGAGCAGGTATCGGCCGACCGAGTCCAAGGCACTTTGGGCGAGGAAGATCGCGACGAGGACGAGTGCGGGGAGCAGCACCGGTGACGAGGACGAGATGTTGTTGACGATCCGACCGGCGACAAGTGGTTGCGCGAGCCCGAGGGCGGTGGCCACGATGGTCACGGTCGTCGCGATAAACATCCGTCCGCGCCATTCGCGCAGGTACGACAGACGTGTGAATAGCGGTTGAGTGTCACCCGGTCTCCTCGACGGATTCGTTGGAGTCCAATCCATACGTGCCAGAACCGATCCGACGGGTGCACCTACGTGAGCGCGCCGAAATCCTGAGAACCCCCGTCGGCCCGAGCCCCGGCCATGTGCAGCAGCATATCTCGCGCCACGGAAAGTGCCGGGGAGCTTGGAAGCCAGGCGTTCTCCTCGACCGGCTATCGCTTCGCCTTTCGGACGTGGAGGCACAGGCGGGTCAGATCGGCACAATCGCTTCGTCGAGAGCTCGAGCCGGTGGAATCTCCAAGACAACGCGTGTGCGGTCGAGGCCGATGGCGGGCCATCGGTACTCGATTTCGAGGAAGGTGCCCGTGGGGCGCCCATTGATGACATAGGAGAACTCGCGGACGTAGTGCCCTTCCTCGGTGTGCGGATTCTGGCTCGATCGCTCTGCGGAGATGTTCAGTTCGGGCGAGACCACCCATGCACTGAACCCGTCCTCGGGTTTTGCAGCCGAAAGCCCGCCGGTCCCGTAGGTGATTCGGAATTGGGCGGCGAGCTCCGCCGACTTCAATCCCGAAGCGGAGACGGTCAGCGCCATGTCCATGACATGTCGGTACGCGATGAGGTATCGGAGGCCGACTCGGTAGCCGTTCGAGTCGGACAGCAGGAGCGGCCCGTGCGCGATTGCCCCCCAGTTCCGGGGAGACCGGGTTGTCGATCCAGCTGAACTGCGACATCGTTCGAGTATGAACGGGCAGAACGTCACTGCGGGTAACTGCGTGCGACGGACAGCGCGGGTCCGGTAGCGTTCATTGATGGACCTGGTCGCTCTTGTTCTCGCGTCACCACGCGGACGATTTTTCTGCGCGAACGTCGCGTACATGTGCAGTACGGACGAGCGAGCCGCCCATCCACGAACGCTTGCGGACGTGCTCGAGAGGATCGAGGCAGTCGATGTTCAAGCCATCTCGGGGCTGTCCGAACTGGACCTACTCAACGCTCTCGCTCTCGCGACAGACTGGGCACGGTACTGGCAACCGCCGGACGAGGACGATCTCATGTTCGCCACGCCGGAAACCGTGGCGGCTTTACATCCGGTAGCTGCCACCGTTCTGGACTCCCCGCTCACCCGGTGGTGGGCGGAGCCAGTCGACCTCGACAACCAGCGGATGATCGGCCAACTGCATTCGAACGACGAGGAGTGGCCGGAATCGACGCTGCCGTACCGCAGTACTGCTGTCGGCCTCGATCAATGGCGTGACCACGTCCTCGCGATGGAAGCACACTTTCGCACTTCGCGCGTAGAACGTCCGGACAACGCCATCAGTGGTGAATGGTGGTCGACACCGTTACCCAGTGCCGCCTTGGAAACCAGCCGGGCGCGGGATGACGTGGGCGCACTGGAATTGCTCCTGGAAGAAGACTCGTTCGGCGGGGACCAAGCGAGGGTCTGGCCGGTCTCTATCCGCAGCACACCCCGGGTCTACGAGATCACAAATCCGACGGACTGGGCGCGTCTGGTCGACGCGTACCCCTTGGCCGTCCGCGAGTCCAAGCGCTCCGATTGGTTCCACACCACCGGCGAACATCACGACTGGTTCATTCCCGACTGGACTGCGGTGGCCGACGACTACGACGCCGTGCACCTCACCTTGCACGGCTACCTGACCACACCCGGTCTCGCAATCCCATTGGCAGACACCAACGGTGCAACTGTCCTGGCCGGGTGGAACCCGGACGCGACATGGTGGCTGAACAACGACGTCGCTCACGTCGACGACGAGCCAACCTTGTGGCGATGGTACGACGACCACTGGGTACGAGCCTGAGCCCCGGAGAAGGATCCTCATCCGGTGCCGACAGGCGTTCCCCGTCTGCTTCGTTGACATGTGCGGACTTTCGGTCGCCACGCAATGAGGTGTGTCAGGATCCGGACATGGCCTGGTTCATGATCGACCCGTCGAATGAAAAAGAGATCGGTGCGATCGCGCATGGTCCAGTAATGCTCGCCCGTGTCGAGGGTGTCACGGTCGGATTGCGCTCGATCATGGCTTACTCGGCGGGCCTCGAGGTCGCGGTGACCGTTGTCGGCAGCGGCATCCACGCCGAAGCGATGAGACGCCAATACACGGCGCCAGCTGTCATCGACCCTGAGACGGGTAAGCGCAGTCACGGCCAGGTGCACGGTCGTCCGATGCGACTTCGTGCACTCGAAGATTCGATTCTCCAGCCAGTGCCGCGTAGTGACAGTCGCGGTTGGTACAACAGCCAGGACCTCTACCAGCGCGAGTACCTGTACGAAGTAACCGGGTTACCGCAAACCCGAAACCTGCCGCTGATCGCTGAGTGGCCCGAGGTCGGACTCGAACCTGTGACCACGCACCTGGTGCTTCCGGACCCGTCAAAGCTCGCCGCCGCGATCATTCCTCTGCCTTAGTGGAATCTGACGACCCGTTGGTGGATCGATGACCGGGAGATCAGGTCGTGCGGTCCCCATTCGGACCGTTCCCTCGGTCCCCCGCGATGTACGCGGTGCCGCTTGGATCAATGGGCCGGTCTGGAATCTCGCGAAGAGTTGACAATTTTTCGCCATCGACTGCGATCCGCAAGAAGTGCCCGGTGGGCTCCGCGTCGGAACGCGATCGCCATCTCGGTTCCAGGCTCTATGAGCGGCTGTTCGCGGCCGAACTGTTCGATCTCAGCGTTGGTTGCGTCGATCTCAGCCTGGATCTCAGTGAGCACCTCGTCTGCTATTGCAGCGAGTTCCGAAGTGATGGGAAGTGCCTCCGCGAAGCGGGCAGCAGCGGCTTGGAGTTCCTTGCTGTGTCCCTGCATGCCAACAACCTCTCATACTCATACCGTCCTCCCGATACCGTAAGCCAACCTGCACCGGGGCGAGATCGGCGCCCAGCACGTGACCGCAGCGGTGGGCGCTCATCCCCGAATGGGGATCGCTGACCGGACGAGGACTCGTCCGTGCTGGCGGTGCGGCTGCAAGTGTTTTGCACTGTTGTAGTCCCAATCGTCTGGCGAAGAGCGCGTTCACCAACTGAGCACCGGACTCGGTGTTAGCGTCGAGAAATGCTGAGGTCATTGGTCGTGACCGTCCTGTGCATGGTCGCTCTGAGCGGTTGCAGCGGCAGCAACGAGACCGAGACCGCACCAGACGGTGGTGGCGAAGCCACGTCATCGAGGATCGCTCTCGAACCACCGTTTGATGATCCTGCGGCGAAGACCGGGACGATTGCTGTCGATCCCACACCAGCTCCGCCGGCACCGTCGTCGGACCGGCCTCCCACCGTTGACCCGACGATTGCACTGCCACCAATGCCAACGATCTCGGAGATTCCCCCGGATTACACACCCCCGCCGCCAGCATCGTCGGGAAGTGCCGTGGTGACCGACGTACGCGTGGAGAAGCACGACACGTTCGACCGGGTGATTTATGCGTTCGGCGGCCATGGGATGCCGACCTGGAAGGTCGAGTACGTCGCCGAGGCGATCGAGCACGGAACCAGCGACACCATCGACCTGCCGGCGCGTTCGATTCTGCAAGCCGACTTCTCCGGCACCGCGGACACGCCCGACGACACCGTCATCGCATACCGGCCAACGGACCCACTGATCGAATCGGACTCCGACGTCGTGTCCGCGGTGTACTTCACTCCGAGCTCCTCGGATATCACACAGTCATTCATCGGAGTACGGAGCGACAGGACACCGTTTATCGTCACCACGATGTCGGATCCGCCGCGACTTGCAATCGACATAGCGAGGTCGGAGTAGGCGAACGCCGATAGACGGACCGGTCACCGATCCGCTACGGGGAGATCTCGGACGGGAAATTCATTCCCCGCATTTCAGATCGACAACAAGGAGCTCTTCGCGGTAATCCCCCTCGTCACCTTCAGCCGTTGGATAGGTGTACACGCCCACTGGACTGCGGCGGAGTTCGTACTCGCGCGCAGTTCCCGGTAGATACTGACTCGCTACCCACCCGTCGGGAGGGTCGGCAGGAACTCCGGTCGCGACGGATATCATCCGGATGCGGTCCACCCGGCCAAAGGTCGGACGCACGCGGGCCCGGCTCCGTCGACCATCGGTCCGATCGGCAGGTTCCAACACATTGAGAGCTCCGGACAGCTCGATACGACGCGAATCTGGGAGCGGCAGATCAATATTCGTCGCAACGTTGACTCCCGCCCACTCCGCGACCACGTCAACGGCAACAGGTGTCCCGCCCTGCGTGACGTATGTGTCGCGGGCGCCGGCTGAGATTTCCGAGTGCAACCGAAACGGAATGGTGAGGTGCCATTCTTCCGCAAGATTGCGCCACCACCGTCCCAGCGTGGGAGTCCAGGACAGGTGAACCCCGAGCTGGCTATCCAGGTCGAAAGGTGCGGTGGAGGACAGCACGTCGGACTTGAGCACAATCGGCACCGTCAGCGGACGTTTTGTCATGACTCCATCACACGATTGGGCACGGGCCGATCATATCGCCGAGTTCCGGAAGTTCGATTGAGGAACCTGCACCGGGGCGAGATCGGCGCCCAGCACGTGACCGCAGCGGTGGGCGCTCATCCCCGAATGGGGATCGGCTTTCGGGACGTGCGTTCATCGTCGGAACAGTTCGGCTGATGGTTACGAGACCCCCCGCGATAGCGCGGCCGATTACGAGAGGGCCCTACAGACTCAGCCGGATATGCCCGTCTCGGACAGCCGGAGAAGATCGAGCATCAGAAAACCGGGACGCTGAAGGAGCTGCGCGTAATCCTCCGGCCACGCCTTCCGCATACTCTCCGCGGGACGAGGCTCGATAACCTGACGGATCACGAAGCCGGCATCAGTGGCTGCCGCGCACAATTCGCTGAGCGGCTCGCGCCAGTACCGAACCTCCTGCTTGCGCCCACCGACGCGCCAGATGTCTGTTTCCAGCACCACATCGAAATACGAACCGCCCTTACGGAGCCAATCCGTCGTCGCGTGCTGCGTCGAGATCACACACCGACCACCAGGCCGCAACACTCGAAAGAACTCACGGAATGTTGCGCGACGATCAGCAGCGTAATGAATAGCCAGGGCGCACAAAACGCTATCGAACGATCCGTCGCCATACGGCAAGGGCTGGTCGAGGCTGGCCTGCCTGACCTCCACACCCTCGCCCACGCGTTCCCGAGCGAGCCGGATCATTTCCTCGCTGCCATCGAAGGCCCGCACCCGAGCTCCGCCCTCGATCAGCTCCTGAAGGTAGAAACCTGGGCCGCACGCCGCATCCAAAATGTCCTGGTCTGAGACGTTCCCTAGAGCGGCGAGCATCGCGGGCCGGTCATAGTGCGCGTTGGCCGCCCCACCAGCTGCATGATCTGCGAAATCCTGTCCCATCGCGTCGTACGCTGCCCAATGATCCATGCCGAGGAACGATACTTCGTCCGCGGGATCGGCCTGCCAGGTAGCGATCCTTGATGGGGCGGCTACTGACCGAACGTGAAGCGCAGGTTCGCGTTGATGAGTTCGTTCACTCGCTTACGCATGCGGACGGTCGTTTCCCCGTCTGGGACCGGTTCGTCGACGATCAATGTCCAGGACAGAGTGGTGCCGCCGCGTGGTGGGCCAATGATGTCGAAGCGGATCCGCGCGTCCGGTCGCCACGGCCAGATCGATGTCCATACGACGAGGTTCGGTTCGACAGCTTCTGCGATCGTGGGATGTTGTTCGTCGTTGTGCAAGATTAGCCACGGACGAGCCGGGTCGCGGTCCGGGTTGGTGAGTGCTTCGAAGACGATGCGAGGCGGCGGTGGTTGGGTGCGACGCCGGCTGGCAATTTCGGGCACACCGAACCATATCGTTGCTTCTCAGGCTTCAGTCACCGAACGCCCATCGGCACCGGATAGCTATCGATGACCGACCAAAGGCCCGCCTTCCTGTGGGAACCTGCTCAGATGGTTGATTCGTCTCCGTCGTTGATTGCATCCCACCGGGTGTCGCTTGTCATGGACTACGGTCAGTTCTACTTGTCCGGTGATAGTTCTCCCGACCGCCAGGACGACCTGGAAGAACTTGTCCAGGAAGCCCTGAGCGACGGAACGATCGCAAGCAACCAGACCTCCGCCGTTGTTCTGTCCCCGCACCAGAACAACCTCGACATGCAGATAGCGATCGAAGTCTGGGACCAGAACCCACCCGAGGACCGAGGAGAATGGGACCAGGTGGTGGACCTCGTCCTTGAGATCGATCAAGACGGATCCCTGCTCCTTGATTCCCCTCCCGGTGGAGAACCACACCATGTGACGGTCGATCCGGGCCGGTACCGCGTGGAAGTTGGTCGCCGGGCTGTCGCGTCTGGTCGAACCACATCTGGACGACATGCTCGCCTTCGGTGCGTATGGCGAGGGCCCGAGTCTCACATTGCCTCCCGACGCTTCGCAGCAGACCCGACTCCTCGACTGGTTCGGACGACGGCCCTAGCGCAACGCCAGACACGCCAGTGAGTCAGGTCCTGCCGACCACCGCGACGATCAGCGCGGCGAGTTCGCCTTTCGCCTCGTCGGGCGAGAGCACTCCCGTTACCGCCGCGTGCGAGAGCGCCTCCGCAGCACCGAATATCGCCGTCATCGATGGTTGCGCAAGTCCACCGGTGGTGCCGAAGGGGGCAAGTATCTCCCGGCATCGTTCGGAATAAGCGTGCTCCGATTCACGCTTGACCTGCTCCAGCTCGGGCGAACCCTCCAGCGCTGCAAGCACACCCGTCAGTTCACGCCCCTGCGCCAGCGCGCATCCGACGTACGAGTTGGCGATGGCGTTCGCGCGCCCATTCAGTGACTCCTCCGCGGCCTCGAGATACTCCTCAAGCATCACCGTCTGACGGTCGTCGAATTCGCTGAAGAGGGCGGCCAACAGCGCGGCGCGGGAGGCAAAGTGGCTGTAGACGACCGGTTTTGCGACGCCTGCACGTTCGGCCAACCGGCCGAGGGTCAGCGCGTCCGCGCCTTCTGCTCGCACCAGGGCCCACGACACGTCCACAAGCTGGTCGTATCTGTCGGCCCGCGACAGTCTCGTGCGTGCCATCGGGCACCTCCTTGCGCTATATACGAATAGTAACCTACTCTTGGTACATAGACGTCTCACTCGCCGAAGGAAACGCTCATGACCGCACTCGTCGTAGTGTCCCATTCCGATCCCGACTCGCTGACCCAGCATGCCGCCCGAGCTACTGCCGACGCGATCCGCGCCACGGGTGGTGAAGTTGACATCGCCGACCTGAGAGTCGAGAACTTCGATCCCCGATTCTCCGAAGCCGATCTGGACCTGTTCCGCGGCAACGGGTCTGCGCCTGCTGACGTGGTCGCCGAGCAGAAACGAATCGATCGTGCAGAACATCTGATTCTCGTGTTTCCGATGTACTGGTGGTCGATGCCCGCACTACTCAAAGGCTGGATCGATCGCGTCTTCGTCAGCGGGTGGGCATACGAATTCACCCCGGGAAGCGAATTCGTGAAGAAGCTGGACCGACTCACCGTCCACCTGATCCCCGTTGCGGGCGACGACGCGGAGAGTTTCGAACGCCACGGTGTGTACGAGGCCTTCCGAACGCAGATCGAGCACGGCATTGTCGAATACTGCGGTGCCACAATGGGATCGACGACCTTCGTGCACGAGTCGGACACGAAGAGCCGCGATACCCTCGCCGCAGAGATCCGTGACCTCAGCGAGAGTATCGCGGCCCGGGTCGCCGGCCTGGCTAGCGCAGTTGCCCGTTGACGAACACCCTAACTAATCTTCGACCTCTGAAAAGCCGCCCAATCCGGGTACCACTCCGCCCGGACACTTGCGAAGTGCAGAGAATGGATTTGAAACCAATGCGTTTGAGGCGCTGGCCGCAGACCCGACAGATAGACGTTCACCCGCATACCGACGTAATCGGCGCGCGCCGCTTCCCCACGCCTAGCGGCAACGCCTTGCCGATGTCCACCTGCCCTGACCGCGGCGGTAACGTCCTGATGGCCGGGTGTTCTGGCCATCGTTCGGTCCAACTGTCGGTGTTCATCACAGCGCAGCTCGCTGTGGGGCGTGGCCGGTTGCCTGGACCTCGGGGACCGTTCGCCAGGCCACCGAACCGTAGTCGCTACCCTCTACCGGACCAGTCGGCTTCTGCCACCGAAGTCGACCTCTTGACCAGGGTCGAGCTTTCTGAATCCAGCGATGTCGAGCTCGCTGAAGTGCGCCCAGCAGCCACCGGGGTCTGGGCGCAGTCGATGGCGCCCCACCCGTCTTCACTGTTCCAGAACCGGACAACGCCACGTGAAGTCATCTCCCGATGATGCAGGAAGTTCGCACCGGTCAGCGATCGTTGATCGGGAAGGAAATCAACGGGTCATCGGCACTGGGCTGATAGTGCGCCCAGTCTCCGTAGTGTGTGAAGACAGCCCAGGACGTCCCATGCCATTCGACGGCTCGTTCAGTACGCATGTACACGCAGCGGCCATGGCTCCGGGTCTGGGCGGGCGACTGGTCAGGGGAGCACATCTGATGGCCTTGATAAGGACTCATTTCCCGTTCGTCGACGTGGAGGTAACTCCCATCGAGGTTTCCACCTTCGAACGCACATCTCATATGCCGACTCTATGGACGAGTCAGATAGGAAGGGCAGCATCGAGTCCCTTTCCGGCGGAGCGGAGGCTGTCAGTCCGTTGGCTGCCGTCCCGAGAGGGATTCTTCTTCGAATCCATTTCTCAGGGCATGGTCATCACGTCGAGTGTGAGCTGTTCGCCCTCACCAGAACTGAATCCGAGTTCCGTCAGCGCCGGGTGGTCGAGTGGGGTGACTATTTGTTGTGCGCCGACGTCGGCGGCGTCGTGCACGACCGCCGTCACCAGACGGCGCACTACGTCGTCGGGAACCTCGGGCAGAGTCTCGATCACATCGACCGAGGCGACCGTTTCGGTGTCGGTCCAGGTGGCGACCGCGTGCCCAAGGTAGTCCGACCCACATCCACCGGGATCGTTACGCCAGACGTGCACCCAGGAGATCAGCCGTCCTTCTCGGTGCGCGTCGCCGGCATCGTCGACGTGCATGCCGAGTCGTTGGAGAGTGCTTGCGGCGGCGTACCCGGGGACGGTCCTCCCGAGGCCGAACTCACGGCCCGGCAAGTCCTCGCGCTCTTGCTGCGCTGGACCACCCAAATGGATGACGCCGTCGATGCGTTCACGGCGAGATCGCAGGAGCATTCCTGTCGACAGTTCCTCCCATAATCCCAGCGCCGCGGCCGACATCCATGCGCTGGGGTTGTGAGCGGGCGGACTGGTGAACTCCACCTCGGATTGAGGAATTCGGATAGAGGTAGCGAAAACGTTCGGGTTCTTCTTCCACCGGAAGTGCACGTGCAGCGTGGCGCCATCTACGACCAGGCGGGCGGGCTGAAAGTGCGTGTTCACCGCGCCACGCTGGCGGAAGAGACGCCGCGCAGCCTCCACCGCTTGCTGGGCCGTGGGGGTGAGGGTCTCGAGCGGATCACCGGTGACGTCGATCTTCCAGCCCCCGTCCGGATCGGTCCGAGGATCGCGGACAGGTTCGGAGTCGGTGTACGGGCCATCGGTAGCAAGGACCGTACGCAGTTCGGTGTTCTCTGGCGACGGTTCGAGCTTGCGGGGTGCGGAGTGGGAGAAGAACAGCATGCCCCAGCGGTAGTTGTCCGGGGCGAGCATCGGGTCGCCATTGCGGTCGACGAGGAGGGTGAAAACCTTCTGGTAGGGCGGTATCTGACGTTTGAGCCGGCCGGGTATTTCTACAGTGAGCTGGTAGGCGTAGTCCGCCCATCGTGGGCCGAACATGATGCGCGCCCAGGCCTCCGCCTCCGCGTCCCCGAGCTCCATACGCGTGCGACGAGAGGTACGGATGTCCTGATACATGTCCGGGAAGGCCTGCACATGGGCCGTGATCGCGTACGGCTCCACCTCAGCGACGAACGACCCGAGATCTGCGGCGGAACGGTAACCGACCGTGACATCGACCCAGGCCCCTGAAACAGCCACCGACCGACCCGTAAGGGACTCCTGTGCACGTTTGAAGGGCCATCCCAACTGTGGACGCTCCCCAGAATTGCGCTCGATGTGGCGCATCAGATTGAAAACTTCGGCCAGCCAGTCTTCAGCACCGGTGGCAGTCGCCGGGCTATCCGGCGGAAACATACTTTCGACGAGTTGATGAGTTCATACCACCACAGTAATCCTGAGTCGACAGATCGTGGTCCGATAAGCGATCGGTCAGCGGTTGCCCGTGGGCAGGAGTGGAGCGTCGCGCTCTGCCACACTCAGCGGAGGAGAAGGAGGGTGGCGATGCTGAAACGTCCACGTGGAAGTGGGGACCCTGCTGTGTTCAGCACAGCCTTCTGGTTGACCATTGGGCTGGCGATGTATCTCGTTCTGCTTCTCCCGGACCCGTGGCTGTGGCTATTGGTCGCCGCAGTTGGCCTCGGATCGAGCTATGGCTGGTGGAGAAGGTACCGACGAGGCAGATACTGGTTCCTGTCTGGGACAGCATGTGCACTTCTAGCCCTTCTTGCGCTGGTCGGCGGCGGGAGGGCGGTATTTGCCGATGTGTCCGTTCCAGCAGACAGCGTCGGCCAACGGGAGATTCTCTGCGGTTCTTTGACGGACCCGTTGCCCGGTGACCAGTTGCAGGTGACAGATGTTGGGTCTGGAGAAGTCGTGATGCAATCTCGACCTCTGCCTCGCAGCGAGATGGAGCGGGTTTGCGTGAACCGCTTGCGCTATCGGGTGGGTGACGCCATAGGGCTGACCTTGGTAGGTCTACTGCTTGCAGTTCGTGCGCTCGGTCATGTCTTCCCTCACCGTCGCCCGATGACGACGGATGCGATTCGCTCCGATTTGAGCAGTCGTAACGGATGAAGGACTGCGTTGAGCGGAAGCGTTCAGTGACAGCTGCATCAGTGGCACCGTAGGAGGATCCTTGGGTTCGTGCGGTGATCGCAACACCACTGATCAAAGGGTGTTGCGCATGGCGAAATATTCTCATCGGATGGTTGATCCGCTTGCGGAACAACCTGTCCGCCGGCGCGTTCTCGGCCGGACCGTCCCGCTGGTCGTTCGACTTCCGGCGACGTGATAATGCAGTTGTGTTCCCAAAACTGGGCAAAACGAGGTGGTGACGATAGTGCAGATCATCGTGTGTCCGTGGCCATGAGAAAGTTTTGCATGTCCGCCGACACTCGCGCTCTCGGGACGTGAGCGGTAGCGGTTGCAGCGTTTCCCGCAACGTGGGGTGGTGAAGCCACCACATTCTTGGGCAATTCTGGCTCCGCGGGAAGTGGAGGTGACGGCCGATCCGCGCAGGTCGGGATGTCGGTACGAGAGGGCGGCGTGGGCGGCGGTCACCAAAATCGCCCAGTCCGCCGAGTTGGACCGACGCCGCGTGTCGGGCGGCGCCGTCATCGGCGGCGAGGGCGGCTACGGCGGGTGCGCGTGGACCATCGACCATCGTTGCCATCTGCGTCAGTCGTGCCGTCGTCGTCCGATCGCCGAACTGCGTTGCGGTCTGCAGACAGCGCACCTCCCGCAGCAATTGGTCATTCGCACGGGCATTGTCCGATGCGCGCCGGTCCGCCGCGATCGCTTCGGTCACTGCCCCGTTGGCTGCCGATACCCACGCGCACGTCGGTAGACGCTCCGGCTCAAGATACGTCCCCGGGGTGCCGATGCGCGTCAAGTTCGACCAGCCTGTGTGCCACGGCGACTCGGTCCCCGGACAGGGCAAGGCTTGGTTCGTCCGCGCTGGTCGCGATAACCGAACCCATTCGTTTCACCGGATGCCAGTAGTGCCGCGACCGCCAGATCGAGCAGTGGCAGTGCCGATGCACCTGAAATCACCCTGAGATCCACTGGGTCCAGCTACTCCGGTATGAGCAGGTTCCAACCTAGTGCTGATGTTTCTCGGCACCGCGTCGCCGCATTCTATTAAGCGTCACAAGAACCGAGAATCCAACTCCACCGAGAACGGATTCCAAATCCCTAGAGGAGCAGTCATGTCACCATTGCAACGAACCCGCCACGCGGCAGCGGTTGCCGCCTTAGCAACAGGTGTGATCATCGGAGCACCGGCGATCGCCACAGCCCACCCAGACGCAGCTCCGCATTACCATGTGTGGAACGATCCGAACAACTCATGCCCAGCCGGCCAGAATGAGTGGAATGTGTCCTTCCTCAACTTCCAGTTGTGGGCGATGTGCACTAACTAGCCGCCGAATTGGGCAAGCATCGGAAAGGGCGGTCTGCACCGAATCCCAACTGCTGCTTCTCGGTCGTGTCGGGAGATGGCGAAGTTACCGCGCCGCAGAACGGCCAGGTTGATTTCTGCCATCCCCGATTCGACGAGAGAACAACGCGGGCCGGTCTCGGGCGGTGCTTTCGCCGCCCGAACGCGGCACGTTGAGAGGGACTGAAAATGTCGAAACCAAGGATTACCATGACCGTCGCGCTGGTGGGAGTGCTTGCACTTCTCGGAACTGCTAGCGCCAATGCCTCACCCCCCGGGCCCGACCCGTACGCCTGGATGCCCCGCGAGGTTCGGCCGTGGCTTGAACCGATCTTTGTCTTCTTCGCGAACCTCCCTGGACTCGTGCTGTCGTAGAAACTGATCCCTACGTCCAGGAGTCGACCTGCTCCTATTGGCTAGGAGACAGTTCTGTGGGGAGCCCGACGGCGGGGCCGCCGATGGCAACTCCGCCAGGGCCCGCGCTGAGGCCACACGCGTTAACGTCGACCATGTTGGTCCGGCGCTCTGTGAAACAGAGCCCGAATGCGACCGCGAAGTCCTGGGCAATCCGGTCCATGTGTCTGTCGCGGATTTGTCGATCGCGATCAGCAACTTCTTGATTCCACTGTTCGATGTCACCGGTAGATCTCGGAGATCACCCCATCGGTGCACGCAACAACCTGGAGCAGATCGGGATCGACAGGCTTCAGAGGGATCATCCAGGGGTGACGTGTTCCATCCTGGGGTGGATGGTTTGCGAAGTGTCAGCCATCAGAATTGTGTACGCAAAGCGGTACCCCGACCTTTCGACTGTGATGCCCGCGAACACTTATCACGACGAAGTCCACCACCGCGCTCGGCGTCAGGACGAGTGCACGAACTAGTAAGTGAGACAATGAATAATAGATACTTGTACGGGCTCGCTGTTGCATCGGCCACGATCGTGCCCTTCATTGCCTTCGGATCCGGCATCGCCTCAGCCACCCCATCGGCGACCGTCGGCAGCAGCGCGGTCGCGTACGTCACCGGTGCAGCTCAGCCCGAACCCATCCCCGGAGCGGCTGATCAGCGGTGCTCAGGAAATCGGGTCGGAGTCGACGTGAACACCGGCGAGGACATCGTCTGCGTCTACTCCCGCGACTATTACCCGGATGGCGTCTGGGTCACCGCCCACATCGTCGGCGTCCACAACAGTGGGGAACCATGCGAACCCTCGACCGACAACGCCTCACAAACGCCGGAGGGCGTTCCGCTCTTGTGTGTACAGGGCCTGGGATGGACGCCCGGGCCATAGGCTGACCGGGTGTGCACCGGCCCTCGGCGCATTGTCACTTCCGACATGCCACCAAGCGCGCCGACGGTGCTCACTGCGATGCACATCGATTTCGGAGCACACGCACAGATGTCACACCAACACCGAGGGCAACGCAGGCACTCGGTGTTTCCGCAAGGTG
The DNA here is from genome assembly GCA_006543605.1 of Rhodococcus sp. WS4. Lineage (GTDB taxonomy): Bacteria > Actinomycetota > Actinomycetes > Mycobacteriales > Mycobacteriaceae > Rhodococcus_F. Next base: position 23,017 of record RRBB01000155.1, read on the forward strand.
CGCACATTCGGTGGGCCGCGGAGCCGGAGCTTTCGGGTTCGAGAGATTCTTCTCGGATTCACAGATCGCCAGCGGTGATGATGCCGCTGTGTCGGGCGCGGGCGACGAGTTGCATACGCTTCTGGTTGTTCGGCAGATCCTCGAGACCGAATTTCGAGAAGAGCACGCGGAGATGGCATTTGATCGTGTCGACAGTCAAGAAGAGGTTGTCGGCGATCTCCTGGTTCGAGGCGGGATGGGCATAGGCTGCGTCGGTCTTGTACGGCCGGCACAACTCCACCAGGACCGCGAATTGCGCCGGAGTCAGGGCGCCGCGGGTGGGCAGGGCGTCGGCGGTGCCGGTCATCTCCCCACTGGCCGCAATGAAGGTGCGGAAGGTCAACGACGAGGATCCGATTCGGATGACGTCACCGGCGTGGAGTCGTCGGCGCCCACTGAGGCGGTCGCCGTTGACGAAGGTGCCGTTGCGGGAGAGTCCGTCGTCGGTCACCGTCCAATAGGATCCGATCCATTCGATGGTGGCGTGCAGCCGCGACACGTTCGGATCCGATGGCAACGCGATATCGGCCTTCTCCGAGCGGCCCACGGTGATCCGTGGCGCGTCCACGGACAATACGAATTCGCGGGTGCCGTATCCGCCATCGAGATAGCAGAGAGTCGGTTCGCTCAATGCGTTCATCGCCGTCCTTCGCGCAATTTCGGGCACACGACTTTCGGTCGGACGCTTCGCCTTGTTGTCAGTCTAATTCCGCAGGTCCGTGCGGCACCATGGTCGCCGGTGCGGTTCCATCCCGCACCGGCGTGCTGGTTCCGACGAGGGGTGACACGAGTCCACCCGGCGGGTGATGATTCGCCCGTGGCCGGCCCATCACACTGAAGATTGATCTTCAGTTCGACCACTTCGACCCGAGAAGATGCCATGCCTCGAACCCATCACCACACCCACTTCGTCCGCCGGGAACTCGGTGTGCGTCGGGTATTGCCCCAGCGTGCAGCACCGGCGCAGACTGAAAGTACCGAACGCGCACCCGAGGGGGTGGGGCAGATGCCCCGACCTACCCGCTGGCGGCGGGCGGTCATGGTGATGTCCACCCTTGTGGTCGTTTGTGCTCTCGGGTTTTTCGGGTTCCTCTCAGGGCGCCCGCTTGCGGTCGCGGCGCCACACTCGGTGGCCACCGATGTTGTGCGGCAACAACCCGTCGCGCCGTGGCCGACGATGCCCCAGCTTCCTCTCCCAGGGCTGGGAGAGAGTCTCGACCCGACACCGTACGCAACTGCGCGCAATCAACCGCCCATTTGTGTTCCTCCGGATCCAGGCTGTTCACCGGCTCCAGACGGTGTCGCTCCCTGGACGCCACCCCAGCAGGAACCGTGGATCCCGCCGGAGCAACCGTGGACCCCACCGGAGCAAGAACCATGGACCCCACCCGAACAGGAACCATGGATCCCACCGGAGCAACCGTGGACCCCACCCGAACAGGAACCATGGATCCCACCGGAGCAACCGTGGACCCCACCCGAGGAAGAGCCCTGGATCCCACCTGAGAAAGAGCCGTGGACACCGCCGGAGGGAATCATTCCGGACGAGGTCCCGGGTGGGGGCGGCGGCTGCTATCCGGCCGGCACACACTGCGAGCGCGACATCGACATTCCACCGGCATCCGGCGGCGACATCTGCGGGCCGAACGCCCTCCCCTGCGATATCGACATACCCCGCGAACCACTGGACCGGACCGGCGGCGACATCTGCGGGCCGAACGCCCTCCCCTGCGATATCGACATACCCCGCGAACCACTGACCCGGAAAGGGGAGGACCCCTGCAGCCCGCCGTGTACACCGGAGATTCGACGGCCGGAGGGATGCACCGACCCTGCGCGATGTACTCCTGTGCGGGAGATCCCGGGGTTACCGATGCCGGGGCCAGGAGACGAGTTCACGGTTCCCGGGCCGTTCATGCTACTACCGGAAGTGCCCAGCCCGAGCACTCCTGCTGATGTCGTCCCTGACGCGGTTCCACCACCGCCAGAGCCCGGGCTGGTGTTCACCGCTGCGGCCGTGGAACCGGGTGACGCGGTGACCCTGGCCGGATCAGGATGTCCGCCGGAGGCCGAGGTACTGCTCTCGGTCGATGGTGCGCGAGTCGGCGAAATTCGCGCCGACGCCACCGGTGTCTTTAGGGCACCGTTACGCGCGGTGGGCGCCGAGGTCGGACGACACGACGTGTCAGCCGACTGTGGCCCCACGTTCGCCGCGCCATTGGACGTCGTGCTCGTCAGTCAAGCAACAGGGTCCACCGCCACCGCCGTGGTGATCGTGTTCTTCCTACTCGTAGGTCTGTCGATTTACCGTCGACGCCTTCTCACTCCACGGCCGGGCCGCGGGGAGGGATCATGATCATGCGGTGCTTGATTGCGCTCGTAATTGCTCTCGGGGCAGTGATACTCGTCGCTCCCGGCGCTGGTGCAGCAGAGTCGGTGGGTATGACGGTGACCGTCAACGGTCAGGACATCGCCACCGCCAGCCCGACCAATCCGGTCCGTCTCGACCCGCACAGCCCGGCTCAGGTGAAGGTGAATCTCGACAACGACACCGCTTCCCCGGTGACCGTCGCTGCGGTCGACCTGTCCGGGCATGTCCTCGGGTTGACCTTCTTCTCCTATCACACCGCGGTCGGATTGACCGTGGCGCCGGGACAGACCCAGGCCCTCGACTTCGAGCTCGACCTGTCCGGGCTCGACGGTCAGGCCACCGGCCTGATCAACGGGACGGTTACCGTCACCGGCGGAGACGGTGCTGTCCTCGCCGAGACGGCCACCGTCACCGATGTGCGCGGCTCGCTGGTGTCGGTGTATGGGCTGTTCGGGCTCGCGCTGGCGCTGCTCACCGCGCTCGCGGTACTCGATGCCGCTCTCGGCATTGCTCGGCGCCGGCTGCACGAGAACCGGTGGCGACGGGCCGTGCGGATGCTCACCCCGGGAATCGGGATCGGGCTGGTGCTGGCCTTCACACTGTCGGCGACCCGGGTGTGGGTGCCGACCCTGGATCGGTGGCTGCTCCTCGCCGGCGGGTTCGCGGCCGGCTTCTTCCTGCTCGGCTATCTCACGCCGACCCCGGACACGGGGGAAGACTTGGACGAGGACTTCGGCGACGAGATGGACGAGGACGAAGACGTTATGGACGAGGACGAACGGACCGGGCGGATCGGTGAAGATAACACCGACCGGTTCTCGCCGAGCACCCCTGCCTCGGCGCGGCCGCCGGACACCCGCCCCTTCAC
>RRBB01000156.1:0-26056 GCA_006543605.1 Rhodococcus sp. WS4
CGGCCCGCAAGACCACCACCGACGGTGACCTACCCACCCGCTCCTACCAGGCCTTGCTGGCCCACCTGGCCACCCTCACCCGCAACGACCTGCGCTACGGCGACGACGGACCGATCGTGGCGACCCTGGCCGTCCCCACCCCGACCCACCGACGCGCGTTCGAACTCCTCGACACCGCCATCCCCCTGGCGGTCAAGTAGCCAGAACAACCACAACCGAAACCAACGAACCCCCAGCTCAACTGGGGGTTCGCTCGTCCACCTGACCGCAACTTCGGGCTAGAGCTTGAGCCAGCGAACGGGGCGACCGATCGCCATCTCCCCGCCCACAATCGGATATTGCGACCCGACAAGGTGAAGACACCTACAGTTCAACCTCGCCAATGGCGACTACACGCCGCTCGCGACAACCTCCGGCGAGAGCCTCGGAACGAACGATCGCGCAGAGACCAGAGGTGCTGAATGCTTCACGGCCGCCCTCGCCCCACCCGGGGACATCTCCATGCGAACCGACACGGCCGCGAAAGATGGCCCAGCCGTTCATGGGCGACGTGAAGCCGACAATCTGCCCGCCGGCGTTCCAGCCGAGCATCCCGTCGTGGCCATCAACCCCGGTGATCGACGAGAACACAGCGAAGGCAGCGCTGGAGTTCCAGAACGACGTCATAGGCGGCGATCTCAGCGAGGACTTGCTCAACGACGCCTTCAGCACCACAGCGCCCAGCAGCACTACGGCGCAGCAGATTCGCGCCATCGGATGGCTGGTGGGGTGCGGTCTTCGTAGCCAGATCAGAGACGTCCATCGGCCTGGCTGCCTGCACAGTTGGCGAGCCGATCTGCCGCTACGCACCCGCGAATCGGACAAACCGAGTGCTGCGGATACATCATCACCTGGGCTCGTAGCCGATGCGTGAACGACCGCGGGGCGCACGCCTGTCCGACACCGGCCACGTCGGCGCACTCCGCGACAGCGTCGTTCGGAGTCGCCGCAACCGCGACAGCCAGCCGTGACCGCCGCCTGAAGACAGCTAGACTCGGTCTACACGCGAGGAGCGTCGACCATATTCACCGGTTGGGTCCGCGATGTTTAACCAGCAGATTCTCAGCGCTGGCTGCGGATGATGCCCGGTACCGGGCCTGTCCGAGCGGACTTATTGCCCGCGGACCACTCCGCAAATCCGGTACACATCACAATCTCCGAACTCGTCGGCCAACTCCGACATGCGGAGACACCCTTACCCGATTGACTGCTCAGTACTGATGGCAAGGGAAATCGACGAGAGTAGTTCGGGAGAAATCGGATAGGGGGTGTAGAACCAATAGCGATCTACGATACCGGAGTAGCGTCTCGCGATCTCGGTGCCAGCACGATCAGGTTCGGCGACAATAGCGAACGTTTCGAGCACTTCGTCGTCGATAAGGCTTGCCATCTTGGTCCATCGGTCGTCGTCTCCCGTTCGCGACAACATGTTGAGCTGCCTACCGAGAGCATCCCAGCCGTGACGCTCGAGGACGGGCATGTATGAAGGCGTGCTTGCGTAGAACGCAATGCGCGCCCGGATCGCTTGCTTTGCGTGTTCGAGTTCTTTCTCATCCCGGCCCGTGGCGAGAAACCCCCGACAGCTCACCTCGAAGCCGTCACGTGCGCGGGTGCGGGAAGACAGACCCCGTTCGACAGCGGGTAGAACGACGTCACGGAGATAGTCCGGAGTAGAGAACGCGTGCACCAGGACGCCGTCCGCGCTGCGGCCGGCGGCCTCTAACATGCCTGCCCCGACGCCGGCCATGATGATCGGCGGAAGTCCATGACCGTGCGGCGCGGGCCGAAACATCGGCGTCATAAGGGTGTGGCGGTAGTAGGAACCCTCGAAGTGAAGTTGATCCCCCGTTTCCCATGCCGTCAAGATCGCCTTCACTGCGTCGATGAACTCCTCGAGCCGAGCCATCGGATCAGACCATTGCATAGAGAAACGGCGTTCGATATGCGATCTCACCTGAGTTCCCAAGCCGAGAGCGAATCGTCCGCGCGAGTACGTCTGCAGATCGTGGGCAACGTTCGCAATCGTCATGGGGTTACGCGCGAACGCCACGGCGATAGCACATCCGAGTTGGACCCGTTGAGTGTGCTGGGCGGCAACCATCAGGGGGAGGAACGGATCGTGGGCCGTTTCCGACGTCCAGATGCCCGCGTAGCCTTCCAGCTCCAGTCGCCGCGCGGTCTGAGCCATTGCCTCGACATCGTCCACATCCAGGCGGGCGTCGACCTTCACAATCCGTCTCCTTGGTGTCGTAACGGAGTGGCTAGGAATTCTTCGAAACTCGTTCGTACAGTGATTGGTTGGAGTCGCGGTCCGCCGCCGGATTCCTCGGCAGCGGCGGACCGCGAAGTCGCAGGTGCCCGCTAGGCGACAGACGACGGGGGCGGACTCCTCACACGCCACCGGTAGCCGGCTCGGCCTGCGAGGCGATCCATCCCCGCCAATGCGCATGAGAGTGGAGCGTCGCTGTGTCGGGACCACTTCTTTCACCCGTGCCGACTTTAGATGACATTAAGCACTCGGCGCAAGGTCAAACATTTAGCAGGCAGTTAACCGAAGCGCCCTCGTTCACACGCGATGAGAATCCGAACAGTGAGTCACTCGTTTCCGGATCCACCCCGGAGCCGCCTCGCCCCCGTGGCGGCAATTCGCGAAGCCCCAGGCACGGGGCGTGCGAAGTTCGCAGCACGGCGAATCCGCCAGCCCCGGGGGTTGTGACACCCAACACGTAATGTCAGACTATTATCGGAATGGCAATGATCTACATCGAACGAATGGTGGTGGTGTGGCACATGGTGGCGCAGGAGGATCTCGCAACGGTCTTCGGTCGGCACGTCGCGGAGGCGACGTACCGGTCCCTCCCGGAGGAGGCGATCCGATCCGCGAAGTACAGCACCCTCGACACGCTTGGCGTGATCCTGGGCGCGAGCGGTCTCATGGACGTCATGCCGGGCATCGTCGAACTCACCAGGGATTGGGGCGGTAAGCCGGAAAGCACGCTATTCGGCTTCGGCGGAAAGCTCCCCGCCGTCTCTGCTGCCTTCGTCAACGGCTCCATGGGCCATGGCCTCGATTACGACGATCACCTGCCCGAGGGGCACCATCCGAGCGTCACGGTGCTACCGGCATTGCTCGCCGTGGCGGAACGCAAGGGTGGCGTGACGGGCGAGGACTTCATCACCGCCCTGGCGGTCGGCCAGGATCTCTTCGCGCGGCTCCGCAAGAACGTCGCGTGGAAGCAGGACTGGTTCATGACCCCGGTCGTCGGGACGCTCGCCTCAGCGGCGGCATGCGCCAAGCTGCTCGGTCTGGACGCTAAGCAAGTGACGGACGCGATCGGCATCGCCTGCACGCAGGCAGCCAGCACGATGCAGACCGCCTACGGCACCGGTGGTGACCTACGCGGGATGTACGGCGGATTCGCCGCGAAGGCCGCGGTGCTCTCGGCACTGCTGGCCGAGAAGGGTGTCAAAGCCACATCGACCCCGCTGGAGGGTGACGCCGCCTTTCTACCGGTCTACTTCGGTGAATGGGACCGTGACGCGATGGTCGCCGACCTCGGCACCGATTTCCAAGGCGCGACCATCCTCTACAAGCTGTGGCCTAGCTGCGGTGTCACGCACGCCTACATCGACACCGCGCTCCGACTGATGGGCGGACCCGGCCGAACCGACGAGATCGAGAAGATCGAGGTCTTCGGTGGCGATTTCGCGAAACAGCTGAGCGAGCCGCCGGAGTTCCGCCGACGGCCCCCGACCTCGAACGACGCCAAGTTCAGCATCCCTTTCACGGTCTCGCTCGCATTGCTGAAGGGGACGGTGGGAGTTGGCGACTTCTCACCCGAGCGCCGCGCGGATCCGCTCGTCTACGAAGTCGCGTCGAAGGTCGTGTTCGTGGACGATCCCAAGTACAACTGGGGCAAGGAGCTCCCCGCGGGGGCTGTTCGCCTCGTCCTCGAGGACGGTCGCGAGCTCTACGGCGAGGCCAAGCACGACGAGACTCCCGGCGCTGCCCACAACCCCCTCGATTGGTCACAGCTGGTGACGAAGTTCGAGGACTGTGCCGGACACGCGGCCCGTCCCTTCGAGGACACCGCGATCAAGCAGCTCGTTACCACCATCGACCAGCTCGAGGGCGTCGACGACGTCGCGGTCCTCACTCGCCAGCTCGGCTGACCCCGGACGATACCCATGGACAAGCTGCTGACCTCACTGGTCGACTTCATCCAAGCGACCGACTTCGACACCTTGACGTCCGGCGCCGTCCGCGCCGTCGTGCGCCATACGATCGATACCGTCGGATGCGGCGCGGGTGGCTACTCGAGTGCGCCCGCAGGCATTGCCCGCGAGGTCGCCCGCGGTATCGGTGGGCCTCTCGTGGCGTCGGTCTATGGCGAGTTGGAGAAATGCCTCGTCGACCAGGTCGCCTTCACCAACGCCACAGCCGACCGCTACCTCGACTTCAACGACTTCGGGGTCTCGGGACACCCGAGTGACATGATCCCCGCCCTGCTCGCGATGATCGAGGCGGTGGGGGCGACGGGCGCCGACGCCGTCACCGCGATCTACCTCGCCTACGAAATCGCGACCCGGCTGGCCCAGGCGGTGCCTCCTGATGGCGGTTGGGATCAAGGGGTGTACTGCTCGCTCGGCATCGCGGCCGGCCAGGCCAAGATCCTCCGGTTGCCGCGCGAGAAGATTGGACACGCCCTCGCCCTCGCCGTCGTCCCCAGTATCCCGTTGCGGGTGACCCGGTTCGGCGAGCTGTCGGAGTGGAAGGCCGCGGCCACCGGCCACGCTGCCATGACAGCGACATTCGCCGTGCGCCTGGCCGCGGCGGGGATGAGTGGGCCTTCCGAACCGTTCGAGGGCAAGGATGGGCTGCTCGAACGGGTGTGGCCCACCTTCGATCTCACGCTGACACCAGCGGAGCCGTCGGCGATCGAGCGAGCCAGCCTCAAACGGCATCCGGCCTGCTACTGGGGTCAGGTCCCCGTCGACTTGGTTCTCGAGGTGCGCGGCCGTGCCGTCCTCTCCGACATTGTTGCGATCGACGTGGCGACCTGTATGAACGCGTGGCGCTCAATCGGGGGCGGCCGAGGCGACGCCGCGGAGAAGTGGCGTCCACCGACGCGAGAAACCGCAGATCACAGCATGCCGTACCTGATGGCGGCCGCCTTCGTCGACGGTGAACTGTCGGACGAGGCGTTCACGAGCGAGCGGCTGACGGATCCCGGACTTTTCTCGATCATCGACCGCATCAGTGTGGTCGAACGTGTCGACCTGACGGATCGAGCGACCCGGGACAGTTGCCCGACCGAACTCACCCTGACTATGGCGGACGGTTCGATGTTGTCGGCGGCCGCCGATGTGCCTCGCGGTCATCCGGCGAACCCGATGAGCGATGGGGAGGTTCGCGCCAAGTTCGAGGCCCTGGCCCTGCGTGCCCTTGCTCCCGATCAAGTAGGCACCCTTGGGTCACTGCTTGCGCGGCTGCCCGAACTCGAGTCACTCGATGCGGTGACGACCCTGTTCCGCGCGTTCGGACGCCGGTGACCCTTGACACAATCCTCACAGACCGCTCTAATGTCAGACATACAACTAAATGTCAGTCAAATTCCTACTTGTAAATGAAGGGCAACGGTGACGGAATCATGAAGCCGATCGCGTCCGTGGTGGGAATCGGGGCCCTGCCGGTCGGCAAGCACCTCGACAAACTCGAGCACGAAATGATGGCCCAGGCGTTGGTCGCAGCGATCGCCGACGCAGGCCTGACCAAGAAAGACATCGATGCGCTGATCTTCTCCACTCCGCGCCCCTATGCGGACCAGCGGTACTTCGGCACGTTCATGGCCGGATACCTCGAGATGGCGGTGGGCGACATCCTGATGGAGGTCCTCGGCAACGGGCTGACCGGATCCATCGCCTTCGATGTCGCACTCGAGCGCGTCGCCTCGGGCAAGGCCAAGGTCGCTGTCGCGCTCGGGGTCAACAAGGAACTGCACGTCCCCACCGGTGAGCACATGACCTGGTCGATGCGGGCCGTGGGCGACGTGGACTTCCACGTCCCGTTCGGCGTCACCCCCATCGCCTGGTATGCGTTCAACGCGGTGCGCTACATGCACGAATACGGGCTCACCCGTGAGGAACTCGCGTCGATCCCGGTGAAGAATCGGTTTCACGCCTCGATGAACCCGCTCGCGCAGATGCGCAAGCCGATCACCGTCGAGGACGTCATCGGCGCCCGGGACATCGTCAAGCCGCTCGGTCTGCTGGACGTGCCGCCACGGTCCGACGGTGCGGTGGCAATCGTGATCGCAGATCCAGATTTTGCCCGCTCCCTGGGTACCCGTTACGTCGACGTCGTCTCGCGCGGCTTCCATCACGAGGGCATCCACCAGGTGTCGAGCCGACCGCGTCCGCTGACATGGTTCGAGTCGGCGGAGATCGCATCGGGCAAGGCGTACGACGAGGCCGGCATCTCGGTGAACGACATCGACTTCGCCGAGGTCTACGCCCCCTGCTCCATCGTCGAGCTGATCCTGAGCGAGTCCATCGGACTGTTCCCCAAGGGCACCGGCGGCGCCGCCGCGGCCAGTGGGGCGACCACCATCGGCGGCCAGGTGCCGATCTCACCCTCCGGTGGCTGCGCCAGCCGCGGACACCCGCCGCACGTGACCCCGCTCTACAACGTCTACGAGGCGGTGCAGCAACTGCGCGGAGAGGCAGGAGAGCGTCAGGTTGCTGGAGCCGGAATCGGCTCCGTCACCGGCGAACTCGGCGACTACAACGCCACGATGATGCACATCCTCGCTGGCCACGGCGCGTGAACGGAGAGAGACTGATGCCCATCCAAACGACGGGGACAACGCTGGCCTATCCGCCGCGGGTCACCCCCTTTACCGAACCGTTCTGGCAGGGTCTGAACGACGGAGTCCTTCGGACCACGAGGTGCCGGGAGTGCTCCCACATGACCTTCCCACCCAAGCCCATCTGCCCGGAGTGCTGGAAGTCCGAACTGGACTGGGTGGATTTGAGCGGCCGGGGAACCCTGTACAGCTACACCGAGGTCTCCGCGGCCCCTGCGACTTTCGCCGACGAGGTCCCGTATGTCCTGTGTCTGGTCGATCTCGACGAGGGAGTGCGCTGCTTGAGCAGGATCCTCGCGCCGTGGGAGGCCCTGCGCCCGGACCTGCGCGTGAAGATGAAGGTCCGCGAGACGAAACCGGTTCGGCTGTTCGACTTCGAGATCGACGAGTCCGAGGAGGCCCGATGACCGAGACAACCGCCGACTTGGCGGAGCCGCTGGCCGAGCACGCCGTGCGCCAGAGCTACCCCAATTTGGATGCGGCCACGATCGAGGCGGCGCTTGAGGTCCTCTTCGACACACTGGCCTGTGCACTCGGTGGGCTGCACTCCCCCGGTGTTCCCCAGGCACGCACCGCGCTGTCTCGGTGGGGCACCGGTAACGCCACCATCTGGGGCACCGCGGACACCGCGCCGGCGCCATTCGCCGCCGTGGCCAACGGGGGTGCCCTACACGCACTCGATTACGACGACACCGACGACGCGGTGCCGCTCCACGCTGCCAGCGTGGTCCTGCCGGCACTGCTCGCGGACCTGGAGGAAAATCGGCCCGACTGCGGCGGCCAGGAGTTCCTGACCGCGCTGGTCGTGGGCCTCGACGGCGCAATGCGGGTCGGCCGGGCCGGCGGCCCCAAGGGCAGTCGGGGCTGGAACTACAGCGTCGTCAGCGGCGGTATCGGAGCCGCGCTGGCGATCGCCCGCCTCCGCCAGTGGGACGCCGGCCAGGCAGTGAGCCTGCTCGGGCACCAGCTCGCGCAGACCTCGGGCAGTCTGCAGTCGATCATCGACGGCACCCTCGCCAAGCGTTTCCAGCCCGCCGTCGTCGCCAAGGACGTCCTCTTCGGTGCAGCGCTGGCCGGTGCCGGCGTCGACGGCCCGCGCAACGTCTTCGACGGCCGCGCCGGTTTCATCAACCTCTACCAGGACGGCACGTTCGACCGCGACGTCCTACTCGAGGGTGCCGACCGAGCCGGCTATCTGACCGATCTCAGCCTCAAGCCCTACCCGGCGTGCCGCTTCACGCATGCTCCCATCGACCTGACGCTGCGGATCCGCGAGTCCGGGATCACACCGGATGCCGTCGAACACATCACGTTCGAGACGAGCGGCCAGGCGTTCAACATGGTGGGACGCACCTTCGATCCCGCTACGGCCAACATCGTGGACGCACAGTTCTGCATCGGCTACACCGCCAGCGTCGCACTACACCGCGGCGCCGTCCTCATCGGCGACTTCGCCGACGACGCACTGCGCGACCCGGTCGTCGGCGGGTTCGCCGCCGAACGCATCACCGTCCGGCCCACCGAGGACGTCGACTTCCTGGCCATGGCGCCGGTAACAGCGCAGGTCCGGCTCAAGGACGGCACCGAGCAGACCTTCGTCGGCAAGACCATCTCGGGAAGTCCCGATCACCGTCTGACCGTCGACCAGTTGAAAGCCAAAGCGGCCGACTGCTTCCAGCACGGCGGGGCGGCGGTGGCCGTCGACGAGCTGTGGGACACCGTCCAGGCACTGGCACAGGATGCCCCCGTCTCCGGGCTTCTCGAACTCCTCGCACGACCGTCGAAAGGACCGGCCACCCGATGAACGATCACACCCCTGTGCGTGAAGGTGTACTCGACGGCGTCAAGGTCGTCGAACTCTGCCACCTCATCGCCGGACCCTACTGCGGGATGCTGCTGGCCGATGAGGGTGCCGACGTGATCAAGGTCGAGCCGCCCCAGGGCGAACTCACCCGTAGCCGCGAGCCGATCCGCACCACCGATCAAGGCACCATGTCGGGGTACTTCGCCTCACTCAACCGGCGCAAGCGCAGCATCACCCTCGACCTCAAGTCCGAATCCGGTTCCGCGCTCCTCGACCGGCTGCTGGCCGATGCGGACGTGTTCATCACGAACATGCGTGGCGGAGCGTTGGGGCGCCTCGGAATCCACCCGGCGGATCTTCAGGAGCGCTACCCGAACCTGATCGTGGTCAGCATGAGCGGATTCGGCCTGTTCGACGCCGGCCTCGACGCCAACCGCGCCGGCCTGGCGATGGTCGCCGAAGCACTGTCCGGCACCACCGGGCTCACCCGCGACCGTGAAGGGCGACCGACCTGGTGCGGGTTCGCCCTCGGCGACATCGTCACCGGGATGACCGCGCACTCCTCGGTGCTGCTCGGGCTGCGTGAGCGCGAGCAAACCGGCCGCGGCCGCATGATCGACCTGTCGCTGACCGAGTGCACGCTGCCACTGGCGACCGTGGCCCTCGCGCGTGTGCAGTCCAGCGACGCACACCTGTCGAAGGTGGCCGGTGCGAACGACTTCCACGGTGTCCCCTACGGGACGTTCGCAGCAGCGGACGGCTACTACAACATCGGAGTCAACCGCGACGACTTCTGGGCGCGCCTGTGCCGAGCGATGGGGCAGCCCGAACTCGCCGACGACCCGCGCTACGCGACCTATGTCGAACGCGCCCACCGGCAACGGGAAGTCGAGGAATTGCTCGAAGCGTGGAGTACCCAGCTGACCCGGGCGCAGGTCGTCGACGCCCTGACCGAGGTGGACGTCCCCGTGGCGCCGGTCCTGACGATGAGCGAGGTGCTCGACAACCAACACTTCGCCGACCGAGGCACTTTCGTCGAGGTGGACGACGCCATCGGAGGTTCGCTGCGGCAGCCGGATGACCCCACGGGGTTCGCGGTGCCGACGCCGGCCCGGGTGCCGCGCCTGGGTGAGCACCGCGACGCCATCCTCAACGAAATCGGTGTGCACGAGTCCCAGATCGAGTCGCTGGCCGAAGGCGGCGCATTCGGCCCGACGCCGCAGGTCAACGCGACCGCATAAGCCAGCCCACGGGCTAGACAAGAAAGGTTCGAAAATCATCATGACTGTTGAGAACGCCACTGAAGCGACGACGGCGACCCTGGACGACGTGCTCCAGGCAGCTAAGGCGGTCACCTCCCGCTTCGACAACGACTACTACCGGGAGGTCGACGAGAAGGAGGCCTTCCCCGAGGAGTTCGCGAAGGCGGCGGAGAAGGCCGGCCTGCACTCGGTGATGATCCCGGAGGAGTACGGCGGCTGGGGTCTGGGTGTGACCGAGGCGTCGGTCATCACCGAGGAGATCAACCGTTCCGGCGGTGCCGGCGCCGCCATCCACGCGGCGATGTTCGCGATGGGCATCGTGGTGAACCACGGCTCGGAGGAACTCAAGAAGAAGTGGCTCCCGCAGATCACCAGCGGTGACGTCCGACTGACCACCTTCGCCCTGACCGAGCCGAACGCCGGCACCGATACCTCCAAGCTGGCCACGACGGCCCGCCTGGATGGCGACGAATGGGTCCTCAACGGCCAGAAGGTGTTCATCTCGCGTGCCGCCTACACCGACCTCATGGTGATCATGGCCCGCACGAGCCCGTCGCCCGACCCGAAGAAGCCCGGTCTCGGTATCTCCTGCTTCCTGATCGACATTCGCGATGTCGACCCCGCGCGGCTGGCGATGCGCAAGATTCCGCTGATGTTCAACCATCACACCTACGAATTGTTCATCGACAATCTCCGGGTGCCGGCCGATTCGCTGATCGGCGAGGAGGGTATCGGTTTCAAGTACCTCTTCGACGGGCTCAACGCGGAGCGTATCGTCATCGCCGCCGAGTGCATCGGTGACGGCAAGTGGTTCATCGAGCGGGCAGTGAAGTACGCCAACGAGCGTGTGCTGTTCGGCAAGCCGATCGGCGCGAACCAGGCCATCCAGCACCCGATCGCCAACGGCTACGCCCACTTGGAGGCCGCCGATGCGATGCGCTGGAAGGCTGCCGCCGCCTACGACGCCGGCGCCGACAACGCCCCCGAGCTCGCCAATATTGCCAAATACCTTGCTGCGGAGGCCTCGTGGGACCTGGCGCAGACGTGCATGCAGACCTACGGTGGCTATGGTCTTGCCAGGGAATACGACATCGAGCGGAAGTTCCGCGACAACCGCGTCTTCCAGGTCGCCCCCGTCTCACCGAACATGGTGCTCAACTACCTCAGCCACAAGGTGCTGGGGATGCCGAAGTCCTACTGAGGAGCCAGCATGAATGGGCTCTATTTCGAGGACTATTACGAAGGCCAGCGGATCGAGACACCTCGGCGGACCGTCACCGACTACGACATCTCGGCGTTTGTGAATCTGTGTGGATTTCTCACACCAACCTTCATCGACCTGGAGTACGTCAACCGGCCCGAGCACTACTCGGGCCGGATCGCCCCCGGCATGCTCACCTTGTCGTTCGCTGAGGGACTGATCCTCGCGTCAGGCGTCACGGCCGGCACCGGGCTCGCCCTTCTCGAACTCACCCCGACCTGGAAGGCGCCGGTGTACGCAGGCGACACCATCCAGACACACATTCATGTGGTCTCCAAGCGGCTGACCTCACGCGGTGACCGGGGGGTGGTGAAGACGGAGAACGTCGTCGTGAACTCCAAGGGCGACACGGTGGCGACCTACACGTCCGCCCGCATGATCAAGAGCAAGACCTTCGGACCGAAGCTCGAGGAGGAAAGCTGATGGGCAACGCGATAAAGCCGGCGTACTACTTCGAGGATTTCGAGGTCGGCGACACCTTCACCACCCCCAGCCGCACCGTCGGTCTGGCGGAGGTCGCGACCTTCGCCGGCCTCTCCGGTGACTACAACCCGATTCACACGGACGCGGAGTTCGCCGCGAAGAGCCAGTTCGGCGAGCGTATCGCGCACGGCGTATTGGGTATGAGCGTGCTGACCGGACTCGTCACGCGTCTCGGTGTCTTCGAGGCCGGCACCATCGCCCTGCTCGGCATCGAGGAATGGCGGTTCAAGGGACCCGTCTTCGACGGCGACACGATCCACGTCGAGGTCCTCATCGAGGACAAGAAGATCACCAGCGACGGCAAGCGGGGCGTGCTTCGGCGGCGGTACCAGTTGGTCAACCAGCGCGATGAGGTTGTGCAGGAAGGCGTCATGCCCTTGCTGATGAAATGCCGGCCGGAGTGACCGGGTCGCCGCTGACCCCGATCCCCGGCTTCGACTCCGAGCATCGGTGGGAGTCGGCGTATTGCACGCCGGCTCGCACCGAGCGAGTTCGAGTCGCGGGGACCGAGATCGCGGTGAGCTGCTGGGAAGCGGTGTCCGATCGGACCCGTCCCGACGTGGTGCTCATCCACGGGGGCGCGGCCCAGCGCCAGTGGTGGGATCACCTGGCCCCGTTCCTGTACGGAGCGGGGCGGGTGGTCGCACTCGACCTGTCGGGACACGGTGACAGCGAGCACCGGGATCAGTACACCCTGGATGCGTGGTCCGAGGAGGTCGCCGGTGTTGCGGAAGTATTCTGCAGTCCCACACCGCTGCTCGTCGGGCACAGCATGGGCGGTCTCGTTGCCGTGAATGCCGCCCAACGACAGCCGGACCGGTTCGGGGCCGTCCTGGCACTCGACAGCCCCCTCCGACGTTCGTCCCACAGCTACGCGGAGCGGCGCACGAAGATCGCTTCTCGGCCCGTGAGATCGTTCGCCTCACAGACGGAGGCGCTCAAGGGCTACAAGACCTTTCCGCCGGTCACCGAGGCGCCTGCGCGGGTGATGAACCACATCGCCCGGGCCGCGATCAGGCGTGCGGGGGACCAGTGGGCGCTCAAGTTCGATCCAGGGATCTATCTTCGCCCTCAGGTTCCCGACGACTTCGTGCTCACTGCGCAGATTCCCACCTGGTGGGTGCAGGCCGAGAACGGCTTCGTCGATGAGGTGATGGCGCAGCGGATTCGTGACTCGCTCGGTCCCGCCGGTGCCCTCATGCGGGTTCCCGGCGCGAGCCACCACCTGATTCTCGAACAGCCTCTGGCAGCTACGTGGGTCATCAATCTCTTCGTTCAGCAGCCGCGGCGCGCGGCCGGATGACCGGGCCACGGACGGCCGTCGGTACCCGCCCACGGTGGGCGTCGCGTCTCGAGCGTCCCTGGTTCGCCCGTTTGATGGTGGTGACGTTCGTTGCCCAGTTCATCAGCTCGGCGATCCGGCCGCTGATCACCTACGAGAGTCTGGCGGCGGGGGCGGGCGCGGTGCAGGTCGGCGTCATCACCGCCGCGTTCTCGGTGCTGGCTCTGTTTGCGGCGATTCCGTTGGGGAAGGCGGTCGACCGGCGTGGTGAGACCGGATTCCTCGTACTCGGTGGGATCCTGGTGTGCTCGACCCTGCTGTCTTTGCTTGCCCCGGCGAGTCTGCTCCTGCTCGGGGTGTGTAGTGCGTTCCTCGGTCTGGGCCATCTCGTTCTGGTGGTGGCGTCGCAGACACTGATCGCCAAAGGTAGCCAGCCGGAGCGACGCGAGACCAGATTCGCCACGCTGACGACGGTGAACGCGGTGGCCCAGATCGTCGCTCCTGCCATGACCGGTTTCCTGGTCGGGGAGGTGGCCAGCAGCCACGACGAACTGGCCACCCATGTTCCGAACAGTCACATCGTGCTCACCATTGCCGCCGGCATGGCCGTGGTCGCGACGTTGTCGGCCGTCAGCCTCAAGTTGCGGCCCGGAGCCTTGGTAGAGCGCGCTGTCCCGGACACTCGGCCCGGCCGAGGAAGCTTCGCGGCCGTGATGCGGCTACCTGCTGTTCCAGCGGCGATGCTAGCCAGCCTCACCGTGTTGACGTCGATCGACCTGCTGGTGGCCTACCTGCCGGTCTACGGACAGCAGCACGGCCTCTCGGCGCGCACCGTAGGACTGTTGCTGGCGACCGAGGGAGTCGCTGCCATGGTGGTGCGGATCTGGATGCTCCGGCTCATCGCTCGATTCACACGCCGCCGTCTGCTGGTCGGCACGATGACCCTGGCGGCGATCAGCCTTGCCGGCGTTCCTGTGCTCGGTCTACTCGACAGACCCGAACCGGCGCTGTTCGCCGTCATGATGTTGGCGGGCCTCGGGCTGGGCATCGGACAACCCGCAACTATGGCGTGGGTGGCCGCACGGACACCGGTCCATCTCCGGGGGACGGCCGTGAGTATCCGGCTCAGTGGTAACCGCCTCGGCCAGGTCGTGGTGCCGCTCTCCGCCGGCGCCCTCGCCGGAGGAATCGGCCTGGCTGCAGCATTTTGGTGGCCGGCGGTACTGCTCCTCATCTCGGCCGGTCTCATCATGCGAACACCCCGGGAAGGCGGGTCGGGCCATACCGTGCCCGAATCGCGGAGCTCATCCCATATCGAGACCGGTGAAATGTCAGACTAATGACGTCCCCGGCTTGTACTCCTGGAGGTCATATGTCAAACAGTACTAGCGATGGGGATGCCCACTCCTCGCCGCCGATCCTCGGACGGAAAGTGCTGCGTCCCCGCGAACAGGTCGAGGACGCACTGCGCCAAGCCGTCCTCGACGGCCAACTCCGCACCGGAGACCGTCTTCCCCCCGAGACGGAATTGGCCCGCCAGTTCAGCGTCAGCCGCTCCACCATCCGCGAAGCACTCTCCGCCCTCGAGACCCAGGGACTGATCCGCAAGACTCCCGGGGCCGGCGGAGGAAGTTTCGTCCAAGCCGTCGATCACACCTCCCTCGGACAAATCCTCCAGGAATCGATGCACAATCTCCTGCGGCTGGGCAGTGTCAGCTTCCATGAGGTCGCGATGGCCCGCCAGCACCTCGAGATACCGGCAGCAGTACTGGCCGCCGAACACCGCACCACCGCCGACCTCGAAGAACTTCACGCGATCCTGGCCGAGCAGAAACGTCGCACTGTCGACGACCCCCTGATCGCCGCACTGGACGCGCAGTTCCATATCGCAATCGCCCGCATGTCCGGAAATCGGATCCTCGCCTCGCTGGTCTACGCCCTCCACCGCGAATCCGAACCGGTCGGCTACCTGGATCTGTCACCGGACCTCGGCCGTGACACCTTTACCCAGCACCAACGCATCGTCAAAGCCATTATCGACCAAAACCCCAAGGCAGCCGAGCAGGCGATCACCGAACATCTCGGCTATCTCCGCGACCACATGCGCAAACACATCGAAGCCAACGACTCCGCACCCGCATGGCAAGACGGACCGAGGGCCATTACGCGCGCGAACACAGTTGAACCTCAGTCGAACCCGCCGCCTTGCGTGGGTGCGTTCGAGGCATCTGAAATCAGCATCGCGTGAAGATTTAACGTTTGGCTATTGACTTACATTTGATGTGATGTCAGTCTCATTACAAGCGGTAACGGATTTGCCCGACCCGCCGCCCCAAGTCCCACATTGACGGCACCGACCGGCGCCCGTCATGGAATGACGAAGTAGGAATCAAATGCCGAATGCAAGCACGACCGCGGCGGCCCCTAGGGTGACGCCGAAGGTCAGGCCCAAGATCGAGTTTCAGCGACTGGGCAAACGATTTCATCGTAAGAGTCAAAGCATCACCGTGATGGAGGGATTGGACCTCACTGTCCACGAGGGCGAATTCGTCTGCGTGGTCGGCCCGAGTGGTTGTGGAAAGTCCACGCTGCTCAACATGTCCGCCGGCCTGATGCGGCCGTCGGCCGGCAGGGTGTTGTACGACGGTGTCCCGGTGCCGGAACCCAACACCAAGGTCGGTTACGTCACGCAGAAGGACAACCTCATGCCGTGGCGCACGGTGACGGCCAACATTGCTCTGCCACTGCAGATCCGCAGGATGGGCAAGAACGCCATCGAACGCCGGGTCGCCGAAATGATCGAACTCGTGGGACTCACCGGGTTCGAGAAGGCCTACCCGGGCGAGCTGTCGGGCGGCATGCGCAAGCGCGTGACGCTGGCCCGGACTCTGGCCCACGAGCCGGAGGTCATCTTCGCCGACGAACCCTTCGGTGCGCTCGACGCACAGCTGAGGGGAATCATGCAGCAAGAACTGCTCCGCATTTGGTCTGCGTCGAACAGCACGGTCGTGTTCATCACGCACGACATCTCCGAGGCTGTCGCCCTCGGTGATCGCGTCGTCGTACTGTCCGCACGTCCTTCGCAGGTCAAAATTGACGTCCCGATCGACCTTCCACGGCCTCGTGATCTCTCCAAGCTCCGCTTTGACCCCCGATTCAACGAACTCAACGAATACCTGTGGTCCGTTCTCTCCGAGGACCTGAACGAAGGTGACCAAGTATGAAAAATGTCGCTGAGGCAGTCGACGTGGTGACCCACCGCCCCGACGAGCCGATGGCTGCCGCGCACACTCCCCCTGACGAGACCGTGTGGCTCGACGAGCCACGATCCGGAAGCAGCCGCTGGCTGCAGGTGGGCGGCATCCAGCTGGGACGAATCGCGATCGTCGTCACGATCCTTGCGATCTGGGAGTTCATCTCGGGACGCTGGGTCGACGAATTCTGGATCTCGAAGCCCTCGGCTATCTGGGACGTGCTGTGGGGCTGGATCTCGTCCGGAGACATTCTGATCCACCTGCAGGTGACTCTGACCGAAATGATCCTCGGCCTGGTCTTCGGAGCCGCCGGTGGAATCGCGGTCGGATTCGTACTCGGTCGCGTCGAGTGGATGGCCCAATTGCTTGACCCGATCGTCACAGCGATCTACTCGTTGCCGAAGGTTGCTCTGGCACCACTGTTCATCCTGTGGTTCGGCGTCGACCTCACCTCCAAGGTGGTACTGACCGCAGTCGTCTGCTTCTTCCTGGTCTTCTACAACACCTACGCCGGTGTGCGCGATGTCGACAAAGACCTCGTCGACGTGGTGCGCGTCATGGGCGGCAGACGAAGCGACCTGCTCTTGAAGGTGGTACTCCCCAGCGCGGCCGCCTGGATCTACACCGGCCTACGGCTGGCGGTGCCCTATGCGTTGATCGGCGCCGTGGTCGGCGAGATCGTCGCATCCAACAAGGGCCTGGGCTTCCTGCTCGCCCGGGCGGCCGGAACCTTCAACACGGCCGGGACATTCGCCGCTCTGTTCATCCTCATGTTGATCGGTACCCTGCTCAATTTCATGGTCGATTGGTCGGAGAGGATCACCGGCCGCCGGACAAGCTGACACGGGCCGGGGCCGTGACGAGGGAAGGATGCCTCGCCCCACTCGGAGGCCACGGATCGGTCGCTCTCCGCGACTCGTGATCGAGGCTCACGCTCCCCACCTGGTCGATCATCTGTCCTCCTCAGCACTTGCGATCTCCACCGGCGGCGTCACTACGCCCCGTATCGAAGGGAAAATCATGATCAACAGCCGTGCGCGCATGGCCGCCGCTGTCGGCGCCGCATCAGTTCTGTTGCTCGCCGGCTGCGCCGGCGGAGGTGGTGTCAGGAAGGCTGCCGACCCCGGCGCGGCCGCCTCCGGCACCTGCCAGGGTGCATCGATCAAGATCGCGAAAGCGTCACCCAGTTTCGTCTATCTGCCGTTCTACGTCGCCGAGGGAGCCGGCTACTTGGAACAGGAGGGGCTTGTTCCCGAGACCGTAGAAGTCCACACGGGTTCAGGAATCATCGCCGCTGCTGTCAGTGGCAGTGTCGACGTTGCCCTGGTCACCGCGGGCGAAGTATTCGTCTCCCGTCATGAGGGAGCCCCTGTCACGGCCTTCGCGCAGGTGGAGAATCTCGGAACCAATGTGGTCATCAAGAAGTCGATCATGGACAACCTCGGCCTCACTGAAAGCTCCTCCGACGCAGAGCGGCTCGCCGCCCTGAAGGGCCTGCGCATCGGGGTTACCGGCAGCGGCAGTGGTAGTGACCAAGTCGTCCGGTACCTCGCAAAGGCGGGAGGCTTGGACCCCGACAAGGACATGGAAATCATCGCCACCGGAGGCAGTGGTAACAGCGTCTCCGGATTCTCCGGCGACCGCTTCGATGCGATTGCCATCTCGTCACCGCAATCGGATATTGCGATCCAGCAAGGGCGGGGTAGCTACCTGTTCAACCTCGCCGATGGCGACTACGAGCCGCTCGCGAACAACCTCTACATCACCGCCATGGCCTCGGATCGGACGATTACGCAAATGCCCGACGCCCTCGAGTGCTTCACCGCAGCTCTCGCACGCGCACAGAAGCTCATCCACGAGGACCCCGACACCGCAGCCAAGCTCGGCCAACCGTTCATCGGTGACGTCGACCCGGCGCTGTACACAGCAGCGTTCCAGTCGAACATCCACTCCTGGCCGGCGAGCCCGGTCATCGACGAAGCCGCCGCCGCAGCGGCACTGCAGTTTCAGAATGATGTCATGGGCAACGGTCTCAGCGAGGACCTCCTCGACGAGGCCATCGACACCGACATCGCAACCACCGCAACGACCCAGTAACGCGTCGTACGGGTTTTCCCGATCGTCGGCGCCGTCCATTACGGACGGCGCCGGTGATCGGGGTCGTGCCCGCATGGGAATGGGAGGGGCTGCTGCCGTCGGTCAGGTGCTGCGGTGCCGGTGGCACCGCGCCTTCAGCGTGCGGAGCCGAACATCGGGCTCGAGGATGTAGCCGCGAGTCATACGGCTCACTTGAGGCGGAGGGGGTAAACTGTCGGACTAATACGATCCCTGTCCCGGACTCCTGGAGAGCTTATGTCAAACAGTACTCGTGGTGGGGATACGCGCCAATCACAGACGCCGATCCTCGGGCAGAAGGTGTTGCGCCCCCGGCAGCAAGTCGAAGACGCACTGCGCAAAGCCGTCCTGGATGGGCAACTGCGCACCGGCGACCGCCTTCCCCCCGAGACGGAACTGGCCCGCCAGTTCAGCGTCAGCCGACCTACCATCCGCGAGGCGCTCTCCGCCCTCGAGACCCAGGGATTGATCCGCAAAGTCCCCGGAGCTGGTGGGGGAAGCTTCGTTCAGGCTGTCGACTACACGGCGCTCGGAGAGGTCGTGCAGGAATCGATGCACAATCTCCTGCGGCTGGGCAGTGTCAGCTTCCAGGAGGTCGCCATGGCCCGCCAGCACCTCGAGATACCGGTCGCCGTCCTGGCAGCGTCGAACCGCACCGACGCCGACCTCAAGGAACTGCGCGCCATCCACGCCGACATGAAGCGTCGCACCGTCGGCGACCCGCTGATCGCCGAGCTGGACGCACAGTTCCACATCACGATCGCGCGGATGTCCGGCAACCGGATCCTCGCCGCGCTGGTCTACGCCCTCCACCGCGAATCCGAGCCTGTCGGTTACCTCGACCTCACACCTGAACTGGGCCGCGACACCTTCGCCCAGCACCAGCGCATCATCAAGGCAATCGCCGACCGAGACCCCGAGGCCGCCGAGCACGCGATCATCGAGCACCTGAGCTATCTGCGCGACCACATCCGTACCAACATGGACGCGAACGAAAGCGTGCCGGTCTGAGCAGCTGGACGCACAGCTGACATCCCGAGCGGGGAACGGACTTGTGGACGTTCCCCGTCATCAAGGCTCCAGCGCCGTGCCACGCGCGCGGTGATGCGAGGTCGACGACTTGGCCGCATTGTCCTGGGGATGCCACCGTTGCCGAGCAGATCTACGTGTGTGGAGTGGACGGCGACCACCACAGCTACGTGGTACCGGCGATCAGGGTGCCGAGGTGTCCCAGAGGCATGGTGCGGAGGCAGAAAGCGCAGCAGCGCCACCCCACACGATATTCGCCAGGGTCGTCTTGAACCGCACGAAAGGCGGATTCGGCGGGTCCGAGCCGACACGCGCCGAGAGCGTCGTGGCGGGCGACGGCGATATCCTGAGGGCACGCCGAGGCGCAGACGGTGGGAGTGTCCAGCTGTCCGGGCCGTGTGGGTGGAAGCAGGATATGCAATGGACGACAGCGACCCTTTTCGCACGCATCACCAGGTGCTTCCGTTCATTGCGGACGAACTCCATGATTCCGGATTCGACGACGTCCACGAAATCGGGCACGGGGGCTTCGGAGTCGTCTACCGGTGCACCCAGACCGCACTCGATCGCATCGTGGCCGTCAAGGTCCTCACCACCGACCTGGACGACGATAATCGGGCCCGATTTTTCCGGGAACAGCGGGCAATGGGCCGGCTGACAGGACACCCCAACATCGTGGAAGTTTTCGAGGTCGGGGCTACTGCCAGCGGTCGACCGTACCTGGTGATGCCCTATTACCCGCACGATTCCCTCGATGCCCAGATCCGTCGGCATGGCGCCCTTACCGAGAAGGAAGTACTGCGTCTCGGGGTGAAGACGGCCGGCGCGCTCGAGACCGCACATCGAACCGGGATCGTGCACCGGGATGTCAAGCCTGCAAACATCTTGCTCACCGACTACGAGGAGCCGGTCCTGGCAGATTTTGGCATCGCGCACATCGCCGGCGCCTTCAGGACGGCCACGGGTACCGTCACCGGTTCCCCCGCGTTCACGGCGCCGGAGGTTCTCAGTGGTGACTCACCGACGGTCGCCTCCGATGTCTACGGACTCGGCGCCACCCTGTTCACCGCGTTGACCGGACACGCCGCATACGAACGACGCAGCGGCGAACAGGTGGTTGCCCAGTTCCTCCGGATTACGACACAGCCGGTACCGGACCTGCGTGTGCACGGATATTCCGAAGACGTAAGCGTAGCGATCGAACGCGCCATGTCCCGCAGTGCGGCGGACCGGCCGTCCGCGGCCGTGTTCGGCAATCTCATGCAGCAAGTCCAGGCACACCACGGGTTCTGGCGTTGCGCGCCGAGCCAAGCTCCTCAGGGCAGAGCAGGCGCGACCGAACATGGCGGGACTCCCCCGACAACAGCCCTCTGCCTGCGCCGCAACCTCCTCTTGATTCACAGCATCTACCGACTGGACCGACCGGTGGGGGCCGAAAAACCAACCTGCCGCTGGACCTGACGAGCTTCGTCGGTCGGCGCGCCGAGTTGACCGAGGGACGGAAGCTGCTCTCGACCTCGCGCCTGGTGACCCTGACCGGGATCGGCGGGGTGGGTAAGACCCGACTCGCCCTCCGGGTTGCCGACACCCTCGGGCGGGCCTTCCCTGACGGACGATGGCTGGTGGAGCTCGGTGAACTGCGAGACGGGCAACTGCTGACCCACATGGTTGCGACCGCACTCGGCGTGCGCCACGAGGTGACAGGTCCGCTGCCCGTTCTCACCGAGTACCTCGCCGCAAAGAACCTGCTGCTGATCCTGGACAATTGCGAACATGTGATCTCCGCGGCCGCGGAGCTGACGATAGCGTTGTTGCGCTCCTGCCCGGGGTTGAAAATCCTTACCACCAGCCGCGAGCCCCTGGGGATCGGCGGGGAATCGGTCCTCCGGGTGCCACCGTTGAAGGCCCCCGACCTGGACTACGATCCGCCGTTGCCGAGCCTGCCACAATACGAGGCCGTCACTTTGTTCGCCGAGCGGGCCGCCAGGGCAGTGCCCAGCTTCGAACTCACCGAGGACAATCACGTTGCCGTGGCCCGTATTTGTCGCCGCCTGGACGGCTTACCACTAGCACTAGAGTTGGCGGCCGCTCGGTTACGGGTGATGTCGCCCGACCAGATTCTGCAACGCCTGAACGACCGGTACGCGCTGCTGACCCGCGGAGCCCGTGGAGTGCCATCGCGCCAGCAGACGCTGCGGTGGAGCATCGACTGGAGCCACAACCTCTGCACCCAGGCCGAACAACAGATGTGGGCCAGATTGTCGGTGTTCGCCGGCGCCTTCGACCTCGACGCCGCCACACACATGCTGGCGGGCACCAGCGAGCCTGAGGAGTTGCTCGAGCAAGTGACCTCGCTGGTGGACAAATCGATCTTGATCCGGGAAGAGTCGGACACCGGAGTCCGTTTCCGCATGCTCGAGACTCTTCGCGACTATGGGCGGGAACGGCTGCAAGACGTCGGCGAGCATCAGGCGATGCGGTCTCGGCACCGGGATTGGTATCGACAGATGGTGCTCGATGCGGAGAGCGAGTGGATCAGTCCACGACAGCTCGACTGGATCGCGCGACTCGACCTGGAACAACCGAATCTGCGTGAGGCGCTGGAGTTCAGTTTGTCGGTATCGGACGGCTCTGGGGCGGGGTTGGACATCGCCGCCGCCCTGTTTCCGTTCTGGTTCTCCCGCGGTCTGCTCACCGAGGGACGCCGCTGGCTCGAGCGCGCCCTGGCCGGTGACGAGCGCCAATCGGTTGCGCTGCGCATCAAGGGCCTCTACGCGGCCAGCATCCTCGCGACCAGGCAGCAAAACCTTCAAGAGGCGATCGCACTGATCGAGCAGGGCCGGACGATCGCCGACGAGGTAGGGACGGCACGAGATCGCGCACTCATACAACGGGCCGATGGGTACCTGGCATTGCACCGCGGCGATCCGAGACGGGCAGTGACCTTTCTGTCCCAGGCCCTGGATGAATTCCGCCGAGACGGTGACCTCATGCTGCAAATCATGACCCTGCATGGGCTCGGGTTGGCGCATCACCTGCTCGGTCAACCGGACCAGGCCGTCGCTCGTCTCGAAGACGCGATTCAGATCGCACAATCGCACGGCGAGTCGGCCTCGCGGGGACGTTCCTCGTGGACTCTCGCACTGGTGGTGTGGCAACAAGGCAACCTTGATCGCGCAGTGTCGCTGCTGCGAGACGGTCTCGAATTGGCACGGCTGTCCGACGACCCCTCCGGGGCGACTTGGTGTCTCGAGTTACTGGCCTGGATCGCAGCCACCGAGAGGCATTTTCACCGTGCCGGTGTTCTCATGGCAGCCGCCGCCGTCCTTCGGCGACAGGTAGGAACCTCGGTCCTCCAGATACCGAACTTGACCGGCGCTCACCAGGAATGCGAGCGCACCACACGGGAGGGACTGGGACCTCGAGGCTTCACCGCAGCGTGTCGTGAGGGCGAATCGATGAGCTTCGGGTCCGCGATCTCGTACGCCCGGGGGGAGAAACCATCACCAGAGCGCACCGACGCGTCCTCTGTGCTAACCAAACGAGAACATCAGGTCGCCGGTCTGGTCGCTAAGGGTCTGACAAACAGAGAGATAGCCACACAGTTGGTGATCTCACCGCGCACTGCCCAAGGTCATGTCGAACATGTCCTGACAAAACTCGGATTCACGTCACGGGCGCAAATCGCGGCTTGGGTGGTGGAGCAGACCTTACTCAGCGAGAGGGAAGGGATCTGATTTCACCTATCGTCGAGAGAACTGTATTCAGTGTGGGCACCGCGCTCGGCCGACTCGTCATCGTTTGCGCCGTCGCGTGCGACCCTCGTCGGTTCCGGTTCCATCGCTTTCACCACGGCAGGCCGTGCTTGCGCTGCGACGATGTGGTCGACGAGCTGACGCTCGGCTTCGAAGCGGGCGACCGGAGCGGCACGCTGCGCGGCGAGCACGGCCGCGTCCCGGCGGTCCCCCTCTCGGGGTTGGTAGTCCTCGAACTTCTTCGCGAGTTCGTCGGCGTGCGCGAGGATGTCCTTCGTTGTCCGTGGCAAAGTCATCACCTCATAGCGTGGTCGGGCCTTCATGGCGTGGACGAGCACGCGGGCGTCGGCGCTGGACGTAGCCGATCTCCAGCAGCGTCGCGGCGGGTGCTGGTCCGATGAGCATGTTGAATCCCTCGCCGGTGGGCGCGTAGAACGCGTGCACCATGTCGCCGAGTCGGTCCCGTGCTTGTAGGCACACTCGGCGATGACCGACCTCCGACTGCATCATTACCTGCGCCGGGACGGTTCCGCATCCGCCGCGACTACCCCGCCGACAGGCACGGCCCGCCACCACAGTGCACCGCTGCTGTCGACAACGACGACGTCCATTGGCATCGTCCACCGAAGCCCGGGCAAACCGACACTTGCAAGGCAAAAAGGCTTTGAGGTGCGGTTTCGGCGGCGACGTCGCGATAACTGAAATTATCGTCGCCGAGTGCACAAACCATGAGTGACACGGAACCTGCTCCGGAGGAGAGCCTCCTCCGCTGTAGGTACCACGGTCCAATGCGCGAGAATCCGCCCCTGACATGATCGTAAGAATTCGCAGGTCAGCAGTGTGGCAGCAGCTGACAAGTTCGGCCGGAACCTACACCGCTTTGTGCACCCAAACGGCGGTTTGCGCGGGATCAGGCAGCGGCGACATGATCCTTCTGCTTGAAGTCACGGGAACACGCACCGCCAATGGCTGCGACCACGAACATGCAGAACATGAAGATCGCCGGCGGAAGCCATCCGAGTTGCCCCGACCCGAGCAGGGCAGTGCAGATCGCCGGGATGAATCCGAGAATCACATAACTTGATTGCTGCGCGAGGCCGACTCCTGTGTACCGAACATGGGGAGGGAATTGGCGAGCGTAGAAGACGGGCGATATAGCGAGCGGGCACGAAAAGACGACTGCTTTGAACAGAACAGTAACCAGGATGACCAGCGCCGCACTCCCGTACGAAATTGTTCCCAGGAGGACGATTGCGCCTACGGCGCACAGGAGAGAGCCCACGACCCAGAGTTGCTTCTGGCCGATGCGGTTTGACACAACGGCCCAGATTGGGACAGCGAACAAAGACACCACACCGGAGAGGGTAATTGCAGTCAGCATCTCTGCTTTTCCGATAGCGCTGAACTGCTCGGCGACGACAAGCGAGAAGACAGACACGAGTGGTGCAGCCATATGGATGAATGCACAGATGAAGACGGTAAAAAGAGCCCGGGGGTGTTCACGGATTACCACAGCTAGGGGCGCTCTCTCAGGGTCCTTCTCTTCCCTGTCTTGGCCCTCGAAGACAGGGGACTCTGCTACGCCCCGCCTCAACACCCAGACGAACGCCACGGTGATCACGCTCAACAGGAACGGGATACGCCAACCCCAGGAAAGCTGCGCTTCTTCAGGAAGTGCCGTGATCGGGATGAAGACAGCCGCCGCAAGGGCGGCACCTACGACCGAACCATTCGGCGTCCAACTTGTGTAGAGCGTTCGCTTCTTGTCCGAGGAATGCTCCATCGTGAGCAGACTCGCTCCGATTTGTTCCCCACCGGCGGACAGTCCCTGCGCGAGTCGGCACAATACCAAGAGGGCGGGCGCCGCTATCCCCACCATCTCGTAGGTGGGGAGTGCACCGATCAGCGCTGATGATCCGCCCATCAGTACGACCGTCGCCTGCAGGACCCGCTTACGCCCCACCTTGTCGCCGAAGTGTCCGAACAGGATCGCGCCTGCCGGCCGAGCGATGTAGGCGACCCCGAACGTCGCTAGAGCGGTCAAGGTCCCAACAGTCGGCGAGCTCGCCGGAAAGAACAACGCCCCGAACCAGAGCGCGGCTGCGGTGCCATAGAGAGTGAAGTCGTAGAACTCGATGACGCTACCGAAGAAACCGCTGAATGCAGCCCGTTTCCCCATTCGGTTTCCGGCCCGCTCCAGGCCAGAGGGATCGCTGCCGTGAGGTTGTTCAGACGTGTCCGTCTCCACTCCTTGGACAGCTTTGTCGTTAGATACCATTCTAGAGCCTCATCATCGATGTGTTTCGGGGAATCCGTCTCACCATGGCATGTTCATAGAGCCGGTGAAGGCGATCCTTGTGGAATCCGCGCCTGTGGGTTGGAGGCGTTAGCGTGAGGACTGTCCGCCCCACGACGCGGGAAGGAATCATTCCCGAGTACTAGGTAGCTTGAGATGGCGTAGCCGGATTTTGGGGTCAAGTTTCGTGGTGTTCGGGTCACGTTCGACGGCTTGGTGTTTCAGGCTGCGAGTTGCGCTGTGCCGGTGAGGGTATCGACAGCGTTGCGATACGTGGTGGCAGCCGATCGGAGGCGGCTGGGAGTGGTTGTCGGGGTGGCGAGTTCGGCCAGGCCGGTGCGCAGGACCCGATCGTGGACACAGGTGAGGAACTTCGCGGTGTCGAGTCCGAGGTCGGTGACCTGATACCGGTGAGTGCCCTCGATCCGGACGATGAGGCTGCGGGTTTTCAGCCGGCGCAGGTCGTAGGTCATCTGCCCGGTAGACACCGTGTCCGGGTCGAGTCCGCGCAGCTCGCCGGTGAGGGTGCGCAGGTCCTTGTTGGTGAAGCCGTTCGGGTGCAGCCGGAAGACCAGCAGTGCGGAGAGCAGGGCGTGGCTGCGCTGGTCGG
>RRBB01000157.1:0-26049 GCA_006543605.1 Rhodococcus sp. WS4
CCGGACATCGAAATCCCTCCGGCCAACGCAAATCCGCTAGATATTCCGCGCACGACGCGTCGTCGGGAAACCATTCCCGAAACTCCTGATACGTACGCGGGTAGTCCACGCCACCCACCGGGCCCTCAGCTGCGAAATCCACTTGACCAGCATAGGTCCACTTAAGCAGATAAGCAGTACAAAGTTTCGAACTGCCTTGGGGGAGGTTGGTTGTGGGGGATTTGATGGCGCCAGATCTGGACGAGTTGCGTGTGTTCACCGCGCGGCTGCGGTGTGTCGAGGCCGGTGGGGATGCGGGCTCGGGGATCGAGTGGCTCGATGCGATCGAAACCCTGAAGTCGGTGGGGTGCGCTGCGCAGGCGGTGATCACCGACCATGTGGCCACCTGCATTCGCGGCGATCGGAAGGCCGACGGTGTGCCGCGCGCCGAATGGGACCGAGGTATCGCCTCGCAGATTGCGTTGGCGCGCAGAGAGTCCCCGAACCGGGGTGGTCGGCATCTGGGGTTCGCGCAGGCTCTGGTGCACGAGATGCCGCACACCCTGGACCTGTTGCGGTCGGGCCGGTTGAACGAAGGGCGGGCAACATTGTTGGTCCGCGAAACCGCCTGTCTGTCGGCCGAGGATCGACGGATCGTCGACCGCCGGTTGTGCTCGGACCCGGCCACTCTCGACGGGGTCGGCGACCAGGGACTGATCGCTCGCGCCAAGGCGTTGGCGGCCGAACTCGATGCCGCGTCGGTGGTGCGCCGGCATCAGAAGGCGGTGTCGGAGCGGCGGGTGACGACGCGGCCCGCACCGGACTCCATGACGTACCTCAGCGGGCTGATGCCGGTGGAGCAGGCCGTATGCTTGCAGGCCACCTTGGGCCGCGATGCGGACAGTCTCATCGCCACGGGAAGTAGTGGTGGCCGCACCCGCAACCAACTGATGGTGGATCTGCTGTTCGCACGCGCACCGGAGCCGAAGTGGCCTCCGGTGTGCCGGTGGCGGTGAACCTGGTGCTGTCGGACGAAACACTGCTGGCCGGTGGGAACGAGCCGGCGCAGTTGCAGGGGTACGGTCCGGTGCCGGCGGGGATCGCCCGACAGTTGGTGGCCGACGCGGTGAGTGCGGAGACCGAGGTGTCGTTGCAGCGGGTCTATTCGTGCCCGCAGTCGGGGGCGTTGACGGCGATGGAATCGCAGTCCCGGACGTTCCCGAAAGGGCTGGCGAAGCTGATCGACCTCCGCGACCGCACGTGCCGGACGCCGTGGTGCGATGCGCCGATCCGCCATCATGACCACATCCGCTCACACGACAAGTCGGGTCCGACCAGTGCGCGCAACGGGTCCGGGTTGTGCGAGGCGTGCAACTATGCCAAGGAAGC
Organism: Rhodococcus sp. WS4; assembly: GCA_006543605.1. Lineage (GTDB taxonomy): Bacteria > Actinomycetota > Actinomycetes > Mycobacteriales > Mycobacteriaceae > Rhodococcus_F. The sequence continues at coordinate 1,369 of RRBB01000157.1, forward strand.
GCCGGGGTGGACGGCTCGCCCGGTCACCCGTCCCGGCCGCCGACATCTCATCGACCTCGGCACCCCGACCGGGCACCACTACCGATCCAGCGCGCCTCCGCTACCGACCCCGGCACACCTGCGCGCGTCATGAGTGTGCGGTCAGGCCTGGACGACACCGAGGCGCGTAGTCGCACGGGGGCAGCGCCCTGCTGGTGTTGTCGAGGATGCTTCCGAATACGGCGAACACGATTGTGCCCCTGCCCGTCTCGAGGGTGTTGGACAACGTGACGATGTAGTCGGCGGGGCGTTCCTGATAGAGCGGTGCTCGCCCCGACTGCATGGTGTTCAGGTTCGGTCAGCCTGCAACGGCGACGACATCGCCGTGTTCATCCCGCTGAAGAAGACGTTGACCTTCCCCGGCGGAATGACGGGGACGGGCAGGTTCTCATCGACGGCGGGGCCGGCTATTGCTCGTGCGATGCCGACCGAATCGTTCTGTTCGCCGAAGCCGGCAGGGAGGCAGTCCGCGGCCGTGGTGTCGTAGAGGAACGGCTGGGCCGTGCCCTCGATGAGATGAACCGATCGGGGGAAGTAGTTGTATCGCGGCGCACCACTCGCGACGCGTTCGATGGTCGTCGCGATCGACTGCGCGGTGCGAGTGCCGATCGGCATGGCAGCCGACTGAAGTGCCGCGTGCACCGCAGCCACGTCATTCAGCGGCGTGGGCGAGGCCTGTGCTTCGCCGGCCGCGGTGGAGACGAGCACACCGACACACGCCGCAAGTACCGCAATTCGTCCACGCATGAATGGATGTTAGCGGCCACCGGGACTTGCCGAATCAGCTTCGTGAACGCCCGGCAAGTGCCACGCTGGATGTCATGGACAGCATCAATTCGATGGGTGATCGGTAATGGCCCGGCCGGTACGTGTCGTCGTGCTCGGCGCCGGTTCGTGGGGAACGACGGTGGCCGGTCTGGCCGCCCACAACACGCCGACGCTGCTGTGGGCGCGGAGCTCGGAAACCGCGGACGAGATCAACTCCGAGCACCGCAATTCCCGTTACCTCGGCGACCGCCCGCTCCCCGACTCGATGCGGTCCACGGCCGATGTGGTGGAGGCCGCGCAGGAAGCCGACGTCCTGGTGGTGGGGGTGCCGTCGCATGCGGTCCGCAGCACGCTCGCCCAGATCACCAACGAGGTCCGGGCGTGGGTGCCGGTGCTGTCGTTGGCGAAGGGGCTCGAGCCGGGAACCCGGTTGCGTCCCACCGAGGTGATCGCCGAGTGCCTGCCCGGTCATCCGGTCGGACTTCTCGCGGGCCCCAACATTGCGCGGGAGATCGTCGACGGACTTGCTGCGGCATCGGTCGTCGCCACGCAGGACGTCCGGGTGGCGACTGCGTTGCAGCCGTTGTTCGCGTCCGCCGTGTTCCGCGTGTACCGCAACACCGATGTGCTGGGCTGCGAACTCGGTGGTGTGCTGAAGAACATCGTGGCCATCGCGTCGGGAATGGCCGACGGACTGGACGTCGGCGACAACACGCGCGCGATGGTCCTGGCACGCGGGCTGGCGGAGATGACCCGGTTGGGTGAGGCGATGGGTGCGAATCCGCGGACGTTCGCGGGACTCACCGGGGTCGGGGACCTGATCGCCACGTGCATGAGCCCGAGTTCGCGCAACCGGCGGGTGGGTGAGTTCATTGCGCGCGGCATGACCGTCGACGAGGCTGTCGCCAAGCTGGGGCAGGTGGCCGAGGGCGTCAAGACTGCCCCCACGGTGATGGAGTTGGCCCGCGATTACAACGTGGACATGCCCATCGCCGCCGAGGTCGAAGCTGTGGTCGCGGGGCGGCAGACTCCGGGAGGTGCCTATCGTGGCCTGCGGAAAGTCGCTGCCGGCGGAGAGGACGAGGTGGCGTAATCGTTCATCTGCAACCGGCAGTAGCACTATCTAGAGGTTTCTAAGCAATCTCCTAGAAATCTGGGGCAGACTCCTGAGTGGAGGTACCTCGGCTAGCAGCGTCGTGCGGGGACGGATGCGTGAGAGAAGTCAGCGATGAGTTCACCGACCTCGGTTGGTCCCGGAGACTCGTCTGCGCACGCCTTCCCGCTGTCACCCGCGCAGATGGGAATGTGGCTCGCGCAGCACGTCGACCCCGCGGTTCCCGTGTCGGTCGCCCAGTATGTCGACATCCGCGGTGAGCTGAACCGTGACGCCCTGACCTCGGCGTGTGTGCGGGCGGCGGCCGAGTTCGAATCGTTCTTCCTGACGATCTCCGAGGCCGACGGGCAACCTGTGCAATGGGTGGATTCGAGCCTGGGTGCAACTGTGGGCTACGTCGATTTCCGGGACGCGCCGGATCCCGCGGCGTCGGCGCATGTATGGATGCGCACCGAGACCGCCGCGCCGATCGATGTCCGGCGTGACCGTCTGACGGTCTCGTTTCTTCTCCACGTCGGGGAGAACCACTATTTCTGGTACTCACGCGCCCACCACCTCGCCTTGGACGGTTACGGGTCCGTCACGATGGTCTACCGGATCGCCGCGCTCTACTCCGCCGCGGTGCGTGGACTGCCGCCGACCCCGAGCAGAGCCCTCGGTGTTCGCCGCATTCACAAACTCGAGATCGGCTACCGCGACTCCGCACGCTGGGTGGCCGACCGGGACTACTGGTCCGAGACGATGCGCGGCGTCACGCATGCGAGTTCCCTGGCGCGCGGCTCCGCTCCGGCGACCGCCGGTTCCCGGGACGTGGGCGGAACGTTGGCCACCGAGACCGTCGATCGGCTCGAGAAGTGCGCGGCGGCGCACGGAGTCAATCCCGCGACGCTCACCGTCGGTGCGGTCGCCGGGTATGTGGCGAGAATGAGCGGCGAGGACGATGTCACGCTCAGCCTGCCGGTGTCGGCCCGGACGACGGCGGCGCTGCTCCGCTCCGGTGGGATGGTGTCGAATGTGGTGCCGCTGCGCATCGCGGCCGCGGGGACGGCGACGGTCGGCGATCTGGTGTCCCGCACGCGCCTCGTGATGTCCGGCGCCCTGCGGCATCAGCGTTACCGGCACGAGGACATCCGCGCAGGCCACGGAGGCGCGCCGTCCGAGCCGCGACTGTTCGGCCCCGCCGTCAACATCATGCTGTTTCCTGAGGAGATCGAACTCGGCTCGCTGACGGGCCACTTGCATGTGCTGTCTTCGGGTCCGATCGAGGACGTCCTCGTCAATCTCTACCGGTACGGGCCCCGGGGACAAGTGCACCTCGACTTCAAGGCGAATCCGCGACTGTATTCGCAGGAGGACGTGGAAGGTCACCACACGAGGTTCCTGCGGTATTTCCGGCATTTCCTCGACGCCGATGCGTCCCTCCCGGTCGGCGAACTCCCGGTCCTCGCAGAGGACGAAACGACCGCGCTGGTCCCCTTCACCGGACCTCCCGACAGCGCGCCCGTCACGCTCGCCGACGTGTTTCGCGCTTCCGCTGCACAGCACCCGCACGCGACCGCCGTCGTCAGCGCGGGCCACACGATCAGTTACCGCGAACTCGACGGGCGATCGGATCGGATCGCTGCGATGCTGGCACGGTTCGGCGTCGGGCCCGGCGACATCGTCGCGGTGGCTCTGCCTCGGTCCCCCGACTACGTGTGCGCGGTCTGGGCCGCCGCGAAGACGGGGGCCGCCTTCCTGCCGGTGGATCCGAACTACCCGGTCGCGCGGGTGCGGTACATGCTCGACGACGCGCGGGCGACAGTCGGGTTGACGGGCGCGGAGTACGCCGACACCGTGCCGGCGACGACCGAGTGGCTCTCGCTCGAAGACGCGGTTGGTTCCGCCGCACCCGAGTCACGAACACCGGCAACACGACTCGACGACGCCGCCTACCTCATCTACACGTCGGGATCGACCGGCGTCCCCAAGGGGGTGGCTGTCACCCACCGCGGGATCGCCAACCTCGTGGCCGCACAGCGCACGCACCTCGCCCTCGACGCCACCGCGCGGGTTCTGCACGTCGCGTCGCCGAGCTTCGACGCCTCGATCTTCGAGATGCTGATGGCCTTCGGCTCCGCCGCCACTCTCGTTGTCGCCCCACCCACGGTCTACGGTGGATCACCACTCGCGCAACTGATGACCACCGAACGCATCACCCACGCGGTGATCACGCCGTCGGTCCTGGCGTCGATGGACCCCGGCGAAGTCGGAGGACTGCGCACACTGGCCGTTGCCGGTGAAGCGTGCCCACCGGAACTGTTGTCCCGGTGGGCCACCCGATGCACGGTCGTCGACGCGTACGGCCCGGCGGAGACCACCGTGATGGCGACCGTGAGCGATCCCCTCCCCGCGGCCGGTCCGGTCACCATCGGCCGGCCGATCCACGGGACGCGAGCGGTGGTCCTCGACCACCGGCTCCGCCCGGTCCCGGTCGGTGTGGTCGGCGAGTTGTACGTCGCGGGCACGGCGCTGGCCCGCGGCTACCACCGCAAGGCGCGGCAGACGTCGGAACGGTTCGTCGCCGATCCGTACGGGCCGCGGGGCACCCGCATGTACCGTACCGGCGACACCGTCCGGTGGACCCGCGACCACGAATTCGAGTACCTCGGCCGCAGCGACGAACAGGTGAATCTCCGCGGTCTGCGCGTCGAACCCGGTGAGGTCGACGCGGCCCTGCGCCGCCATCCGTCGGTTCGCTTCGCCGTCACCGTGATTCGCTCGCAGGCCGCCGGTGATCAGCTCGTGTCGTATGTGGTGGGCGCCGACGACGTGACCGAGCAGGAACTGCTCGCGTACCTCACCGCCGAACTGCCCGCGCAGGTCGTGCCGGCCGCCGTCGTCGCGCTGCGCGACATTCCGCTGACCCCGTCGGGGAAGGTGGACCGCAACGCTCTGCCCGCGACCGGTTCCCGGTCGGCTACCCGGACCGCCCCGGTCACTGCGCGCGAACGGACGCTCCACGGCATCTACGCCGACATCCTCGGGACGTCCGATTTCGGGGTGGACGACTCGTTCTTCGCACTCGGCGGCGACAGCATCATGGCGATCCAATTGTCCTCCCGGGCAAGGAGTGCGGGAATCACGTTCAGTCCGCGCGATGTATTCGAGCAGCGGACGGTCTCTCGTCTCGGTGTGATCGCCGGCCGCGCCGCGCTCGACCGGCCGACACTCGAGGAGTTTCCCGGCGGCGGGATCGGCGACATGCCGCTCACCCCGGCGGCCCGATTCCTTCTGGACAGGGTCCGCGACATCGACCGGTACGCACAGGCGGTGGTGGTGGAATTACCACCCGGAATCGACGCCGAGCGACTGAGCGAGGTGATCGGCGCCGTCGTCGACCGGCACGACGCGCTGCGGACGCGGCTGATTCGCCGATCGGACGGGACCGCGTTTCTCACCGCGAGCCCGGTCGGCGCACCGTTGCCGGAAGGCACGATCCGCCGGGTCCCGTTACCCGAACACTCCGATCCGGTGCAACGCACCCGGGACGAGCACGACGCCGCGACCCGACGGTTGAATTCGGCTGCGGGCGTGATGATGCAGTGCGTCTGGCTCGACCGCGGACCGGACAGTCGGGGGCGGCTCCTCCTCGTCGCCCACCACCTGGTGATCGACGGCGTCTCGTGGCGAATCCTGATCGGCGACCTCGCGACGGTGTGGGCGCCGAGGGAGGCGGGAGCGCCGCCCGCCCTTCCCGCGATCGGCACCTCCCTGCGCCGGTGGTCGCACGGTCTGGTCGACGAGGCGCAGCGACCCGGCAGGGCGTCGGAGCTGACCTTCTGGCGAGACGTGTCCGGTGGCGAGGAGCCGCCGCTCGGGACGCGACCACTCGACGCGGCGCGCGACGTCAATGCGACCGTCGAGCGGATTCACACGGAAGTGTCTGCAACGCGCTCGTTGCTCACCGACCTCCCGGCCGCCTTCCACTGCGACGTCAACGACGTACTGCTCACCGCACTCGCCCTCGCGCTGGCGCAGTGGCAGCACCATCGGCGGCGGCCGCCGACCGTGCCGTTGATCAGGCTCGAGGGCCACGGCCGCGAGGAATCCGTACTGCCCGGGGCAGACGTCTCCCGGACCGTGGGGTGGTTCACCAGCATCTTTCCGATTCGCCTCGACATCACGGGCGTCGACCTGGACGAGGCTTTCACCGGCGGCCCTTCCGCGAGCGTCGCGATCAAGGCGGTGAAGGAACAACTGCGCACCGTGCCCGACAAGGGCATCGGCTACGGGCTGCTGCGGTACTTCGGGGACGCCGCGGCGCGGCAGTTGCGTGAGCGGCCCGAGGGCCAGATCGCGTTCAACTACCTCGGCCGGCTCGACACCGCGGACACCGAACGGGACTGGCGGCCGGTGCGGGACGGCACCGCCGTGTTCTCGTCGGCCGAGCCGTCGATGCCGGTCACCGCGCTGATCGACATCACCGCGTCCACGACCCACGGCGTCCTCGACACCACCTTCGCGTTCCCGGCGGGTGCGATTCCAGCCGAGGAGATTCAGCAGCTGGCCGACCTGTGGGTGCAGGCGCTCACCGCCCTCGCCGTGGTGGCGCGTTCTCCGCACGGCAGTGGGCTGATCCCGTCCGATCTGCCGCTCGTCTCGGTCGATGATGCCGACATCGACGTCTGGGAACGCGAGCATCCCGGACTGCTCGACGTGTGGCCGCTGACGCCGCTGCAGTCGGGGCTGTCGTTCCACGCGGCGCTCACCGGCTCGGACGCCGATCCGTATGCGCTGCAGGTGATCCTGACCCTGTCCGGGCACCTCGACCGCGAGCGACTCCGGAACGCGTGCGCCGCCGTCGTCGCGGGGCACGCGAATCTGCGCACCGCCTTCGTGCGCGACGGCCGCGGCGTCCCCGCGCAACTCGTGCTCGACGAGGTGCCCCTGCGCTGGCGGCACATCGACCTCACGGACAACCCCCAGCGGATCCTCGTCGAGGACCGCACTACCCGCTTCGATCTGTCTGCCCCACCGCTGATTCGGTTCACCCTGCTGTCGCGAGGCCCGAACCGCGCCGAACTGGTGATCACAAGCCACCACATCGTGCTCGACGGCTGGTCCATGCCGTTGCTGGTGCGCGAACTCTTCACCGCGTACCGGCACGGCGAGATCCGCACCGAGTCGCCGGATGCGAGCCCGTACCGCGGATTCCTCGAGTGGCTCGCGACCCGGGACACCGAAGCGTCGACGCGGGCGTGGGCCTCGGCGCTCGACGGCATCACCGAGGCCGCCGCACCCACCGAGCGCACCGTCGCCACGTCGGAGGCGGTGCTGGAGTTGAGTGAGGAGAACACCCGGGCGCTGACCGCACGCGCGACAGAGTTGGGGGTCACGCTGAGCACAGTTGTCCAGGCCGCGTGGGGAATCGTTCTCGGGCAGGCGACGGGCCGAGAAGAAGTCGTGATCGGCGCGACCGTCTCCGGCAGACCCCTGGAACTCACCGGCGTGGAAAACGCGGTGGGGTTGTTCGTCAACACCGTTCCCGTGCGCATCCCGCTCGAACCCGACGTCGACGCCGCCACCCTGCTCGCCCGCCTGCACGCCGGCCACATCCAGCTCCTCGAGCACCACTATCTGGGGCTTGCGGACATCCAGAAGGCGGTCGGTGTGGCTCCGCTCTTCGACACGCTGGTCGCGTTCGAGTCGTACCCCATCGACCGGACCGCCCAGTCGGAACCCGTGGACGGCGTCACGCTGGACTCAGTGCGCGCACACGATTCCTCGCACTACGCAGTGACACTCGCGGCGACGGTGGCCGGGACGCTGCGGCTGACGGCGCAGTGCCGGTCACACCGGTACGACGGGGATGCACTGCTGGCGAGGGTGGGCCGCGCGCTCGAGCACATCGGCAGGGACCCCTACCTGGCAATCGGCACGTTCGACCTTCTCGGCGAGGTGGAGAAGGACACGGTTCTGCGCACCTGGAACGCGACGGACGTGCTGGTGCCGCCGGACACCCTGGTCGATCTGTTCGACGCGCAGGTGGCGCGTTCGCCCGCTGCCGTGGCGGTGGTCTTCGGCGCAGATCGGTTGACGTACAGCGAGTTCGACGTGCGGGCGAATCGACTCGCGCGGTATCTCGTGGCGAAGGGAGTCGGACCGGAAACCGTGGTCGGCGTGTCGATTTCCCGTTCGATCCACTTGCTCGTCGCACTGTACGCGGTACTGAAGGCCGGCGGCGCCTACCTGACCGTCGACCCTGAGCACCCGTTCGCGCACACGGCGCTCGTCGTCGACTCCGCCGCAACCGCACTGCTGCTCACGGCCGGCGCCGGGAATCGCACGGCCCCGGACGGAGTGACCGTCGTGGATCTCGATCTGCTCGACGTGTCCGGGTACGACTCTGCGCCGGTGACGGATTCCGCGCGACACTCGCCGCTGCGCCCGGCGAACGCCGCGTACGTCATCTTCACGTCCGGCTCGACCGGTCGACCGAAGGGCGTCACGGTGACTCACGCGATGATGGTGAACCAGTTCCGCTGGGCGCAGACGCTGACGCCGCTCGACGGTTCCGACGCGGTGCTGCACAAGACTCCGCTCACGTTCGACATCTCCGCATGGGAACTGTTCTGGCCCCTGCAGACCGGCGCGCGGGTGGTGATCGCCGAACCCGGCGGCCACCGCGATCCGCGCTATCTGGCGCGGACCGTCGAGCAGGAGTCGATCACAACTCTCCATGTCGTGCCGTCGATGCTCGACGCCTTCGTGGAGCAGTGCGGTCGTCGGACTCCGTCCACGCTGCGCCGCGTGTTCTCGGCAGGGGAGGCACTGTCTGCCGCGACGACAGCGCGGTTCACGGAGCGCAGTGCCGCTGCGTTGCTCAATTGGTACGGCCCGTGTGAGGCGGCGGTGGCGACCTCGGAGTCGGTCGACGGCAACGACTTCGGTCGGGTCGTCGCTCTGGGCCGCCCCGTCCACAACATACGTACGTATGTACTCGACAGTCGACTGCGACCGGTGCCGGTCGGGACGAGGGGCGAGTTGCACCTCGCCGGTGCGTACCTGGCGCGCGGCTACGCCGGGCGTCCCGACTTGACGGCCGAACGCTTCATCGCCGATCCCTACGGCGGCACGGGCGGACGGATGTACCGCACCGGAGACGCGGTGCGGTGGAACGAGACGGGCCGGCTCGAGTACGTCGGGCGCACCGACTTCCAGATCAAGCTCCGCGGCCAGCGCATCGAACCCGGAGAGATCGAGGCCGCGTTGACATCCGATCCCGCGGTGACACGCGCCGCGGTCGCCGTGCAACGACACCCGGACGCCGGAGATCGGCTGATCGCCTATGTCGTTGCCGCGGAGGGTGAACACCTGGACGAGACCCGGATCGCCGAACGCCTCGGAGGGCTGCTCCCGGCCTACATGATTCCCTCGATGTTCGTCGCGCTGCCCGCACTGCCCGTCACGACCAGCGGAAAGCTGGATCGCGCGGCCCTACCGGACCCAGCCTCCGCGAGAGCGGAGTCCGATCCGCCCGCCACCCCCGTCGAGGACGTGGTCGCGTTCGTGTTCGCCGAGGTGACGGGCACCGGGCACGTGGGACGGAACGTCAACTTCTTTGCTGCCGGCGGAAACTCGTTGACCGCCGCGCAGGTCGCCGCCCGCGTCGGTGCGGCCCTGGGCACCTCCCTCGACCTCCGCGAGTTGTTCGAGCACCCGACGATTGCGGGACTGTCCGAACACCTCGCGGAACGCGCGCACGAGACCGAGCGCGCGCCGCTGATCCCCCGGACCCCGGCAGCCCACGTTCCCCTTGCCCTCGCGCAGCAACGACTGTGGTTTCTGAACCGTCTCGACGGTCGCTCGGCCACCGACACCATTCCAGTAGTGCTGCGCCTCACCGGCACGCTCGACGAGTCGGCACTGTGCGCGGCGGTGGGTGACGTGATCGAACGTCACGAACCGCTCCGCACCGTGTACCCCGAGCACGACGGCATCCCCTGCCAGCACGTTCTGCCCGCCTCCGCCGTGCCGCCGTGTGCGGTGCGGAGGACGACCGACGCTACCGCCCGGGTGCGCGACCTCGTGTCGGCGGGGTTCGACCTCACCACCGAACCCCCGGTTCGCACCGAACTCGTCGCGGTGAGCGACAGCGAGTGGGTGCTCGCCCTCGTCGTCCATCACATCAGCGCCGACGGGTTCTCGCTGGGACCGCTGGCCCGCGACGTGATGGCGGCGTACCGCGCGCGGGCCCACGGTGAGTCTCCGGCGTGGGCGCCTCTCCCCGTCCGGTACGCCGACTACGCCCTCTGGCAGCGTGAACTGCAGGACGGACCGCGGAGCCTGCCGTACTGGACGCAGACCCTGTCCGGGATGCCCGAGCTGCTACCTCTGCCGTTCGACCGGGCGCGTCCCGCCATCGCCACGCACCGCGGCGCCGACGTCGAATTCACGCTCGACGCCGAGACGCATCGGCGGGTTCGTGCACTCGCGCGCACCCTCGACGCCACCCCGTTCATGGTGCTCCACGCGGCGCTCGCCGTCCTCGCGGCCAGGCTGAGCGGCACCTCGGACATCGTCGTCGGCACGCCTATCGCAGGACGCGGGCCCCGCGCGCTCGACGACCTCGTCGGGATGTTCGTCAACACCCTGGCACTCCGGACCGAGGTCCCGAGCAGCAGCACCTTCGGTGACATGCTCGACCTGGTGCGGGGCGTCGACCTCGACGCGTACTCCCACGCGGACGTCCCGTTCGAGGAGGTCGTCGAGGCGGTCGCGCCCGCTCGGTCTCGCAGCCGCAATCCGCTGTTCCAGCTGGCGTTCGCCTACCACAACACGGCGCCGGTCGCGATCGATCTGCCGGAGGTCTCTGCCAAGATCGTCGAGATCGACACGAACACCGCCAAGTTCGATCTCCAGCTGACGGTCACCGAATCGTTCGACGACGAGGGCGCCGGACCGCTCGCGTGCGTCTTCACCTACGCCACCGATCTGTTCGACGACACCACGGTGGCGGGGTTCGCGGATCGATTCCGGCGGGTGCTCCGCGCCGCGCTCGCGCATCCGTCCGTCGTGGTCGGTGACATCGACCTCCTCGACCGCGAGGAGAAGGAGGCCCGGCACGCCGGTGCACCGTCGCTACCGCAGCGGACGCTGCCCGACCTGATGTCTGCGGCCGCCGAACAGAATCCGGAGGGTCCGGCGTTGACGGCCGGCGGCCGATCGATGACGTATCGGGAACTCGACGCAGAGTCGAATCGGCTTGCGCGCGCACTGATGCGGCGTGGGGTGGAACCGGACACGGTCGTGGCACTCGGTCTGCCGCGCTCCGCGCTGTCGGTCCTGTCGGTGTGGGCCGTCGCGAAGACCGGTGCCGCCTTCGTCCCCGTCGACCCGCACTACCCCGCAAAGCGGGTCGAGTACCTGATGAACGATTCCGGTGCCGCCCTCGGGTTGACCACCGTCGCGGACCGTGACCTCCTGCCGGATGCCACGAACTGGCTGCTGCTCGACGACCCCGACTTCCGAACCGAAAGCCGCGGCCAGTCTTCGGCCCCGATCACCGATGCCGAACGTTCACGGCCGCTGGATGTCCGCGACCCGGCGTACCTGATCTACACGTCCGGTTCGACGGGCAACCCCAAGGGAGTCGTGGTGACCCACCGTGGGCTCGCCGACTTCACGGCCGAGCAGCGTGAGCGCTATTCGGTGACGGCGTCCTCCCGCACCCTGCACGCGTCGTCGCCCAGCTTCGACGGCGCCGTCCTGGAGATCCTGCTCGCCGTCGGTGCGGGCGCCTGCATGGTGCTCGCACCACCGACCGTCTATGGCGACGACCAGCTCGCGGACCTGCTGGTCGCCGAGCGGGTCAGTCACGCGTTCACGACACCGACGGTGCTGGCGACGGTCGACCCGCGTGCCCTGCACGAGCTCCGGACCGTCGTGGTGGGAGGCGAACCGTGCCCGCCGGAACTCGTGAAAGTCTGGGCAAAGCAGAAACAACTCTCGCTGTTCAACGGCTACGGCCCGACCGAGACGACGGTGATGACGACCATCAGCGATCCGTTGGCGGCCGGCGGCCCGGTCACCATCGGACGTCCGGTTCACGGCGCCGCGGTCCTCCTGCTGGATTCGCGCCTGCACCCGGTGCCGACGGGAGTGACCGGCGAACTCTATATCTGCGGGCCGGGCGTCGCCCGCGGCTACCATCGCAGGCCCGCACTGACCGCCGCACGCTTCGTCGCCTGCCCGTTCGACTCCTCCGGGGAGCGGATGTACCGGACGGGTGATGTGGGGCGGTGGCGCCGCGACGGGTCGATCGAGTACCTGTACCGCAACGACGCGCAGATCGAACTGCGCGGTGTCCGAATCGAACTCGGCGAGATCGACGCGACCCTTCGCACCCACCCGAGCGTCCGGTTCGCGGCCACGGATGTGCGTGAACTCCGGGACGGCGTCGACGCGCTCGTGTCGTACGTGCTCCCGGCACCCAGCGAGACAGTCGATCCCGAGCAGCTGATCCGCTACCTGGCGGCGCGGCTCCCCGCACCGTTGGTGCCCGCGACCGTGGTCGTGGTGGATACCGTGCCGCTCACCGGGAGCGGGAAACTGGATCGCGCGGCGCTGCCCGACCCCACACCGCCGGCCACGGCCTTCGAGGCACCGCACACCCCCGCCGAACGGGTCGTGGCGACGGTGTTCGCCGAGGTACTCGGACTCGACCTCGTCGGACGCGGCGAGAACTTCTTCGCCCTCGGTGGCACGTCCCTGTCCGCCACCCGTGCCGCATCCCGGATCGGCGCCGCACTGCAGACGACGGTGCCCGTGCGCACGGTGTTCGACACCCCCACCGTCTCCGCACTCGCGGCGGCCGTCACCGAACAGACCGAGGGCACAGCTCACCCCGCCCTGACCGTGCGCCCACGCCCGCCACGGATACCGCTGTCGCCGGCGCAGCAACGCCTGTGGTTCCTCTCCCGGCTGGCCCCGGGCTCACCCGAGTACAACATCCCGATGGCGTTGCGGCTCACCGGGTCGCTGGACGTCGCCGCCCTCGGTGCCGCGGTGGCGGACGTGGTGGGTCGTCACGAACCGCTGCGCACGCTCTACCCCGACAGTGACGGCGTCGCCTACCAGCAGGTGGTCCCCGCGTCGCGGGCCGCCCCCTCCCTCACCCCGGTGGTCGTCCCTCGCGGCGACGTGGCCGCACGGGTCGCGGCGTTCGTGTCGCGGGGTTTCACGCTGGGCGCCGCACCGCCGATCCGCGCACGGCTGTTCACGCCGGCCCCCGACGAGTGGGTCCTCGCCGTCATGGTCCATCACATCAGCGCGGACGGTTACTCGGTGCCGTTGCTCGTCCGCGATCTGATGACCGCCTACGAGGCACGAATTTCCGGCGCGGCTCCCCGGTGGGCCGAACTGCCCGTCCAGTACACGGACTACACCCTGTGGCAGCACGAGGTACTGGGCGACCGCGACGATCCCCGGTCCGTCGCTGCGCGGGAACTGTCGTACTGGTCGGACACGCTGTCGGGGGCGCCGGAACAGCTGTCCCTTCCGACGGACCGGCCACATCCCGCGGTGGCATCGCACCGCGGCGGCACAGTCGAATTCGCGCTCGACGACGAGCTGTATCGCGCGGTCGACCACACCGCTTCGACCCATGCCGTCACCCCGTTCATGGTGGTGCACGCGGCGTTCGCGGTGCTGCTCGGCAAACTCGGCGGATCCACCGACATCGTGATCGGCACTCCCGTCGCCGGACGCGGGGACCAGGCCCTCGACGAACTGGTGGGGATGTTCGTCAACAACCTCGTTCTCCGCACCGAGGTGATACCCGCAGAAAGTTTCGCGGAACTCCTCGGCAGGGTCCGGGAGGACGACCTGGACGCGTTCGCGCACTCCACCGTTCCGTTCGAAACCGTGGTCGAGGTGCTCGATCCCGCCCGGTCGCGTGCGCGCAACCCGCTGTTCCAGGTGGCGCTGGCGTTCCAGAACCTCGACCACACCCCGCTCACCCTGCCCGGACTGCGGGTGTCGGAGATGACTCCCCCGACCCGGTCGGCCCGATTCGACCTGCAACTCACGGTGACCGCCGATCCGGATCCGTCGACGGAACGCACCCGGCGGACGGCCGTGTTCACCTACGCCACCGATCTGTTCGACCATCACACCGTCGTGGAGATCGGCGAACGCTTCGTCCGGACGTTGAGCGAAGCCGTCGCACAACCGGATCTGGCCGTCGGCGACCTCGCCCTCCTCGATCCGCACCCGGATGTTCCCACCGCGGCGCCATCCTCCGGGGAGACGCTCGTCGATCTCCTCGACCGGCAGGTCACGGCCACACCCGACGCGACCGCCGTCGTCTCCGGGGAGCACGAACTCACCTACCGCGAACTCGACGAGGCGGTCAACAGGCTGGCGCGCCACCTGATCGCCTCCGGTGTCGGCCCGGAGTCCCTGGTTGGTCTGGCGATTCGCCGATCCGTCGATCTCGTCGTCGGAATGTATGCCGTCGCGAAGACGGGCGCGGCGTACGTGCCGATCGACCCCGATCACCCCGCCCAGCGCAATGCCGAGGTCATCCGGTCCTCGGGCGCCCGTGTCGTCCTCACCACCGAGCGGGATCGATTCGACATCTCCGACGTCCTGCCGTCGCAGACGCGGCTCTTCGTCGTCGACCGACTGGACCTCGCCGAAGTGGACCCCTCGCCGATCTCCCACCGCGACCGGATCGCGCCGCTGCGGGACCGGAACCCGGCGTACGTGATCCACACGTCGGGATCGACCGGGACCCCCAAGGGGGTGGTCGTGACCCATGCCGCCGTCGTGAGCTTCCTGCGCTGGCGGCAGGACACCGACCCGCTCGGCCCCGACGACACGGTGATGCTCAAGTTGCAGTACACGTTCGATGCCTCGGTTCGCGAATTCTGGTGGCCGTTGATCGCGGGTGCTCGCCTGGTGATCGCTCGACCGGACGGCCACCGCGACCCGCGGCATCTCGCCGATCTGATCGGTCGACACCGCGTGACCGCGGGATATTTCCTTCCGCTGATGCTGGCCGAGATCCTGGCGATTCCCGATGCGGATCTCACGTCACTGCGGCAGGTGTCGTGCGGCGGGGAGACCCTGCCGCCGGGCACCGCGCACAATTTCCACGCTCGATGCCCGGAGGCGGTGCTGTACAACGAATACGGCCCCACCGAGACAGCGGTGGCCGTGACGCGCGCCGTGGTCGGCACCGTCGACGCGGCCGTCCCGATCGGTGTGCCGCAGAACGGGATCGGTGTGCTGGTGCTGGATTCGCGGTTGCATCCGGTGCCCGTCGGCGTGCCGGGCGAGCTCTACCTCGCCGGGGCCCAGCTCGCCCGCGGCTATCTCGGACAACCGGGGGTGACGGCCGGCCGGTTCCCCGCCGCAGCGTGGGGACCGCCCGGCACTCGGATGTACCGGACGGGCGACGTGGTGCGCCGGCGCAGGGACGGCACGATCGACTACCTCGGCCGACGCGATCTGCAGGTGAAGATTCGGGGTCAACGCGTCGAACTCGAGGAGATCGAGGCGGCGCTGCGACGCCACCACGCCGTCGCGCAATCCGCAGCAGCCGTGTACGAATCCCCGAACACCGGCGTCCGGCTCGTCGGCTACGTCGTGGCCCGTCCGGACACGGTCGTGGACACCCGTGCCGTGTCGGCGGAACTGGCACAGCGCCTTCCCCGGTACATGGTGCCCAACCAGATCGTAGTGCTGGAGGCGCTGCCGTCGACACCCCACGGCAAGCTGGACCGACGGGCGCTCCCCGATCCCGGTGTGCCCCGGGCGCAGCGGTTCCGTCCACCGACCACCCGCACCGAGAAACTGGTCACCACCGTGTTCGCGGACGTTCTCGGCGCCGGTCTGGTGGGGCTGGACGACAACTTCTTCGAGCTGGGCGGCAACTCCCTGTCCGCGACCCGGGCGGCGTCACGGCTGCATGCCACGACGAACGTCGAGGTGCGGCTCGAATGGTTCTTCACCGACGCGACCGCGGAGGGCATCGCAGGACGGATCTCGTCGAGTTTCGCCGCCGTCACCGACGCCTCGACCGCGCTCGGGGTGCTGCTGCCGCTGCACCCGGACGGTAGCAGGGAGCCGCTGTTCTGCATCCATCCGGCCATCGGACTGTCCTGGTGCTATTCGGGATTGAGTGCGCACCTCGGCGCCGACCGGCCCGTCTACGGTGTCCAGTCCCCCGCCGTGACCGTGCCCGGCGAACGGTTCACCACCATCTCGCAGCGCGCCCACAGATACGTCGAGGAGATCCGGCGTGTGCAACCGCGGGGGCCGTACCACCTCCTCGGGTACTCGGTGGGTGGCGTGATCGCGCACGCGATGGCCGTCGAGTTGCGGTCGCTCGGCGAGGAGGTCGGGCTGCTCACGATGATCGACAGCTATGCGTCGGCCGAGCGGGACACCCCGGCACCGACACTCCCGGAACTACTGCGGGAATTCGGCGGCGACGTGGAGGGGCAGATCGGGCCGGAGCACCTGACCCGGTTGTACGAGGACTACGTCGACGTCATCGACGCCGCCGCCGATTTCGTGCCGGAACGCTTCGACGGCACCCTGCTGTTCTTCGGCGCATCGGGGGACGCATCCCAGCCGGTCGCCGCGAGTGCGACGTGGCGGCCGTGGATCGCCGGCGACGTGATCGCCCACACCGTCGACCACCCGCACGCGCAGATGACCGATCCGGCGGCGCTCGCCGTCATCGGACCGATCCTGGCCGAGCACCTCGGCGGCGGCTCAGCCCCCGACGGGGCGGAGAATCCACCAGCCGCCCAGCGCGAGGCAGCTCACCGTCACGAGTAGGAACAGACCCACCCAGACGATGCCGGGAATGCGGGTGAGCCGCGCCAGCTGATCGGCATCCGACTCCGGAGCCGCGCCGCGGGCGCGGTGACGCTGCAGTTCGAGGACCGGTCGCGGGGCGGCGACGAGCATGAACAGCGTGATCAGATAGGCGGCGCCCACCTGCTGGTCCTGCGTCCCGAACCAGACGAGCCCGAACAGCAGCGCCCCGACCACGGTGAGGGAGAACAACCCGTACAGGTTCCGGACGAGGATCAGCATGGCGGCGAGAGCCACGACACCGATCCACAGCACCGCGACCGCGTGCTGGGTGCCCAGCACCCAGGCCGCGCCGAGCCCGAGCACGGCGGGGCCGACGTAGCCGGCGAACGTCATGAGGACCACACCGAGCCCCGTCGGTTTCCCGGAGGAGATCGCCACACCGGACGTGTCCGAGTGCAGCCGCACCCCCTTCAGGGTTCGACCGAACAGCAGGGCGACCACCAGATGCGCGCCCTCGTGCACGATGGTCACCACATTGCGGGTGAGTCGCCACGCGTGCGGTTCGAGGACGAGTATCATCGCCACCACCGCCGTGAGCTGAACGATCCAGGGTGCCGGCGCGGGGCTGATGGCGCTCATGCGCTCCCACAGCGAGTGAATTCCATTCATCGGCGCCGAGTGTACGGCGACCGGCTGATCACTCCCTGCGTGCCAGCTGGGGAATCAATCCGCCCGCGAGCACGTCGTCGACCTGACGTGGGGACAGCCGATGACGCACCGGGATCTCGACGTCACGGGTCGAGTCGAACAGGGTCAGATGGGGGCCGGAACGAATGGCCTCCCGCACTCCGTCGAGGACCAGCACGTCGCCCTGCCGGATCGTGTCGTAGTCGTCCGGGTTCTCGAATTCGAGCGCGAGCACACCGAAGTTGGCGAGGTTCTGCCAGTGGATACGGGCGAACGAGGTGGCGATCACCGCGTGCAACCCGAGGTAGCGCGGGGTGATCGCGGCGTGTTCGCGCGAGGACCCCTGCCCGTAGTTGTCGCCGGCGACGATGAAATGCCCGGTGGTCTTCGCCGTCTCCTCCGCGCGCGCCGGATAGGTCTCGTCGACCTGGGTGAATGTGAACCGGGACAGCTTGGGAATGTTGGAGCGGAACGGCAGGGCCCGGGCCCCGGCCGGCGAGATCTCGTCGGTGGAGATGTTGTCACCGACCTTCAGGAGTACCGGAGCCTCGATGCGCTCGGGCAGGGGCGGAAACTCGGGCAGGGACGAGATGTTGGGTCCCTTCACGAGTTCGACGTGCCGAGCCTCGTCCTCGGGCAGCGGGCCCACCAGCATGGCCGTGTTGACCGTGGCCTCGTCGGGAAGTGTGATCTCCGGGTACGGCATCCCCTCTTTCTCCGCCCAGTCCCTCGGGTCGGTGATCACCCCGGTGAGGGCCGACGCGGCCGCCGTCTCGGGTGAACACAGCCACACGGAGTCCTCGCGGGTGCCCGAACGCCCCGGGAAATTGCGGGGCATCGTCCGGAGAGAATTCCGGCCGGTCGCCGGCGCCTGGCCCATGCCGATACAGCCCATGCACCCGGATTGGTGAATTCGCGCGCCTGCCACGACGAGTTCGAGCGTGGCGCCCATCTTGGTCAGGTCGGCCAGGATCTCCCGCGAACTCGGATTGACGTCGAAGCTCACGCGCGGGTCGGTCTGCCTCCCCGATACCATGGCCGCAGCGATCGCGAAGTCGCGCAGTCCGGGATTGGCGGACGACCCGATCACCACCTGGCTGACGTCCTCACCGGCGACCTCCCGGACGGGCACCACGTTTCCCGGTGAAGACGGTTTCGCGATCAGCGGCACGATCGTCGACAGGTCGAGGTGTTCGTGTACGTCGTACTCCGCGCCCGCATCGGCGAGCAGTTCCACGAAGTCGTCTTCCCTGCCCTCGGAACGCAGGAAATCGCGGACGGCCTCGTCGGCGGGGAAGATGGACGTCGTGGCGCCCAGTTCGGCGCCCATGTTCGCGATGACGTGACGATCCATCGCCGTCAACGTCGCGAGCCCCTCACCGTGGTATTCGATGATCCTGTTCAGCCCACCCTTGACCCCGTGGCGGCGGAGCATCTCGAGGATGACGTCTTTCGCCGAACTCCAGTCGGGGAGCCTGCCGGTCAACTCCACACCCCAGATCTGAGGCATCCGCAGGTGCAGGGGCTGCCCCGCGATCGCCATGGCGACCTCGAGCCCACCGACGCCGATCGCGAGCATGCCCAGCGATCCGGCCGCCGGGGTGTGCGAGTCGGAACCGATCATGGTCTTGCCCGGAACACCGAAGCGCTGCATGTGGGTGGGATGAGAGACCCCGTTGCCCGGCTTCGAAAACCACAGCCCGTACCGCAGGGCGGCGGTGCGGAGGAACTCGTGGTCCTCGGCGTTCTTCTCGTCGGCCTGCAGCAGATTGTGGTCGACGTACTGCGCGCTCAACTCGGTCTTGATGCGATCGAGGTGGAGCGCCTCGAGTTCCTGCATCACCAGGGTTCCGGTGGCGTCCTGGGTGAGGGTCTGGTCGATCCGGATCGAGATCTCCTCTCCCGGTTCCATCCGGCCGTCGAGGAGGTGTGCACCGATGACCTTGCGGGCGACAGTGTCCGACATCGCTGATCCCTTCGTCGTCACTCCAGGATGCGCCGGAGCCGCGGCGAGTGCCAGCACCCGAAACACACGTCCGGGACTCGACAGGACAATCTTCGACTCTCTACCGAAATCCGTAGAGAGAGCTAGATTCTGCTAGTCGTTCTGCGCACGCAGATACCTACCGAAGTGCGGCACGGTGAAACCGATCGATCCACGCTCGGCCGAATAGATCAGGCCCTTCTTGATCAACCCGTCCCGGGCAGGAGACAACGACGCGGGTTTGCGGCCCAGTTCCGAGGCGATCGCCGCCGTCGCGACCGGACCGTCGTCCCCGGAGAGGTCGGCCATCGCCCGCATGTACTCCCGCTCGGCCGGCGTCGCCCGCTCGTACCGCGACCCGAAGAACCCGACCGCCAGTTCCTCCTCCGCGGTCGGCGCGGCCACTCGCACGTCCTCCTCGGTGATGGGGCTCGCCGCCGCCACGTCCCACGTCGTCTTGCCGTAGGCCTGGACGAAATAGGGGTAGCCGTCGGCCGCGGCATACAACGCGTCGAGTGCCTCGTCGGTGAACTTCACGTCCTCCCGCTCGGCGGGCGCGATCAACGCCCGATCCGCGGACGCCCGGTCGAGACGGTCGATGCGGTGATAGCTGAACAGCCGCTCCGAATAACTCTTGGACGCCGACAGCACCGCGGGCAGGTGCGGCAGTCCGGCTCCGACCACGATCAGCGGTGCCGCGTCCTGGCTGAGCTCGTGGCAGGCCCCACACACCGCCGAGACGTCCGCGGCGCCCAGGTCCTGCATCTCGTCGATGAACAGCGCGATCCCCACCCCGACGTCGCGGGCCAGGGAGGACGCGTCGAGCAGCAGTTCCACCAGGTCGATCTCGATGTCCCCGGAATCCGCGCGACCCTTCACCGCGGGTGCATCGATACCCGGCTGCCACCGCTCCCGCATGCCCTTGTCTGCGGTCGCACGCAGGGCGAACGACTTCAGGACGCCGAGGAACTCCTCCACCCGGTCCGGGTCGCGATGCGAGCCCGCGATCTCACGAACCGCCATGTGCAACGCCGACGACAGCGGCCTCCGCAGATCCTGGTCCGGGCGGGCCTCGATCTTTCCCGTTCCCCACCGTCGAGAGATGGCGGCCGACCGCAGATGGTTCAGCAGCACCGTCTTTCCGACCCCGCGCAGACCCGTCAACATCACACTGCGTTCGGGGCGGCCGCGCGCAATCCGCTCGAGCACCACATCGAACGCGTCGAGCTGCCTGGTTCGTCCCGCGAGCTCCGGCGGGCGTTGCCCCGCACCGGGCGCATAGGGGTTACGGACAGGGTCCATGGCCACGAAGGTAACAACCTCTGTAGCCGAATCTGCGCTCATCTAGCGCGTGTCCTAGATCCCGCTATGAAGTCCTGGCCAGGGGTGGGCGGTTAGGCACCCTTCGGTGCCTATCGACGATCGCGCGTTCCCCCGAGGCTTGATACAGCCGCAGGAACAGGGAGAACACCATGATCGAATTGGACGTCAGAGCCGAGTTGGAACGACTCGCGCCGTACGCAGCGACGGGCGACGAAGACGCCGTCGAAGAGGTTCTCCGGATCGCGCACCCGCTCGTGCACCGCTACTGCACCACCCGGCTCGAATCGGTGGATCACCCGCACGCCACCGCCGACGACGTCACCCAGGACGTGTGCCTCGCCTTGATGACCGCACTCCGGACGTACGAGAATCGGGGAAAGTCGCTGCTGTCGTTCATCTTCGGCATCGCGGCGCACAAGGTCTCCGACGCCCGGCGCCGCGCCACTCGCTTGTCCACGCCGACCGCACGCTCCGCCGCCGCACATCACGTCGTCGACGTCGAGGACGGCCCCGAGCACCACGTCCTGCGCCGCGAACTCCGCGGTGAGATGGGCGAGCTCGTGGACACCCTCCCGGTCCGGCACCAGCAGATCCTCTTCATGCGCATCATCGTCGGCATGACGGCCGAGCAGACCGCACGGGTCCTGGACACCACGCCGGGCGCCGTCCGGGTCGCCCAGCACCGGGCACTGAGCCATCTGCGGTCGCGGATCGGGCACGGCCCGGCCCGCTGACGGTTCCCGTTCCACCGTTGCCATTCACCGGGCCGAGTGATCCGATGGATTCATGAGCGCAGCCGACACCGTCCTGCTCGCGATCGGAACGAAGAAGGGCCTGTGGCTGGCCACCAGCCGTGACCGCGCGGACTGGTCGCTGGCGGGCCCACACTTCCTGATGAACGAGATTCCGAGTATCGGGATCGACACCCGCGGGGGCCGCACCCGCATTCTGGTCGGGGTCCGGTCCGAGCACTGGGGTCCGACCGTCGCCCATTCCGACGATCTGGGGGCCACGTGGACCGAACCGGATCACGGCGCCATCCGCTTCGGCGACGGTGACGACGCCGCACTCGAGCGCGTGTGGCAGCTCCGACCGGACACGGACGACCGTCCGGGCGTCGTGTGGGCCGGGTGCGAACCCATCTCGGTGTGGCGGTCCGTGGACGGCGGTGAGCACTTCGACCTCGAGCGCGGGCTGTGGGACCATCCGCACCGGCCGGAGTGGGGAGCCGGATACGGCGGCGCCGCAGCACATTCCGTGGTGCCGCATCCGCGGGATGCGAACACGGTGCACGTCGCCATGAGCACCGGGGGCGTCTACCGGACCACCGACGGCGGTGCGTCGTGGGAGCCGCGCAACACCGGGATCGCGGCCCACTTCCTCCCGGACCCGAATCCGGAATTCGGCCAGTGCGTCCACAAGATCGCCCGCGACGCCGTCGTCCCGGACCGGCTGTACGCCCAGAATCATCACGGGGTGTACCGCTCCGACGACAGCGGCGACACGTGGAAGTCGATCGCCGACGGGTTGCCGTCCGACTTCGGGTTCGTGATGCTCACCCATCCCCGCCGCGAGGGAACGGTGTGGGTGGTCCCGATCGAGGCGGACCGTGAACGGATCCCACCGGACGGCCGGCTCGCCGTCTACCGCAGCGAGGACGCCGGAAACAGCTGGACCCGCCTCGACAGCGGGCTGCCGGAACACGACTACAACGTGGTGCTCCGCGACGCCGCCGCCGTCGACACCGCCGACCCGGTCGGCGTGTATTTCGGCACGCGCGGCGGCGAGGTCTACGGGAGCGCCGACGAGGGAGCGTCGTTCACCACGGTCGCGGCGCACCTGCCCGACGTCCTGTGCGTGCGGGCCGCGGTGATCGCATCGTGAGTGAGGGCGTGACGGTGCACGTTCCGCGGGCACTGGCGTCGATCGTCGGCGGGGAGCGTTCCGTCCACGTGCCCCTCGACGCCACCTCGACGGTGTCTCACGTGCTCGACGTCCTCGCCGGTGAGTTCCCGATTCTCGGTCGCCGGATTCGCGACGAGACCGGAGCCCTGCGGCGGTACGTCAACGTGTACGTGGACGGTGAGGACGTCCGGTTACTCGGCGGCGTCGGCACCGAGGTGACCCCCGGCCAGGAACTGCAGATCCTGCAGTCCGTGGCCGGCGGCTGAACGCGTCACCCGGCCAGTTCCATCGCCACGGCCCGGGTGGGTGCCCCGTCGCCGCCCTCCAGCGTGATCGGGAGGAGGCTGACGAGCGGGTCTGGGAAGTCGATCCGGTCGAGCCGGCACAGATTTTCGCCGATCACTCCGCCGGCGTCGGCGATCAGATGGTGGACCGGGTAACCGGCCCCGGCGTGGTCGCCGTCCGGTGTCTCGTCGATGCTCGGGGCGTCGAGGCAGAACGTCCGCACGCCCCGGTCGAGCAGCAGCGTGCAGGCCGCGGGGTCGAGGAAGGGATGCGAGTAGTAGGCATCCGTTCCGTAGTACCGAGACCAGCCGGTATGGAACACGGCGATGTCGCCCGGACCGGCGTCGCCTGCTCGCGACATGATCAGTTCGCGGGTAATCGCCTGCCGCGCAACGAGCTCACGGAGATCGAACACGACGCCGCGGCCGACGAACAGTTCCGGTGCCAGCCGGTCGATGGTCGCGGCCCCCGCCTTCAGGTGCGCCGGGGCGTCGACGTGTGTCCCGGACTGCGAGCCGATCCTGACGTCCAGCACGTTGTAGCCGTCGCGCTCGAGGGTGCAATGCCGGATCAGCGTCGGCACCGGATCGCCGGGATACACCTGCATCCCCGGCCTGATCGTGTGCGACAGATCCACGATTCTTCGAACATGTGCCATCGCTCGATTGTGACCGGCCTCGGCGTCACCGGTACCGCGATATGCTCGATGACGAGCGAAGAGGTGGTGGAATGACCGATTTTGACCCGCTCGCCACCCAGCGTGAGTCGGTGTCGAAAACCCTCACAACCGAGCTGTCCGCGGTCGGTCTCGAGGATGCCAAGGAGATCGGGCACGGTGGGTTCGGGGTGGTCTATCGGTGTGCGCAACCTGAACTCGATCGAACCGTGGCGGTCAAGGTCCTTACCGCGGCGCTCGATGCTGAGAACCTCGAACGGTTCCTGCGAGAGCAACGCGCCATGGGCCGGCTGAGCGGCCACCCGCACATCGTCAACATCATGCAGGTCGGGACCACCGACACCGGCCGGCCGTACATCGTGATGCAGTACCACCCCCACGATTCGCTGGACATACAGATCCGCCGGCGCGGCCCCCTCCCCTGGAGCGACGCCGTGCGAATCGGGGTGAAACTCGCCGGTGCACTCGAAACCGCGCACCGGGTGGGCATCCTCCACCGGGACGTCAAACCGGGAAACATCCTGCTGACGGAATACGGCGAACCCCAGCTCACCGATTTCGGCATCGCCCGGATGTCGGGGGCGTTCGAGACGACGGCGGGCACCGTCACCGGGTCTCCCGCGTTCACAGCCCCCGAGGTGCTGTCGGGGCGGACGCCGACCGCCGCCTCCGACGTGTACAGCCTCGGCGCCACCCTGTTCAGCGCGATCACCGGGCACGCCGCGTTCGAACGGCACAACGGCGAGGAGGTGATCGCACAGTTCCTGCGGATCACCACCCAGCCCGTCCCGGACCTGCGGACCGAGGGTTTCCCCGACGACCTCAGCGCCGTGATCCAGCGGGCCATGGCCGGGACGCCGGAGGATCGCCCCGCATCCGCCGCCGCGTTCGGGGACGAACTGCGGGAGGTCGAACGCCACCACGGATTGGCCGTCGACGAGATGGCGATGCCCGTCGACGCCGGCGTCCACCACATGGAGGATTCCTCGCCCGGCACGGTCTCGACCGTCTCCGGTCCGTTCCGGACCTCCACCACGGGACGCCCCCGCTACGCCTCGACCCCGCCGCCCGCGCCGGCCACCC